>CAWAEF010000001.1:0-14339 GCA_963780985.1 uncultured Alphaproteobacteria bacterium
CCTGGTTGGGCCTGGAATTATTTCACTTCAAGTTGCTGTGCGGACAAGAAAAAAGGTAAGGTACGTAAGCATGAAGGAGTGCTGTTACGCAAGACGCAGGCTCATCAACAGGACAATAAACTAAAGGAAGAAGTTGCTCGACTTAAAGGGCAGCTTTGTGCAGTTAAGGCTACAGAGCGTGCACAAGCGGGTAAGATTCTGGCCCTCAATGGGAACGTCCAATGGCTCCAGGAGAATGTTAAGACTATAACATCACAAAGGGATAGTTTTGACTCTCAGGCTTCTCGAAGGATAGGCCTAATCAATGAATTGACCACGCAGGTAAGCTCCCTTAATTCCTATAAAACGATTAAAAGCGAAAAAGCTTCTTCAGAGAGGGACAAACTGGAGCTCGAACAACGAAATCTGAAACTGATCTATACCTTGGGGATTCATGAAGATCACCAAAAGGAGAAAGATCAGATGATCAGGGACTTGCGCAGCGAAGTTAAAAACTAAGACTTTAGAGGACCGCATCGTGAGCTTGCAGGGCGATTTGAACTTAGCTCGGGCCAATGGAACGTGCAAAGACCGGCGCATGGCAGAAATGAGAGCTTCCTTGGAAAAGCTCGAAAAGGAAAAAAGACAGGTTTCAGGCGGCGAGCAGCTAACACTGCCCGAAAAGGTACGTTTGGAACTTATCGATAAGGACAAGCGCATCCAATCATTAGAGGCTTCACTTTCGGAAGCTAACAGCCAATGGAGTGAAGCAGGCAAATGAATATTTGGCTCTGCGGAGTACCTATAAGGAAGCTGCATCAGAATTAGAACAGCTGAGAGCCCTGGTTAATGGGGGAGACACTGTTCCCCTCATGGTCGCAGGCGAGGCATTTCCCATGAATCTTGGGGAGGCGATTCAATGGGCTCAGAGAGGTATATATCAACTAGTTATCCTTCCAAGACGAGCTGAAGTAATAAGGAAAGAGAGCGCGGCTGAGGAGAAAGCCGAATAGTATCAGCTTTCTAACCACTCACCAAATATGGCTTAGGGTGGTAACATCTCCCAGCTAGTCATCCTATACACCATTATGGTGAGTGGGTATCAGTTTTTAATAATTCTCTTCCATCCTCGCACCGATTGTCTTATAAGTGTATGGATGGAAGTTTATAATGAGAGGATATCAAAATGGCAGGCAGCTTGAACAAAGTGCAAATCATCGGTAACTTGGGCAAAGACCCTGAGATTCGTTATGGCCAAGATGGCAGCAAATTCGCCAGTTTTTCCGTAGCGACGAGCGAGCGCTGGAAAGATAAAGCCACCAATGAGATGAAGGAAAAAACTGAGTGGCATCGCGTGGTGGTATTCAATGAGCGCCTGGCTGAAGTGTGCGAGCAGTACCTGAAAAAGGGAAGAACCGTCTATCTCGAAGGCCAACTGCAAACCCGCAAGTGGATTGATAACGCAGGCATTGAAAAGTATTCAACCGAGGTTGTGCTCTCCAAATTCCGCGGTGAAATGGTTATGCTTGACGGTGGTCGCGGCGAAGGACAAGGACAAGCTCCCTATCAGGCACCAGGCATGAGCGCAGCACCAGCCGCGGGTAATTTCTCTCAAGAGCCTAGTTTTGATATTCCTGGTGGTTCTTCATCTCAATCCCATGCTCATGCAGCTCCGGCTAGCAATGAGTTTGATGACGAAGTCCGTTTTAATGTAACAACTCCCCATTATGGTGGATAGGAATGGCACAAACCCCCAGCTTGTCATCCCCGCGAAGGCGGGGATACAGCTCTGATAATGCGGTGCGAAGAAGCTCTGTAAAGAAAGTACAGAGTCGCTATGCGACGCATGTTGCGCTGGATCCCCGCCTTCGCGGGGATGACAAGCTGGGACAAGTTACCGACCCCTGGCAATATTTGGTGAGTTTTTAAGAAAATAAGATGAATGTTTACATTCAATTAAAGAGGCTGAGGAGCAACTACTGTGACTGAATCATCATCCGCAAACCTGGATCAGGACATTAAAATCGTCACGATTGAAGACGAGATGCAGCATTCCTACCTAGATTATGCCATGAGCGTAATCGTCAGTCGCGCGCTGCCCGATGTGCGGATGGATTAAAACCGGTGCACAGACGTATTCTCTATGCCATGAAAGAAGCTGGGTTTGATTATAACAAACCCTTCCGTAAGTCAGCGGCTATCGTCGGTGAGGTTATGGGTAAGTTTCACCCCCATGGTGACGCACCTATCTATGAGGCGTTGGTTCGTTTGGCACAACCTTTCTCCTTGCGCCTTCCCTTGGTGGATGGCCATGGTAACTTTGGTTCTATGGATGGTGACCCACCTGCAGCGGCTCGTTATACGGAATCCAGACTGAAGCGCGCAGCTCATTATTTGCTGGAAGATATCCATCGGGATACGGTCGATTTTCAGCCCAACTATGATAACACGACACTTGAGCCAAAAGTTCTGCCGGCTCGCTTTCCCAACGTACTGGTCAATGGTGCCGGCGGTATTGCCGTGGGTATGGCGACCAATATTCCTCCCCATAACCTGGGCGAAGTTATTGATGCTTGCTGTGCTTATATTGACAATCCGGATATCCAGTTAGAGGACTTGTTCCAATACATCTTGGGACCCGACTTCCCTACGGGCGCACAGATTATCGGTCGTTCTGGCCTGCTTAGTGCTTATCGCACGGGTCGTGGCTCCGTTATTATGCGTGGACATACGGAAATCGAAGAAACCGGTAAAGACCGCCAGGCAATTATTGTGACCAGCATTCCCTATCAGGTGAACAAGGCACGCATGGTTGAGCGCATCGCCGAATGCGTACACGAAAAGATTATCGAAGGCATTTCAGGCCTGAGAGATGAATCGAACCGTCATGGCGTGCGTGTGGTCATCGAGCTCAAGCGTGATGCCCAAGCGGACATTGTCCAGAACCAGCTTTACAAACACACACCTCTGCAATCAAGTTTCGGCGCTAACATATTAGCGCTCCATCATGGACAGCCTATGACCATGAACTTGCTGCAGATCATCGAAGCCTTCATAGAATTCCGCAGAGAAGTCATCACGAGACGCTCTCGCTTTGACCTGCGAAAGGCGCGCGAGCGGGCTCACATTTTGGTGGGTCTTGCAGTGGCGGTGGCTAACATCGATGAAATGATCATGCTGATTCGCCACGCGAAGGACCCGGTAACAGCTCGCGAGAAAATGCTAGAACGCGCATGGTCGATCGGGGATGTAGGACCATTCCTGAAACTGGCGGAGCCCAGCGTGGATCTGACAGCCGGCACTTATCAGCTGACCGATACCCAAGCCCGAGCCATTCTTGACTTGAGACTGCATCGCTTAACCGGTCTTGAACGCGACAAAATTGGTCAAGATCTGGGTGAAGTTGTTGATCAAATTAAAGAGCTGCTGGATATTCTCGGCAATCGCCAAAGACTCATGGAGATCATGAGAGAAGAGCTGCTGGAGATCAAAGAGAAATTTGCGACCCCTCGTTTGAGCGAGATCGTTGAAACGGAAATTACCACGGACATTGAAGACTTGATCCAAGTGGAAGAGATGGTCATTACCGTCAGCCATGGCGGTTACCTGAAGCGGGTTCCGCTAACAACCTATCGCTCGCAAAAGCGTGGAGGCAGGGGCCGATCGGGTATGTCGACACGGGACGAAGATTTCGTACAGGACGTGTTTGTGGCCGATACCCATACACCGATTCTGTTCTTCTCGACGGCTGGTAAAGCATACCAGATGAAGGTCTATCGTCTGCCATTGGGCACGCCGACATCACGGGGAAAAGCCATGGTGAATTTGCTGCCTCTGGGACCAGGAGAGACTATCTCGACGGTTATGCCATTGCCAAAAGATGAGGCCTCATGGGCCAACATGTACGTTATGTTTGTCACAGCAACGGGTGGCGTGCGTAGAAATGCGCTTTCAGATTTCACCAACATCAAGGCCAACGGTAAGATTGCCATGAAGCTGGATGAAGGCGATCGCTTGATCTCGGTCAAGACCTGTGCGGACGAAAATGACATTGTCTTGGCAACACGCCTGGGCAAGTGTATTCGATTCTCCGTCGAGGAAGTGCGCCAGTTCCAAAGCCGCACCTCAACAGGTGTGCGCGGCATCAAGCTGGCTAAGGGTGATGAGGTTATCTCCATGACCATCTTAGACTTTGTTCAGGTGTCTATTGAAGAGCGCGACGCTTACCTGAAGCAGGCCAATAAACTCCGCCGTGAGAACGGTAACGAAGATTATGAAGCAGAAGTAGAAACCAATCTGACATTGTCGGATGAGCGGTTCCAAGAGCTTGCGGCTCAAGAGCAATTCCTGCTGTCAGTGACGTCCAAGGGCTTTGGTAAGCGTAGCTCCGCTTACGAATACCGACGCACGGGTCGCGGTGGTCAAGGTTTGGCCAATATGGAACTTACCGCCAAGAATGGTACCGTTGTCGGCACCTTCCCCGTGGGGGAAACCGATCAGATCATGTTGGTTACCGATGCGGGTCAGCTGATTAGATGCCCCGTAAATGGCATTCGGGTTGCAGGTAGACGGACCCAGGGTGTGACTTTGTTCCGTGTATCGGGTGATGAGACGGTTGTATCGGTTGCTCGCATTGAAGAACCTGATGGGGATGAGGACGGCGCTGAAGATGCTTTCGCTGAAGAATCTCAGATCATCGAGGGTGTAGCTGAAGTGGCTCTCGTTGAAGAGCCTCTGGTCATCGAGGGCGATGCTGAATTAGTCGACGGTGAGGAAATTTCAGGAGTAGAAACCACGGATGAGTAAACGTATCGGCATATACGCGGGAACTTTTGACCCCATCACAAATGGCCATGTGGACCTCATCTTGAGGGCGTCCCATTTGGTGGATCACCTGGTGGTTGGTGTGGCAAAGCATACGGATAAGGAGAATTTGTTTTCCTTGGATCAACGGCTGGAGATGGTTAAAACTGTCTTGAGCACCGTTGATAAATCCCAAGTAACAACGGAAATTGAGGTTACTGACTTTGGCGGTCTGTTGGTTAATTATGCGGTGGAAATGAATGCCAGCATGTTAATCCGTGGCCTGCGGGCGGTATCTGACTTTGAATACGAATTCAAGATGGCTGTCATGAATGCACGGCTGGCGCCTAAGCTGGAAACCGTCTTCTTGATGGCTTCTGACAAGTCACAGTTTATATCTTCGCGATTTATCAAGGAGATATCCAAGCTGGGTGGGGATGTTTCAGCATTCGTATCCCCATATGTGCATCAACAACTTATCAAACAACACAGAAAGGCAAGCAATGCGTAAAGTTTCATACATTCTAGCAATTGGGAGTACATTACTTATGTCTAATATAGAAGCAACACAAGCAGCAGATGAAAAGCCGGTGACGACTGCGTCCGGTCTTAAATACGTTGACGAAAAGGTCGGAAACGGCGAATACCCTAAAGCCGGCCAGAAGGTTACTGTGCATTATACGGGCACTTTGGAAAACGGCAAAAAGTTTGACAGCTCCCGGGATCGCGGCCAGCCATTCACCTTCACCATTGGTGTGGGTCAAGTAATCAAGGGCTGGGACGAAGGCGTTGCCACCATGAAGCCAGGCGGCAAGCGCAAGTTGATCATCCCTTCCGAGCTGGGTTATGGTTCACGTGGCGCGGGTGCAGATATCCCAGGCGGTGCGACATTGTTGTTTGATGTGGAACTGATCTCCGTCAAGTAATTCGACCAACAGATTTAAGCCGCGGCCTCTTGTTCCAGTATCGAACATCAGCCCGCGGCTTTTTTTTGTGAGTTTTAACAATTCTGACCAACAATAAGAGGATAATCCCATGTCACTAGCTGATAAACGCTGTATACCCTGTGAAGGGGGAGTGCCCCCAATGGCTCAAGATGAGGCTGAAAAACTTCTGAAACAATTGAGCCCTGCATGGTCACTTAACGATAAAGGCCACCTGGAAGCGAGCTATAAATTCCCAAATTTTATCCAAGCCATGACCTTTGCGAACAAAGTCGGAGGCATCGCTGAGGCGGAGGGGCATCATCCTGACCTGACGGTCTCATGGGGCAAATGCGGCGTGGAAATCTGGACCCACAAGATCCAGGGACTGACGGAGAGCGATTTTATACTGGCGGCAAAGATCGATGGGATTGTGTAGGGAGGAGAATAATATGAAACAGGCTAGAATACTGCGCATTGGCATTGCTTCTATAGATACTACGCGTGATAGAATGATGGCTATAGCTCGGGGTGAATGCATTCCCGCAGCCTACGAACCAAAAATTTGGTTTTCCTCAGAGGAATCGCTGGCGAGAGTTCTATCAACTCGAAATCAATTGCTACTGGAGGTGATCGCCCAATCCAAACCCCACTCAATGTCTGAGCTAACCACCAACGCTCATTGACTGGCAGCCGGAAGATCTTTCTAAGGAACTGCAGACCATAGAAAATTTTAGACTTCTTAAACTCAAAAAGTTGAAAAATGGTGAACTCAGGCCAGAGGTCATGTTCGATCAACTACAAGTAATCATAGATTTATGCCCTGAACCAGGCTATATTCGCCCAGCGTTTTAACTAGAAAAAACACTTATCATCAGGTGATAAGTATGATAGGATGATAGTATGGGTAGGGAAGCAGATTATACCCTGGATACGTTACTTGAATGGGACGGATCCTTTTTTGTGGTCGGAAATGACTATTGGATCAAAATTGAGGCTAAAAGAATAGAGGGGGATGCAGGTAAGCCATTTGGCCTTAAATACTCGCTAACCCTTCACAATCCTCAGGGTGAGCGTGTATTAGGGTATGACAATGCGCACGCTATACCTAATCGTTCTTATATTAAGGTCCATGACCACATGCACAAGGGCAGTAAAATAGTTGCATATAATTATATAGACGCTGATCACTTGTGGGCAGATTTTTGCAATGATGTAGAGCAGCTTTTAGCAAGGAATAAATAACATGAAACACGTTCACATTCTCCGCGTTGGCATCGCCCCTTGGGATGTTATGCGCAATATGGTATCAGCTAGCATTCGCGGTGAGTATAAACGGCCGCCAAATGACCCTAAGATCTGGTTTACCTCCCTGGAATCACTTGCGCAGGTTCTTTCAACGCCCAACAAGTTGTTACTAGAATTGATAGCTCAAGATAAGCCTCAGTCGATGACTGAGTTGGCCAAGATTTCTGGCCGGCAATTGAGTAATTTGTCTCGAACCCTTAAAACCATGGAAAACTACGGCCTTGTGAAGTTAACCCGTACTAAAAAAGGTGAAATCAGGCCAGAGGTTATGTTTGATCAGCTCAAGCTTGATATGACCTTTACACCCGCACCGAAACAAGCCCACTAACCCACCGTAACGTCACTGCACCCCATACACCAGGCTCAGCGCAATCAGCCACATGATGCAGCCGATGAGAAAGTCCAGGATTTTCCAGGACATGGGTTTTTGGAACAGGGGGCCTAAGAAACGGGCGCCGTAGCCTAAGGAAAAGAACCAGATAATTGACGCTAAGACTGCGCCGATGGCAAAGTACAGGCGCTCGTGGCTTTCGTATTGGGCGCTGATGCTGCCCAGTAGAACGACCGTATCCAGATAGACATGAGGATTTAAAAGGGTCAGAGCCAGCATGGTCACTATGGACTGCTGCAAATTGGGCAGAGGCCCGCCTCCTCCCTGGATCTTTAGGGATTCTGAATGAAAAACGGCGCGGAAAGAACGGAATCCATAATAAAGCAGGAATGCAACACCACCCCAAAGGGCTATGCTCAGCAGAACCGCATTGGAGGCAAGAATCTGTCCAAAACCCCCTACTCCCAAACCGATCAGAACCGTATCCAGAATCGCACAGATGAGGACGGTCACAAATACATGGTTTTTGCGAATTCCCTGTTTGAGGACAAACGCATTCTGAGCACCGATAGCGATAATCAACCCAGCGCTGGCTGCGAAACCTTCTACGGCGGGGATTAAGTGAGTGGGAATCATAGTCATTGGAGAAACCTTATATGTCGCAACTAATATCCACAATTTTGGCCTAGAAGTCAATATGATGCTTGTGTGACTGTTCACTAGGCGACTGATTTCTTGACAGAAAACAAACTTGCATTATATAAAGCTATCAAGATAGGTGAGCGCTCACCTCAAGCTGGATTTGGAGTTTAGAAAATGTTTACAAGAATATCTGTTATATTATCGATCATAGGAATGGCTTTTTGCAGCACGGCCAGCAATGCAACGCGTCCAATCTGCTACCATGACTCCTCGCCAGAATACACAACTTTATGGACGGCCTTCAGCAAAAAGACCTCTGTCACTGATGCGGAGAGAGACGAATTCTTTTTCCGCGTTCATGACTTTGCCGTAAAAGGGGAAATCGCTGCTGTAGATACGCTTATGTCGACTTTTACAGAAGATCCTGTAAATCAGAAGGGGGTGCTGGTTCCACTCTTAGTCGAAAACCCCGAGAACATGTATGCCAAACTTCGCTTGGCCCTTTTGTTAAACGATAGATATGATTCCAGATGCTTGCAGATGTATGATGAGTTAGCTACGAGCAATATAGCGCTCCGCGATACGGATTTTTGGCCTAACTATACGGCTGCACTCCTAAAGTTGGCACCAAGAACGGAAGACACCCTTCGCAAGTGCTGGGAATTGCTGAAAAAATGGCCATTCAATCCATCCGACGATTCAGACATGGCGGCGTTATTTTACAACTATTTTGATATCGCCACGCGGGCTAGGAATCAAAAGCTAGCTGGATTTTTGAGGGGTTTAGTTAGTTGGGATGCACAAACGCAACAAAACAGCGGTATTTCCGCCGCTCTTTTCATAGCGCTAGAGGGAACACCCTACATGCAGGCGAAAGTAAAACCGGACGCATCTCGCTTTCCTGATAGGGCGGCCCTAGAGAAGCAGCTGGAACAAACCTATGTTATGTCCAAAAAGAACGCAGAAAAACTAGACCTGCAAGAGGAGACCATCGTCAATGCTGAGCGGCTCATTACTACAAACCTGAGGCATCTACTAGAGAAAGAAGAGATCAGTCTTATTCCTTGTGAGGGAGAGCACCAACATCACTTTGTCAAATTCGATTATAACAAGCCATCATTGGATCATTTGAGAAGATGGGCTCAAATAATTGTTAAAACCCATAGAGCTGAGCTGATAGCTAGTTATACCCAAGATTATGATTCTCTTAATTATTTCGCGATATTGGACGAGAAAGCTGCGAAAAATATGTATTGGTCATTTACATCGAATTTACGCGCTATTGGAAGAAATGGATTGAGGGCAACCACTCCGCAAAAATGGCAGGGCTAGCAAAAGCCCCCTTTTCGCCGATTTGTAGAAGGGAAGTGAAGATAGCAACCCTGTAAAGCACTCTAGCGCCGCTTAGCATCACTTAAGACACGCAGAATGAAAGATAAGTTAAAATGCCATTCGTATCTTCCATCTAAAGTTCTTATGGTTGGAGGACCCTTTTCCAAACACTCCCATACTCTCTCCCACTGCTGAGGCGTCAGGCTTCGCGAATCATCTATCAGGATTGTTAGGTCGGACATTTGAAAAGAATCATTATCGTCGGACCGTCGGTTGTACATCCTCAATATTGCTTCCAGTTGATTTTTTTCTTCCCAATTGAGCTTTCCTAAAGCCACCAGGATTTGTTCAAAATGAGCGATGGATACATGCCGGACCTGAGGTTTGTTAAGGGTGTCGAAAACTACCCTAACAACATCACGCAGGGCATGAATTTCATGTAAATCCTTGCAGGTCCTAAACACCATTAAAGACTCGTTTAGAAACTGTAGTGTTCGACATATTGAAATATCATAAATTTCCTTACATTGCTTTAAATCATGCAGCCAGAATTCAACTTGCTCCATTTGAACTGGATTCAAGTGAAGTAGCTCTTCCACCAGAGCAATAGGACTGTCTCTATGTCCGTCAGCAGATAATGAATTTACAATTCCGTGGTTTATAGCTAAAGCATCTGACAAATTATCTGCACGGCAGTTATCCCCACAAATTAAACGCAGATATTGCATACAGCCACTAGCCGTCGCGCTGCTCAATTGGTCGAAACTTTGCCCGCGCTCATGAAATTCCCGTAAACCCAAAAGAACGAGCTCCTGCTTCTCGTCTGTTTGCTGGCTTAGAAATTCAGCCACTTGAAACAACTCTTCAGATTGCATTTCCTTGCAGAGAAGGAGATGCTCCAACAGAAACGCTTGTAGCTCAGGCTTCACCGATTCGATAGCAGACGTAAATGATGTGTTAATTACGGCTTCAGCTGAGCCAGCCTCCAAAACAGGTTGCAACCTATTTTGCTCGGCTCGTCGCAATAAGAATCGGACAATCGCGATAGCCTCATCGGGGCAAGTTTCGCTGGTAACAAGCGATTCACAAGCTTGCGCCATCTGTGGCCATAAAGATCTATTACCTTCATTATACAAAGGCCATAGCTCATTAAGCAATTGAACGAGCATCCAATCACCTTGGTACTTTTCTTCGTAATTTTCTATTTCGTCTTCAGTTGAACTCAATTGAGCAATGAAATTAGAAAATGGGTGCTTGGTCTGTCTTTCTGGACCGAAAGCAAGGAGCGAGCGCCCTTTCCTTCCCTAGGTCTTTTAAGGCATCTTGCATGGAGACACCATCCTCATCCGGAAATGGTCGGTACACAGTATCAACCAATAGCCCAGGATTATCACCTAGTCGCTGAGCTATGGCTCTTACATCTCCCTCTACAAGCCATTTTAAATGTTCTTCTCCGGCGAGATTAAAAGCGGTAAGTCGAAGCCATAAATTCTCCCGGAGCTGTTTAAAGTAAACGCATAGTGGAAAATCGAAAGGTCGTCCTATTAATTCCCGAAAAGCATCCGGGTAGGGTGCGTGAATGAGCTGTATTTGGGAAAATTTCAGATGGAAATGATCTTCTGCGGCGCCTTTAAGTAAGGACAGAATTTCTGCAAAGTCTCCCAGTCGGCCGCTAACGTCACAAGTCCCTTTGAGAAAATTTTCGTTGCCATCCTCCGCTTCATCATCAGCGAGCAGGCAAAGTGGGATGTCTTTTTTCTTAAACTCCATCGAAACATAAGGTTCACCATGTCTATGCAAGATTAAATATTTGATGCCTTTTTCATTCAGCTGCGCGAAGAATTTCCGGATCGGGGGCAACACCTCCGCCTCTGGCTCCTCAATTATATGACCACTCACATAGTCATAATCAAATATCCTTAGATAATCTACAAGCACCAGATCTGTGGGGCGAAAGCCGGAGGTGTCGATATCTCCGATATGGTTGTATTTAATAATGCTCGCCGGACCGGAATAGACGGTATGGTCTGACTCCAAAGCTCCAGAATCGCCGCTCGCGAGAACGGGTGGTGCTAAACATAATGCGAGAAGCCCAATGATCAGAAGCTTGTATTGTTTTACTGCAGGCATGGATAGAACACCTCTCGCTGTTATTTATGTCGTAAAACTCTTTTGCGGCCCCACTGATCCGGGCTGATTTACCCTATGCTATTGCGCAACACAGCTTCCCAACCAACTACCTCCAACAAACTGGCCATTGAAACCAAGAATCTGAAGTGTTGTCCTGTTAAGGGCAGCCGGCAGGGTTGCGATGGGGCAGTTTCGGATGTCTAGCTCGCACAGAGCTGTCAGACTCACGACTGATTGAGGCAGTGCCTTGAGCGGTCCAGAAGGGTACTTCTGACTTAGGCCGAGGAACTTAAGGGCTGTTAGTTCGCCAATTGAATAAGGCACAAATTCTAAAGCATTCTCAGCAACATTCAGCCACCAAAGAGCTTTCAAGTTAGAAATCTCAGCGGGCAAAAGCCTCACGTTGGAATAGTTGAGGTTGAGCTGACATAGACTTGTAATCTGGCATAGGACATCGATGTCATTATCAAAATAATCCTTGTTATGGCTCAGGTCTAAAAAAGCAAGACGCGTCAATAGCCGCAACTCTTTAGGTAGGCTCTTTAGGGCATTGTATGAGGCTGTAAGGGTTGCTAAAGATTGGAGAACACCTATTTCCGCGGGCAGCTGCGTTAACCCACAACCACTTATGTCTAAGGTCTGCAGTTGCGGGAAGATGCCTTGTTTCAATTGAATGGGAAACTTGGGAAATGGATTTCCTGCTATCTCCAGGGTCGATAAATTCTCAAGCTGGGTGATGCTTTCGGGTAAACTGGTTAGACAATTTCCCACCGGTCCTGCCACATTGTCTACTTTACCCAGTGTAAGCACGGCTAGATTTTTCATAAGACCGATATTTGGATCTAACTCGGTCAATTGATTTCCTGAAATATCTAGCCACCACAGGTGCGTCAGCGCGGAGAGACCTGGTGCAATAAATTTCAACTTCATGTTGTTGATGAACAATACCGAAAGATTCAGATGACTGAACACACGGACTTCTTCAGGGATACCTACTACAGTACTCTGCTGCATGAATAGCATTTTCACGGAACTAAAAAAGGGATGTGCCGCCATCAATCGCAATGCCTTCGAAGAGAACGGCATCTGATGGGTCATGTTCAAAAATGTGATGCTGGTGAACTGCGTATACTTATCAAAAAAGGGCGGATACACCAAAGGCAACGTATTCAGTTGGCTAAATGTGACACCGTCCTGGGTTGGCGATGGAGGGCTATCAAGCAGGGTATTGCGAAGGTTGGTGTAATTGATACTGAAGACTTTGTGCAGATCCTGACACTCATATATGACTCTAACCGTGTCACCGTAAACATACATGAACCACGCCAAGTCTGGGTTTGCGCCCAAGCGTAAGGCTGCTTTCGCCTCGTCAGCAGTGACAGGTGTTGGCAACCCATCATCGGCAAGGGCATCTGCGATGAGAAGATCAATCCACTGTTGGGAGTTATTAGGATCGCTGGCTGGGTCATACCCGGGCGGTAATGTTGTTTTGGGATCGACAGGTGGGATCCTGGGAGCAGCACCCTGGTCGTGTTGGGACAAAGCGAGTTGATACCTGGCCCAGAGTTCTTCCTGTTGTGGATCAGTTTCGCTGGCAAGAGCTGCACAAGCGATCAATCCAATGAATGTAACCGAGAGTAATTTCCTGCAGAGCATGTGCTATCCCCTTATTATTGTTGCCTCATATAATAAAGAACGGGAAGGCGCTGTCAAGGGGTAGACAGGACCTACTCATGAAAACTAAGTATGTGCGAGAGAAACGTAGCTCCCAGCTTGCCTCCCCTGCGAAAGCAGGGGCCCAGCCCTTAAAATGTGCTGCGTAGCAGCTAGGAAGAAAGTACAGAGTCGCTCCCCGCGACGCATTTTGCGCTGGACCCCTGCTTTCGCAGGGGAGGCAAGCTGGGGCTTTGTGCGCTTTTAATTTTCATTCGTAAGCCCTGAAGGGGTAGAGAAAACGTATCGAATCATGTTTGCAAATTACGACATCACTGCGGAAGGGCGTAACCTGCCAGAGCCTCAATTTTGATGAGGTGTTCTCTTTCAAAATTTTATGAGGCTCTATGGCAAGATCGGATGCATGTGTGGTTGCAACCATGCTTGATAATGCAATTGCTACTGTCAAAAATTTTAAACTTTAAACATAGCTAACCTAATATAGCTCAAAATAATTAGTCCACATCTGCTAGATCGAAAATTTTGTAGGCAAGCAGAGAAATTTGAAACCATCAGCTAGGTTGTCTATTTCTTGTAGAGCCTATCCACTCTAAATCAACACTGTTATCTTTACTGATCATCTGGGCGCAGCGCCTGAACACATGCGCCTGAATTGGTGGAAAAATGATGACACAGTTTTCTGGGAAGCGTTACCTGCTGTCTGTATAAAATTGTAAATGAATCCTGTGGATGTTTGTTCCTAAAAGTTAAATCCGTTACATATCTGTATACGTATTCACACAACAGAGATGCTTTGCCATTAACCTGCCTCAGATACACGCTCATTAGTTTGGATGCACACCATTTCGTAAATGCGTTTGCTTTGTATTATAGTCGTAAGGACTGCCACCTAAAATGTGAAAGTCACAACTTCTTCCTGCACAATGTTCCAACCTCTGGGCTCGAGAAATCTGCCTGAGCAGAGTTAGCGTGTGCACCCCCTAGCATTTGAATTAATTTTTCTCGCCCTGGTGAGATATTGTAAGTGAAGAGCCTTCCTGGGATAGAGATATAGAATCGTCAGGGCTTGTGCTAACCAACGGTGGTCTGACCTCGGCCACCGTTGCTAATTGGCCATTGTTTGCGTTTTGATCCAACTTAAAAGTAAGATCTTCTTCTTTTTTCGCATAAGGATAATAAAAAGTATTGTCTCTAAATGTAGCAGCATGTTGGAGGAT
>CAWAEF010000002.1:0-20721 GCA_963780985.1 uncultured Alphaproteobacteria bacterium
CGGTTCGTGCAGACTAGTTTTATGGTCAGCCTATTCTCTACCCAAGAGGGTTTTGCTCATGCGGATCAGGTGTTGAATAACCTTTACCGTAATAAGCAGTGGCAGTTGCAAGCCAATGGATATATTCACCTACCAGCCTTCTTATCGACACTCCCTATGAACTGGGGCGAAGGCATATCAAAAGATCTTTATGCCTTTCAGAGACTCAAAACTACATTGAGCACAGAGTCAGCCAACTTACTGCCCCTGCAAGGCGAATGGAAGGGAACATTGTCTCCAGGCATGTTGCTTGTGGGACGTCGAGGTCAAGTGATGACCTGGATTCCTTTTGACAACCAAGAAGGAAACTACAACGTGGCCGTTGTTGGTAAATCTGGTTCAGGCAAATCGGTTTTCATGCAAGAGCTTGTGGCCAGCAACTTAGGCCAAGGCGGCCAGGTCTTCGTTCTGGATGTGGGTCGATCTTTTGAAAAGACTGCCAAACTGCTAGGCGGCGAGTATATCGAATTTACCTCGCGTTCGAACATTTGCATCAACCCTTTCAGCTCGATTCCTACTGCGGATGCTGCAGAAGCTGATGATGCGCTTGCTATGCTTAAACCTATTGTCTCGTTAATGGCTGCACCCCGTGAAGGTACTGGGGATCTTGAAAACTCATACATCGAGCAAGCCATTAAAGAAGCATGGCATCAAAAAGGCGTCAATGCATCGATCACGACTATTGCAGAGCACTTGCTTGGCCAAGATTCGCAGATTGCCAAGAATCTAGGGCAGAAGCTGTGCCCTTATGCCAAGGATGGTATTTATGCCCGCTATTTTAACGGTCCGGCCAATATTGATTTGAGCGCGGCCATGGTCGTGGTGGAGCTTGAAGAGCTCAAGGAAAAGAAAGATCTGCAAGAGGTGATAGTGCAGATGGTGATTGCGCAGATAACCAACAAGTTATATCTAGGCGATCGCAAGACGCCTACCCATGTTGTCTTGGATGAGGCTTGGGACATGTTGAGGGGTAAGCAGTCTGGCGAGTTCATCGAAACCGCTGCTCGTCGTCTGCGTAAGTATCGCGGGTCCTTGGTAGTGGGTACTCAAACTGTCAACGATTTCTATGCTACCCCTGCGGCGCAGGCAGCGTTTGAGAACTCAGACTGGATGTGTCTGTTGGCTCAAAAGTCTGAATCGATTCGCCAGCTTAAGCAATCCAGTCGAATCACCATGGATCCGGCTATGGAAGAAATGTTGAATTCCATTAAAACCAAACAGGGGCAATACGCAGAAGTCATGGTCTATGGGTCTCATGGCTATGCCATTGGTCGGCTACTCTTGGATCCATATTCTCTGATTTTGTATTCAACCAAGCCAGAAGAGTTCGCAGCGGTGCAACAGCTAGTCGATGGCGGTGCTGACTTAGCTGATGCCATCGAAACTATTTCCTTAAGGAGGGCCGCATGAGAAAGCTATGGATAAATCCCTTCTGGATAAAATCGCTGGTTTTGGGCGGGATGGCTTTCAGCCTTGTTTGGGTAGTAGCCTCTCATACCAAAATCCATTTTAACCGCACAGATAGCGCTCCCTATAGGGCCTTTATATGCGCAGACTTTCTTCGGGTAAGTTACGGTGACTACGCCAGTATCGACGGCCATAAAGCAGAATATTTCTCCGGACTTCATTATACCAAAAAGATAGTTGGCCTTCCCGGAGATGTCATCAAGCTTAAAGACGGGAAAATGTATGTAGGAAGCCACTTGATAGGTCCTTTGCTGCATGAAACAACTCAAGGCCTGAAACTCTCTCCGCTTGATGCCAAAGATATTCCAGCAGGATATGTGTTCGTGGTCGGTGATCATTCCCGTTCTTTTGATTCTAGATATCAGGAGTTCGGATTGGTGAAGGCCACCCATATTAGGGGCCGCTGTTTTGGTATAGGCAAGCGAAAGGTTGAACAAGTATGAAGCTGATTAGGTTTTCTTTGATAGCGGGTTTAGCCTTGAGTTCTCAAGCCCAAACAAAGGACTTCGGCACCTTTGGTCATATCTATCCCATTGATGAGCCTGACCTGCTGCAGGACATTCAAACGAAACTAATGAATCTGGAGGAATCAGGCATGATCAAACATCATCAAAATGAGATTTTAAATAAGACCAAACACTCGCTTGCTAACCCACCAGCTGTAGAGGGAATAACCAAAGCTACCCAATACCGAGAATATTCTATTGATCCTTCCATCGTTGTACCTTACGACCTCAAAGATCATGAAGGGCGAGTATTCCAAAAGGCTGGAACTAAGTACAACCCACTGGGTCCTACACCTTTGCGGACCAAATTGGTCTTCATCCAGGGCGATGATGAGGCTCAGGTGAAATGGGTTCAAGAAACGTTTTTCGACCAAGACATCAAGGTGAAAGTGATCTTGGTATCCGGAGCACCATTTCACTTGATGGAGTCTTGGGAAAAACCTGTTTTCTTTGACCAGGGAGGAGTGATCACAACCAAGCTCGAAATTAAGGCCGTGCCGGCGGTTGTAGAACAAGAAGGCAAGCATCTCAAAATTTCTGAAATTTACCTGAAGGAGGGCTCGTGATGAGAAAAGTAATTCTATTAATGATCTTTGGTTAAGTCTGGCACTCCAATGTATACCAAGTCCAAGCCGCTTGTGAGGGTAAATTCGTTAACCCTATCACGGACATCTGCTGGAAGTGCATATTCCCTATCACAATTGCAGGCGTAAAGGTTATGAGTGGCGAAGATACCCCCAATGCTTCAGGTATATCGTGTACTTGCACGGACCCTCCTCGCATTGGCATCCCTATAAGCTTCTGGGAGCCTGCGCGATTGGTGGATGTCACACGAACACCATTCTGTATGGTCAATATGGGTGGCATCGTGTTAGGCCCCAAAAAAGGGGTCGTAGGAAAAGGAAGCATTTCACATACCTCCAAAGGCCACGGCAAGCATAGTTTCTACCAGGTGCATTTGTATGTCTATCCAGTCCTATATTGGCTGGAGCTATTAACGGATTTCGTCTGCATGGAAAAGGCTACGGTTGATGTGGCGTATATTTCAGAACTGGATCCATTCTGGAATGATGATGAACTGAGTTTCACCTTCAATCCAGAAGCCGCTCTCTTTGCAAACCCTATTGCTCAGGCTGCTTGTGCTGCGGACTGTCTGATGGCCACATCAGGTTTTGGCAGTGACGCATTGTTCTGGTGTGGCGGCTGTCAGGGATCCATGTATCCGTTAACAGGCAATGTGGGATCTCACAGCAGTGGCGTGCAGGCTAGCCTTCTTTTGGTGGAAAGATTGCTGGCGAAGATGCACCGCCTGGGTTTGGCTTTTGGTTACGTGGGCGTGAGGGTCTTTGCAGCAAATACCTCATGCCTATCATTCGAAAAACTCAGTACAAGACGCAAATGACCTTTCCTATTCCCACAACAACTTTGGGCTGTCACCCGCTTGGGCGCAGTGACTCGCTATGGTCTGCAGGGCATCAGTTTCCTTACAAAGGCGAGGATTTTGGCTATCTAATTTGGAGAAAAAGATCGTGCTGTTTATTGTGATTTACACTGCCCTATTTATGGGATTTTCAGGAACTCTCTGGGCTAAAGAGGTTGATCTGTCTTGGGTTCATGACATCTTAAATAAAAATGAAGCCAACAAAGACAAAAACCATCAACTGGCTTACGAGATCATCCAAGGGACGGCAGACAAAAAAGGTAGGCTTGGTCCAGATTCTGAATCAGATGCCAATCAAAAAGTCTGCAGATCTTCGGCAGCTGCATTAGAAGGGAAATCGGCAGAAGATAGATACCCCTCATTGTTAGTATTTGTCTCATTTTCTATGCCTATGGAAGCCCTGAAAACCCTAGGCCATCAAGTGAACCGCGCTGGCGGCAAGCTTGTCTTTAGGGGCCTGGTTGATGGCAGCTTTCCTAAAACTTCTGAGAAAATGAGGGCGTTGGGTATAGATGCATTGATAGATCCTACGTTGTACCAAGCCTTTGATATCAGCGTTTGCCCAGTCTTTGTGCTGCTGGATAAGCCCATGCCCTCATCTGATGAAAAACCCCCTTACGACCAGCTCTCGGGGCATGTTTCTCTGCATCATGCATTAGATACCTTCAGAAAAAGCGGAAACCAAAAGGCTGCAACTTTGCTTCAAGAGATTCATGGGGGTTCCAAATGAGATCGCCGGCTATAATTCAGATGTCATTACTGACCAGCCTCGTGATCCTTTGTACTTGTCTCGTCACGACAGCCTCAGCTGATCAAAAGAAGTCCCACCAAGACGGCAAGGATTTTGCAAAGGCCCAGTCTGAAAAACATAAACAAGCTATGAAATCTTACAAGCTGGAAGATGTCCCCGGCTATAAAACGGATGCGCCACCTGAAGCTGATATGAGCCTTGCTCAATTGGAAGCCCAGAGAGAGACCATCCTTTCTAGAAATGAAAATGCTGCGTTCTTTTCTAAAACGATTAAGCAACGGCCATTTGTAAAAATCGATCCGATCAATGATCCCTCTTTCAAACGCGCCAATGAGGCGGCAGAAAACCCTCTCCTGACTATTTCCGAGGGTGAGCCATTTTCTATCAGCTCGCCACAGGATAAGGAGAATCCCAGTACACGTCACACCTGTGAAGAATCCGGAGACCCAACAACCCATGTCTGCACTCATACACGACATGCCGATGTAATAATTCCGGAACCTAAAACCCATACAGTGTCCGTTAAAGTCTATTCCCATGGATGGACCGGTGGACTCTCTTGCAACATAATTACTGGCAAGAAGCGCGACTCAGCGGTCACACATTTCTGGGGAGGATACAGTGCTAGTACATCTCTCACCAATCCACTGCCCAAAGAACTTCATGGTCAGGTTCTGCGCGTAAAACTCGTCAAAGACAATGACTACATAACTCTGGCCAGCAATGGAGATTTATCTGTCCGCACCCATTACATGAAGAAGAAAAAGAAGGTCAGGCCACTTTTCCATGATTTTACGGTTAATGTTGAGATAACCTTCCAGCCGCCTACTCAAGAAAGTGACGTAAATGAACACATTGAAGACACCTGCGCACCCTTAGAAGAGAAGACAGATCTAGGGCTCTGCGAATATGCAGACGAAGAGGTAATGGAAGGCGCTGCCACCAAAACGATCAACGGTTACCACGTAAAGCGAGACTGGTGGAAGATACAACGCAGCTATCGCTGTCACTTTCCATCCTTAAATAACTGCGAGCCATACCGCCTCAAGGGCTGCGATCAATTGGGCACTAAATGCAAAACTATGGTTGGTGATACCTGCGCGGTATCAGAGCAAACGTTTGTGTGCCGTTCTAATGTTAAGCGACTCCGGGGTGAAAAGATCTCAGGTAAAGACCTTCCCTTTTGTCTTGATGGAAATTGTTCAGAGCCCACTTATGTTGAAGATGGCGACATGTTGGAAGCAGTCTCACGGCTTGCTGCCCTGAAAGAAATGCAGGGAGAAATTACAGCTGATAATCTTTTTGTGTTCAAGGGCAATTCCAATTCCTGCAAACGTCAGATCGTTAATTTCAAGGATTGTTGTGGATCGGGCAAAGGCTGGGGCAAAAGCCTGGGCTTGGCCTCCTGCAGTGCCGAGGAAAAGCAGCTAGCCACAAGCCGCTCTAAAAAGCTCTGCCACCAGATCGGAACCTATTGTCCGAAAAAGGTCCTGGGTCAATGTGTAACCAAGGAAACCTCTTTCTGCTGCTTTCCAACCAAAATGGCCAAGATCTTCCACGAGCAAGGCAGGGCTCAGTTGGGCATAGGTTGGGGCAGCGCAAAGGATCCCGAATGCCGTGGCTTTACCATTCAAGAACTCTCAAGAATCGACTTCAGTAAGCTAGATCTGCAGGAGCTTTATGCGGATATCGCCAAAACTCTTAAAAAGCCTGATTTAGAGAATGTCAAACGAGGTATCCAGACCCGTGTTGATGTGATGGTTCTGGAATATGAAAGTAAGAAGGGGAAATAGGATGAAGTATTTTAAACCTTCTTGGGCTGCAAATATCGCATGCATAGCGGTCGTCATAGGTTCGATCGTCTATATATTGATCTGGCTATGCCAACCTGCCCATGCGGCTTTCTTCGATCGAAAGGCAGAAGGCTGGCATTGGTATGAAGATCCCAAAAAGAAAAAGGAGACTCCGCAAGAACCGCAGGATAAACCACAGGAGCAAGATCCCAAAGCTCTGTTAGAAGAATTCAAACAAGAAATCTCTCGGGTGAAGGCAAAGGCTTTGATGGATCCAACATATGAAAACATCAGGGACTACATGGTTATCCAAAAAGAGATGATGGGCAAGGCCAGCCTGTTTGCGGCTAAGTGGAAGGAAGTTCTTTATACCACTCCTGAGTTGGATTACACCGTTAAGCACCCGACATCGCAAGCAGGACGTCATATCTATTTGGATCTAGAAAAGCAACAAATGGACAAGGCTATTCAAGGCCTTTCCAAAACCCATGGGCTGTTTTTCTTCTACTCCGGATCATGTACCTATTGCCATAAGTTTGCGCCAATCGTGAAGGCCTTTGCTCTAAAGTATGGCTGGGAGGTTCTGCCCATCAGCATAGATGGTGCAGGCTTGCCGGAGTTCCCGAACTTCAAACCGGACAATGGCACAGCTGAAACCTTAGGTGTAAAGGTTCTTCCATCACTTTTAGCTGTTGAACCATCAACTGGCCAAGTCATCCCCTTAAGCTATGGCTTCAGCACCCACGACCAAATTGAAGACCGCATTCGCGTGCTTTTAATCAACAGGAGACCATCATGATTATGCGCTATTTTCTATTTTTATGCCTGATAGCCTCATCTGCACATGCGGACGTGGGCAAAGACCTCACCAAGTTCTTCAACAAGCTGGGCGGGGCTTCCAATATCAGCAAACCTGGTGCTTACGAGGACCAAAGGGCTGGTTTTTACACAGGAGGTAATATCTTCGCTCGCAACCAAGTTCACAACAGCCAGCTGGCAACCATTCAGATGCCAAGCTACAGAGCCGGATGCGGTGGGGTAGATATGTTTATGGGGGCATTTTCTCACATAAGCTCCGATAAGTTGGTTGAAAGCCTAAAGGCTATAGGCTCGAACGCCAGCTCATTTGCCATGATGATTGCCTTAGAAGAGATGAGTCCTATTGTAAAGAACACAATGACCGAGCTTAACGACTGGGCTCAAAAGATAAACTCAGCCAATGTCAATTCCTGTGAAATTGCAGCAACAGCTTTGGGATCCGTTTGGCCACGATCTGAAATAGCCAAAGGTCATATGTGCAAAATGATCGGAACCGAAGGCAAGTACGGAGGATTTTCTGACTATGCGGCAGCACGCCAAGGCTGTGGTGCAGGAGGGGAGCGCAATAAAGTTATGACGGCTGCAGAAAATGATCCACGCTTCAAAAGCATGCTGGGAACAGAGTTCAATCTGGCCTGGAAAGCTATTCAAGAAAACCATTTCTTGAGCCAAGACCTCAAACTGGCGGAATTCTTTATGTCCGTTTCAGGCACCATCATTTCCTACAAAGAAGCCAATGATGATTTTAAACTTCACAGTCATGCATCCCTTGCTAATAACAATGAGCTGTTAGGCGCGCTCCTGCATGGCGGTAGAGTGGAAATTTATAAATGTACCGATAACACCGGCAATGCCAACAAATGCCTTAAGCTAGTTAAAAGCGCCATCACCATTGATGCGGATAAATCCCTCATTGGTCAGGTTAGGAAAGTCCTAGAGTCCATTCAGAACAAGATTTATGCCGATGAAGCTCTTTCAGCATCGGAAATAGCGTTTCTTAATTCAACTCGACTGCCTTTCTATAAGATCATCAATGTCTCAACTGCATTTAGACGAGGCCAATCGCCCGTCGATATCCTCGATTACGCAGAATTAGGCGCAGTCGACATCTTATTCCAATACCTCACCGAAATCCTTGACGTCATCAACGAAAGCGCCGACCACATCCGCAGCGCTCAAATCGATGACACCCAGATCACTGCGTTCTTGCAGTCCTTAGGAGAAGTCCGCAAACGCATTATGGACAGACGCATGGGAAGCTTTAAAGAAATTGAGCAGGTGATCAATATGGTGAAGAAAACAGAGCTGTTGGAAAAGACAATTCTCAACAAAGCAGGATCCTTAAGTGAAGGGGGACTATAACCAATGGAAATATCAGTCGTAACCTATGGTGCAGGCGAGATTCTGGACACAACCTTTAACGCCATTGCAGCATTGATGAATGCTAAATCAGGAACTCTCTATCAGCCGTTAGTGAGATTCTCTCTGATCTTAGGCCTGATGTGGGCGATTGTTACCGTGATTTACGGGAACCATAGCCAGTTGCTGACCAGCTGGTTCATTCCTTTCAATCTGATGCTGTATTTATTCTTTATACCCACCTGCACAGTTATCATTCAAGATCCCGTAACAGGCTTTAACTACAAAGTCGACAATGTCCCCTGGGGGCTAGGATCAATTGCAGGTCTGGTTAGTCAGATTGGCGACAGAGTAACCCGTGAGGTAGAAAAAACCTTCTCACTCCCAGATGATTTGAAATATCACAAAACGGGAGCCGTAATGGCCTCCAATCTGATCGCCAATGCCAACAACTTTCAGATAACAGACGCAGATCTGAACGAAACCATGCGCTCATTCGTCAACCAATGCGTGGTTTATGATGCCCTCATGGGGCAAAAATATACTCTCGAAGAGCTAAGATCCACAGGAGACATCTGGGGTTTGGTTTCAAAGAATGCCTCCCAAGCTAGAGCTTTTGTCTTCAAAGCCCCCGGCAAGAATCAAAGACCAGAAATCCTAACCTGCGCCCAAGGTGTTACCAGGCTAAAGCCCTATCTGGAATCTAGCGTAGAAAGCGCTTTTCAGTTTTTCGGGAGAAAGATTTTTAATAAAGACGCGGCAAAACCGTGGACAGTTCCCCTAGCAGCCGGGGCCAATGCAGAAGCTCCCGCGCCCGCCAACAGGTCCAAATTAGGCCAACAGCTCAAAGGCTATCTACCAGGCGCTATGAACTATATGACGAATATGTCTAATTCAGCTAATGACTATATGATGCAGCAGATGATGATCCATTCGGTGGTGGACGGGATTGAGGCCCAATCCACAGCCCTAGGCAATGCACCTAACTTCGCAGTCCGCAGAGCCTATTTGCATCAAAGAGCCAACGAAGAGAATATAGCCGGTGTCGCAGCTCAAAAGCTCATCGCAATGAAGAACGTGATGGAAGCGTTGATCTACGTAGCCTTCATATTCCTGCTACCCCTAGCCATCCTCCCCATGGGTTGGAGATACATCGGCAAATGGGTAGGTCTACTAATGTGGATCCAACTATGGCCACCTCTCTACGCAGTCCTAAACTTCATAATGAACGTCTCAGTAAGAGCAAAAGGCATGGGCCTGGTCGTGACCGATGGCACAGGCATCACCATAGCCAACTCTGTAGGTTTCTCCAACCTACACGCAGATATGGCAGCCCAAGCCGGCTTCATGAGCCTAGCCGTAGGATCCCTAGCCTACGCTCTAGTAAAAGGCGGCGCCGGCAGCTTCGTGCACCTAGCCTCCCATATGGCAGGACCAGCAACGTCGGCATCTTCACGAGCATCTGAAGATATGATGAGCGGCAACTATAGTTTCGGCAATATCAGCCAAGGTACTATGCAGGCTAACAACACCACATTTGGGCAAAACAATATGTCACCGTCTTATTCATCTGGATCATTCACCCAAAACGATGGTGTGGTTAGTAGAACTACATCTGCAGATGGGGACCACATTATAAGCGTGTCGAACTCAAACCTGCGCTCCAGCCTCAACATGGGCGAGACCATGTCCAACAGCTACACAGAACAAGCCACCCAAGCCAATCAGATGGCCGAAAGTCAAATGATAGCTTCCACCAAATCTAGAGCTGATCATAACAGGCAGGTTATGGATTTAAGCAATCAGCAATCCCAGCAGATCTCAGGTTCAGAGAGTTTCTCCAACGGGATGACAGGTAGCCAAAACGAGTCATTTAGTAACCTATCCGCACTCAATGATAGGTTTGCTAAGGAGCGTGGAATTAGCAATGAAAAGGCAAATCAAATTCTCGCCAACGCTTCTGTAGCAGTAGAAGCCGGCGTAGGATTTCAGGTGTTTGGCACTGGCGCCACAACGAAAGCTAATGCTAGCCTATTGGGGCAAGTTTCCGGCTCAGCAAGTGATCGAGAAAATTTCTCTGCTGCCCAAGACTTTGTGAAGCAAGAAATAACTTCCAAGAAGCACTTAACAAGGCTTCCCAAGCTAGCCAAGACTCCAGATTTTCAGAGTCCAGCGATGAGGCTAAGCGTTCATCGTCTAGTATCGGTGCTTCACTTGAGAAATCTAATCAGTACCGCGAAGAGGCTACTTCTAACCTGCAGAAATCTGATTCATATTCCAAAATGGCCAGCTGGACTAAGCAAAACTCCGGCAGCATCAACGCCAACCTTAACCAGGAATATGTAGATTGGTTGCCAAAGCAAAACTTACCTAATTCATCTGGATCCATGGGCATTAAAGA
Organism: uncultured Alphaproteobacteria bacterium; assembly: GCA_963780985.1. Lineage (GTDB taxonomy): Bacteria > Pseudomonadota > Alphaproteobacteria > JAGOMX01 > JAGOMX01 > JAGOMX01. The sequence continues at coordinate 10,577 of CAWAEF010000002.1, forward strand.
AGCGGAAGTGATCATGTCTTCAAGGCCAGAGATGGACATGCAATACCAACAAAGGTTCATGGAGCATAAAATGTCTCATGCCAACAACTATATGGACACCTCTGGACTAGCTTCGTCTCCAGAACAGGTACAAGGAGTTTTTGCAAATTCAAGCTTAGCCATTAACAATGACGTCAGCGATAAATATATTCAGGATCTCTCAAAGAAGACAGCTAGTGAAGGCTTTGGAAATAGCTTTGAGGTTAGCGACAAAGCTAAAGCTGCAAGTTTAGGCAGCTTAAATACTATAGACAATAAATTGGAAGAGCATAGGCAGGTTATAGGCACAGAAGGCGATGGCTTCACCCATGAAATTAAGATGGTTCAGGGAACGGAGCCTAAAATCGCGGCGGATGGTTTCGGGCCAAACAATAAAACTCAAAGTTCAAACAATGATATTTTAACAGATATCCAAGACAAGTTAGCTGAACAAAAGGAGGTCATGGATAAGATGGGACAAGGAAGCAACATATTAAATAAAGTAACTCAGGGTAGTTCTCAGGTTAAGGCAAAATAGTTAGGGCGAATCAAATTTCAATAACACCCCATGGCGGGCTACTAGGGCTGCCTAGAACCGCCGCCTGGCCTGGGGTTATACGGCCCATTTTCATTCCACTACCAGGAACATAATAACGATCGTCCCTAACAAAGGCAGGGGGATATTTGTTCTTTATATGAGGCTTCAGGTAAGCAATTAACCTAGGGTTGTAGCCGTAAAGCTTACGCAAAATACGGCTAGAAAATATGTTGGAATCACAAAATAAGCAATGCCGCCAGCCTAAAGCTGCAAAGCCAAAACTAACCAATCGGATCTTCCGGCGGGCTGCAGAGTATTGATCGAGCTGGTCTAAAGTGGCTTCATTCTCGGTCAACAGTCTATCAGCTTCTACATAGTCTGAGCTTTTCATATGAAATACATAGAAAAACAGGTGGTCAAGCACTGTTGCACAAAGCAAATAGGCCGAAGCCATCAGTAATGGACTGCGTGAAAGTATGCCAACTGCAATCACTATAAATAGAGACAGCTGAACTGTCAATCTTCTCACGTAGAATGGCTTGTGCTTTTCATTGGCTTGTAAGTTATAATTCATTCAGTTTGTGCCCCTACTGCTTATGCATTATAACAGATATCGAAAAATTATCAAATAAGGCGCAGCAACCTATCTACAAATCATCCTTCCTAGAATGTTTGCAGTCAGGCCTTGCTGATCATGAAAAACGTGAATCGCTACTTTGTTGTTGCCGTACCAATTAGCGTCTCAAATACCCAAGCGCTGGAAGAGACCCCCATTTGCTTTATTCAACCTTAAGTATTCGGATTTCCTTCAATATTAAAATCTCTAAGGTGAGGCAGATCTCTAATCGATGTAGGAACTTGTATAAGCTGATTATTACGGATACTGAGTGTCATTAAATGAGTCAATTCTCCAATTGAATCCGGAAGGTCTGTAAGTTGGTTAGCATCAAGATCTAGTATGATTAAATTAGCCAGATCACCGATCCACTCTGGAATTTCTGTGAGCAAATTGCCCCTTAGAACTAGAACTTCTAAAGCCGAAAGCTCGCAGATTGAGCCTGGCACTTCTGTGAATTGATTCTTTTGAAGAAATAAACCACCTAGATTGGCTAGCTCTCCTAGTGAATCCGGAAGATCAACAAGCGTTAGAACCAAGTGATAGAAGGTTTAGATTTAGTCATTTCTCGGATGGAATAGGGAACATTACTGATCTGGTTATTGTCTAGGAAGAGCTCTCTAAGACTTGTAATGCCTACTATATTCTTTGGAAACTTAGCAAACCGATTATTTTGAAGCCATAGCCCTTCTAGGTTTGTCAAGTTGGCTATTGTATTAGGAACTTCAGTAAGCTGGTTATCACATAGAAATAGGTGCGTAAATCCCGTTAATTTTCCAATCACCTCAGGAAAGTGTCTAAACTTATTGTGCTGTAGGCGCAGGTCCCTAAGATTCGTCAATGCTTCAATTTGACTAGGAAGAACTGTGAGCTGATTGTAATCAATGAACAAAACAGTAAGGCAGGCTAGTCGATTAATACAAGAAGGTACCAAAGCTAGATCTGCATAACTTAAGTTAAAACCTCTTTCTTCGATATCCAAAAAGTCGTTGAGATTAGTACTTTCGATTTTTTGTTGTGCATAAAAATAGTTTGCATCAAATGCTGATCTATATGTTTTTAGTAACCAGGCTCTTGAAAATAACCCCACCTTACGTTGAAAGCTGTCTATTTCTTCGTCATCTGGTTCACCTTGTGTGGTGAACAAACCAAAATATCGACTGAACATACCTTTTGGAAACAATGGGCTACCATTCTGCTGAACAGCCTTGGGATCTACAGATTCGTGCATATGCGCTTGATGAAGCCTACTCTGTGTTTTCTCTCCACTTCATAAAGGATATGCTTTAAAAAGAGGCAAGTCAGACTTATATTTAAATGATTTGTTTTTTCATCATCAGCAAAAAACACTATTTTCTCCCAAATATCGTTTGGGACCAAATGTAAAGTCACGGGAAGTGAGGTTAGTCTAGCTTTCTGCAACACCTCTCTAGTTTTCTGCAACACCTCTCTGTCGTTGTCATTATATCCATATAAATGGTCTGTTCTAGAAATGTCATTGGATTCATTGTTGCCTGGTTTATGCTTTTTAAGCGAGGGCTCTGTACCTGCCGGTGCGTTCTCAGCCGAAGACTGCCTTCTATTTTGTTCACTTTCACACAATGAGTCATCAGACTTACTCCCATCAGAGTGGAATGAGCTCTGTGCGGGAAGGGAAGTTGAAAGTGTCAAAACACAAAATAATAGAAATCTTGCAACAGTCATAATTAGAATATCCTCAGAAAATCAAATGCGCTGGCCCTAGCCACTAAAATTCATATTAACTCCTTGAATATATTAGATACATATAACTGTCAATATTATAATAATCGTGGCGGGTCTCATAAACATTTATGCGACATGGTTTAATTAGAAGTTTATTTTTCCCAAGGTACCTGGCCTCAAACATGGTATCATAACCCAACAATATCAAGGGTGCCGGCACCTCACCCAAGGATAAGAGCAACTCCAAAACAAAGGTGCCAAACATGAGCGCATTAAATTTCTTCACCCGCGGCGGGCAGCTTGCCGTTCACCAATATCGTATGCTTAAGCAAATTCTATCTATTAGCATTGCCATGTCGTTGCTGGTGGGGATTGGGATATTTGTGACCCTGATGTATCAGCAGACCACCGTATATCAACGTTACCTCTATAAAGAATCGCTCTATGCTGAGCTAATGGTCAACATGAGCCTCAATGACGCTGAAAAGGCCGTACAGGAGTTTAAATATGCTGACGGCATAACCCGGCAGGTTCAGTCTAAGCGGATTCTCAATGATCCGTCTATCAAAGCGCATATATCGTACATAGATAAACTGGTGGAACAGAATTCCATTAAAAGTTTGTGGGCGGCTTTGGTCATGGTGATAATTGTGATCAGCTTCTTTATCATCCGTGGTTATCGTCAGTCTTTGAAAAAGCTTGAACGTGGTGGCGAGATTGTCTCGGCCAAGATCCTTAAGCGCATGATCAAAAAACAAAAGTTGGCCTCAGATCTGCATTTGGACGGGTTGCCTCTCATCAAACACAAAGAAACATCGCACATCCTGATTACTGGCACGACGGGATCGGGTAAGACCAATTGCTTTCACACCTTACTACCACAGATCAGAGCGCGTCCTAATCGCGCGATTGTGGTGGATTTAACGGGGGACTTCGTTGCCAAGTACTATCGAGAGGGTCAGGATGTGCTGCTGAATCCGCTGGATGAGCGCAGTGTAAACTGGTCACCTTGGGCTGATTGCCTGACTGAGACTCACTTTGACGCATTGGCGGCGGCGATTGTGCCTAAATCTTCCAGCGGCGATAAATTCTGGGAGAATGCGAGCAAAGCGCTGTTGTCAGCAGCTTTCAGAAAATATGCGAAACTCGGCAAAAGAGATGTCCACAAACTCTACAACTTACTTGTGCAAGCCGATTTGAAGGAATTCAGTCAATTTTTCTGCAACACCGAAGCCGCCAGCTACACCCACATGGATGGTGATAAAATGACCATATCCATCAGGGCAACGCTAGTGAACCATATACAGGCGTTTAAGTTTCTGTCTGCCGAACATGAAGGCTTCTCAATCCGCAAATGGGTTAGCGAATCTCCTGAGGGCCAGTGGTTGTTCATCTCTGCCAAACCTGACCAGAGACATACACTATTGCCTCTAATCAGCGGTTGGATCGATACAGCCATCAATGCCTTAATGAGTGAAGAACCCAATCCCAAAAGACGTATGTGGTTCGTGTTGGACGAACTTCCTGCTCTACAAAAGCTACCTTCCTTAGAAACCGGCATGGCTGAAGCACGTAAATACGGAGGATGCTTCCTTGCCGGTGTGCAAAGCTTTCCGCAACTGATCAACACATATGGGCAGAACCAAGCTCAGTCGGTGCTGGATTTGTTCAACACCAAGATCTTCTTCCGCAATACTGATCCCAATACAACGAGCTGGATATCAAAAGTCCTTGGCGAGACAGAGGTGAAGGAGCACGTGGAAAATCTGTCCTACGGCGCGAATACAATCCGTGATGGCGTATCCCTATCCCAACAAACTAAAACCAAGCCGCTAGTGCTGGCAACGGAAATTGCTTGCTTGCCGGACCTCGAAGCTTATATCAAACTTCCAGCTACAGCGCCTACAGGAAGGGTCAAGATGAAGTTTAAGGATGTAAGGTCTGTGACAAAAGGGTTCATAGCTAAGATCATACCTCTAGAAGAGCAGTGCGACCCTGTTGCTGAGGCATGTGAGCCTGCGAATCAGGAATCCGTGTTTTCTGAGGAACAAGTTCAGGATGAAAAATCTCCAGCGGGGGCTGAAGGGTAAAAAATATAAGCAGATGAGATGGCATCTTACCGTTGCCATCCCATTTTCGCATAATTGCAGCCCACCGTTACAAGTCACAAGTTATAATCTATTATCAGTTCAAAGGCGGTTGATTAAAATATAATGCATCTACCAAAGGTCAGTTCAGATTCATCATCTTTCACAACCATTCGTCCCGCCAATCCGGTTGGTTGGTCAGTTGGTTCTTTCGGGCAAAGCTCAGCGATCTTCTTTTGCGCTTTTTCATTACCACCAATAGCCCCTTGCTGGTATAGCTCTATGGCTTTCTTCATATCAGGCTTAACGAATTTTCCTTTTTCGAACATCCATGCCAAACAGGTTGTCGCGTGGGGATGCTTTTGTTCACTCGCCAGATTAAACAGTTTAAAGGCTCTTCCCTCATCCTTTGGCAGGTCCTTACCTACCAAACACATATAACCCAATTCGTACTGCGCCGAAGCCAGCTCTTGGTTCGCAGCCATATTGTAGAGTTCAGCTGCTCGTTTGCGATCTTGCTCAACACCTAGCGCATCAAAATATAACCCTCCCAATATATATTGGGCGTAGGCGTTCTGTTTTTTTATGGCTAAATTGGTAAGTTTAGTCAATGAACTCTGATGACCGCGCTTTGCTGCTCGTTTATACCAAATGATGGACTTGTTCAGATCATTCTCGCACCCGAGTCCAACAAAATGCAAGTCTCCTAAGCAAGACATTGATTCAACATGGCGGAGCTTTGCCGCTTGGCTGTATCTGATAAAAGCATCTTCATAACTTTTGTTGAGGCCAAGACCTTTTTGATACATGCATGCAAGTTCATATTGTGCTTCCACTGAGCCCGAGTCAGCAAACCTTATAAGATCATCTTTAAGCCAGGAAATACTTTTCAGGGCTTTAGCTTCACCTTTGCTAGCGGCTTTTCTAAACCATTTTGCGGCTTCGGTCACATTACAAGGAACGCCCAAGCCCTTAAAATAGAGGTGACCAAGATTGAATTGAGCTCCAGCATTATCTTGCTGAGCAGAAAGCTTGTACCATTCTGCCGCTTCAACATAATTACGTTCCACACCCATGCCATTCTGATGCATAGACCCAAGATTGCACTGAGCCTTAGCATTGCCTTGCTGGGCAGAAAGCTTATACCATTTTACCGCCTCAGCATCATTACGTTCAACGCAGGTACCATGCTGATACATAGCCCCAAGATTGAACTGAGCTGTATCATTGCCTTGATTAGCAGAAAGCTTATGCCACTTTACCGCCTCAGCATCATTACGTTCAACACCCTTGCCATTAAAATACATAATCCCAAGATTGCACTGAGCTATGGCATTACCTTGCTGGGCAGAAAGCTTATACCATTTTGCCGCCTCAGCTTCATTACGTTCAACGCCAATGCCATCCTGATACATAGACCCAAGACTGCACTGAGCTTTAGCATTGCCTTGCTGAGCAGAGAGTTTGTACCATTCTGCCGCCTCAGCTTCATTACGTTCAACACCCTCGCCATTACAATACATAGCCCCAAGATTGCACTGAGCTGTAGCATTTCGTTGCTGAGCAGAAAGCTTGTACCATTTTGCCGCCTCAACCTCATTACGTTCAACACCCTTGCCATTACAATACATAACCCCAAGATTGCACTGAGCTGTAGCATTACCTTGCTGGGCAGAAAGCTTATACCATTTTACCGCCTCAGCTTCATTACGTTCAACGCCAAAGCCGTTCTCAAACATCAACCCAACATCGCACTGTGCCTGAGCATTTCCTTGCTGAGCAGAGAGCTTGTACCATTTTAACGCTTCAGCCTCATTACGATCAACCCCCATGCCATGAACATACATAGCCCCAAGATCTCTCTGAGCCTCAGCTAGACCTTGCTGAGCAGAGAGTTTACACCATTTTGCTGCCTCAGCCTCGTTAAGTTCAACACCCATGCCATTAAGATACATAGATCCAAGATTGTACTGAGCCTTAGCATTACCTTGCTGAGCAGAGAGCTTAAACCATTCTGCCGCTTCAGCATCATTACGTTCAATGCCAAGACCTTTTTGATACATGCACCCAACATTGAACTGAGAATTAGCATCCCCTTGCTGAGCAGCAAGTTTGTGCCATTTTAACGCCTCAGCATCATTACGTTCAACACCATCGCCATTACAATACATAACCCCAAGATTGATCTGAGCCTCAACTAGGCCTTGCTGAGCAGCAAGTTTGTACCATTTCGCCGCTTCAGCCTCATTACGTTTAACACCAATGCCATGAAAGTACATAACCCCAAGATTGAATTGAGCTTCAGCTAAACCTTGCTGAGCAGCAAGTTTGTACCATTTCGCCGCTTCAGCCTCACTATGTTTTACACCCTCGCCTTTCTGATGTTTAAGCCCAAGGCAATACTGTGCCCAGGCGTTACCTTGATGAGCAGATAACATACATATGAATAATTCTTCGTCATTTTCGTCAGGTCCATGACTATTGTTCGAGCTATGGGCGTATGAACAACTGGTAGCAACGATAAGGCAGACAGTGAGAAAGTGGGTATATTTCATAATATTCATACTCCTAAATTAAAAACATATGTAAAAAAGTAATTTGTAATGGGCATTATTAATAATATCTTTACATGATATGTGTAATGCAGAATCTTAATATTGTCAATATTAAATTCGCTTATATTCAATTATTGATCAATTTAGACAATCTGACTATTTCTGCAGCCCACCGCGACCCCATCCCTAGACTCTATATCTGGCGAGTTTGGGATAGAAAAAAGGGTGAAGCTGACTCATCATTCAATTCCACAAAAAGTAATCAAAAAAAGCCTCAAGCCCCAAGATTCATTAATGCTGGATGGACGTCATGTCTGCCTACAATTAGGCCCAGAAAACAATCCAACAGCTGATTGACTTCTTGCGGTTCTGGAAAAAATTCTACAACTAGATGTTCACTCGAGCCATTCTGTCCAGTCTGCTGGGGTAGAAGACAAACCGAAAGACATAGGTGCCACCACATCAACTTTCTTCTTAGTCTTATTATTCTTTTCCTGTTTTAGGGCGTGCTTTCTCCAGGCATTTTTAGGAATCTCAACGCCAAGACTTTTTGGCATGTTGTCATTGGTGATATTAGAGCCAGACAACAGGCCTGAAGTTTTTGCAGCTTTCTTCTTAGCGAGAACTTTCATTTCTTTGCGAGACTCATTTTTAGGCTGGAAACAGTCTTCTTTTGTATATCTTTCGTAGTCATCGGCTTCATCATCAGACCATAAAGCTTCAGGTCCAAATAGCTCCACAATCTCTAAAGACGCCTTGTAATTAGCAATTGCGATAACTGCTTCTTGATAAAGAATACTCTCTGGCTCAAATTTACTCAGCTCTTCTTCAAAATACTTCATTGTTTGCTCATGATCATGACCTTGCGATAGGGCAGCGCCACGCCTTATTATATTGGAAACAATAAAATTATTTACCCTTGAAACTGACGACTCAGTCTCTATATAGAGAGGTAAGTCTGGTGTCATATTGGCCAAGGCTTGATTAAAGCATATAAGTGCCTCTTCGTACTCCGTAACCAAAAAGTGCTCATTTCCGCGTTTTACTAAATTCTTTATAGCTAAGTCTTTTTCTTTTTTAACTAACTCTATGTATAGATCACCCTTAGGATCTAACAGCTTAATAACCATTCCATCCATAGAACAATCCGTTCCTAACAAAGGATTTCCTGCCCATTGTTTCTTTGTCTTGGAGGATGTCCTTGTTACAAGGGCTTTGGGCCTAGAATCAGCAATCTTTTTCTTGGTTTTAGCTTCGACCTTTGTCATTAAACTGTCTTTCTTCTCCCAAGTGCCATCTAGCTTCTCCCAAACACTACCAAGATCCTTCCCTACAGCCGCTTCTTCATTTTTAAACGCAGGGCCTTTAGAAGGCTCGAATGGAAGGGCATCTACACTAGTAATAGGCTTTCTTTTGACTGTTACGTCTTTGCCTGTCATCTGTGCTTGCAATTTCGCTGCGCGACGCGTTTCTCTCTCGATCTTTAGTTTTTCCCTGTTCTCTTTTCTTTCAGCCAGTTGCTGTGGCGTTCTGAACTTTTTGGCTTTCTTCTTCTTAGAGGACTTCTTTACAGGCCCCTCAGTTTTTATGGGATCTGGAATTGCCTGGGTATCGATTTTTACTGAATTATTGGCAGTCATGGCAGGAATGTTATCACCCTTCACGAAAATCTCAGATATAGGCTCTTCTATTGAAGAGGTAGAAACAGATTCATCTGCCTTCTGACATGATCCTGCTAGTTTAAAATCTGTTGAGTTTTCTCTGGACACTAGAGTGCCCGGTAGCGCTGAATCTTTGGATTTCTTGCCTGCTGAACTAATTAGAAAACTAGAATGTCTCGCGGGCTCGACAAAGCTCATCATTTCATTAGAGAGAACATTTTTGTTAATCACTTTCTGTATAGCCACGGGAGCTCTTTCGCTGGTCCAAGCGGTCAAGATGTAAGTAGACGTTTTTTCCAGGCCCTCCGCAATAAATAGTTCCCCAATGTATTTTTTCATGAAAGCACGATTTTGGCCTGGATGAAGTAGCTTACACAAATTATCTATGGCCTTATTTGAAGAGATGGCAGTAAACTTCTTAGTCAAGTCACCTTCACTGGCTTCTGGGAATAACCTGCAAAGCAACCTCTTTAAAGCCAGCCCTAAAACACCTTCCCCTAAGAAAGATACAGAATCATCATATTTTTTATCATAATTGAGCCGTGTTAGTAGCTTCTGCGAGGCAGGATCCAATTTTTCTTTAATAGCCATGAGTTCAGCGTTCAGCTTGGTAAATATATCTGTTAAATCGCCAGGAGCGCTTTTGCCGCGCCAATATTTATGAATGAAGTCTTTAGCGGCATCAATGCCTCCATCTTCATAAATCGCCGCTATAAGCGATTCAACAAAATCAGCTTTGCCGTGAGCGTTTAGGCTCTTGGAATTAAATGAAGGTGGGGCCAACCCTAATTCCTTCGATGTTTCAGGAAGTCGCAACAACTCAGAAACGGTCGCAAGAGTACTGTTTTCAACCAACTTACTACACGTATTGCGGAGCTCGCCATTGTTGAGATGTGGAAAATCATACCAAAGCATGCTTCTTAAGATGTACTCCAAGACGCCATCACCAAAGAACTCTAATCTTTC
>CAWAEF010000003.1:0-308464 GCA_963780985.1 uncultured Alphaproteobacteria bacterium
GAGACATATCGACTGTATTCGAAGCCGACCAACTTCCCGAAGATTATGACCCAGACCTGTACGCTCTGGCTGTAAAACTACAGAAAATGGATGGACAGTTTTTGCGGACTACCTGCCTTATGCCTTGAGGAGAAAGCTGATTCATTTACGGTCGCAGCCGGCAAAACCCTTAACTACTTCGGCAAATATTTAGGACAACAAGTAAGTTTGATCCGAACTCATGCAAATTTACCGTGGCCTATAACAAGTGTATTGACCGTAGGTTTGGCGCTGGCCCGCACGTGGATGACGCGCATCTGCGACTGCCTCTCATGGACATTGTTCGATGCTTCTGGGCAAGCTCATGTGGATCTGAGGGAGGAGGACTTTACGGCGTCGTCACCGACTATTCCTGGCGCAGGTCCTGCTTATTTATACCTGCTGACCGATGCATTAGCCCAGGCCGGCATGCGTCAGGATAGATCCTGCCACAGCTGAACTCATGGCCCGCCAAACCATGATTGGTGCCGCTGCGCTGTTAGACATGCCCCGGAATCTGCTGAGATCTTAAAGAAAAAAGTAGCAAGCCCTGGCGGCGTGACTGAGGCAGCACTTAAGGTGCTAGAACAGCCCACCAGTGGACTGCCCACATTAATGGAACAAGCCGTAACAGCGGCCGTCAAACGTGCGGAGGAACTCGCCCATGCAGAGACTCCTTGCTGAAGAAAGCCCTTACTATAATAGCCAACAAGGGCTGGGGGCACTTTGAGCTGAAGGATCTGGCGGACGAGAAAACCTCTTTGGCCCAAGTACAAGCCCACTTCCCCGACAAGCTCTCCCTGTTAGAAGCCCTGGGCCGCCACATTGATCAAATGACCCTAGAAAACATCGAACCGTTCGACCCCTCAGAAACAAGTCGAGACAGACTCTTTTCGGTGATGATGACTCGTTTTGATGCCCTCTCTGATTTGAAACCTGTCATTAAAACCTTGTGGCAAGACGCCTGGAAAGACCCTATGACGACCTTATGCAGCCTACCTATGGGCGCAAATTCCATGTCGTGGCTCCTGCAAGCGGCTGGGGTAGATACCACGGGAATTCATGGCGCGCTGAGGATTAAGGCCTTCGGCCTATGCTACTTGAGCACCGTTTGGTCTTGGCTTTCCGATGAAACTCCCGGCCTAGATGAGACCATGGCGGCGCTGGATAAGAACTTACAGAGACTAAATAGCTTTCCTCAGTTTTATAATGATCATTAAGTTATCATGCTAAAAGAGTAGGTAATCAGTCTGCTAAGATGAACATAAGCGAGGGCAATTAACAAAATGAATATTCCCAGCTCCCGTCATCCTGAACGGACGACCGCGAAGCGGGAGGTGATGAAGGATCCAGTTAAGCATGCGTCGCGAAGCGACTCTGCTGTAGATGCGCCCAGCCATCTTGTTTGACATCACGTAGACAGATGATAGATTTATTTTTTTATTTGGTATATTTCTAATCATAACCAGAGTCGCAACGCGACACATTCACAACTGGATCCTTCACTGCCTCCCGCTTCGCGGTCGTCCATTCAGGATGACGGGAGCTGGGGGCAGAAGATTCCATCTTATCCACTCCTTTTGAATAAGAGCTTATCATTAAGTATTCATTAATATTTCTTCGCTATTATTGTTAAGATTATTTGACTCCAAGGCTATCCTGGAGCATAATATAAGTGTGGGGATGTTGCTTTATTGCAATAAAACCACAGCCCTCAGTTGTCGTTCCAGCGAAGACTGGGATCCAGCTTAAGAGTGTCGCTTTGCTTTGCACAATGTTCTTAGGAATGTTGAGCTCTTTTAGCGAACGCTTTTTGTGCTCAACCCAGCCTTCGCTGGGACGACATCTGTAGGTAGATTGTAGGTAGATAAAAAAACACAAATGGAGGTTAACATGGCGACAACACACTTTTCATTCAAACCTGAACAATTTTTTAACGCGGATGCGCTAAAGTCCTTGTTTGGTAAAACAGGAATGGACCTGAGCGACGTAACATCAGCCAGTCGTCGCAACATGGAGACCCTGTCAGCAGCCAGCCGTGAAGCGGCAGAAACTGCCAAATGCCTGGCACAGTGCCAAGCAAACTACGCTCGCCAGGTCATGGAAGACACTACTTCTTTCTGGCGCGAGTGGATGAGCAGCGGCGCTAACCTGCAAGACAAGGCTGAAATTCAAAGCCAAGCAGCTAGAGAAGGCTTCGCCAAGGCGGTTGCCCACAACAAAGATATGACTGAAATCTTACAAAAGTCTCAAGAAAAGCTTATGCGCTCCTTCAAAGAGCAAGTAGCCGAGAATGTGAGCACGGTTAAAAGAACAGCAAGAAAAGCTGCAGACAAGGCAGAAGAAAACATAAGCACGGTTAAAAGAACGGTTAAAAGAACAGCAAAGAAAGCCGCAGGCCAAGCAGCTAGAAACGCAAGCACACTTAAAAAAACAGCAACAAAAGCCTCAAGCCAAGCCTCAGAAAATGCAAGAACGGTTGGAAGAACAGCAGAAAGAGCCGCAAACCAGGCCGCTGAAAATATAAGCACGGTTGGAAGAGCAGCAGAACGAGCCGTGGAAGAATAATTTAGTAAAACGTTTATTTGAATAAGCAGGGACGGTTTTGGCCGTCCCTGTTTTTTTGTATCCACCCGTAAAAAGCAACAAGACCAGCAAAAATCTCCCGGTCCGTCATTGCGAGGGGCTGCGCGAAGCGCGGCGCCGTGGCAAACCAGTACGGTGGTTCAGGCTAGAATAAGTCAGAGCTTAAAGCAAAAAGGGGACCCAATCCTTCGATTGAGTCCCCAAGAAGTCACCACAGACGAATCGCGTTAGGATCCCGCACCAGCTTGAGCCGGACGGTCCTCGCGAGGAAGATATGGTACAATTATCCCAGCCGTGTAAGCATGGCCAGCATCCGTTGCCACCCCTAATGCCTCCCTTAATCGAAACTTACTAAGCATACCGAGAGAAAGGCCACGCTCCAGAAAGAAACGGACCATTTCAGATCGTCCTGCCGAAGCTCCTTGCACCAAGACAATACCAAACCATTGTAGAGAGGGTCGTAATCTGCCGTCAGCTTTATCAAGAAACAGGGCTGCTAGTCGAATCTGTTCATGCTGAACAACGCTGCCTAATAACATGCCCAGATGAACGTCCTCAAGAGAAAGCTTCTCTTTAGCCCAAAGCAACAAAAACTCCGCGACATCCAATTTTGAATTAACGATCGAATCACTTATAGCGTTATAGGCAAGAAGATAACAGTCCTTACGCTCTGTCAACCCATCTAATACCTCAGAACAGATGAGCTTAACCGGGCCTAATTCCCCTTTCGTGACCGCACGCCTAAAGCCGTCGAAAATCACCTCTAAATCCGACTCATTATTGATATCAAAACGATTAAGTAAAAATGAGGCCATTTTCGAGTCACCACATTCTGATGCATATTTGAACAACCAGCCCGTATCATCTGGTGAAAATTTTAATCCTTTATGGATGGCGCTTACAAACAAATGATCTATAGCCCCACTACCGCCAAGCACCTTCTGAAACATCTGAATATCTAGATTACTAGGGCTTATTTGCCCCGCAATCATATAATTAAGGATAGATTCAAGCATAACAGGATTATTTTCAGCATAGGCTTTTTCCATGGCCATAGAAGACCTGAACCTTACCGTCTCCATCTGACCAGAAGTTAAGGAATAACAGTTCAGAAGAAATTCCACCCACTGTGATTTTATGTCTGCACACAACGAATTCAAAACCATCTCTTGAACTTGACCACGCTGTTCGGAACCTCGATGAGCCTCCAAGCAATTCAGCATATAAGATGCCATATCAATATTACCCGACCTTGCAACAGCAGCTATGGCCCAATATAGACTGTATTTGTTGAGTAGTTCACTCCTAGTAACAACACCAAATTGATCTGCCGCGTCCCCACCCTGAAGCAAAAATTTAACCATGGGTTTATTTCCGCTAAAGGCCGCTTGTCCCAGACTCTTGACAACACAATGCTTGTCCTTCTCTCTTTGCCACTCAGCATCATCTTTATCTGCCGGTCTTAAATTTATCAAATTCGACCAACTCATCCGGACTAAATGCATACAAAGGCACAATACCTTGCACCTGTGAACTTGAAGCCGGAACCAGCTCAAGCTTGTCATCAGAAGCAACCAGATCGCCAGACATCAACGAGAGCATCAACGGAGTCGTTATACTAATATGCTTAAACAGCTTAATCATTTTCTAAATACCTCATTACTAATAAATACAATTATCCAGGACACCATAATGGCTTTGCTGGGTATTCTTAATGTACATATAGGAAGGCAATTAGATTCTGTCAAGTTTTGGGAAAATAGCCAATATTCCTCGCTCCCGTCATCCTGAACGGACGACCGCGCAGCGGGCGGTAGGAGAAGGATCCAGTCAGACATGTGTCGCGAAGCGACTCTGCTTATAAATACATCAAACAAACGAATGAAACAACTGGCTGCCTACATGACGCCTAAGGAGATGAATGGGACTATTAACAGTAAAGTCGCTTCGTGACAAGAAGCCTTCACCATTTTTGCTACTAAATACTCAAAAACACATCAAACTTCAAAAACCCGCAACCCAAGAAAACAACCATTTATAAGTTCCGCATACAACCGAGCATAGAACTCATCCTGAGTCAGCTCATCAATTCTGATAGGCGAATAGTCATCATAGGTAGGAATCATTGTTTTAGTATTATCTTCGATATCTTGAAGGCATTGCACCCGCTTCAGAAAAACTTGTTCCATAAGGGCACGATGATCTAATTCATCAGGATTCATCCCCTTACGCAACTCCTCCTCAGCATCCCAAAAACCTGCAACAGAAAGCTTGGTCTTTTCTATTATGCTATGTATGAGATCAAGGCTGACGCGCGAATCAAACATTTTAGACAGAACTAGACCATCACCATCTGAATCAAAAATACGCACGTTTTCCTCCGAGATACAGATTGCCCGCACGTGCGCAGGATGGCGCGCCCGAAAGTTTAGGAGGGGCTTGTGGAGCAAGCCATGAAAATCCAGTGGGTATACTTTGTTAGCAAATGCTTCCCTAATATCCAGATCTGTTAGCTGATCCTTACCGGTTAGGATTTCAATATCGGTATTTTTTCGTGGAACATCTCGCGACTCAAGGTAACCAAAACATACTTGGCTATCACCCGTGCAGAGCTCTTCATCACCATCACAAAATACAAAAGATTTGTAAACATCATGATAAGCGGCTGCCAAAATACGGAACCAAGCCGGCGAATCAACAAAACCATCTAGAGGTTTGTGTTCGAATATGACAGACTTATGAACCTTTAAGATCGTCTTTTGAAGAAATGCAACACTCTCAAATCCCTGGGTATGCATTACTTTCTTTTCTCGCAAGGAACGAAGAAATCCATCCAAGTCCACAGCACCAAAGGGAGTGGGGGTTGGAAATTTGATATATACAAAGGTATCATCTTGACCAAGGAACAGGCTTTGCAATTGGGCCCTCCCTCGGTCTGTCATCAGCATCCCGCAGACCCTAGCAAAGAAGGTACATGCATCCGTCTCTCCCTGATCATATTTAGCCGAACCATCGATGGCAAGCGGCAGGTCAACGATCTGAGGCAATTTCTGCTCATTCAAACCCTTCTCAGCAGCCTCCTCACCCCTGATCTGATGTATTTCCTTAAAGGAGTATGATGCGCTAGCTAATTTAACCGCCAAATCGACATCATATGGTATCGAGCCGGAAGCGGGAAGAATTAAGTAACAAAACAAAAATAAGGCTATACAACGCTTCATCACTTCCCCACTCCATACTAGGAAACAAAAACTACTAATAAGGACCATTTCATAACGGTCCCTCAACATTCATATAAGTACTATTTCACAATCCGTCAATTTTATACCACTTCTTAGCAACCCAGCATCACCCCAACTCAGGATACAACGGATAACGATCACACAAAGTCTTCACCTGCGCACGGATGTCCTTCTCCACCTCTTCAGAACCCCCATTACTCAAGGAGTCAATAACCAGATGGATCCATTCTGCCATAAGCTTGAACTCCGCCTCCTTCATACCGCGGGTCGTAGCAGCTGGGCTACCCAGACGTACGCCGGAGGTCTTGATAGGCGGTAACGGATCTTTTGGTACGGAATTCTTATTACAAGTAATCCCAGCCCGCTCCAATGCTTTCTGCAGGTCATCACCAGAGACACCAAAATCAGTCAGGTCCACCAAGATCAAGTGACTATCCGTACCATTAGATGTAAGCCTTACCCCCTTGGACATCAGTTCATCAGCCAGCACCTTAGCATTTTTTACCACCTGAGCCGCATAGTCCTTGAACTCGGGCTTTAAGGCCTCCGCAAAAGCAACCGCTTTAGCCGCAATAATGTGCATCAACGGCCCACCCTGTTGCCCAGGGAATACAGCACCGTTAAACCGTTTTGTCAGTTCTTCATCGTTCCACAGGATCATCCCACCCCGTGGGCCTCTCAGAGTCTATGGGTCGTAGTTGTCACCACGTGAGCATGCGGAATAGGAGACGGATACTGACCACCGGCCACCAGGCCCGCAAAGTGAGCCATATCTACCATGAGGTAAGCCCCCACTTCATCCGCAATCTCGCGAAACCGCTTGAAATCGATGATTCTCGGATAGGCAGACGCGCCCGCAATAATAACCTTCGGCATATGCTCCCGCGCCTGGGCGAGCACCTGGTCCATATCAATAAAGCCCGTCTCGTGATCCACCCCATAGCTAGTCACATTAAACCACTTACCAGAATAGTTAACCTTACTACCATGGGTCAAATGACCACCCGCATCCAGAGACATCCCCAAGAAAGTATCGCCCGGCTGCATCAAAGCCATAAACACCGCCAAATTAGCCGGCGCACCCGCATGGGGCTGCACGTTAGCAAACTTACAGCCAAACAGCTTACAAGCACGCTCAATAGCCAACGTCTCCGCCACATCCACAAACTCACAGCCACCATAATAGCGACGCCCAGGATATCCCTCTGCATACTTATTGGTCATCACAGAACCAGCAGCCAACATAACAGGAATGGACGTAAAATTCTCAGACGCGATCATTTCGATCTGATTCTGCTGGCGAGCAAGTTCATTCTGGATAGCACCAGCTATCTGCGGATCAAACTGCTCAAGGTAGGAATAAAGGGCTAATTGCTTCATGGGACATCACCTACTTAATACGAAATCAACTGATCATAATGATATTCAAGCAAATCCACAAGAGGAGAGTTAAAAGAGCCTATGCATGAAAACGAAGTATACAGGGAACCACGTAGCTTCCCAGCTTGCCTCCCCTGCGAAAGCAGGGGTCCAGCCCTCAAAATGTTCCCTGCGTAGCAGCTCCAAAGAAAATACAGAGTCGCTAACGCGACGCATTTTGCGCTGGCCCCCTGCTTTCGCAGGGGAGGCAAGCTGGAGCTTTTTACACTTTTAATTTTTAAGCGTAGGTCCGAGAGAATGTAATAAAGATCACCCCCCTAGCACTCTCCATAATCAACTTCCACAGCTGGGCCGCCATATTACCACCGTAGACCTTATTCATGGGGGTATTGTCGTCATTACCCAGCCATACACCGGTCACCAAGGGAGGATCTGAAGCAAAGCCCACGAACCATGCGTCTTGGTGATTCTGGGATGTACCTGTTTTACCAGCAGCTATGCTACTCAAGCGAGCACCCCGCCCGGTGCCATAATCCACCACAGCCCTAAGCATCTGCATCATATGCTTGACCTTTTCGTACTCGATCACCCGACCAATACCGGGCGACTGGCGTCGGTAAGAACGTTACCAGAACGATCGCGAATCTCCAAAATACCGTAAGGAACCACAGCCAGCCCCCCATTGGCGATAGACGCATAGGCCGAGGTTAAGCCCAACAAAGTCACATCAACGCTCCCCAGCACAATACTAAGATCATCGGGCATAGCCCCATTCAGACCAAGCCTGCGGGCTACGTCCTGCACATTCTTAACGCCCACCGTCTGAGCAACCCTCACCGTCGCAGTATTCACCGAAAACGCCATGGCATCCACCATGCGCAGCGACCCCCGAGAGGTCCAATGATCGTTCTTCGGACACCAGCTCTTAAAGCACACCCGCTCGTCAGAGATCATCGTATTCAGCTCCATCCCCTGCTCCAACGCAGCTAGATAAACAAACGGCTTAATAGAAGATCCCGCCTGTCGCCTAGCCTGGGTCGCCCGGTTAAATACGGAAAGATCGTGATTACGGCCACCAATAATCGCCTTTACCGCACCTTCGGAAGTCATCACCAGCACGCCCAGCTCCGACATACGGCGCTTTTCCGCATGCTCAGTCATAAACTGCTCAGCCTTAGCCTCCGCCTGCCGTTGCAACTTAGGATCCATGGTGGTCACGACAAGAATATCCTGCTCCACAGGGCCAATATAATTGGGCAAAGAATCCACAATCCAATCCACAAAATACCGCCCCGATTGAGCGGCCGCATGGGTTGCATTAATCACTTCAGGCGGCTTTTCGAATTTGTTCAGCACTTCTGATTTAATAAACCCAGCCTCCACCATCGTCTTCAAAACCGTCTGGGCGCGATCATGGGCCTTGTCAGGGATTATATACTGGGAGAATACCGCGAAGGTGCTTTCAACAAAACCAGCAATAACAGCCGATTCATACACATTAATACTCTTGGCCCGCTTGCCGAAATACTTCTGAGCAGCAGCCTCCACACCAAATACCCCCGCTCCCAAATACACGCGATTCAGGTAAATACTCAAGATCTGTTTCTTAGTGAACTTGCGCTCCAACCACAAAGCATACAGCACCTCTTGAACCTTACGCCGCAGACTGCGGTCGTTGGGTTCATAAAGATTCTCCGTCTGGAAAAAGTTCTTAGCCAGCTGCTGGGTAATAGTACTACCCCCCTGCACCACACGATCCGCCTGATAGTTAGCCCAAGCCGCACGGACAATACCAAACACATCCACCCCAAAGTGATCAAAAAAACGCCGGTCCTCAACAGCAAGAATCGCCTGCCAGACATGGGGCGGCAGATCATCCACCGAACACCTGACTACCATAAACCTCGCCGGCCGTAGCAATCAACGTCCCATCCTGACTGACAATGCTGATACCAGGCTTGCGCGTCGCCATCTGAAGTTTATGAATATCAGGAAGGTCATAGGCAAAATAAACCACCACCAAACTCACGGCGATAGCGCCCCAAACCATGAGGTTCAAGACGATTTTGGTCAAGAACCAGCCGCGGCTAGACTTCTTCTTAGCCTTCTTCGGTTCTTTCTCATGGAGATATGTTCTATTTGAATTTTTCCGCAAGGTAATACTCACCTGTACAAGGGAAAATCGGGCAGTGATGGGGATCGAACCCACGGCCTCCAGAGCCACAATCTGGCGCTCTAACCGACTGAGCTACACCCGCCATATAGATGAACTTGTACCTACCATCGGAGGCCAGGTCAAGGCAAAAATGACAATGCGAACATATTTACCTGGCATTTCACTAACCCCACTTTAATTTTGCAACATGTCTTACATAGCCTAATTGATAAACCTCTGTGTTTTCTCACACATTCCTATTGACAGCCGGCGTTCTTAAATGTATCCATGTATAAGTCCTCGGCGGGGTAGCTGAGCTGGTTAGAGCAACGGAATCATAATCCGTGGGTCGGGGTTCGAGTCCCTTCCCCGCTACCATATTCCCAAGCCAGTAAGTATATTCTCCACCATCTTGACCGTTGCACGCTTGATGATCCAGGCCTGGGCCAAGCCTTGGGACACGGCTAGCTGGTTTATCATCATATCCGTACTCATCATCACGATAGGAATTTCACGGCGATCCACATCCTGGCGGAGTTCCTCTATGAATTCGAATCCGTTCATACCTGGCATATTATAGTCCAGAAAGATCACGTCCACGGACTGCTGCTTGATCACCTTTAATCCGGCCTCTGCGCTATCTGCCAGCAAGGGTTTTATGTCCATTTGTTGGAATAGCTTCTGAAAGTGTTGCAGATTCATTTGGACATCATCTACGACAAGAACGCGTATAGTCACGATAGTAAAACCCTTTCAATCTTAGCAATGAGCTCGTCCGGATCACCTTCTATAACAAGCGTCTTCAACCTGGAGCTCTCGCCTTGCAATACAGTAATGCTGCTTTTGGATACATGGAGGCTCTTAGCGAACAACTGAATAACGGCCTTATTTGCTTTTCCATCCTCAGGAACAGCAGTCACCGTCACCTTTAAAGCCAACTGCCCCGGAGACACCTCTTCCACACCCCACATACTATTAGCCGATGCTTTAGGCGTTACCCTGAGAAACAGCTTAAGCCCCTTATCGACTTTTTCGTAAAACATGAGATCATAGTAGCATACTTAAGTCCTACGTTAATAGATGATTAGTAATTTAATGTTACGTTTAAATGGATCATAAGTCTGGCTTTAGAAGGAGACAAAAGATGAATTCAACGAAAAAGCTATGTATCACGACCTCGGTTTTATCCCTATTCCTCCTGGCATATAGCCCTGCCAGCGCTGCAACAGGAGTAACTGTGAACGTCCAAGGCGGCGTTGTTCCTGGCACCAGCCTCGTACTAACACCCCACGGCGAATACGGCTTCCCCACTCAGTGTGTAGATCCTGACGACGATGGTTACGTTGACTATTGCTTGGGCGCTTACCCTGATAACTTTCTCTGGGGTGATGGCGGCTATTACTTCCTAGATGGCTATGGCCACAGACATTTTTGGAATCACTATAACCACAATCATCACGGGCAACGCTGGCATCATGACCATCATGATCATCATGGCGGACATCATGGTGGCGGACATCACGGCGGTGGACATCATGGTGGTGGACATCATGGTGGCGGACATCATGGCGGTGGGCACCATGGCGGCGGACATCATGGTGGTGGGCATCATGGTGGCGGACATCACGGTGGCGGACATCACGGCGGTGGTGGACACCACAAGTAAACCGATAGACCCAACCATTAGCATATAACCAATCTGAATGACCCGAGCACATCTAAGCCCGGGTCATTCAACTTATTCAACGAAAGTCGCTGCTCTCCAAAAATCACTAGATTGCATAACATATTGTTTTTGCAAGCATACTATAGTCGTGGTATAATAATGGTGTAGTAATAGGGAGGTGTTAAAATGTATTCTACCCATAGAATCGGCATATTAACAGGCGTACTTTCACTTCTACTGCTATCCAGCAGCCCAGCAGCAGCTGAAACAACTGCAGGAACGACACTAACTCCTGCAGCAGCAGTGGTTGTTACACAGGGCAATGTGTCAGATGGCTCACTCGAGATCACTTTCGGCGGCGGCTACCCCTTTCCAGACCAGTGTTATGATCCTGACGATAACTACGTAGACTACTGTCTAAACAACTACCCCAATATCTTTTCTTGGGGTGACGAGGGTTATTTTTTCCTCGGTCCTGACGGCGTTCGGCACTTCTGGCACGGCGGTCAAGGGCACCACCACGATCATGGTCAGGCTCACGGACATGCTGCTCATGCGCATGCTGCTCACGCACATGGTGGTCATGCACATGGCGGTCACGCACATGCTGCCCATGGACATGGTGGACATGGTGGTAAGCAGCACAAGTAAGCCAAAGGCGTAATTGTTAATATATGTTCGCACCTAGATTCAGGTGGGACGCGCAAGTGCAGGTGGCTGCGACTACTTCCTCTTGTGCTCGCGCCACAGAGCCGGCGCAGCCCACCCGAGTTCACAACAACTTAACTAAAATTGTAATATGATTTTATGTAATACATATGTTTTTTTAACAGAACATACCCTGTTTGTTAATAATGGTAAACGATGCCTTTCCTGTTTATTTCGTTTATATTTCCATTATTAAGATTTATTCAGTTTTATTCATTTATCGTTTGCTAGACTATTATTTTCGTGAATATAATTAATTATCAATCATGGAGGTATAAATGATGAACTACTTAAGACATGTAACTCTTTCTCTAGCAGTTGCTGCTCCCTTACTACTCTCGGGCTGCGGGGCGTACGTTGTTGGCTCTGACGGCTATTATTATGACGATGGCAATGCCGTGGGTGTCTACAGCGAACCCGGCGTAGTTGTCGCTCCTGGCATCGGCATCGATGACGGCTGGGGCTGGTGGGGCGGTGGCTGGGATGGCTGGGGCGGTGGCGGCTGGGATGGCCATCATCATCACGGTTATCATGGCCATCACGGCGGACATCATGGTGGACACCATGGCGGACATGGTGGACATGGCGGACATGGCGGGCATCATCACTAAGTTATAGGATGAACGCCTAAATAGTACTTTAATACGCATAAGAGGGGGGCGTAGCTGTAACAGGCGACGCCCTCCTTTATCCGGTTAAGTACTTACTAACAGTTTATTTCATATCTATTAAATTCTTGTTTTTCCTTGTTATCAACCATAATTGCAGAAGCAGATTCTTGTGAAGATGCTATAATTAAAGTGTAAGACCTAGGGAGACATAAAATGTATAAACTTAGAACACTATCCATAACACTTGCATTACTCACGCCTGTGTTTCTTGCAGGATGTGGAGGTTATTACCCATCTGGTGTCGGCAATTACTTTACAGACGATGACGGCAATTTCTATGAAGATGAAGCTACCGTTGGCTTCTTCGGCCCAGATGCGTATCTAGATGGCGGTTACTTTGGTGCATTCCATGAAGAAGGACATCAGGGCGGCATGGGTCACATGGGTGGCGGCATAGGCGGTCATGGTGGCGGACGTCATTAAGCCTTAACAACTGCCCATTCTTTATTCAGTTAAGCGCTTACTAACAGTTTATTTAATATCTATTATATTATTGTTTCTCTTTGTTTTCGACCATATTTCTATAAGCATATTCTTGTGAAAATGCTATAATTAAAGTGTAAGTACTAGGGAGACATAAAATGTATAAGCTTAGAACACTATCTATCACACTTGCATTACTCACGCCTGTGTTACTTGCAGGATGTGGGGGCTTTTACGCATCAGGTGACGACAATTACTTTGAAGATGAAGCAGCTGTAGGCTTCTTCGGTCCTGATCTGTTCTTAGATGGCGGTTACTTTGGTGGTGGCGGCGGCGACCACGGTGGTCATCATGAGGGCGGCATGGGTCACATGGGCGGCGGCGGCATGGGCGGTCATGGCGGACACCATTAAGCCTTAACATTTGAAGCAGAAAGTGCAAGAAATCATGATTAAGATCCGTTATTTAACGGCAGCGGGAGCTGCCGTCTTTCTACTGGCTGGCTGTCAAGCAAAGCCCACAGGTGACCGGCCGGTCAACGTAACCATAGAGCAGCCTAACCCACAACCAGGCTCAGTCTCCATCGGCCCAGCTGAGCCGACGTATCCCTTCGAATCGGGGGTAAATGAAGGCAAAGCTTTCCGACGCGGCGGAGAATAAACGCGCAGGAGCAACGCTAAGAATCGTTAACGCCGCCCCCAAGCCCATCATTCAGGGCGCGCCTGCCCGCAGCCGATAAGTATCACCTCTCCCCTTGTGGGAGAGGTCGGCCGAAGGCCGGGTGAGGGGTATAAATACTGCTTGTTGGCACCCCTCACCCCTACGCTTCGCTCCGGACCTCTCCCACAAGGGGAGAGGTAAAAAGGGCTTTTGGGATGGAATCCTTTACTAAAAATATCGCCGATTATCGACTCAGCACACTAAAGCTCCGCCTCATTCGCCGCGACCCTGGAGCCCTCAAAGATCATAGCCTCCATAGGGTAAAATTCCGCAACTTTTGTACACACAGGCAAATATGACCCCGCAGGAGGTTCTCTTTGCAATATCAACAATTCTGGATATTCCCTAGGCAGCTTAAACAGATCATTTTTCTCTTTGATATCTCGCAAAATTACATTTTCAGGGACCTTATTGAAATTTGCGATATCCGATAGATGCCGCTTGAGCCATACCTGTCTTCTCTTGAACAGCTCGAACATATAGTCCCTTAATGGCTCACACATGGGAACTACCCGACCGGCTTTAGTGAGAGCAGAAAAACAGCCCTCCATGCCCTCAACAGTTTTCTCCACGCAAAACATGGGTGCAAGCGTCATTAAAATCAGATATGCATTTCTCAGAAAGCTTAACGATTCCCGTATACGATCTACGTGAGACCCATTAACAGCAATTGCATCCCTTTTGTTATATGCCAAAAAATGCATAAGGATCTTCATGCCCTTTTCAGGCGTAACCTCAACATGACGTGACCACCGATGATCATCCAGAATTCCTAACAACATATTCGCGTAATCTATTCGAGCATCCACCAAACGATCATTAGTTAACCGAACCTCAGTATCACCTTTATAGCGGCATAAGTAACCCTTGGGGACCAGTAGGTCACCGTAGGCGTCATGTCTTCCCAAGGCTTCTTCTTTTTCATTTAGGACCTGAATGGGAATTAGTTCTTCATCTTTTCGCGGCGGAACAAGAAGCATCTGATCGCTCAGCAAAGTTTGGAATGCGCTCGGGTGAAGCACACGTCTTTTATAGTCGCCCCTTAAATATCCCCCCTCAAACGCCTTGCTCAAGCGTTTATTAAAAAATTCCAGATACTCCGGCCTTGAATGCTCTTCTTTGAGAAAAAGCACAATCTCACGGGTATAATCTACCGTCGACAAAAGAGATACGTCATTTAGTCTACTCGCTCTAAGCGGAGAATGCTCCTTAAGCAGCGGCTTAACAGAAGGATTCCTGAACATGCACCATACAAGTGGCCTAAACCCTACAACTTCAACTATTTTCTTATCAACTATTTCTTGATCCAAAGGAGTCCATTGTAAGACAGGAACAATTGCCCGTGGGGGTTCAATAGGTCTCATAACATTTCTAGCAGGAGGCCTAACAGCATTCTTGATCACCACCTTTTCGAGATCTTGCTCTGATCCCTCCGGGGCATAACCTGTTTCCCGTGGGGACTCAGGGGGTGTCATGGAAATTCTAATAGGCATGACATGGGGCATGATCACCACCCTATCGAGATCATCTTCTGATCCCTCCGAGGCATACCCTGTTTCCCGCGGGGACTCAGGGGGTGTCATGGAAATTCTAATAGGCATGACAGGGGGCACGATCACCGCCATTTCGATATCTTCCTCATCATCGGATGTCGACGTGGCATAGGCAATGCACGGAATGGATAACAATAAAGCAAGCCAACTCAGGTGACGGATTAGTGAATTCAGGTCATTAACCATGTCTTCATCCTCTCTAACAGTACCTCATCGGGCAGGCGGGGCGGAAAAAAAAAGCGGACCCACATAGAAGGTTATATGGGTCCGCCATCGTAATTATTTTAGAGCAGAAAACTTACCAACATTCACATGATGAAGGGCTCTTATCTTCGTGTAGATGCCTTTGGCACTACCTAGGCACCCTTCATTTATTACACCGAATACGGTATCGACATCACTCAACCAGTAGAGTTCTTCATCACTGAGCAAATTTGTCCACTTATACATCAGTAAGCGACTAACACCATCTTCAAACAATAAGGCGGACAGGACATCTGTGGCAAGACGATTGGCCAGCCTATCAGACAGATTATACGTATTTGCATCAAACATAGGATCTTCATCAGACATCCTCGCCAAAGCACTGGCCAAATAACATTTAGCGTATTCAGGGGTTCCGCGCAGGTATGAATAATAGCTGGCCGCCAAAAGATCGCCAGGCTTAACTACTTCTACATCGCCACAAAATACCATATCGAATATTTTGTCAGACAAACCCGTATCTCTGGCCTTAAAAGTGTCCAACGCCCACGAGAGCACAGGCTTTTTGGCATCTTTATACGTGGAAGTCTTTTTAAGTAGGCGTCCAAGGTAATGAAGCGTAAACGCAAGGTTATCTTTGTCACTATAATCTTCGCTGCCAAAGACCACAAGATTACTGGCAAGCATATAGTAACGATCCGCCTCAGATATCTCGCCGTCCATGCGATATAGGTCGCCAATTCTGCCATATATCTGCACAATTGACCGCATAGCACCTAGAATCTCCGTTTCGCTGACCCGGGTATCCAAATAACCCATAAAATGATTGACATAAGCATCCCCGGTCAAGTCATTAAAATAATCCAAAGGCGTAATGGCGGGATTAAGAATTTTGGAGAGACGAATTTCTTCGCGTTTGTACAACTCGACGGCCTTGACCGTCAGTGCTTTGGTATCTATCTTGGGACTCTCACGAGACAGCGCCCTTTTTAGCATGTGAATCGCACTGGCCTGACCAACTGGCTCTTCTTCCCTCGCTATAACATTTTTGTATGCGCCAACAACAATACCGACTCGTCTCCGAAGTTCCGATCTATCTTCTGCTTCATCAGTCGATGCCAAAGCACTTCCAGTAGTTGATGCAAGCGCCATTGCAAATAAGGGTGCAATTAGATTCCGGTCCATGATGTCCTCCTCTGGTTTATATGTTAGATATAGTCTCCTTGATTTTCCATTAAACACGTACATTATTAACGGTCCTTTAATTTATATTACCTAAAATTATGATGAGTGGAAATGAATTCTATTTTATGCCAAGGAAACAATAACATGAAGATCTGCGTCCTCTACGGTTCGGTGAGAGACAACCGTGCCGGCATTCGAGTAGCGAAATTCCTGATTCCGAAGCTGGAGGAGCGTGGGCACGAGGTTCAATTTATGGACGCGAAGGAGCTTAACTTGCCCCTGCTCAACAAACGCTATATGGACTATAAAGGGGACGCACCAGAACAGCTAGAATCCATCGCCGAAGCCTATCGCCAGGCCGATGCTTTTCTTATCGTCGCCGGCGAGTATAACTTTAGCATTCAGCCAGGACTTAAAAACATGTTAGATTACTTCTACCAGGAGTATTTTTTCAAACCCGTCGGGTTTGCAATTTATTCCGGAGGTGCCTTCGCGGGCATACGCGCCTTTATGCAACTAGTGCAGACATCTAGCGCGCTTTCCTTGACGCCGATTCCCTCGTTCTTTGCCACCCCACTCATTAACGAGGCGATGGCTGAAGACGGCACCCCTGCGGACGCAAAGGCCCATGATCGGGCCAATAAGTTTTTGAATCAACTTGAATGGTATGCAAGAGCATTAAAAGCTGAACGAGACAAAGGTCTCCCATCTTAAGGAGAGTAATCATGCTTAAAGGTAAGACAGCGCTCATCACTGGCTCCACTAGCGGTATAGGCCTAGGCATTGCTCATGCCCTGGCTAAACAGAACGCCAACATAGTCTTGAATGGTTTTGGCGATCCAAAAGAGATTGAAGCCTTGCTTAAGGAAATCAGTGGAATGACCAAGGGCAAAGCCATCTATTCCGGCGCGGACATGTCAAAATCTGCGGAAATCAAGAAAATGATGGATGAAGCAGCCAAGGAATTTGGCGGCGTAGATATCCTGGTTAATAACGCCGGCATCCAGTTCGTTCACCCCTTGGAAGACTTTCCCGATGATAAATGGGAAGCAATCATAGCCATTAATCTGTCGGCGGCTTTCTATACAACGAAAGCCGTTCTTGCTTATATGAAAGAAAAGAAATGGGGACGGATTATTAATATAGCCTCCGCCCATGGCCTGGTGGCCTCGCCGTTTAAGTCAGCCTATGTCGCAGCCAAACACGGCATGGTCGGCCTGACCAAGGTGACGGCCCTGGAAGCCGCTACTTTTGGCCCAACCTGCAACGCCATATGTCCCGGGTATACCTGGACACCGCTAGTAGAAAAACAGATCAAGGATACAGCCATTTCCCGCGGTATTCCTGAGTCGGAAGTAATTGAAAAAGTGATGCTGGTAGAACACGCCACCAAGCGATTCACCACCATTGAGGAACTGGCAGGCACTGCCGTCTTCCTTTGCTCCCCTGCTGCCGATAACATGACCGGCACTACACTATCCATAGACGGCGGCTGGACAGCCCATTAAAAAAGGCAAGCCAATGATGTAGCTCGCCGGTGGGTTTAAGGATATGAGACCACGTCAAAACCCCATTTCACCTCTCCCCTTGTGGGAGAGGTCCGGAGCGAAGCGTAGGGGTGAGGGGTACTAACAAGCAATATTTATCCCCCTCACCCGGCCTTCGGCCCACCTCTCCCACAAGGGGAGAGGTGATTCTAGACCGCCAACTGAAGTGTCTTGAAATGGTCTCGATCTATGTGAATGACTTGTAGCACGCACTAAAGCTTCCTGGGGGGTTGTACTGAACCTTGCTCTTTTTGGTTAAAGTTACAGCTACTTCCTACCACCCTCTTCCCGAATCAGTCTTGCCTTAGCCTCCAAAGCTTGCTTAGCTTTTACCGCAGCAACCCCTCCGAGCGCCGTCGCACCAAGCATACGAAGAGCATAACCCCAGCCTCCGATTTCACCGTTGTTATATGCCTCTTGCGTATTGCGAGCCACAACATAAGCAGCCGTACCCGCTCCAAGCGCCACGAGCGCTTCTCCTCCACCAGGTGCGTCAGCGTTTTCAATAACAGCCACCATTCCATCACCCAACGCCCCTCCATCAGCAACGTACCGCTTAATGGCCTTAATATCCTTTACAAATCGCGCTACAGTCATCTCAGACTCTCGCGCTACCTGTAACATCGTATCCAAGTATGGAAGGTTCCCACTCACAATGCTACTTAAAGCCATCGGCAAGTCTTGATCAAAATTGGCGCCCTCTCCACCATAGTGGACAGCCCCCACAATCGCCACCATGTCAACGGACATCCTACCCAGCAACTTCCTACCGACGCGTCCGATCAAGTCTCTATAATTTTCAAGCGCCAAGTGGCCAATGTGGCTATAACGCAGACGCGTCTTCGGGTCAGACATCATAACCAGGATGTCCTGCCATCTAGCAGAAGGAGCAAAATCGGAAAGCATACGTAGCAAACCCGAAGCCGCTAATCGCGTCGTCTGATTTACAGCAACGTGACTATCAACGATCGCTCCAAAATCCTCCCAGACTTCCGCACGGAACATCTGGACCACAAAATCATGCAGGACACCCGCATGCATAAAGTTATCAGCACCCACGCTACTGCGAACGTACTCACGAGACTCTATATGCAAAGCTGCAGGCTCAGAAAGGCCAAAATGACAGAAGAGATTCTCCTTCACATTATTGAATCCTGCCCCGCGTACCTGTGGACCCAAGTCCGCAGCCGCGACCATACAAGCAAAAGCACTCACCGCTGAGCCATGGCTATGCCCGGCAAACAGCACGCGGTTTATTAAGTTACCATATATTCTAAAGGCAGACAGGATACGGCTGTGCAACACGGGCTTCGAGTGATCAGCCGTATTCCAAAAACCCCGATGTACCTTAATCGTCTGCCCACAGAAGTCCACTTCTATGGTTGCCGTATCCAGGTTTGCGAACCAATCATGAGAGACCGGCACAAAATCATCCGCACGAGAGCCATGGTACACGGACAACAGGGTGCCAGTAGCTCGATGAAATAAAAGAACACCCGCTATGTTGTCGATGAAACCACCATCAACCGAACCGGACTTTCCGAGGATGAGGGATTTTCGTAATTTAAGGATCCAGTTGGCCTGATTACCATCCTGACCAAAAGCAGGCACCCAGCCTTCTCCGCGTAATTGCGCTAAGAGGAGCCCCCCCTTCTGTTCCTGACTTGCCATCTCTTGCGTCAGCCGCCGACAGCGGGCTACCCATGCATTCATTGCCCCCTTATCACCGCCACCAAAGTCAAAAGAATCGAGCTGCGCTAAATGCTCCCCGTAAAAATGGGCCGCAAGAGAGTATTTAGAAATCGCATAGATTAAGCTATTAGCCTTGCTGAGCTGAGGAATCAGCGACACAAGCGTAGGGTTGGACCTAGCCTGGCCATCCACAAATGAGACCAACGGCGCATCTCCCCACGGCCTCAAGGGGACCACAGGTTGAGTAGCTGTAAATTCTTCATTGGATCCTAACGGAGACTGCTCCTCACTCAAGGAAGCAAACAGCGGGCTAGACGCCACCAAAACCAGGCTCAAAGCCAGCATAAGTCTATATAACATCACACAATTCCTATTCATTAATTAATAATACTCTGAATATAGGATGTTACTGAGGATTTGGCAAGTGCTTTTGTCAAAATGGTGGATGGTTAGTTTTAAGGTAAAGGTCTAATCCTGGCACTGGGCAAGAAAAGGAAAATGAGCGCTCTCACACATAACAAATGGGTGAGCATATTGCCAGACAGAAAATAAGTGAGTATTTGACAGCAAAAATGGTGAAGCCCCCTAGTTTCCTAAGAACCTTCACCATTTTTTCTGTCAAATACTCAACAATGGCCCCAACAGGGCGATAAAGCCGGCTGTTCGCTTACATCCAACCCACCCGACTTGCATAAGAACCAAAAAAGCGCCCCTTGACCGGGGCGCCTTTGGTAATTACTCAGACTTAGTTTCTTCAGCAGCAGCCTCTTCCGCAGGCGCAGGCGCAGCTTCAGCAGCAGGTGCAGTTTCTTCCGCAGGCGCAGCTTCAGCAACCGGAGCAGCTTCTTCCGCAGGCGCAGCCTCAGCAACCGGGGCAGCTTCTTCCGCAGGCGCAGCCTCAGCAACCGGGGCAGCCTCTTCCGCAGGCGCAGCCTCAGCAACCGGAGCAGCTTCCTCCGCAGGTGCAGCTTCCTCAACAGGAGCAGGCGCCGGCGCAGCAGCTGCTGCAGCTTCCGCTTCCTTAGCAGCCTTCTTAGCTTCAACTTCCGCTTCCTTCGCAGCAATAGCTTCCGCCTTAGCATTTTCAGTCTTAGCTTCTGCCTCACGCAAACGTTCCTGCGCCCTCGCCTTCGGCTGAGACTTCTTAGGTGTTACACGGATCTCAGGCATAGCAATAATCTTAGCTTGGCCTAAAAACAGCTCAACGCGATCCGTGGGCTTAGCGCCTACGGACAGCCAATGCTTAATACGATCTTCCTTCAATACCAGGCGATCCGCGTGACCTTGCGGAAGCAACGGGTTATAAGAACCCAATCTCTCAATAAAACGACCATCACGGGGCGATGTTGCTTCTGCAACAACCAAACGGTAATAAGGACGTTTCTTCGAACCACCACGGGCCAATCTTAACTTCAATGCCATTCTATTCTCCTAGTTTTTTCCAAATAATCCTTTGATTCCATTCCTCAGGAAACCGGTCTTACCCAGTTTTCCCATCTTCTTCATCATGTCAGCCATTTGTACGTATTGTTTAACCACACGATTGACATCTGCCACCGTTGTGCCGGATCCTTCCGCGATACGTCTGCGGCGGGATGCGTTCAACAATTTGACATTCTTACGCTCAGCCTTGGTCATCGATTGGATGATGGCAACTTGCCGCTTGACCAATTTATCGTCAAGCCCCGCGTCTGCGATTTTATCTTTAACCTTGCCCATACCCGGCAACATACCCATCACACTGGACATACCACCTAGCTTCTGCATTTGCTGCAACTGGCTCGCCATGTCATTCAGGTCAAACTGACCCTTTTGCATCTTGGCAGCCATGCGCTCCGCTTCGGCCTGGTCAATGTTCTCCGAGGCCTTTTCCACCAGAGACACCACGTCGCCCATATCCAGGATACGACTCGCTACCCGGTCCGGGTGGAAAACCTCGAGTTTGTCAACTTGCTCGCCGACACCGATAAACTTAATTGGACGACCCGTCACCCCACGCATAGAAAGCGCCGCACCACCACGAGCATCACCATCAACGCGGGTCAGAATAATACCCGTAATCCCCACCTTGTCATTAAAGACCTGGGCCACATTGACCGCATCCTGACCGGTCATGGAATCGGCTACCAGCAAAGTCTCAATAGGCGAAACCGCATCCCGCACCTGCTGCAGCTCAACCATGAGCTCCTCATCCACATGCAGACGACCCGCCGTATCGAGCATGACCACGTCATAGCCCTCAAGCCGCGCCTTTTCGGCCGCACGCTTGGTAATCTGCACCGGCTTTTCGCCAGGAACAATCTCAAGTGATTCAACACCAATCTCACGACCCAGCACAGCCAACTGTTCTTGCGCCGCAGGACGATAAATGTCCAAAGAAGCCAACAAGACCTTTTTGCGCTCCTTGCTGACAATATGTCGCGCAAGCTTTGCAGTGGTGGTCGTCTTACCCGAACCCTGCAACCCCACCATCATAATGAACAACGGCGGCGACCCCGCCAGATTCAGCTCCTGATTCTCATGAGCCAGAACCTCCACCAGATGATCATGCACGATCTTAACGATCTGCTGACCGGGCGTCACACTTTTAAGCACATCCTGGCCAACGGCCTTATCTTTAACCTGAGCGATGAAATCCTTGACCACAGGCAGCGCCACATCAGCCTCTAACAAGGCGATGCGGATCTCGCGCATAGCATTGTTCACGTCTTGCTCAGAAAGAGCTCCCCGTCCACGCAGCTTATCAAATATGCCCGTCAGGCGATTACTTAGGTTTTCAAACATCTCATTTCAAGCACTAAAACGCCAGTGAGCGAAGCCTCGCCAACTGACGTTGAATTATCTTTATGTTGTTTATACGGATTTTTGAGGCACGTCAAGGGAAATTACGGGAATCTGTGCACGACAGGAATCTAAAACAGGACTACAAACCTGGGGCTAACCAGTACTTCTAATTTTCAACTTCATGCTATATTCGTTACTATTTACCCCTAAAGCCAAGGACAGTAGCCTTACGCCCAAGTCCTGGCGTAAGCCCTGGCGCAGGCCCTTTCTTCTCAAAATAAGTAGCTCTGGCTTTGTCATAGTCGGTCATTGTTTTATTGACATTCTTGACCAGGGTTGAACAAACCTTGGCATCTGTTTCATCCCTGTTACAAAGTTCATTGGCCTTTTGATATGCACCGATCATTGGCTGAGCATAAATACTCAGGGCAGGTATATCAGTAGCCTGCGCAGCCTTATTATGAAGCTGATCAGCGAGATCATTAAGTTGTTTGACAAATGGAGCATTCGCAGGGCTTACTGCCCCTGCATGGCCGCTCGTCATGAGCAGACCGAACAAGGTTATCATAAGTATCTTTTTCATCATCATCTCCACATCGAAGTTTCTGACGGGCAAATACTTGGCACAAAACCACACCCGAGATACTTTTATACTAACTCAAAATAGCTAAGTATTCGTTAACATTACGAAAAAAGCGATTTACAGCGCAGCCGTCTGCTTATCAAGCCAATCCTTTACCTGCCCCTTAAGCTCCGGTTGCATATACGATGGCAGCGTTTTAGCCACCCACTGGTGATACTCATTGAACCAAGTCTTCTCCACATCATTCAACAACGACACGTCAACCAAATCCCGACAAATAGGCGCACACGTTATCGTCTCAAAGCACATAAAACCAGGACTGTGCTCCTTCACGATCACCAGGCTTTCGATACGGATACCATACTCACCTTCCTTGTAATACCCCGGCTGCATTAGAAACCACCATACCCGGGCGCAATGGCACATCCAGGCTCATACCCTTGGCGATCCGTTGTGGACCTTCATGTACACATAAATAGCACCCTACTCCATGACCAGTGCCATGTTGATAATCCAGCTCCGCATCCCACAAGGACTTCCTGGCCAACACATCCAACGCCGCCCCCGTCGTACCCTTCGGAAAGATCGCCGTCGCGATAGCGATATGACCTTTCAACACCCGGGTAAACCGATCCTTTTGCTCAGAAGTCGGCTTATTAAAAACCATAGTCCGCGTCACATCCGTCGTGCCGTCCAAATACTGCCCGCCAGAATCCAACAGATAAACCTCATGAGGATCAATACCCCGATCGGACTCAGGCGCGACGCGATAGTGCACAATGGCCCCATTAGGCCCTGCCCCTGAGATGGTTTCAAAACTCACCCCACGAAAGTGTTCCTTAGCCTCACGAGACGCGTATAACTGTTGCGAGGCCTCCAGCTCAGAAACCTTATGGTTCTGAACGCGATCATAAAGCCAAACCAAAAACTCAACCAACGCCGCCCCGTCCCGCTTGTGCGCCTCACGCATACCGTTAAGCTCAACCTCATTCTTACAAGCCTTCGGCAGCAAGCACACATCATCCGATGGCACCACTTCAGCCATAACCTCTTCCAAGGTCTGCCGAATTTGAATAGGCCCCGTCTTGGGATCGTAAGCAACTCTTTTATCCTTTAAGGCCGGCGCATACTCCTCAAATCCATCATAGGGATGAAGATGCACATCAGCACCCAAGTATTCCTGCAACTTATCATCCACCTTAGCACTATCTATAAACAGGTCCACAGCCCCATCAGAATGCAGCACCGCAAACGCCAAAACCACTGGCGTGCAAGGAATATCTGTCCCGCGAATGTTAAGCAGCCAAGCTATAGAATCCAGATTGCTCAGCACAGCCGCATCCACACCCTGAGAACTCATTCCCTGCCCAAGCTTCTCACGCTTTTCCGCGGAAGAAAGACCCGCAAACCGTGGTCCATAGGCAAAGGCAGCATCCACTGGCATACCCGGTTGATCCAGCCAAACATCATCAATCAAGTTACCTTCCAGAGCCACAAATTCCGTACCCGCACCAGCACATGCCTGTTGATAACGCTTGATTTCGTTTTCCGTATGCAACCAAGGATCAAAGCCAATAACTTTACCAGCTGCGTTTTTAGCCAACCATTCCCCTGCGGACACATCCGCTGTGTGAACAATCTCAAACAAAGATGCATCTACCTGGTTGCGCGCCTGCAAGGTATAACGCCCATCCACGAACACAGCAGCTTTATCCGCCAAGATAATAGCCATACCCGCAGAACCATCGAAACCTGAGCTCCAATAGAGCCGTTCAGCATAAGGCGCCACATATTCCCCTTGATGCTCATCAGCCCGAGGAACAAGCCAGCCATCAAGCTCATATTGGCCCATTAACTCACGTAAGTTCTTTATTTTGGTCGAATTACTCATTGTACCCCTTCATAGAAGCTTCTCGGTTGAATACGCTGCTCAAGAACGGCGTGATGATGAGCATTAATATAGCCACCCCAAAACCGATATAGGCCACGGATGAAAAAGCGGAAGCATAGGTCGGCAATGTGGCCGCGCCCTCCGTAATATTTAAGTCGACCGCGCTAAGTTTTGATAACACACCCGCCAGATAGTTTCCATAAGCTAAGGATATAAACCACACCCCCATAAGCGTACCCGTAAGCCGCGCCGGCGCAAGCTTTGTCACCATAGACAAACCAGAAGGCGAAATACATATCTCACCAACCGTATGGATAAGATAAACGAGCACGATCCACCATGGGGACACCAACCCGTTCATATCTGCAAATCGTGTACAAAAAGCCAGAACAACAAATCCCAAAGCCGCCCCAAGCAAACCAATAAAGAATTTGACCGGTGCATTGGGCTCCCTCTTAGCCGCACCCATGCGAATCCAAAGCTGGGCAATAAAGGGGCCCAACAAGATCACAAACATAGGGTTCAACGACTGAAAAGCACTAGCCGGAATTTCGTAACCCAGAATATGCCGATCTACCTGAAGCTTAGTAAAGAAGTTAATAGAAGAGCCCGCCTGCTCGAACAGAGCAAAAAAGCTCATAAAGAAGAACATCAATACCAAAATGGTTAGAATGTTCCACCGTTCATTTCCTTCAGTCTTTAACGACAAATAAATCATATATGCCACAACCATTATACCCACCACGGGCAAAATATAATCAAAATGATTATGATTTTTTATCACCAAGGCGCTTAAAGGCACGGCCAGAAAGGCCAGCATATAGGTCGCCTGTTCCCAATTAAGCCCCAGAAAAGCTGGCTTATTGAGTATAGCCCCTTTGGGTGGCAAACCGTGTCCCTCCATGGATGGCAGGCCTCTAAAAAAGAACACCAGCCCCAGGATCATGCCAAAAGCAGCCAAACTAAACCCATAGTGCCAGCCATAAAGCTCACCGATGACACCACACGTCAGAGGCGCCAAAAAGGCACCCACATTTATACCAATGTAGAACAGGGTAAAACCCGCATCTCTGCGATAGTCACCATGTTCATATAACTTACCCAACAGGGCAGAAACGTTAGCCTTAAACAGCCCTGTTCCCGTAATAATGAGCGACAAACCAACAAAGAAAAGCCATTCCCCCGGCAAGGCCAAAGAAATATGCCCCAAAGCAATCAATATCCCCCCCGCCACAATCGCCTTCCGGTCACCCAAGATGCGATCCGCTATAAAACCACCTATAATCGGGGTTGTATAAATCAAAGCCGTATAGGTCGCATAAACGCCATAGGCAGCCTCCTGACTATAAAGTAGCTCAGCTGTTAAGTAAAACACCAACAAAGCCCGCAAGCCATAATAGCTAAAGCGCTCCCACATCTCGGCAAAGAACAAGTAAAAAAGACCAGGAGGGTGATCCCGAAAACGGGTGGAAACAACGTGGGGTTGAGCCATTTGGGTCATAAGGTGCCTATACTTTGAATCTATTAATCCAATATAATTGGCCTGGCACGAAGGCGCAAGAGCATATCTTGATTAGGGCTTTAAATTTGAGGGAAGACTGGGTATAACTGTTCTAATCACATACCAAAGGTCAAGTGCAAGGGTTGGTATTAGCTCCTAGCTGCCTCCCCTGCGAAAGCAGGGGTCCAGCCCTTAACATGTGCTGCGTAGCAGCTCCTTATAGAGTCGCTATGCGACGCATTTTGCGCTGGACCCCTGCTTTCGCAGGGGATGCAAGCCGGGAGAGGTTGCCATCCCTTAGGAACAACACGCTATACATAAAGGAGCAACACCATGACCATAATCGCCACGTGGAACGTAAACTCAATCCGTGCACGCTTGCCAGTCGTCGTGGATTGGCTCCAGTCAGCAAAACCGGACATCGTCTTACTACAAGAAATCAAAACCGTAAAAGAATCCTTCCCTTACGAAGAAATCGGCGACCTGGGCTACAACATCGCCTTGGTAGGACAAAAGTCCTACAACGGCGTAGCCATTCTAGCCAAACGGCCCATTGAAGATGTCCTAGATCATCTACCCGGCAACGAAGGTGATGAGTCGGCCCGTTACATTGAAGCAGTGGTCGGAGACGTGAGGGTGGCATCCATATATGTGCCCAACGGCCAAGAAGTGGGCGCGGAGCAATATCACTACAAACTGAAATTTCTAGAGCATTTACGAGAACACGCCAGGACGTTGCTAACCTACGATGAAGCTTTCGTGTTAGGCGGCGACTATAACATTGCCCCCACCGATGAAGATGTCTACGATCCAAAACTATGGAAAGACCGCATCCACTGCAGCCAGCCCGAACGAGCTGCCATCAGGCAGATCGAGATGCTAGGCCTTACCGACCTAACCCGCGCTCTCCATCCCGCCAACGAGCCTTCGGGCAAGGATCTATATTCCTGGTGGAACTATCGCACCCGCGCTTGGGACACAAATTCCGGTCTGCGCATTGATCTGCTGCTAGCCTCACCCCAAGCCGTAGATAGACTAGAGGCCTCAGGCATCGACACGGATCCCCGTGAAGCACCCAAGGCCTCAGATCATACACCAGTGTGGTGTCGGTTACGGTAGAGTTTCGCGGATCTATATACTGATCGGCGAAAGCTCATTACTTGTTAACAGTCGTTACGCCCAAATAAGTTCTTGGTTGCTTATTTTTGGCTGCAGCAGCAAGGGGAGCTGCAGCTGGCACGGCAGCCGGTGCTGGCTGAGTTTTGACGTATGCCGCATACTGCTGAGTAAAGGCAATCACCGTATGCAAGTCAGCCTCGATACCGGCGGTTACAAGATCCTGAGCCATCTGAGGCAATGACTCATGTTGAGCTGTCATCTGGACGATCAGCGCGTTGTACTTGTTAACCAAAGGCAGCAGTGTCTGGAACTGGCTTACAGCACCATCAATATCGTATGTCAGCTTCTTACAGCCAAGTTGACATTTAGCACCCTTACCACCAGGTTGAGTTTTAACTTCCTGAACGAGGATGTTGACCTTGTCGGCTAACAGCTGGAACATTCCGGCTACGTCTTGACCAAAGCCGCCCTGCTGAAAAATTGCATTCATAATGGCTGTTTCATTGCCCTTGTTAGCCTGTAGCTCGGTGTTAAATCCCTTCACCGCGCCGATGAACGCCGTGATTTGTGCAAGGTCTGCTGCGGAAATCGCTAGATTTGCAGGAGCAGCCGGAGCTACAACTGGCTCCACATTATTGACTGGTGCTACTGGCACCGATGGCGCAGCGTTGGGGTCAACAGGGTTAGTATTTGATGCCATACTTGAGCTGGCATAGAGAAGAGAGCTGAGGGCTAGGCTATAGATCATATGTTTAAGAGTCTTATTCATGGTTTGCCTCCTGTAGGACTGGGTTCTGGTCTATTTTATTTACGACCGCACAAACATTGTATGGCCGAGATTCTTAACAAAATCTTAAAAATCATTAACGGCTGATTTTTAAGTTGAATGTTACTGGAATTAGAATAAAGAAGAATCGACGCAGTGTAAAATACTAGCATTTAGTGCGTTGATTTATAGGGAAGTTTTGGGAGGCCTCGATTACCGATTCTTCGACAAAACTGAAGTTAGCTGTAAGCCCCCCGACAGCCGTCATCCTGAACGGACGACCGCGAAGCGGGCGGGAGAGAAGGATCCAGTTAAACATGTGTCGCGAAGCGACTCTGCTATAAGATGGCCCACTCATCTTACTTTACGTCATGTAGACAGCTGGATGTTTCATTAGTATGTTTGATATATTTGCAAGCAGCGTCGCTTCGCGACACATGTCCGACTGGATCCTTCTCTCCCGCCCGCTTCGCGGTCGTCCGTTCAGGATGACGGTAAGTTGGGGACAGAAGATTACACCCAACTCACCCGTATTGCATAAGAGCCAGATATCTGAACAGACATGAACGATTCTAGGCTTTCTATAAATATCCTGGGGCGTGGGGCAAAGCCCCACCATACAATGCGCGTACAAGCACATTCATTCTTAACAACTCACCTAGCCTGTCATCTAAGCACGAAAGCCGAGCACCGGAGCGCAGGCTTTCGCGCTTAGATGACGGGCTAGATAAATAGTTACCTTATTTTCTTGCATTATTTCGTACCTGACCCTATATAACTAGTATTAAAGAGATTTAGGGCTTTTGCCATGAAGACAATAATGTTATGTTTACTACTTGAACTTGTCCTGAGTGGGCATGCGGTTGCTAGTGATCCTGCTACGGATGAGGAAACACCGCAGGCTCCTCTGACAAAGAGTTGCAAAGAGTTACCAAAACCAAAGGACCTCAAAGCCCCATCTCTTAAAAGAGCAGATGATAAACAGGAGCTAAAGACACCACCTCCGCCGGCCAAAAAGCCTAAAAATCTTCTGATGGAAGCAATGCTAAAAGCAGGTGACAAAGGCACCTTGCGGGCCACACCGAAAAAACGGTACCCAGCAAGGCACAAACTTAAACTAGGCCGAAAAAAGGCAAACACTATCGAGCTAGAAGTAATATTAAACTAAAATTTTGAATAGAGTGGTTATAGAAATGATGCTGAAAACTGTTAAACTATTTGCCTATACGGGAATTTTTGCGCTATTGCTCACAGATCTTGGCACTGCCAGTGGTTCTGAAGACGATGAGACAGGTCACCACACACCTACGTCTTCCCGAAAACGGGCCAACATGGACGAAAATACCCCGCGTTCGACGCCCGATAATCCGAATAAGGAAAGTCCTATTCAACCCAAGGCTCCATTTAAAAATCGTCTTGCTAGCCAAAGAGAAGACAGCCCGCTCGTGAACTTAGCCAGCATAAACGAACCAGCCGTACGAGTTGCAAGGTCTCCACGCCGGCCACAAGTTGCTAAAAGACTAAAGCATGACGATGAAAGTGACCAATGCCAGATGGAGCAACCACCTTTGGACTCACCTTTCTGTCACGTCGTCATAACTCCTTCGCTCTGGCCACAACATTTTCAAACCATCAATGAGATGCAGTCCACGTGCCAAACACACGCAGGCAAGCTTCAGGACTTGCTGGATAAAATGAATCGGGAACAAACCGCCTTTATGTCCCAAGCTTGGTTCTATTTCGGCGAGCACCACCCCAGCTATAACAATATTGAGTCATTTAAAATAAGAGCAAAAACTCACTTTGCTTCAAATTTATCCAAAATTTATGAGAAATTTAAATTAAGCGCAAACCGCATCCCCCTCGAAGAGGATATGAAGGCAGCCCTTGAGTCTAGACAAAAAGCCTATGATACGAACCCCATAAATGCCAATAATAAGAAGACGTTCTCATTTACTAGGGCTCAACAGCTGGGAAATATCTTGGCATATTTTAAAGTACATAAGATCTGGATTGAGCACTACTTCGCTCAAGCCCTTACTACAGAACAGCAAGGCACAGGAAGTATATTCCAATTTCAGCTTGACGATGTTCAAGCTGGTTTTACAAAAATGCTCACCACGATCGAACAAATCATTGATTTTGCACTCAGATCCCATGAAGATGCCTACCTAATCTGGCCTCATAACAAGGGACAAGGGCATGATGATGCCAAAGCCATAAAACACACATGGGATCAGCTATTTGACCAGGCCGAACCAGCTATATCTACGTCCTTGAGCACATTACGTAATACCTTTCTCACGTATATCTATGCCACAGGCTCCGATGAAACGGATATCGATACAGACCTGAAGAGACTCAGTGACCAATTAGTGTTTCCTCGAACCAGCCACAATTTTGGCAGAGTCACTGATCAACATGATCTCGTTCGGATACTGGAAACCATTGAAGGAAGCAGGGTCCGCCACAGTGCAGACATGCTTCCCAATAGGACCAGCCTATTAAATCAAATGCAGGCGTATTATGATCAACACTACCCTGACTTGGCCCCACATAAAACTATCGTAGAAAATAGCCGAGGCCTGATAAATGACAAATTCTTCCAAAAGTTCCATCAACTAATGATAGACGCAGGCAACAAACTCGTCGATTTGATTGACAGCAAAAGTCGCGAAAGAGACGATTTGATTGACGGCAGACGGTCTGAACAAGTTGTAACTAAACACAATAATCTCGACAATTTGATTATGTCTTTAGAAGAGGACTTAAGGGCAGCCCAAAGCCTTAACGTCACAGGAAACCAACTCCTAACGATGTTCGATTTATTGAAAAGCTTAGGTCATAATCCCGATAGCCTTGGATTGCTCCAGAAGAGCGCTCAAGCCTTACTCACGTGGCAATCAAAGCTGGATGAGTTCTATCACCAGATTGCTTTACGCACAGGCTATTCCATACAAATGAAGACCGGCGTAAAATAAAGGTGGGTGCTCAGAAACGACTTGAATCGGCTGACATAGTCAGCTACGGTTATTGTTTAGATCTGTTTAATACGGTAAGGACATGAAACGAAAACGTCTTTATGGCGCATTAATAGCACTTTTGTCTGCTGCCATTTTGCTAACCATCACCTCTGTGAGAGAGCACTCTACCCTGCTGGGATTTCGGACAACGAACTCAGACTATCAGTGGTGGACTTTTTGTGCTGCCTCCCGCGAGGGACTACCGAATCTGCGTGCCTCAGGCAGTGGCGTCATCCATGAAAAGGCGCTGGCCAGCGGCATGAAAGAAACAGGTGCCAAACCTAGCGATATTTATGTGCTCGACCTTTCCAGAGACGCGCAACTCTATGCCAACGGCCGCCCGTGGCGCTGGTTCAACTGGCTTCCAGCAGCAGAAGGCGTGAAAGAACCCTATGCAAAGGGATATGGCCCCATTTCTTTGAAAGACGACCTGAAGTGGTTCCTGCGACGACTCGTTTACCCTCGCCCCGCTGATTCTGTTATGGAAACTGAACAGCAAGTGGTTGAGCGCCTTGGCTACCATTACCAGGAATTTATGGTCAACAAACGGCATATTTACCCACCAGAAACTATTGATCGATTTATCAACTTCGTTGAAAACCTCCCCGAAAACGCTTGGCTGCATTTTCATTGTGATGGCGGGAACTCACGCACAACAACGATGTTGATCATTTACGATATCCTGCGCAACGGGAATAAGGTACCTCTGGATACGATCATTCAACGACAATGGGCCCTGGGCGGCGTGGA
The DNA here is from genome assembly GCA_963780985.1 of uncultured Alphaproteobacteria bacterium. Lineage (GTDB taxonomy): Bacteria > Pseudomonadota > Alphaproteobacteria > JAGOMX01 > JAGOMX01 > JAGOMX01. The sequence continues at coordinate 32,168 of CAWAEF010000003.1, forward strand.
TATTAACGACACAACCCCCTGGTCCGGCGGCACTTGGAAAACAGAAGTGCTCGAGATGCGTAAAGCTATGATTGAGGACTTTTATCGCTATCGCAACGACCCAGAAGGCTACGGTAAAATGACCTGGGCAGCATGGTTTGCACAAAACGGCACCGCTAAGGAACCAGAAAAACCCGCAAAGCAATAAAAAGGCCCCCGCTTTGAGGTGAATCAAAGCAAGGGGCAAACAATATGTAATAATCTATACTTAACTATACTAATCTGTAATAATCTATACTTATCTTTACTAATAAAAACACTAGTAATAGATCAATCCACCTAAATTATATTTAATAACTCTTGTTTAAACAACCAACCCTCATGAAAAGTTATATTCGATTTCCCTCGAGATGAATAACCGTATTACGGAATAGCGGCTATGATCAAATGCACAATCGGTGCACTGGGAAATTACGACTAATTAATCAATTATTTAGTTTTCTACGCGACAATAAAGTGTTGAAAGAATAGGTACCCGAAAGGGTTAATTGCAATAAAGGGGAAAAAACAATGTCAAACATAGCTATAAAATTGATAGCCGTAAGCGGCTTATGCTTTGGACTTATCGTGCCGACAGAATCGCTCCAGGCCCGAGAAGGCGGAGAAGTCGACTCAAGAGGAATATCTGAGCACCGTGAAGCAAGAGAGAACCAAAGAGAAAACAATGAACTTAATGATGAAGGCTTCCTGGGCAACGATTTTGCTGATGCAGATTCCACAGCAACCTCTGGCAGCAGTTTCGGTGACGGGGGCTTCTTGGGCAACGACTTTGACGATAACGAGTTTGATGATTCAAATATGAACGTCCAAGGTCAAACAGAAAACAAGGGCAAGATTAAGGATGCAACTCCAACTCCCAATGCTGAAACGGAAATCATTAACAATCAAGCACAAGCACCTCAACAGGCTAACAGGCCAATGAAAGTACCACAGCAAGCTAACAGGCCAATGAAAATTGAGCCTGACTGCGTGAAAACAAAGACCTGTGTAGCCGCACCGAGATAACAGTACAAACGCTGTCTGATTTCGCATGCGCCGACTAGCTTGCTCTAACCTTAAAGAGTAAGTGATGTCGGCGCAATTGCATTCCCCGGCCAAATGAATCCATAAAAAAGCCGCCCCCCAGATTTACACCAGGGGGCGGGCTTTCTAAACAACAGATAATCAAAAACTAATAGGTACACATAAAACTAAAACAATGTAACAAAAACAACGTACAAACGGCCAAGCGTACCAACCTTAAAATTAAAGACAACTTACTAAGCTATTCATTTAACTCAAGTAACAACCTTACTACCGCTACCACTAAGATATATATAGGTACTAAATATTAAAAGACAATAGTATTTGGGAATGCCTGATATGTTATTTTTGTATAGATTCCACAAGAGGCGCATAAATACTGAAGGAGACTGACAAGTGATCGGTAAAAAAAATATTAATAAGCGTAAAGAAAATGAGAGATGACGTTTTTACAGACTTTTAACGCCTATTATAAACCATAGGACTTACTGCCCATCCAGTTTCGCCTTGACCTTAGCATAAAGCCCAGGTAAGTCATGTACGTACTCAAAGCGCTGTTCTTTAGCCGCAGCCTTGTTATTCGAAATTATAATCAGATCACTGCCCGCACGGATAGACTTCACAACGGCCTCGTCCATGGCGTATTTTTCGCCTATAGCGCCCATGTGCAAGTCGTCTGTAATGATCTGGCCCTTAAAACCATCCTCATCCCGCAGCCACTTATGCAGGACCTCTTCGGATAAGGACAAGGGATTCTTGGGGTCAGCATTGTTGTCCACCAGGTGCGCGGTCATGATCATATCCGCCAGACCTGCTTTGATCATTATGACGAAAGGCTCGCGCTCCACGGGCTTGATTGTGTCAGTAATGTCCACGAGGCCTTCGTGGCTATCATATTTAGCCAAACCATGACCAGGATAATGCTTGAGACATGATGTCACGCCTGCATCTCGGTGAGCCTTCACAAACTGGCTGGCGTATGTGGCTATGGTTGTGGGATCTGAGCCAAAGCTCCTTTCTAAACCACCGATAATAGGACAAGCTGCCCCCTGCCCTGGCAATCCATGCAGATCTAGCACACAACCAAAGTTCAGGTTAAATCCCATATCCGCCAGCTCAAGCGCCATCTGGTGATAGTGCTTATATGCCTGATCTGGGGTCATGGTGGTTGCAACCTTCAGCGGGCTTGCATAGTCCGTAAAACCCTTATTCGAGCGAAGCCTTTGCACACGACCACCCTCTTGATCCACAGCCACCCAAATGTCTCGGCCTGCGGCCTTTTTAATATCAGCAATGAGCTGACGAGTTTGTTCAGGAGACACAATGTTATAGTTGAACAGAATAACCCCACCCACAAGACTCGCCTTGAGATCACGGCAAACCCGCTGCACGCCTTCGTCTTGAATGCTGGTGCCATCAAAACCGATAATCACCCGCTTGGCGATATCTTTATATGGATGTTGGTCACTTCTTTCCACTGCTTGCGCCTGCATACCCGCTGTTCCTTCCCCATTGAGACCGATAATTAATGTTCCCATCAAAAGTGCCGATTTGAAGAAATTCACGCTATTTTTTCCACAGCCTCTGTATTTGCACCAAAGTTCATCGTATCAAGAGATGGTACCTTACTGGTATCCCCTAAAGTCGCCAAGGTTGGCTTGCTGCTGAAGATCTTATCGGCCATCATGACTATGTCATCAGCCGTCACAGCTTCCACGCGATCGATGATCTCTGCTCGCGAAATGGGTCGTCCGAAGAACAGCATATGTTGAGCCAATTGTTCACAACGGGCCGATACATTTTCCAGGCTCATGAGCAAACTAGCTTTGAGCTGGGCTTTCGAGCGTTTTAGAATGTCCGTTGTAACATGGGCAGAAATACCACGCACTTCCTTGGAAATCACCTCCAGCAGCTCTTCCGCCTGATGAGGTGATGTACCCGCGTAAATACCGAACATGCCTGAATCGGAAAAACACGATTTAAATGCGTAAATACTATAAGCCAGACCACGGTTTTCGCGCACTTCCTGGAACAGTCGAGAAGACATACCACCACCCATTAAAGTAGCCAAAACAGAGGCCGCATAATATTGCGGGTGCCCCATAGACACAGCTTCAAAACCGAGCAGCACGTGTAATTGCTCCAGATCCCGTTTTTCCTTGAATTCTCCACCCGTATAGGCAGCCACATCAAACGCTACCGCGCTATCAGTCTTCAGATTCTTGAACTTCTCCTCAGCCATGGCGACGATATCTTCATGGTTGATGTTACCGGTAGCAGCAATTACCATACGGGATGCTGCGTACTTCTCGGATACGAACTTGTTCAGATCATCTTTTTGGATACTACGCACAACATCCTGTGGCCCCAAAATCGAGCGGCCTATGGCCTGGCCTTTGTAGGCTGCCGCTTGAAAATGATCGAAGATTATATCATCGGGTGTATCATTAGCCTGGCTGATTTCCTGGAGAATGACATCGCGCTCTTTTTCAATCTCTTGCTGGTCAAAAACCGAGTTTTGCAGGATATCAGACAGGATTTCAACCCCAAGACTGACATCTTCCTTAAGTACACGGGCGTAATAGGCTGTTGTCTCCCTGGAGGTAAACGCATTCAGGTAACCACCCACATTCTCGACAGATTCAGCAATTTGCTGAGCAGAACGCGTAGTCGTGCCCTTAAAGGCCATATGTTCCAAGAAATGGGCTATACCATTGACTTCCGGGGTTTCATTACGAGAACCCACATTCACCCAAACACCAACCGCTGCGCTCTCGACTCGATCGTTAGAGTCCGTAATAACCCTCAAACCATTGGTCAGGGTAGAAATTCCTATCGTCATGTAATTAATTCTTTCTCAATAAAACTTGTAATGTGAACACTCACCTAAAGTCGCTAGCATAGAACGAGCCTAGATCAACCGATTCTTTCTAATATAGAATATATACATAACACCCAACGCTATAGCGAGAAAAAACCACGTAAGAGCATAACCGAAGTGATTATTTTTCACCATGGCCATTACATCAATAGGCTTGGGATACTCATCCCGAGGGCGTTTTTCAATATCGATCATATAAAACGGCAGAACTTTACCCGCAAGATCAGGTCGCTCCTTGATGATTTCGTCTTCCATGGCGTTCAAATCTAAGTAATACCAGGCCTTTTGGTGAACCACATTGTCTGGCGTGAACCAGCCTGGGAGCATGGGTTGCTGCAAATAGCCCAACAATTCGATTTCACCCCTTGGGTTATCATACTTCAGACCTTCCTTAACATCGGGTACCCAGCCGCGATTAATCATCAGCATATGGCCCGAAGGACTGAGAATAAAAGGGGTGTATACATGGGCCCCACTTTGACCATGATAGGTCCTGGGAATAAGCTCGATGGACAGATTGTGATCAAACTCACCCTTAACACGTACCTTGTTGAAGGATACGTCAGGGGAACGCTTCATACTTAGAATAACCTCTTCAATGGGCGTAAAAGACTTGGGATCCATGTTCAAAAGTTGATGGATGTGCTGCTGTTTCCATTCTAACCGTTGAAGTTGCCACATACCTAGAATGAACATGGTGATGATCATCACCATTACAAGCCCCGTACCTACGATAAACTTCAAAGAAAAGCGTTTCAAAGTATGTGTTCACCCTTATTTCAGACAACTCAGATAGTGCGTTAGCTACATGCGAAAGCCGAACACCGGCTTTTGCGCGTAGATGACGTGCTAGCTGAGTTATTGTTACTGTGCCCCAGAGCCCCACCAGTAAATACTAACGAAAAGGAACAACCATACCACGTCCACAAAGTGCCAGTACCAGGCAGAAGCTTCAAAGCCAAAATGATCATCGGGGGTAAAGTGCCCACGCCGCGCACGGAACCAGCTGGTAATCAAAAATACCGTACCTATAAATACGTGGAAACCATGAAACCCTGTGGCCATAAAGAAGGTGGAAGGATAGATACCGCCCTTAAAGGCAAAAGGCGCATGAGCATATTCATAAGCCTGGACGCCCAAGAAGGTGATACCCAAAAGGACCGTGAAACCAATCTTTTGCACCATATCCTTCGTTCTGCCTTCGATGACATCAAAGTGCGCCCACGTCACAGTGGTACCGGACAACAGCAGCAATAGCGTGTTCAAGTAAGGCAAGTCAAAGGGTTCAATAGTGTGCAACCCCTTAGGCGGCCAAACGCCACCTATTTCTGCCGACGGGAAAAGTGCCGCATGGAAATAAGCCCAGAAAAAGGCAAAGAAGAACATGACCTCCGTAAGGATAAACAAGGCCATACCATAGCGGAATCCTACCTTGACGGGAGCCGTATGGTCTTCGGTGAAAGACTCGGCGATCACATCTCGCCACCAACCTATTAAGGTGAAGACCAGCATAGCAAGGCCTGGAAAGATGATCCACAGGGGTTCGCCGTGCCATATAAAGCACCCCCGATACGGTCAGTACCAGTACCGATAGAGATCCTACAACCGGCCAGGGGCTTGGCTGTACAATATGAAATGGATGAGTTTGGGCTGATGCTTTCGACATCTTGTGCTCCCCGCTTTTTATGTTTTTATTGCTCTTTTTTTGTGTCATTCGACCACCACGTTAATGGGGAAACCCCTACATCTGGACGGAATTCAGGATGCCCTAACTTATTCCAATATGCCAGATTTATTTTCTCAGTATGGAACAACGGTACCACATAATGACCCCAAAGTAGAGCACGATCTAGCGCCCGAGCTGCAAAAATTAACGTTTGACGATCTTCAGCGGTTGCCAGGACATTACACAGGTGGTCTACCAATGGATCTTTAACCCCTGGATAGTTGCGGCTTCCCGGTTCACTGGCGAACTTGGATGCCCAGTAGAAGGTTTGTTCTCTACCCGGTGAGAGCGTATTTCCCCACAGATTTATAATCATGTCATAATCAAATTCCAGGCGGCGTTTTTCATATTGGGATGCATCCACCACGCGTACGTTGGCCTTAACCCCCAACCGCTGCAGATTACGGGCAAAAGCTAGCGCGATTTTTTCGTCCGCAGGCAGATAGAGAAGGATCTCAAACTCAAGGGGCTTGCCTGTGGTTTTGTTTACCCTTACGCCGTTCTTCACGACCCATCCTGCTTTTTCAAGAAGCTGACTCGCCTTGCTTAAATTCTCGCGTAGGGCCTTGGAGTCTGGGCTTTTCGGGGGTTGATATTCTGTCTCCAGAACTTCTGCGGGAATTTGTTTGATATAAGGAGCCATCATGGCCCGCTCTTGCTCACTGGCCTTGCCGGTAGATGCTAGCTCGGTGTTGTCAAAGTAACTGCGGGTGCGGGTGTAGCCGCCTTGGTACATGGTTTTGTTGGCCCATTCAAAGTCGAAAGCATAGGTCAACGCCTCGCGTACATCCTTGTCCGCAAAGAAGTCCCGGCGGGTATTGAACACGAAACCCTTGAATCCGACCGTCAGTTTATGGGCGAGTTCAACCTTTATGAGCTTCCCCTCATCCACGGCTTTAATGTTATAGTCGTTCTTCCAAAGGTTCGGATCGCCCTCCTCAAAGATATCGTATTCACCGGCTTTAAAGGCTTCTCGCGCTACCGTCGCGTTGCGGTAGTAATCAAACCGCACCTTCTGGAAGTTATGTTGACCCTTCATCTTTGGCTGACTCCAACCCCAATAATCAGGGCGCCGCTCATAGGTAACTGAGCGCCCCAGATCAATATTGGCGATGCGATAAGGGCCGCTGCCGACCATGTCCTTAAGGGATAGCTTCTCGAAGTCTTTGTCTTTTAGCAAATGCTTCGGCAAAATAGGCATCAGCCCCATCAGCAAGGGTAGCTCTGGGTCATAGCGATCCTCATCGGGTAGTTTATCGAATGTGAACTTGACACTGCTTGGGCTTATTACCTCAACAGTTTTGACTTTGTTGTAGTAAAGGCGCATGTTGGGCCGGCCTTTTTCCTTTAAGGTCTTCTGGGTAAAGGCCACATCTTCGGCCGTGATGGGTTGCCCGTCGGCCCATTTGGCTTGGGGGTTTAGATTAAACTGAATCCAGCTGCGATCAGGGGCGATTTCAATGGTCTCAGCCATGTGACAATAGAGGCTGAAGGGCTCGTCTGCAGAGCGTCTCAGTAAAGCCTCATAAACGAGTAAGGGGGTTAGTGTATTTAGCCCCGCTGGAGCTGTTCCCTTTATCACGAAGGGATTGTACGCGTCAAAAGTCCCGATCACCCCGCCACGAAGCTCACCACCAATGGGTGCGTTTACGTTGACGTAATCAAAAGGGTCATTTGGTCCATACTTAAGCTTGCCATGCATGGCAATCCCATGTTCTGGTTTAGCGAAAGCGCCATGGGTAAGTGCGAGGGCTAATAAGAGGGAGCAGACAGCTTTTTTGATCATTTTAGGCCTTTAACTGAATTGCAAATCTAAGTAGAGTGATACTAACTGTGATAGAGGAATGTCAAGGAAATGTCGAAAATAATTAATTGCGATGTGATCATTATAGGTGGAGGCCCTGCTGGATCCACGCAAGCGTGTGCTTTGGCCATGCATGGGCTCGATGTGGTCGTTGTTGAGCACTTGGCGGCTGAGGTTACCATGCAGGCTAGCTTTGATGGGCGTACTACGGCTATTGCTTATGGCTCGTCCAAGTATTGCGGCATTGATCTGTGGCCGCTGTTCGAGCCCTTTGCGGAGCCTATTTTGGACATACGTGTGTCGGATGATAATTCATACTCGCACATGCATTATGACCATCGTGAGATTGGGAATCACCCCATGGGTTATATCCTTGAAAACTTAAAGATGCGGCAGGTGATGTATGCCAAAGCCACGTCTTATAAGAACTTGCAATGGATCGCGCCGGCTAAAGTTGTGGATATGACCAGGGGTAGCAGCGGTGTGCAGGTTACACTGGATAACGGAAATGCGATTAAAGCCAGGCTGATGATCGCTGCGGATGGTCGTAATTCGCAGATGCGGCAAATGGTGGGGATACCTGTTACCAAATGGTCTTATCAGCAGAATGCTATCGTTTGTATGATCGAGCACGAGTTGCCCCATCACGGTGTCGCCCACGAGCATTTCTTGCCCACGGGGCCTTTTGCGGTGCTGCCTATGCAAGGTAATCGATCGTCGGTGGTGTGGTCCTTGCGGGAGGATCTGTCCCCTGCCCTGATGGAAATGAGCCCGGAGGATTTTGCCAGTGCTATGCAGGCGAAGTTTGGGGATTCCTTGGCTAAGATTACTTTAAGTAGTCAGAGGTGGCATTATCCTTTGGGCGTACAGTTTGCTAATACCTATATTGACGAGCGTTTTGCGTTGGTGGCTGATGCGGCTCATGTGATTCACCCTATTGCCGGGCAAGGCCTCAATATGGGTCTGAGAGACGTTGCGGCGCTGACCGAGGCCATTGTGGACGCGCACCGCCTGGGCTTGGACATTGGTGGGTATACTACTCTTGAGCGATACCAGCGCTGGCGCCGGTTTGATAATATGTCGCTGATTACGGTGACGGATAGTTTGACGCGGTTGTTTTCTAATGACATTAAGCCTTTGAAGTTTTTGAGGGATTCGGGTCTGGGGATTTTGAATTCTATTATGCCGGCTAAGAAGTTCCTTATGCGGCATGCGGTGGGGATGGTGGGGAATCTGCCGAAGCTGGTGGCTGGGGAGAGGTTGTAGGGGAACGCTGGCTGGGTGTGGGTTCTGGATGAATTTTGGACATGATTAATAGCTGCAGAAATGGTTTTTACCACCTCAAACATGCGTTGGAAGTCTTGTGATATCTTATGTGTTTGATGACATCTTAATGGTGGGCGTTGTGGTTACTGAGCGTGTTCTGCTATAGCCACGTACCTTCACCGTCAGGCTATTGGAGCCTGAGTTTGATGTTACCAATTATCTATTTCTTACTCTTTCTAACCTTTCCTTTCCTCTGCTTTAACAAGTCCCGGCGGGGATCTCCAGTCTTACCTTTTGATCCCACACCAGGGTTTGTTGGGCATTCTTTTCACTAAGCAGGTTGCGTCTAAGCGCTTCGCCGAGCTTTACATAAACCAGCTGGAACCTACCCCTTGCGGGTAGATATTCTAACTTCACCACATCGCTACTTATCCCACATATGCCTACGATGTGGGCCTCCAGGCTGCGGGTATCCGTATTTCCGGTACCCAGGGTTAGGAAGTATCCTCTCCTGCCACTGATCTTAATATAGGGGATTGTTGTCTATTTGTCAATATAAAAGAGCATAAAAAGTGTAAAAAAAGTTACTTATTATTCTTGTCTGGATAAATATGGTGGAAACCAAGTGTGCCCGCGGCTTACAGAGTTGGTGGTCTAGCTTGTTATTTGGCGAATGTGGAATTTGCGTAGAGGTTTTAAAAAAAAGAAAAGAAAGAAATTATAAGATAGCTGAAAAGAGTGGCTCTTATGCAAAACAAGTGAGTTAGATGTGATCCTTGCCCCGGCAGCCGTTAATACATATATCAGACAATTAGGGCAAATAAACAGCCGTCTAGATGATGACAAGCAAGATGTTTGGGGCCATGTAAAGCAGAGTCGCTTCGCGACGCATGTCTGACTGGATCCTTCTCTCCCGCCCGCTTCGCGGTCGTCCGTTCAGGATGACGGGGAAGGGAAGTATTTGCTTGGCAATTATCCTCAATTGTGTTCAGCCTAGCAAAATGTTCACCCACTCGATTTGCATAGGAGCCATAAAAAACACCCCCACGCACGATGCGCACGTGGGGGTATTCAATTACGCAGTTTTAGGCCTCATCAAATAAACAAATAGTCCAAGACTGATGACCATTGCCAGACACCTGAATCAGGGCGATCGATAGAATCGTTCCAGTAAAGAACTCTCCTATCAGAAAGACCCCAAAGGCGCCTGTGATCATTTCGAGCGCACCAAACAAGGCCGAACATGTGCCAATGTTATCTTTGATCTCAGCAAAGGTCAAAGCTGTACCATTGGGAATGATAAATGCCAATCCCACAGCAAAGGGAAAGCTGGACATCTGAAGCACCAATGGGTCATTGACACCACCGCCATACAGCACCAGCAGCCCTACTGAACTAAGCAGGCATAATGCAAGCCCCACCAGCAACAGGCGTTGCAAAGTAAAATACTTTACAATCCAGCTGTTCAGATAAGCGCCCAGGATATAAAACAGGACACCAGCAAAACCGTAATAGCCGTAATGGTGAACAGGTACATCCAAATGCTTGATGAAAAGCACGGGCAAGCCAGCCATCCAAACCCAAATGGCGCCAATCATTAGGCTCGGAATCAATCCAAACGTTAGAAAGCGCAAGTTCTTGACTGATTGGCGATAGCTAGAGGCCATCTCGCGCAAGGAAAAGCGTGGTCGGTTCTCTTGGGGCAATGTTTCAGGCATCCAGGCGTATAAGATAGCCAGCATGAAGGCTGATATTATACAAATCAAGGCAAAGCTTGATCGCCAACCATGATGATGGGCCAGATATCCGCCAATGATGGGGCCCAAGCCCGGCGAAAGGGCTATGGCCATCCCCATGTATGACAAGATCTGAGCACTGCGTTTGCCGTCAAAAAGGTCCCGGACTACCGCATAAAGACACGGTAATGCCAGCACCAGCACCAATCCCCTGGACAAGGCGTGAGATCATCAGCACCTCAATAGAGTTTGTAAGCCATGCTAGCAGTGAACCTATAAAGAACAGACTCATGCCAATGCGCATGGCCGACCGTCGACCGTGGCTGTCAGACCAGGGCCCATAAAGAAGGCCCGATAAGGCTAGACCGACCAGATTAATGCTGATGCTCCATTGCACAACGGCTTCTGACACGTCAAAATGTGCCGCAATTGCTGGAAGACTGGGGGTATACATCGCGGTCGCCATTTCGACGGCCGAGATCATAAGTACCAATATGAATGGCACCGTAAAGGAATGTGAAGTAGTAGTCATAATATCTCTCGCTTGATGATATATAAAATCAACATCACCAAAGCCTAATTGCTTCGGCGATTTCCGCATGAGGGGAAACTGAAGGGTTGATTTCGATCATGCGGTACTTAGGAAAAAGTCCCTAAATACCGATTAACGGGTAGCGAGGATATAAGCCATTTCTTGTAGAACTCCTGATGATTACATGTAATATATGAGCTTGAGTGGGATGGAAGTCAAGAGTTTTTGACAGGGCCTGCGCATGAAAACGAAGCATATGAAGGGAAGCACCTAGCCCCAGCTTGCTTCCCCGCGAAAGCAGGGGTCCAGCCCTTAAAATGTGCTGCGTAGCAGCTCCGAAGAAAATACAGAGTCGCTACGCGACGCATTTTGCGCTGGACCCCTGCTTTCGCAGGGGAGGCAAGCTGGCACCTTGTGCGTTTTTTAATTTTCATGCGTAAGCCCTGAGGCTTTTGATTGAAAAATTGCCGGGCGCGTGAAATACCGTCCCGGCCCGTCATTGATGTAATGGTTCTTGTTCTGTCTCAGGGAAAATAAACCTAAAGCAAGCTAAATCGGAATTAAAGCTCCTATGCGAGTCCCACACATTCCAAGATTCCCTGCTATCTCGCAAAATATCTGACAACGATCTCATCCGCGACACCCTTGCGAAACTCGCCGTCGTCAGGTAATAAAATCCCCCCGCAGGGCAACCGTTACCCCCTCTAATGAAAAAACCAGCGGCAGCCTGCGATAGATCCCAATCCCTTACGATACGGACAAAGGGATGGTTCGTCTCCATCGAACTGATGGCCTTCACGGCCTCCTTATACAAGACGGCAAGAACAATAGTTTTGCCTGCATTATCTCCGCCAGTCTTTAAAAATTCCTGAACTTTCGTTGTTATGCGGACGCGCCCCGTATAGGTTGATGGCAGGACAAATGTACCATTATTCTGATACAGATCCTCTGTCAAAAGACACGAGTAACGTAGGATCATATGATTAAATCGCTTCGGATCCTCATTAGCCCACCATATCGTCAAGCATCTTTGCATCAAGGGACCCTCCTTAGGAAATTCAGTCGGAGCATAAGCATCTGTAAGGTCCCTCTCCCGATCCAGAAGGTCCCTCCATCTTCGACATACGAGACGAATAGCCCAGGGATACATATGGTTACTCATATATTGGAACATATTCGCGAATACTAGATTATCAAATTGATAAAGCTCAGGATTTGGGCAAGGAATAGGAGTCTCGGCAGGAGCCTCTGTGCCAACATTACCTTTGAGCTGCGTTGAGGTATCTTTGGCCTGAGTTAAGTCTTCATCAGTTAGCCCTTCAACCCGCTCTGTACGCTTCACGCCTTGACTCCGCTCAACAGGATTCACACCTTGATTGCAGTCATTGTTATCGTTATTGGACCCTAAGGCATGCTGCTCGGAAGATAAAACCAGAAGGCTAGTAACAACTATTATCTTTTTAGTAAGACTACACATTTTCATCCTCCAAATATGACAAGGCCATGACAATGGGAATTGACAAACAATGCTAAGAGATTTGTTTTGGATCTGTCAAGGATACCAACAGCAGGCTTTTGATTGAAAAATTGCGGGGAGCATGAAGTACCGTCCCCGGCCCATCATTGATGTGATAGTTCAAATTTTGTCCCAGAAACTTAACCAGAAACAAGTTAAATCTACGTCATAACTATTAAGTAAAGGCCACTCGCCCCGCCTCCCCAATCTTTTTTTCCAAATTTCGCCTAACGATACCATCATCGATTTCTTACCAAAACTCACATTCGTAACATAATGAACTCCATGCTTCGCAGCGTCATCGTTACCCCATTTAAAGAAAATGCCAACAGCAGCCTGCGATACATCCCATTCTCTTACGACACTGGCAAAGGGATGACTCGCCTCCATCGAATTTATGGCTTTCACAGCCTTATGATACAAGACAGCAAGAACAATAGTTTTGTATGCATTATCTCCATCGGTCTTTAAAAATTCCTGAACATTCGTTGTTATACGGACACGCATACTATAGGTTGGTGGCATGACAAATGCATTATAGATTTGACGCAGGTCCTCTGCCACAGGACCCATGTAACGCAGGATAATATTATTAAATCGCTTCTGATCTTCAATAGCCCACCATATTTTCAGGCTTCTTTGCATCAAGTGGCCCTGCTGATAGAATTTAGACGGCGCATCCGGGTTGTTATTCTGATCCAGAAAATTCTTCCATTGTCTGCACACAACACGGATAATGCGTGGATCAATTAACGTGCTCACATAGTCCATTAACTTCGTGAATGCACAACTGTCCATTTGATATAGCTCAGGATTTGAGCATTGAAACTCTGTTTTGGTAGGAGGCTCAGTGGCATCATTAGTTATGGGCTGAGGTGAGGCTGCCTTGGGCTGTGTTGATGCATCTTTAGGGTGAATGGAGGCTGGATCAGTTAGACCTACACCCACTGAGAGCAGCACCACACGTTGATCGCACTCATCGCTGTTGTGACTGGATGCTAAGGCATGCTGCAAGGTAGACAAAACCAGCAGGCTCGTGGCAACTATGGTCTTTTTAGTAAGATTAAACATTCATTATTCTCCAAATATGACAGACCCGTGACTCTGGGAACTGACTATGAATGCATAGAGAATTGGTTTGTCTCTGTCAAGGATAATGGGAGCGGTTCTGGAGTACAATAAACTAGTACAATGAACTAGTTCATTGAGTGTTCATACTGAAAGCATTCCTAATGATCACGGTAGACGTCTTTGCGATGCCCCACAGCTAGTATATGTATAATAAGCTTGAGATCGAGGATTTCTCATAAGATTCTATAGTCACCTACGCGATAACGCCAGAGACCGGCCTTATCTCCATGAAGTGGTTTACCGACCGATTTTGGATGACATCGGCCATCCGCTAGAGTATCCAAGAAATCGAAAAGTTGGGCTTGGACCGGCCTGACGAGTTTCTTCAATTCTTTAAAAGCCTGGGGAAGGAACTCAACAACCCATTAATCACTTCTTGTCATTCAAGAAACCTAGCTGCTTTTTTGCTTCTTCCAAAGAAATATTGGGGCCTTTTTTCTCAAGACGAGACAGAGCTAGAAGATAGTCTTCTTGCTCATCCAAGAAAGTCTCAAGGGCATGTTCAACGTAGTAACTTTTAGAGCGGTTTGTTTTATCGGCTAGCTCGGCCAGACGGCGCTCCAGTTCTGCAGGGAGTCTTACGGAAAGCATGTCACATCTCCATTAATTGGGTATATATTTAATATATCACTTTTATGACATGTAAGTCAATGTTTTCATGTATGACAATTAATACATAAGTGAAGGTTATTAACAAAGCGAATATTCCCGGCTCTCGTCATCCTGAACGGACGACCGCGAAGCGGGCGGGAGGGAAGGATCCAGTTAGACATGCGTCGCAAAGCGACTCTGCTGTGGATGGCCCCCAATCATCTTGACTGACATGATCTAGACGACTGATTGCTTCATTTATCTGTTGGGTATATTTATAAGCAGAGTCGCTACGCGACACATTTACAACTGGATCCTTCACTACCTCCCGCTTCGCGGTCGTCCGTTCAGGATGACGGGTACGGGGGGTAGAGGGTTACATCTAACCTACCCGTTTTTCATAAGAGCTAAAAAAACCGTGGGATGTACAAAACATCCCACGGTTGGTAACTCAAACCTCTTAAGCGAGATTAGGACTTAGCTGGCACAGCGGCTTTGTCGGCTGGTGCGTCTTTGATGACTACCTTAACTTCTGGTAGTTCTTTGTCCAGACGAGTGATCGTCTCAGTCGTGATGTCGTCAGCTGGCTCGAAGTGTAGGAACGCTGCTGCAGGTGCTACGTACTTGTAACCCTTGGTTGCTGCGATATCCTTGGAAATCTTGAGCACAGATTCGCGGATTTTGTCCATGGCTTCTTGTGCGCCTTGGTTCAGCTGATTCTGCTGAGCCATTACGGACTTTTGAAGTTCTGCAACGTTTGCTTCGAAGGCCTTTTTGCGCTTTTCTAGATCAGCTTCCTTCATTTTCGTCTGCTGTTCTGTCAGAGCCTTTTCTTCAGCACGAAGAGATTCTTCCTTCTTGGAAATGTCAGTTTCGTATTTTACACGAAGCTTTTCCATTTGCTCATTAAGGCCCTTTGCTGCCTTTGAGTCGGAAAGGATCTTGTTTACATCCAGAACCGCAATGACTGAAGTCGCTGCGCCAGGGTTAGCTACGGCCGCGCCTGCTGCTGCTGGCTTGGCGGCTTCAGGTGCTGCCCAAGTTGCTGTGGACAAAGTTAATGTTGCAAGAGCTGAGCTCAGTAGTGCTAGTGATCTTTTCATAATCTATTTCCCCATAAAGAATCCAAAGTGGATGGTTTTGTGTTTATCATAATGTTTAGTCTTCAGGTGCTGTGCAAAGTCGATGCGCAGTGGTCCCAAAGGTGAACGCCAACTTATACCAACGCCCGCAGACACCCTTGGAGAGGATGAGCTAAAGACGCCTTCGTTTAAGGGGCTTTCTAGTGCTTTCTGGGAAAAGTCTCTCCCCCATGCAGCACCAACGTCAGAGAACAAGTGACTCTTAATACCAAAATCATTAGGTACACCAATAAATTCAAGTGGGACCTGAAGCTCCACCGTTCCCAGATAGTACTTTAAACCTCCCAACGGATCAAGAGTTCTCTTGTCGCGAGATTCAGCACCATCTTCACGGAAACCACGGAGGCTTCCATCACCACCCATGGTAAAGCGGTCGGCAATACGTACTGTTTTACCACCCCAACCATGCATGACACCACCGCTTCCCGTAAAACTCAACACCCAGCTTTCGGCAAGAGAGTAATAGAACGAGCCGTTCAGTTCATTGCTGTAGTATTTAACCGTTCCGCCCAGACCTGCAAAGGTGTTGGTCATACCAATGAAGTAACCCGAGGATGGATCAAAGCGGCTATCGCGGCGGTCATACTGCAGCTTGTGAGACAAGGCTGACAGGCTCGATTTCCGTGGTTGGTCGATAATGAATATAGAAGTATCTCTCTTTACGTCACTGATATGGTCGTATTGGATGCTGTATGTCCAGGCCTGGGTTAAATACTCGGCAAGTTCATATCCTAGCTTCAGGTTAAGACCCGTTCTCTGACTCTCGAAGGTCGAGTGGAAATACTGCTTCGAATTGATGTGGAAGATGTCAAAACCGGCCTGAATATTACGGTTCAGGAAGTGAGGTTCCACGAATCCTAAGTCGATCTGGGACCGCTTTTTGGACACGGTCGCTTGCAGGTGACCACTTTGCCCCTTACCCATCAGGTTGTTCTCTTTGATACCAATGTTGGCAAGAGGTCCTTCCGCCGTGGAGTAACCACCCGCAACCCATAGCTCACCGGTGGATTCCTCTTCCTGCACATCAACGATCAGATCCACCTTGTCGGATGCTTCCGCAGGTCGCTCCGTGATCTTGACCTCTTTGAAGAAGCCCAGGTTGGTGGCACGCTCTTTCGAACGTTTGATATTGTATGAGTTGTACGCATCGCCTTCATAAACTAGAAGCTCACGGCGGATCACGTCCTCATTGGTGCGGACGTTACCGGTGATCAGGATACGATTGATATGGCTTTTTGGGCCTTCCATTACCTCAAAGGTAATGTTAATGCGCTTGTTTTCACGATCCTGGTTTATTTGTGGCTTGATGTCGACGAACGCATAGCCATGGCTGCCCAGGTATTCGGTCATGCCCGTAATACTTTTGTCCAGGTCCTTAGTGTTGTACCAATCTCCTTCACGGATAACGATCTCTGACTTTAGTTTAACCGGATCAATCTTTGGAACTTTAACATCCACGTCGACCTTGCCAAACTCATAGCGATCGCCCTCTTCCAGGGTATAGGTAATGAAGAATTCCTGCTGGTCTGGCGTCAATTCCGCCACGGCCGACTTTACTTGGAAATCTACGTAACCGTTATCCAGATAGTGACGACGCAATAGCTGCTTATCGAGTTCCTGGCGATCGGGATCGTAGTTATCGTCCGTACTGAAGAAACGCCACCATTTGGATTCTTTGGTGTTAATGATGCGCTTCAGGTCGGTGGCGCTCACATGCTTGTTACCAACGAAAATGATGTTAGCAACTTTAGTCGCGCCGCCTTCAACGAATTCGAAAACAATGTCCACACGGTTTTGGTCCTTACGGACAATCTTCGGTGTAACTTTGGCGCCGAAGTGACCTTTAACCCGCAGCATATCATGGATGGTTTTAGTGTCTTGCTTGAGCTTGGCAACGGTGTAGATTTGCCTCGGTTGCAGACGGATTTGTTTGGCTAAGGTTTCGTCGTCGAACTGTTTGTTACCTTCGAAATACACCCGGTTTACGATGGGGTTTTCTTCGATCTTGATAACGGCAACGTTGCCTTTCAGATCCACGCGCACGTCCGCAAAATAGCCCGTGTCAAAGAGCTTCCGCACCGCCTCATCGAGGTCAGCTGGAGAAGCGTCTTTACCGATGCTCAGCTCACTGTTAGATACAATGGTCGTGCCTTCGATACGATTGTTGCCTTCGACCTGAATATCCTTCAAAACCGTGGCTTGCGCCGTGCTCGCCAGTAGTAAACCTACAGCAGCTATAGCTATAGGACGTACGATACTCTTGTACAAAATAGTCTTCGTCATTCTAAACCCCTGGTACTTCTTAGTTAAAGAAACTTGTAATCCGCTGTATGAGATTGATATTGCCAATGTCCTGATAAGTGGTAAACAAAACCAGCGACAAAATCAAGACCAGACCGACAAGAAATGCTCTTTCTTGCGTTTTCTCACTCAAAGGCCTGCCACGGGCTGCTTCGATGAAATAGAACAATAGGTGTCCGCCATCCAGTACCGGCACGGGCAACAGATTGACAAAGCCAAGATTGATGGATAGGAAGGCAATAAACCATAAGAATGCGCGTACATCGGTCATGGCCTTATCGCCCGTCAGCTTGGCAATGCCGATTGGGCCGGTCAGGCCTTCTGCGGATTTGCTGCCGGTGAGCATGCCACCGATCGAGCCTAACGTCGTCGCGGTCAAATCATAGGCATAATATACGCCGCTGCCGAAGGCCTGTAGGATGTTCTTGCTCTCAAACCTTGTGGTCGGCCCAACACCTAACTGTCCCGGATGGATCGTTTTTCCATCGGCGTTTTCTTCGGTGACAGCTTTAGGGGTCACCGTAACATGTTCCTGCTTCCCATCGCGCTCGATGACCACGTCCAGAGCCACAGCTGGATGCTCACGCACGAAATCGCGCATGCTCTTGAAACTGGTTACTTGATGATTGTCGATAGAAATAATTCGGTCACCAACCTTAAGTCCAGACTGACCCGCCACGCCTGCGGAAGATACAAAGCCGAGTACAGGGTCATCCTTGGGTACTTCCTCGCCATATATAGCAAAAACAACCGTCAGCAGCAGGATACCGAAGATATAGTTAGAAAGAGGACCCGCCACAGAAATCTGAATACGCTGCCATACGGTTTTGTGATGGTGGGAATAGGCCCGCTCTTCCGCGGTCATTTCAGCCATGGCTTCATTGTCAGGACGGCTGGCCAGATCTGCATCGCTGAACATCCGCACATAACCACCCATGGGGATAGCGCTGAACTTCCAGCGGGTCCCCATCCGGTCATTAAAGCCAAAAAGTTCAGGCCCAAAGCCGATGGAAAATACCTCAACCTTTACGCCATTCCAACGTGCCAGGAGAAAGTGCCCCAGCTCATGAACAAATACAACGATCGTCAAGACCACCATAAACGGTATTGCATACAAATATAGCCACTCGAATGACATCAAAGTCTCCCCTTAAATCTCACGGCCGTCGAACTCACGGCCACAATTGTTTATAGGAGTTTAGAAAGCCAGAGTCAACTTAGCAAGAGGAGATTTTGAAAAAAATAACGGTGAAGCACAAATATTCTGTTTAAGGAGTTAAGCTTCCTGTGTGAGCTACAATAGCGTTTCTGGCTATTGACAGCGCGTCTTTGCAATGATAGGTAACCCTCAAAGACCTGAAACATGTAAATAGATAGGTGCGCGAATGAATGCAATCAATCCTTGGTTAGAAAAAAAACTGCTCGTGGTGATGAGTTGTCTCATGTTTTTGGCAAGCGATCCGTCATATTCCTCGAGAACGATAAGTGATATGGATTATCCAAGTAACGTTATCGCACTTCGTATAGCTCAGTTAGAAACTGCATACCCAGAACAAAGAGAGCGCCAAGATTTGCGCAACTTTTTTCAAAAAATACCCGATGATCAAGAAACACCCGATGATAAGGCAGCCCTGACTATGGTTAAGTCATTTAAATTACATTATCCGGATATGGGAGATTTTGAAAAAGATATTAAGCGTACTGTCTTTACGAGAGGCGTAACGTGCAGTGGTGATCTGGTGATATTCTACCGCGAGGTCTTGGGTAATTATGAGAGCTGGAATACAGAATTTGGGTTTGGACAACCCAGGCCTTTGTATCGTTATCATAAGATGGTCCTGGATAGCGCGCTTCTTATTGTAAACGATCTCCAGCAAACAAGGAATAAAAGCGTGGGCTATCTTAAAAATTTAAAAAGAGAGGCACTTGAGTATCTTAATAAGGTGGATCACAATTTTGATAAATGGGAGATTGAAGAGTACAAAAAGGGTTTTGGAAATTAAATGCAGAGTCGCTGCGCGACACATGTCCAACTGGAATCTTCTCTCCCGCCCGCTTCGCGGTCGTCCGTTTAGGATGACGGCTGCTGGGGGGCGGGGTGTCAAGCTGGCATAAGAGTTATTGAACTGAGCAGCCCGGCTGAGATTTGCCTTGTAGGAGCATTAGGAAATGTTGCTCTTCTAGCAGCGGATTAAACCCGGAAGCTTTTGCAACCGCTAGGAGGGCACTGACAGGAGTCACGTCCACATCCCTTGTATGATCGGAAGCCTTTGCAGTCTCGAGGAAAGCAGAGACAGCAGTCGCATTTATATCCCTAGTGTTATCATAAATATAGCGCAAGGCATTTTGCAGCTGCGCCTCAAGCCCCTTTGTTGCCTGAATATGCTGCAACTCTAAGACGGAGAAAAGACACGTTAGGCGAGCGAGCTGACTAGGTTGATCAAACTCACCAAGGGCTTTACACAAAGCTAGAAAAAGTGTGCGTCGCGTTAGGCCAATCTGTTTCGCGCCCGGGAATATCTCAGATATTTCTATATCACTGCCATAGTCATGGCGCTCGTTGCTTTCCCCTTGTTCTAAATCCTTAGCTGTGAAATCCGGGATAAAGGTCCGCATCATCTTAAGGATTTGAGGCGTATCTTGATGGGTAATTGACTTTAAAGCCTTTAAAATGGGAGAAAGAAAAATGCGGTCTACGCTACACAGTGCTGCCCCGTAATATAATCGCTGATTATGGACAGAAACAACCGTTTCTAACAAATCCTGCCATTCAGGGCCGGCTAGCCTGATTAGGCTCATGATAATGTCCAGGCCTCTGCATCCGTGCTGGTTTAAGGGTGCATCATGGACAAACATCCTTAAACTCAAGTCATCTTGCGTCATCTGGGTGTACGCGGCTATGGCTCGATGAAGAGTATTCTCCTTTAGGTTACTAGGCCTTTCAATCTGCGTTCCAAAAAGCGAAGTTCCTTGAATAACTTGATATATGCGCAGTGCCAGCCGACCTGGGCCTATGTGTTCCCAACCGCCAGCTCCTGGGTGGCGGAGAACGGGATCGTCTGTGGCCGTTAATAGACTAGCCATGCGAATTAACCCATTACATTGTTCTTCCGTGAAATCGTACCGGTGAAAGAGCCAATCAACCGTATCATTGAAATCTCCCTCATTTAGCAGGGTCACCTTGTAACCGGCGCGATTGAGCTCGCAGTAGGATTCTACATCTATAACGCTCGCGCTGCATGTATACGTGGAAATCATAAGCCTCTCGTTGTTTATATGTCTCTCGCTTTCTGTATACACGGAACTGACGGGTAGTTCATTACCAAGGCTATTTATATCGTGTTTCCCTCTAAAGATCAGTTCCTTCAGGTGAGGGAACCTCCGGAGTTGAGCGATAAAATCACCACGAATAGTCTGAGGAGGTTCTACACTGCGATATTCTAAAAAGGCCTTACCCTTCCAGTCGTGGGTCTGAAGCCCCAGGTTAAAACAATCCATTCTCGTCATTTGGTAAAGGTTTAGCCGCCTCACCCGTCGGTCTGAGACAATGCGGGTAAGATCGAGTTTTCCAGCAATGGCTGCGGCAGAGAATTCGCGAAAAGCAACTGAGCTTCTGTCGACAAGGGTCGTCCGTTCATCTGAGCTTCTGACGACAGGGGTCGTCCCTTCATCTGGGCCTCTGAAGACAAGGGTCATCCCTTTATCTGGGCCTTCTTTGATGACAATGGTCTTGCATGGAGCAGGAATAGGCTCAACAGGCGCCGCAACAGCGGACGCGGGAACTGCGGCTGGTGTCAGTGGTTCTGTGCTCGCAAGGAGAGCGGGTATCATGGATAGAGAAGTCACAAAAGCCAGGAATGATACGCGTAGCTTTTTCATCATTTATCCTCTTAAGAAAATGGGTTAAATAAGGGATATAAAATAACACATGCTTTTATGCAAATCCAGTAGGTGAACATTATGTCAGGCTGAACATATTGGGGTAATTTGCAAAGCGAGCTTTCCCGTCATCCTGATTGGCAACAAGTAGACAGCTAGTTGTTTTATTTGCTTGTTTGGTATACTTATAAGTAGAGTCGCTGCGCGACACATGTCTAACTGGATCCTTCACTACCGCCCGCTGCGCGGTCGTCCGTTCAGGATGACGGCTGCTGGGGGGCACAAGACTATATGTGGCCAACCTTACTTTAAGAAAACCTCTTCTAAGCACTTTAAGAAAAACGCTTCTGAGTTTGGCAGTAAGGGATTAAACTCGGAGGCCTTCGCTGCAGCTAGGAAAGCTCTGATATGGATCGGATCCACTCTCCTGGATATATCGTAAGTATAGCGCAGGGCATCTTGCAGCAGCTTATCGAGTCCGTCTGTTGCCTGTATATGCTTCAACTCTAAGACAGAGAATAGGCACTTTAGGCGAGCGAGTTGACTAAGTTTCTCAAAATTGCCAAGCGCGTTACACAAAGATAGAAATAGTGAACGCCGCGTTAGCCCAATCTGTTTTGCGCCAGGGAATACCTCAGATATTTCTAAATCAGGTTTATAGATACCCTTAGTTGACTCTTGCTTTAAATCCTCTGCTGTGAAATCCGGGATAAAGTCGCGCATCATCTTAAGAATTTCTGGGGTTTCCTTATGATTAATGGACGTTAAAGCCTTCAAAATGACCTTATAAAGACTGCGTTCACCATCATACAACTTATCCCCGTAATATAACCGCTGTTTATGGACGGAAACGATTACTTCCAACAAACCGCACGTGTCAGGTCTTGCTATCCTGATTAAACCCATGACATTATTCAGGTCACCTCTTGAGCCATGCAGAAACATCTCGAGACCTAAAGCATCTCCAGTCATCTGAGTATACGCTGCAATTGCTCGATGAAGAATCTCATCAGGCAGTTTTCCTGTAGACGTAAGCTGAAACCCTAAACTTTTAGCTCCATAAACAACTTCTTGCATGCGCATTGCCAGCCAACCTGGCCCCTTATGGTCCCAGTTCACACCTGGGTGGAGGCGAATAGGATCATCTGTTGCTTTCAACAAACTAGCCATACGCATAAACCCATAAAATTGCTCTTCCGTAAATTTATACCTCTCAAAGAGCCAATCAACGTATTTCTCAGCATCCCCCTCATGTAGCAAGGTCACCTTATAACCAGACTCCTTGAGCGAAAAATAAGCGTCTCTCGTTATAGTGCCGCCCCAGCATTCAACGGCTTCTGTAGAGAGTGTCGTAACTTTATCTTGCTGCCCCCTAAAGATCAGTTCCTTCAGATGGGGGAACCTCTTGAGTTCAGCAATAAAATCACTGAGAGTCGTTTTTGTGCTGAGATAGTCAGCAAATGGTTTACCACCCCAGTCGTGGGTCTGAAGGCCCAGTTTAAAACAATCTTCTCTCGTCAGTTGGTAGAGGTTTAGCCGAGTCACCTGTGGGTCTGAGACAATACGGGTCAGGTCTAGTTTCCCAGCAATAGTTGCGTAAGTGAAATCGGGAAAAGCATCTGACATTCTGGTTACAACAGTTGTATGTTGAGCTGGCTCAATAACAGCAGCACAGCGGGCGCAGAGAACCGCTGCTGGTTCTGTGCTTGCATGGAGAGCGGGTGTTATGGATAGAGATGTCACAAAGGCTAGTAGTGATAGGAATAGCTTCGTCATCATTTATTCTCACTACAAAATGGGTTAAATCAAAGCTATACGATTACATATGGCTCATGCAGACAATACCTAAATATCAGAAAATTTACAAGCCGAATGTCTATTGATCAGATTTGCGCTGAACAGGTGGGTTTGATGCAATCTTCTGCCCCCGTCCGTTCAGGATCACGGGGGACGGGAGTATTCGCTTTGCTAACTATCCTCACTTGTGTTCAACTTAGCATACCGATTACCCACCTGCTTTACATACGAGCCTTTTAATTTTTATACGCAAGCCCTGGCTGGTCTTACGCAAGCCCTGGCTGGTCTATTGATTATCTTGAAAATATCAAGCCAATCGTGTATCAAATAATCATAGATTCAGCTGTTTTGGTATGAATTGATTGATAACCTGTTTAATAGATTGTAAGCATTCACCATAATGTTGGATAGGATGGCACAAACTCCCAGCTTGTCATCCCCGCGAAGGCGGGGATCCAGCTCTAATAATGCGCTGCAAAGCAGCTCTGTATAGAAATTACAGAGTCACTTCGCGACGCATTTTGCGCTGGATCCCCGCCTTCGCGGGGATGACAAGTTGGGAGATGCTACCTCTCCTGGCAATTGTTGATGAATGGTAACAATAGATTGCTGCTTTTTGAACATCTGATAGCGCTTTCAGGCTCATATACACAGATTGTCCAAAAAGGCTTCGACAGACAAATCAGATTTAACTTGACAAATATCACCTACTTGTCATATACAGAACAATTAATTAGTTTAGTTAATTCGCTTAATCATGAATAAGGATGTATATATTATGAATTATAGCCGCTTGTTACTTGCTGGTGTGTTGTTACTCTCAACTTCTGCGCCTGCCTTGTGTTCGAACAGCAATTCGGAAAAACCAACTCGCGCCAGCGCCAGACTTAAAACAGTGGCAGACAATAAGAAAACTCAGAAAACAGCACTTGCGACAGCGGTTCCTAAAAAACCAACGAACAATTCCGCCAAGAAAACTAGCGTTGGCAAAGCCCCAGCAGCTAAAAAAGCGCCTGGCATTAAAAGGGTTGAACCCTCCCCCGAGGAGGTCATGGTTGCTCTGGACGAGCAAACATTTAAACAACCAGTTGTCAAAAAGAAAAAATGGTTGGATGAGTGGAACTCGACAAAGGCTACCATATCGGTTGAGGACCAAGAGGCTACTCCGCAGGATGCTTTTACAGCTGCACAGAGAAGTTCAGTGGATTTCTCTAGCAACAGCTCTACCAATTTATTGGACGCCGAAGAAACAGGTCCCCTATCTATTCAGCAGAATAAAAGAGCCAGAGGAGAAGAAGAAGTTAATGGTGTCGACGCAGAAGAGAAGGCCCATACTTTCGCTCAAAAAGCCGCTAAGTCCGGATCTACAGATGAAGACAAGCGGGCCAAAATAGATGAAGTTACAGGCGCCGAAGAGCCATTCAGCGGTGAACCCGACCCTATGATGGACCTTAAGCCCTTTGCGGCAGGGGATAAATTATTGAAAGAAGCGCGTACCGTTAACGATTATATAACGGTAATAGCTTCCTACGCCACCCATTGCATAGGATCTGTGGGGACTGAGGCAACGCAAAGAATCGCCAACGTATATTTCATACTATCAAAATTGTACGCATCCGGTTCAGATGAACATATTCCAAAAGATACCCTACAATCTTATCAATACCACAAAGATGCTTACCGCTTAGGCCATCAGGAGGCCATCGAGACATACCCGGACGCTTGCTATGATAAGGCTATGTGGTGTTTGCAAAATGCATCGGATGAAACGACTGTAAAAACCGGTCTTGATATGATTTCGTGGCTGGCGGGTCATAAAAACCATGCGCTAGCCCACGGCACACTGGCAGATATTTTTTCTACTGGTCAATTTGGCGTTCCTAAAGATCTACATAAAGCCATTAAGCATAGCCAAAAGGCGGCTGAGTCTTTAGAGCAAGCAAAAGAGCAACTGCATGACTTACGGTGCGAACTGGCGGAGAGTTATCTGAGCGGCGACGTCGAACAGATGCAAGAAGCCATTGATTTGCTGGCAACTGACGTTGCAGCCGGCCATGTCAGTTCAAAAGATAAACTGTCTCAGGCCGTTCTTTCTCTAGGAAAACGATATTGGCTCTCTGAGGATCAACCCCGCGGCCGCGAACGCGCTATACAGTCCTTAGAATCTAATGCCAAGAGATCCCCGGAAGCAAAGCCTATATTAATAGCCTACCTTGGTGAGCTTAGTGACATGCATTTATACGGCAGATCTGGCATCAAGCAGAACAGGGAAAGGGCTATTCAGCTTATGGAGCAGGCCATTAGATGGGGTGCAACACATTTGTCCACTGCCCTCGTTACGGCCCGCATAGAACTGGCCGAATGTTATATGTTAGGGATTAATGGCTGCAGTTTTGACATTAACAGATGTTTCCAGATTTTGATTAACTCCCCGCAAGATCATCCAGAAGTTAGATCTATGCTTGGCAAAGCCAAATATAAAATAGCCATGTACAAGTTTGACATATCTAAATCAAAAAGATCGAAAGCTAATCCATCTGAAGCACGTAAACTTCTTCAGAAGGCTTCTCAGTCACTCTATGAATCAGCTAACTTAGGGAACGCAGATGCCCGTTATATGCTAGGTTTATTTCTTTACCATGGTGAACACACTTTTCCAAAAAGTAGCGAAACGGCTTTAACGTTCCTTAATCAAGCCGCCAATGATGGTCATGAAAAGGCCAAGGCAATTGTTGGCGAGGTAAATTTCTCTCTTGCCCAGGAAATAGCAGAGAGGTCAGATACTAACGCACGAACAGGCTCTGATTATGAAAAGATGATGGACTTGCTCACATCGGCTGCTGAAAGAGGGCATATAAAAGCTCCAGCCATGTTGAAACTCACGTGCTATGAGTATGCTATGTCATTATATGGGGGCAAAGGCGCTACGCATGAAGCTATGATCTGGCTGAAGAAAGCCGCTGAGATGGGACACCCAGAAGCGCAATATCATTACGCTTGCGAACTGGCAACCAGAGGAGATGTCTCCGCCCCAGAATGGTTCACGAAACCAAAGGATCAAGGAATTTCGGGGACTATGATCGAAATTGCTTCTGGATTGAGTGAAGGTCGGGGCATGCCTCAAAACATTGGCGAAAGCCTGCGTTTAGCCCTGATGTCTGGTCACGAAAGTGCTAAGGATCTATTTGCTAAGCACATAAGATTCAATCCCAAGCTGAAAGGTGAAGCTGCGGTACAACCAGCAAATTCCCATGGTTTCCTTGATGACATCAATTTGGACTCAACTGCGGCTTTTGCACCGTTAACTGAGTTCCTGGTCAAGCTGAAAACCATATTTGTTGAGCTGCAATCTTCCCCCATCATGGTGAGAGTGCTTGAGCTGTCAAAGACTGCTCGTATACAGCTGGCCCAACAAAAGGCCCCTGCTTTGATTTGCGAAGACGTCATCAACGATGTTCCTTACCTAACCGTAGGACCGCAGAATATAGCCAGACAGAACAAGATCTGCGCGTTTTTGCAGGAAGGCTTAATCGTTGAGGATCTTAACGTAAAACCCCTGGCCAGTTACCTTCTTGGCAAAGCTCAAGAGATGGTAGCAACGGCCGAAAAAGATGATGATCTAGCTAAGAAGCTTGAAAAAGGAGCTGTTTACGCTCTGCCTAATATTCAGAACTTAGACCACGCAAAAATGTGGTCTGCGTTGTTGATAAGAAGCCATACCAAGGCACTCAAAAAACTCGCCGGCGAAAAAGCCACCTTTGAAAAATGGTTTAAAGGGGGAGCTCACGTAAAGAAAAAAAGCTTGCGGGAATTTGAACACACAAAACAAATTCTCGAGGAACAACAAGCTTGGGCTCGTCAGGTAGAAGACAACTTAAACTTGGTCGACGGTCAATTTAAGAAATGCCTCGAAGACTCCACTACTCGCGATGAGGCCGCCAGAGTGGATACGTCTTATAGGCCTATCCTTAAAGCTTTTGAGCTGCAGGAAGATAAGTAAAGAATAAATGACCCTTCGGGGTCCTTTTGCAACCCCGGAAGAAGTTAGATGCAATCTTCTGCTCGCAGCTCCCGTCATCCTGAACGGACGACCGCGAAGCGGGAGGTAGTGAAGGATCCAGTTAAACGTGTGTCGCGAAGCGACTCTATTGCACAAGATCTATTTCATATTGGACGACTTCATTTATACGATTGGTTTTTTCTTTTGCTCGTTGGCATATTTATAAGCAGAGTCGCTTCGCGACGCATGTCTGACTGGATCCTTCACTACCGCCCGCTTCGCGGTCGTCCGTTCAGGATGACGTCTGCTGGGGTTGGCTGACAGGCTTTTGAAGAAAATAACGAAGGGGGTCAGTAATGTCAAAGATTAAGAAATATCCCAGCAGGATCTGCGCATGAAAACGAAGTTTATGCAGGGGCGACAAGCTGGGGCTTTGTGCGTTTTTAATTTTCATGCGTAGGCCCTGACAATAATCTTGACAGTATCTATGGGATTCCATATACCATACGCTTAGTCAAATATTAGCCTTTTAATTATACGAGAGATTAACATAATGAATTTATACCACAGATTGGCCTGCTTGCTTCTTGGGATCGCCTTGGGTTTATCAGCAAACCTGCATGCTTCAGATGACTACCTTCATGCTAAATTTCCTCGACTCACATCATTGGCGGGTTGTGCAGCTTTAAAAAGTGGGCATTTGCGATGGTCCTTTGTCGAAAATTCGCTGTTTTATGAACATGTGGAAAAGACTGGGGTAAAGCTGTCTGGAGAACTAGATACCTGGGTTAAACTGCCTGTAGAACTAAATGCGAGCTTAACGTCGGGTGTCATAAAAATGGTCGACTCTTTTTTGCTTAGTCCTGAGGGAATCGCAGCTGTAAACTTATACAATGCAACGAATAAATTGATAAACCCGAAGTCTAGGTTTTCATCCCCAATAAGCGAAGACAATTGCACTTCATTTATAGAGCTTCAAACTGATATTTCCCCAAAATTTAGGCCAGTTTTAAACCAGTTTATAGTTCTTTTAGAAAGAGGCGTGATTGACCATAAAACATTATTTGAAACATATGGAATAACACCACATTTTTTAAGCTGCTTGTCCATAACAAAATGTGATGTAAAGTTTTCTAATTTTTATTTTACTAATACGTTTTTGAATCATACACCCATAACCCATATGTCTCCTTTGTTTTTGAGCATACCAAGCCAGTCCCTGGATGTAACGTTTACCGGGAGTGTTTTTCCCCTAAATGTGGCAAATCATCCTTCACTGACATCCTTGTATCTTACAAGAACTCACTTTACAGATCCTATGTCCATGGGAGCGCTATTAACTGATTGTTCACTGGGCAGGAATTTGCGAGGTTTGTTTCTTACGGAATGCACTTTGCCAGAGGAGTTCTTAACAGTGCTGCCGTCTATGCCAAGCTTGTATAAGTGTGAGCTTCATAGAATTCTTTTTCAAGGTGACATAGGCCATCTATTGCGTAACCTACCTGTTCAAATCAAGTCGTTGTCGTTAAAATTAGGTTTAAACGAAATTCCCGATCTATCACATCTGACTCGATTAAGCCACTTAGACTTGAGAGGAAATAACATTAATCCTCGCCCGTCAACTATCTATGGGCTCGCCTTAACTGAATTTTCAGGCCTCTATACGTCAGATGATTAGAGCCTTGAGAAGGTGAGAAGACGCAGCTCCCAATTGCGCGCAGCCCCCCAGGGCCGTCATTCTGAACGGACGACCGCGAAGCGGGGGGGAGTGAAGAATCCAGTTATAGATGTGTCGCGTAGCGACTCTGCCTCTAAATATATCCCACATGCACATAAAAAGAGTTATCTAAATGTCGCAAAACTAGATGAAAGAGCCCAGCTTCAGCAGAGTCGCTACGCGACGCATGTCTGACGGGATCCTTCACTACCTCCCGCTTCGCGGTCGTCCGTTCAGGATGACGGGGGCAGGAGTATTCTCTTTGTATTATCCTCTCTTGTGTTCAGCTTAGAATAATGAGTGCCCGCTCGATTGCTTGAGAACCTAAAAATAATCCATCCGCGTGGTATCAGCCCTTGGGAGTAGTCTCCAACTCTAAATTTTGGTTTATAAACGAACATGAAAAATGCTCGAAAACACGCGCTTCCGCCCACCCCAAATCGCGCCGCTCACGGCCGCTTTTCCAATTCACAAACAAATTCTTAGAAGAAATCTCCGCTAACGAAAGCCCCGTGACATAATCAAACCAATTTGAATTGGCGTGATTACCCAATCTCAAGACAATTCCCACAGGTGCTTTATCAGGGTCCCAACCGTCCATGATCCGTTCAAAGGGATGGTATGATGTTGATTTAACTTGTTGTTCTGCCAGACCGTGGAGCATAAAGAGAATCACTACTCTGCCCTGATTCTTTCCTCCATATTCAAAAAAACGCTTGATATCTGTGGTGAGAACAACAAAAGTACTTCGGTCTCCGCAGGTGGATAAATCAAACGTATCACAAAATGGATTTTTGAGACTGGCAATATCCAACGTTATCATGCCCTGATCATTTCCTGGTGTCGGCCTGAAAAGTATGGCGCCGTCATAAAATCGGCGCTCCCAATATCTCAGCATACACTCCTGCATGAATTGGTTCATGGCAGAATATTTGAGTTCACCTTTAGGAAGATTATTCTCACGCATGACGTCATGCCACCAGCGGCAAACAGAAGCTAAATGACGAGGATTGGTGCCATTGCTTGCTGCCTTTTCCATGATCAATTTCATTACGTCTCTGGGGAGGAGGCCCCCGAATCTAGGATCCTTTGCCTCAGCACTAACAACTGCAAGTTGATGGGCTCTTTTATCTCTAGCATCATGGCTACGGGGAACGCTCGCGATAACGTGTCCGATACAAAAAGACATCATGGTAATGGCTAGCGTGAGCTTGTTGCTAAACATCTTATTAATGGCCCTTATGCAAAACGGGTGGGTCGGATGTAATCTTCTGCCCCCAGCAGACGTCATCCTGAACGAACGATCGCGAAGCGGGAGGTAGTGAAGGATGACGGGGGCCGGGTATATTTGCCTAGCAATTACCTTCACTAATGTTCACCTTAGAATACTGATTACCCATTACCCACCTGTTTTACATAAGAGACTTATTAATCTCCATACTTTTAAGTATATAGATCAGGCTAAGATCAGATACTAAAAATAATCCATCCGCGTAGAAAACATCCGTTCCACTTCCTTAACCGAATCCCGCACGGCGATTACGATTAGATTGTCGTTGACTTGTAGGCTGAGGCTGGCTGTGGGGATTAGGACTGGCGGTCTCTGACGACGGCTACTAGTTTGATGTTGCCTGGGACGTCGATTTCTTGGGGGCTGGAGCCTATGAGGCTGGATTGGTCTGTTATTTTGGCTTCGATTACCTCGCCCAAGTTGTCTCTTAGGGTGTAGACCGATTTGATGGAGCCCTGGCGTACGTGGCGTAGGATACTGGAGACAGTGATCTCGCGGGGGTTTACCACGGAGTCTATACCCAAGGACTTTACCAGGTGAATGGTGTCTGGGTTGCCGATCAGGGCTGTGGCTTGGTGGGCGCCTGATTGTTTGGCGAGCAGAGATGCCAGGATGTTGACCTTGTCGTCTTCTGTGACAGCCACTACGCTTTCGGTGTCTGCTACGCCGGCTTCTCGAAGGACTTCGGCGGCTAGGCCGTCTCCGGCTAGGACTTCGATGGTGGTGAGTTGTCTTGCGACTTCTTCGGCGCGTTCTCTGGATTTTTCGATGACGCGCACTTGGACATTGGGGATTGGGTGCTGGTCCAAGCTGCGAGCCAGGCTTAGGCCTACATTACCGGCGCCCAGGATCATGATCCGGCGGGCGTGGTTCTGGAAATGGCCGAAGGCCCGCATGGATTCAGATAGTTCTTTTCCGGCCGTCACAAACAGTATTTCATCGCCCACCAGAAGACGCTCACGTTCATGGGGGATCAGTAAACTGTGGTTACGGAAGATGCCTGCTATATTGAACTGGGCATCGGGGAAAAGGGAAGAAATATGAGTAAGTGGTGTGTTCACAATAGGCGTTTGGGCTGTGCATTTGACGCCAATGACTTTGACCAGATCATCCACCATGGCGGTCACATCGGTTGTGCCTGGCACTTCCAGTCCGCGGCGGACGGCCTCCGCTACCTCCAGCTCCGGTGAGATAATCACGTCTACACTTAGGTTGCCATCCTCGAATAGATGTGCCCACTCGGGTGAGAGGTATGCTGGATTTCTGATGCGTGCGATTTTGGTGGGTATTTTAAAGACGGCGTTGGCAACCTCGCAAGCGATCATGTTGACTTCATCGGATTGGGTCACCGCAATCAGCATGGAGGCATGTTCTGCGCCCGCTTGTTGTAGCACTAGGGGGTCAGACGCAAAGCCACAGATGGCGCGCACATCGTGGCGCTCGCTGAGATCTCGCACTAACTCTTCTGACTGATCGATCACGATAATATCGTGAGCCGACTTTTCCAGATAGCTGGCGATACCATATCCGACCTTACCTGCCCCGCAGATGATGATTTTCATTGTTGCCACTTACCTAGATGTTAAAGGGAACTACGTAGCCCCCAGCTAGCCTCCCCCTGCGAAAGCAGGGGTCCAGCGCAAAATGCGTCGCGTAGCGACTCTGTACTTTCTATGCGGAGCCGCTTCGCAGCACATTTTAAGAGCTGGCCCCCTGCTTTCGCAGGGGAAGCAAGCTGGGAGGTTTTACCTTCCCTTGCAATATTTGGTGAGCTTTTACTTTTCATGAACTTAACTGCCTGTTCGTTTCAGTCCCAGGGATTTGAGCTTGCGGTGGAGGGCGGAGCGCTCCATGCCGATAAAGGTCGCTGTTTGGGATACGTTGCCATAGAAACGGGATACTTGAGACAGAAGGTATTTCTTTTCGAAGTAGTCCCGCGCCTCTCGCAGTGGCAACTGCAAGAGCTCAAAGCTGTCTTCGGTCTGCGTCGAGCTTGGCATGGATGCGCGGATTTCCGGCGGCAACAAGTCTGGGGTAATGGCCAGATCGGTCTTTTCTGCAGACATGATCATTACCCACTCAACCAAGTTCTTGAGCTGGCGAATGTTGCCAGGCCAGTCATAGGCTTTCAGGATGGTCGCTGATTCTTCCGTCAGGTGCTTCTTCACATGACCATGGGCCTTGCTGTAATCAGCCAGGAATTGGTCAGCCAACAGTGCAATATCTTCACGCCTTTCGGATAAGGGGACCACCTTCATGGGCACCACATTAAGACGATAGTATAGATCTTCCCGGAACTGGCCGGATTTTACCATGTCGTTTACGTCTCGACTGGTGGTGGAAATAATACGCACGTCCACCTCAATGGGCTTATCGCCGCCGAGGCGTTTTAAACTATTTTCATGGATGACACGCGCCAATTTGCTTTGAGAGGCTGTGGAGATATCAGCGATTTCGTCGAGCATTAACGTACCGCCTTGGGCTTGTTCGAGCAGGCCTGCTTTAATCACACGCCCCTCTTCCTCGCGGCCGAACAACTCCTCATCGAATAATTCCGGGTTGATGGTCGCACAGTTGGCGACAAGGAATGGACCGACAGCTACGCGCGGCGACAATTCGTGTATCTTGCGGGCCACTGTTTCTTTGCCAGCACCGGTTGGGCCTGTTATGAATACGCGGCCGTTAGAGCTGGCGACTTTTTCAATGGCGGTTTTCAGGTTCAGCATATAGCTTGAAACACCAATTAATGGTTTTTCGGGGCCCACGCGTTGCTTGAGTTGTTGATTTTCTCGGACCAGTTGAGATGCCTGCAGGGCCCGCTTAATTACCAGGAGCAAGCGCTCAGCTTTAAAGGGCTTCTCTACATAGTCATAAGCACCCATTTTAATGGCATTGACGGCCGTCTCGATATTGCCATGGCCGCTCATCATGATGGTGGGCAGTCCGGGGTATTCTTTCTGGATAATCTCCAAGGCTTTGATACCATCGAAGCGACTATTTCCTAGCCAGATGTCGAGAATCACCAGATGGGGGCGGCGCGTTCGAACCTGTTCTACGGCCTTTTCACCATCCTCGGCGGTGCGGGTCTGATAGCCTTCATCCTGAAGGAGATCCGCAATCACGTTCCTTATATCTGCCTCGTCGTCAACGATGAGTATTTCGTGTGCCATTTTTCTGCCTTATGCGTTACACTGCCTTCTTCATCAGTTGGGCACTCCCAACCGAGTCTTCTTGGACCGATTGAATTGGCCCCTTCGGGAATACAAGCCTTATGCGAGCACCTCCCCCGGGTACGTCCTCGAGAGAGATCGTACCATTATGAGCCTCAATGATCCGCCGCACAATAGCCAACCCCAAACCGGTTCCTTTTGCTCGTTCCGTCACGTATGGCTCCAGCAATTTTGCACGCCCCTCTTCCGGGAAGCCTTCACCATTGTCGTCCACCAGTAGTACAATATGGTCGTTTGTGGTCTCTAATTCAACAGTAATCTTGCCAATATGATCAGGTTTTTTTTCTACCACAGCTTCGATTGAATCAATGGCGTTTATCAACAAGTTTGTCAAAATTTGGCTGATTTGTGAAGAGTCACAATAAATATAATTTTTATCCTCGCCGGTATTAAGCTTAAACTGGATTTCCGGATGCGCTGTCTTTTGTAAGAAAATAGACTCCTCACAGAGCTCATCTAGATTGTGCCTTTCAAGAACGGCTTCAGGCATACGGGCAAATTCGGAAAACTCTCGCACCATATCGCCGATGTAGGATACCTGGCGGCTGATGGTATCGATATAGCGTTGGAATGTTTCGGGATCTTCTGTTATTTGGGGCGCATATTTCTTTTTCAGACGCTCCGCAGACAGCTGGATCGGCGTTAGCGGGTTCTTAATTTCATGGGCGATACGCCGCGCCACATCGGACCAAGCCGCCTTGCGCTGAGCATTCACCAGGAGGGTTATATCGTCAAAGGTAATGATGTAGCCAACGACCACATCGTCTTCCCGCTCAACCGCTATGCGCACCAGCAGGGTGTGGGTATTTGCCTCCCTCGTAAACTGCAGTTGCGATTGAACAGACCCCTCTCGCGCTTGCTCCAGCAGGTCCTTCATCTCGGGTATCAAATCCCGCAGGTTTCGACCTACAATTTCTTCGGTGGTTAAGTCTAGCAGGGACCTGGCAAATTTATTGGCGATGTTGATGCAATAATGGGAGTCCAAACCCAGCACGCCAGCGGATACGCCTGCTAGCACTGTCTCAATAAAATGGCGCCGCCGATCGATCTGGATGTTGACCTCAATAAGCTTGGTGCGTTGCGCCTCAAGCTCCGTGGTCATGCGGTTAAAGGTGCGGCTCAATAAGCCAAATTCATCCTGGTCCGCTCGCTCTTCCACACGGGCACTCAAGTCACCGGCTCGGACTCGCTCAGATGCAGCAATCAACGCAGAAATCGGTGCCGCAAGACGGTTGGCAAAGGCCATGCCGATCCAAAGCACAAACATCAGCAGCAACAGCGAAAAGGCTGCAAAGATCATGATGAACTTGATTTCGATGTCACCACGATTGCGCTCCAGTCGTTTATATTCGCTGGAAGCCCGCTGGGTCTTGCTGATATGGGCTAACACCTGGGGGTCTACATAACGGCCCACGATCAGGTAGACGTTCATCCTGGGATCAATGCGGATAAATGCCCTCACCCGGTCCTGATCTTTGTTATAGTAGATCATGACGTGTTCCTTGGCCTCTTCAAAGTCCATCTGAGATAGGCTGTCCAGCTTAAAGATCAGGTTGAAGCTGAGTCGGGTTTGCGCCAGAACCTTTCCGTCCGGCGTGAAGAGAATAATTTCGTCCAAAGAGCGTAACTTGGCTTGATCGTTGACAAAGTCATTGATCGAGGCGGGATCGCTGATAGGGTAGTTTTCGGGACAGGCTTTCCGCAAGGGCGATAGCCTCAGACGCAACCCGCTTGTTATGTTCATCCAAATAGGCCTCAGCCACATCGGCCGAGCGCTTGATGGCGGTTCGGACGTGCTTACTGAACCAAGACTCAATACCCAAGTTGAAAAAGGATGCGGAAAAGAGCGTGATGATAATTGCAGGCGTGACCAGCAACATACCAAACCAGCGAATGAGGCGCGCGTGAATCCGAGGCGCTACCCCTGAGGCACGGCTGAGGCGAAACTTCATGACCCGATAGGCCACGATAAAGCTCAGCGATAGCAAGACGGCCAAGTCGCAGTTTAGAAGGACAATGGTGTTATCGGAATTGCCTTCAAGAGGCTGGGAGTCTGCCAAAGCATAATAGGTAGCGAATGCCAAGCCGATGGCTATAAGGCTCAAGACCCCTGTCATGACCTGGGCCAGATAATAGCGCCTCGCGATGATGAGGCCTCTGACCATGAGTTTGTTGACTATGTTATGCGGCATGCACTTTTATGTTCAGCTCTTCTATTTTTTTGCGCAACGTATTGCGGCTGATCCCGAGGATCTTAGCAGCTTTAACTTGACTGCCTCCTACCGCATCTAAAATTGATATTACCAGAGGTTTCTCAACTTCGGTAAGAATTCTTTTATAAAGACCCGGAGCTGGCATCTGACCCTCGTGGGCCAAAAGATAATTTTGTATGTGCTGGGATACGAGCTGTCCCAATCCAGACGCGACTTTTACCTGTTCATCTACTACTGTCTTTTTCATCATTCAGCTTCTCTTATCAGCAACTCATTTTGTATATCGTAGAATTGGAATATCAGATCCATGACCTTATGTCCATCGCTCATCTGGTTCACTTGTGAGCGAAACTCGGCAGAGCCTGGCAAGCCCTTACTGTACCAACTTATATGTTTGCGAGCAATGCGAATACCGTTCTCGTTGCCATAGTGTTCCAGCATGGCATGCACGTGTTCGATCAAAGTCTGCTTCTGGGTTATCAGATCGGGATCCGGTAATTTTTCACCGGTCTTGAAATAATGATTAATCTGATTAATGAACCAAGGCCGACCATAGCATCCACGGCCAACCATGACGCCATCGGCTCCGGAAAGGCGGATTAGGTTTTCGGCATCTTCTACGGTCTGCACGTCTCCATTACCTATCACAGGAATGGATACGGCCTCTTTTACCTGGCGGATGAATTCCCAATCGGATTTACCGCTATAGAACTGGCAACGGGTGCGGCCATGTACGGTGATCATCTTGATGCCACATTCCTCAGCTATTTTCGCCAGGCGCGGCGCATTACGATTGGTATGATCCCAACCGGTGCGCATTTTAAGCGTCACAGGAACATTAACGGCATTCACAGTGGCTTCAATAATTTTCGCGGCGTGAGCCTCATCCTGCATGAGGGCCGAGCCCGCATAACCATTGGTTACTTTCTTAGCAGGACACCCCATGTTGATGTCGATGATCGCAGCCCCGGCTGCCTCATTCATTTTGGCAGCAATCGCCATGTCTTCAGGCACACAACCAGCAAGCTGAACCGCGTGAGGCTCTTCATTCTCAGACCGCATCGCCCGCATCAGGGTCTTATGATTCTCCCGAATCATAGCCTGGCAAGCAATCATCTCAGAAATTACAAGAGTCGCCCCACTCCGCTTCACTAACCGACGGAAAGGCATATCCGTCACCCCCGACATAGGCGCCAGCAGTGCTTTTCCTTCCAATAATACAGGTCCAACTTGTATGGTCATCTATTCCCTCGCATGAGGAAGATTTATGGCATGAAGCGATTCGCTGGTCAAGAATTAAACAGGATGGAGCGGTCAGGGATATTATCACATAGTC
Organism: uncultured Alphaproteobacteria bacterium; assembly: GCA_963780985.1. Lineage (GTDB taxonomy): Bacteria > Pseudomonadota > Alphaproteobacteria > JAGOMX01 > JAGOMX01 > JAGOMX01. The sequence continues at coordinate 69,319 of CAWAEF010000003.1, forward strand.
GTGATTTCGTGATTATATGATGCGAAATTACCCTACCTCCTTCCTAATTAACTCTCACCCTTGCCTAACAAAATCCATCAACAGCCCATAATCGTTACGATCAGCTGCTCTCAGTGCCTCGATGTATTGTTTTCTTTCATAGGTAGAATTTATGAGATCCTTCTTTCCCCATGAGAAGGGGGACGATCCTATGCGCATAAGGGATATATCCGCATAAAGCCTGGACATTCTTCCGTTGCCGTTGGGAAATGGATGGATCTGCACGAGTCGATGGTGTAGCCGTGCACAACATTCATCGGCAGTAAACGTTTTGTTTTCTATCCAGAAGTTCAGGTCTCCCAGAAGAGTACCGAGCTCGTTAACAATTTTGTAAGGCTCAACACCGATATTGGTCTGGCTTTTCCTGAACTGTCCTGACCACTCCCAAGTTGTACCAAACATCTGTTTATGAAGTTCGACAATGAAGGAGACCGTCCAGATATCTTGTCCCGTAGCGATTGTGTTGAGCCAGCGCCTGGCATCACGAATGTTTCTATTCTCCCATTCATCAAGCTCATGCTGAAAGATAAGATGCTTAGGAATCAGGCCTTTTATCTGGTCTTGATCTATAAACGTGGCCCCTATGGCAGAATTGAACTGAATGCTCACTTATTTCTCCCATATTAGTTTAGGATTCTCCAAAAGCTCTTTCATTGTTTCTTTATACAAACGATCCAGTTCTTCATTGGATACAGCCTGATCCTCAAGAGCCATCGTTTTTGCAAGACTCAAAATCATTTCTTTCACTTGTTTTTTGGCCTGCTGTTCGATAAACACCTCAACGGGCACGCGAGGCACCAATGCGTAGTGGACATCACAGTTGAGGGCATCCGCAATTTTATAGAGATTAGCGAGACTGATAGACCTGTCTACCTCCGCTTTTTCATAATACGTTACATTTACTCGAGGCACGTCAGCAATTCGCGCCAATTGTTGCGCAGACATCTGATAGAGCTTTCGAATGGTTTTTATCCACCCCTCCTTTGGTATGTACTTCAGTGATCTCATTGCCTGAAAACGTCTTTCAAGTTGAGCAATAAATAATGTATCTCTCATTTTGCAGTCTGCACCTTGTATTCACTCTTTCATAATGTAGAATATTATATACATTTAATCAAGCATTATGTTAGTTATTTTTAACATTTTTTAGGATTTAATGCTAGGATTTTTGAACATTTTTTAAAAAACTCAATAGTTTAGTGGGCGTATTAATAAGGAGCTATGCATAAATATACCCTCACCCCCACCCCACCTTTTCTATCCACATCCCCCTCATAATTTGCTACTATAGACTCAACAACAAAAAATCATGGGGACAACCTATTGATAACAGGGCTACTCAACGAAATTAGTACTTTGAGCGGGGACCATTATTATGGTTCTGTTGCTTCTTTGCGGGGGTTGCTTTTTGAGGTGACGGGGTTGGATGGTTATCTTTCTACGGGTAACCAGTGTCTGGTTTATCCGGCTAATGGGCCTCCTATTGTGGCTGAGGTGGTTGGTTTTCAGCGGGATCGGGCTCAGATGATGGCTTTTAAGCCGTTGGCGGATGTGGGGCCTGGTTGTCGGGTGGAGAAGATTCGTGAGCAGCTGACTATATGTCCGGATAAAACCTGGCTTGGGCGGGTGATTAATGGTGCTTGTGAGCCGTTGGATGGTGGCCCTCCCCTGCCCTTTGGTGCCGTCGAGCTTCCCGTAGCTGCTTTGCCGATTCCGGCTCATGAGAAACGACGGGTTCGTGATCGTATCGATCTGGGTGTGCGGGCTCTAAATACTTTTACCACTTGTTGCTATGGCCAGCGTTTGGGTATCTTCTCGGGCTCTGGCGTGGGCAAGTCTGTGCTTATGTCGCAGATAGCACGATTTACAAAGGCCGACATTAACGTCATAGGCCTGATCGGTGAGCGGGGTCGAGAGGTGCGTGAATTTATCGAGGATAGCCTTGATCAGGAGACGCTCGCTCGATCGGTCATTGTTGTCGCGACCTCCGATGAGCCGGCTTTAATGCGGCGGCAGGCAGCATACCTCACTCTGGCTATTGCCGAATACTTCCGCGATCAGGACAAGCGGGTGCTCTGTTTCTTGGACAGCATCACACGATTCGCCATGGCGTTGAGAGAGATTGGCCTGTCCGTTGGAGAGCCTCCCGCTAGCAAAGGTTATACCCCTTCCGTTTTCTCAGAGCTGCCTCGGCTACTAGAACGGGCTGGTCCTGGTCATAAGGACAGGAGCGGCTCTATCACTGGTATCTTTACGGTACTGGTGGAAGGTGATGATGAAAACGAGCCCATTGCCGATGCGGTGCGCTCGATCTTAGATGGTCACATTTCTCTAGATCGCAAGATAGCCAACCGCAATCGGTACCCAGCCATCAATGTGTTGAAAAGCATATCCCGTATGATGCCTGACTGTAACGATGAGGACGAAACCAGCCTCATCAATAAAGCGCGAGGTCTGATCGCCGATTACGACGACATGGCAGAGATGATTCGTCTTGGTGCTTATCGTCCAGGCAGTGATATCAAGGTGGATCAGGCCATCCGCTTTCATGAGGCGCTGGAAGCCTTTCTAGCACAGGGGAAAAATGAGCATATTGAACTTCATGAAGGTTTTGCGCAGCTGAAGGAATTGTTGGGCGATGCAACATAAACTCGTCAGATCCCTGACCATGCTGTCCAAAATAAAGCGGATTGAGATGGTGGATAAACAGAGAGCTTTGGCGGAAATGCAGGCACAGCTGCAGGCGCTGAATCAGAAGATTAAGGATATTGCTCAATCCCGCAGCTTTGAAATTGAATGTGCGCGTCATGACGCCACAAGTCGGGTGGAGCTGCAGCACTATTTGGATGGCCTCCACCATCGAGAGAAAGCTCTGAAGAAAAAGGTGTATCACCTAGCGGACTTCATGATTCCCGTGCAAGAAAGTGTGCGAGATTCATTCCGTGACGTAAAATCCCTTGAAATCGTGAGCCAAACACTCCAGAATCAGATTCGAGAAAAACGGGACAAGGACGAACAAGCGTTCTTGGACGAAATCAGCATACAAAGTCAGGCACGTAAAAATCATGATTAAAGTAGCAGTTATGGGTTGCACAGGCAGAATGGGTGGGGCAGTTACCGCCCATGTTCTGGACAGTAATAAGTTCACTTTTATCGGTGGCGCCGTTCGCGCTGGTTCAGAAGATATTGGCAAGGACATCGGTGTTGTCCTCAAACGAGGTCACATTGGGACACTTGTTACGGACGATCCAGTACCCCTGATTCAAGAAGCGGATGTGATCATCGATTTTACCACGCCGGAAGCAACCGCTAAGAACGCCTTGCTTTGTGCTGAATATGGCAAACCCGTCGTGATCGGCACCACTGGTTTGGGCAAGGACTTGCAACAGGACATTATTAATGCATCGGAACTGATCCCCATCGTTTTTTCGCCCAACATGAGTATTGGCATTACGCTCATGACCGTCTTGGTTAAGAAGATGGCGGAAATACTGGATGATAGCTTTGACATCGAAATTGTCGAGATGCACCACCGTCACAAACTGGATGCGCCTTCGGGGACCGCTATTTCTATTGGACAAGCGGCGGCTAAGGGGCGTGGCATGATCCTGGAAAATAATTCGGCGCGCTGTCGGGTCGGCCCTCGTCATAATGGCGAAATAGGCTTTTCCTCTATGCGCGGCGGCGAGGTCACGGGCGTACACACGGCGGTATTTGCCGGGGATGACGAAGTGCTTGAACTGACCCACCGGGCCAACAATCGCCACATGTTTGCCAGCGGCGCGCTGAATGCAGCCGAATGGCTACTTAAACAACCCCGCGGGCTGTATACCATGCACGATGTGTTGGGGATTAACGGGCAATAAGGAAGCTGGCGGTGTCTGGCGGGTTGCTAACTTGAAATCAAACCCAAGACCATCTATGGATGTGATATGGATAGCCACGTTTTCTTCTGCGGGGTTCAGATAAAGCGGCAATGCATCTCCGGGGATTAACACGCCATATTCTAAGTAGTGAACGTCTTGTACAAATTGGCGCTTGGTCCAATCACCACGACGGTCCCGCAAAAGGGCTCTATAGCGACCCGCTAGTTTAAACCGCAAGCAAAGTATGACGGTTATATACAACGTGGAATTTTTAACGCTCAGAAACTGCAAGATTTTCTTAGCTTTCAACTGGGCTGAATCGATTGTTATTTGTTGAAGACGTAGGCACGACGTATGGTACTCGAGATTATTATCCGCAACCTCATTTTCAGCTTTGTATTGTTTCAGAATTCTATCAATATCCAATAGCTGAAAAATAGATATGCCGTAAGAGCTTGTTTTTGGAGGCTCAGATTGCACAAACAGGGCTGTTATATCTGAAATCTCCCACCCATGATATTTAAATGCCTCGGGGTCGACAATTACTTCAAAACAAATTGGCCTCACTGGGTTGATTAAATCTAGTAACTCAGAGGAATCTGTAGGGGACACCGGCGTGGAGACTTCTTCATCACTAGAATCCCAAGATTCAAAGGATGCAAAACAAGAATCAGACCAGATCTGAGCTGCAAAGAAAAGAAGTACGTATAGTTTATGCCTAATGCTTACCGCCATACAAATGCTTCGTCGAGCACCGCTTTTGGAATCTTTAGATTTAGTTTACGCGCAACTTCAATATTAATAAACATCTTTTCTTCATTGGGCAGTTGCACCGGTATCAGCCCTGGATCCTCGCCCTTTAAGATACGGATGATGATTTCGCCGCAGATCTCGCCCTCTTCGAAGTGAGAATATCCCACCGTAGCCAGGCCACCGGACTTGATGCCTTCAGGATCGGGAACAATCACAGCCTTGCCCTCTTGCATGGCCAATGACGTCACCCCGGCTAGAGTCGACATAATCGTGTTATCAGCCGGCACATAGATCACATCCACCTTGTGCAGCAATTTTTGAGTCGCAGGGAGTACTTCCGTGGATTTCGTCGCCGCGCCTTCAATAACCTTAAGGCCTCGCGCTTCTGCCTCTTTCTTAAAGAGTTCTAGCTGACGCACCGAATTTACCTCTCCTGGGCTATATAATATCCCAACAGTCTTGGCCTCCGGTAGGATCGATTTCATCAGGTCCAGCTGTTTGCCGATCGGCGGGAAATCGTAAGTACCCGTTACTCTACCCCCGGGCTTTTCCAGATTCGTCACCAACTGAGCCGCCTCGGGATCCGTAACAGCCGCAAATACCACCGGAATACCCGTATCCCGAGTGGCCGAAATCGCCGTCTGAGCGGAAGGCGTCGAAATGGCCACAATCACATCAGGCTCTGAGCCCGCGAACTTATTGGCAATCTGCGCTGCCACAGCAATATTACCCTGGGCATTCTCAAAAATCCAAATCAGGTCGATTTTGTTTTTAGCAGCGTAAGCGACAAGCTTTTCCTTTATACCAGAACGCACCGCATCCAATGCAGGATGAGACACAATCTGCGTGACGGCCACGTACTTCTTGTCCGCAGCGGCAATAGCTGGGTGAATAATTCCCCCCATGGACAGGAGGGCAACGGTGAAAATCTTAAAGTTTCTAAACAGTTCCATTTGGATATATAACCTTTGTATATCTTACATCATCATAAAAGCGAATTCGCGAAAATACGCTTTCAGTATCGCGACGTAAGATAGTGGTGATAGTTATAAGGCCCACCGAACCAAAGGTTACATTTATGCATCTGTCTTCTCATCTAATCTCCACTATAAGTTTAACTTCTTGAAAAGAATTGTCAATATTTTTTAAGGCAAAGTTGATTTATGATCCCGTTTCTATTGCACCAAGGCTAACGATCTTTTGGAATACAGCCTTGGTAAGCCAAACTATCATAAATACAGCTCAGAGAGATATTGCTCTGCTCTCATAATGCGGATGCCATCCTTACTGTAATCATGACGAAGCGACTTAACCAGCTGGATCGCAGGAAGGTTATATTTCTCATGGAAGTAAGCCAAGGACTGACTCAGCTCGTGATTTGCGAGCTTAACTTCAATCAGCGTTTCAATTTTATCTTGATGTACCAAAGCAAAATCCACTTCCTTACCTTCTTTCGTCCTCAAATAATGAAGAGAGTATGCTTCCGCCTCCATATCTACTTTCCCATAAACATGCTTAAGCAAACTAACAGCCACAAGGTTCTCAAATCGTGCCCCATCGTCTCCTTGCACCAGGGCCGTATCGTAGAAATATACTTTTGGCTCCTTTAATAAACTTCTGGCTACGTTTTTCGAATAGGGGACAACCGTAAACACCATAAATAAGGCTTCTAGCACCTGGATATAGCGCTTAATAGTCGCGGGAGATACAGCCACGTCATTGGCCAGGGACTGATAGGAAACAGGCGAGCCCACGCGACTCCTCAATAGATTAAAAACCATCTGCATGGCCTTGAGATTATAGATTTTATCAATTTCAAAGACATCCGTGCTTAACATACTATTGATATATTGAAGCCGCCATCTTTGTGCGCCAACATCATCTTCGGCCAAGTAGGGTTCTGGAAAGCCACCCCGTTCCATAAGCCGATTAATATCCAGGGGCATGGATACCTTTTCCAATTCGGCCAAAGAAATAGGCAAGAGCCGATGGCGGAAGTAACGCCCTGCCAGAGAATCTCCTAGTTGATCGTAGATAGACAGCCTCGCACTACCCGTCACGAGAATACGCATAGACGGAGGCTTAGTATCGTACACCCCCTTTATGTAATTTTTCCACCCCTCCATTTTATGGAGTTCGTCGAGAATAAGCAGATCCGTCGTATCCAACCACGACTGGTTGTACATTACTTCTCTGTCAAAGGGTTGATCATAGTTTAGGTAGATGCTATGTTTGAATTCTCGAGCAATATCCCTGGCAAGCCAGGTCTTACCACACTGTCGAGGGCCCACAAGCAGCACTAGCTTCTTGTCCAGGTCCTTCAAAATAGTTTGTCTTTGAGCTCTCTCCATGCTGACTATTCTGAACTCATTTGCAGTTTAGTCAAGACTTTTCTGCAAATGAGTTCAGAATAGTCAGGGGTAAGTTGCGCAAACAGCCCTCGATGGGATCAGTAGTTATTACCTATGGCAAGCCAACGTGTGATGTGATAAATCTTGAAAAACAGATGACTATACCGACATAAGGAGCCAATGATGAGATATACGTGCTTATCCTTAATAGCGATTTTAGCCCTTCTCAACCCAACCATATCGGCAAGTAGCCTAGAACTGTCTACGGAAAGCAGCTCAGGATCGCTTCTTGAGGACGACATGCCAGCTGTGGCGGCATCTAACCTAGAAGAGTTTATTTTAGCACACGGTGGCAGGATCGTTCAGGTTGTAAGCACGCCGCCGGTCATCCCTGAGCCGGAAGGTATCCCGATCACCTTTAACAAATTTGTCGAATTTGACAGGCTCGACCCGGAGCTATTCAGTAGAGACGACTTGTTGATTTTTGGGGTTAAGAATATCATCGTTAACCGCGGAGAAGAACCCAGCCCCGTCTTGGGGATTTCTTTAAGTCAATCCACGCCAGGGGCATCCCTTGTTTTATGCTGCGTTACAACAGCGAAGATTATACCGGCAAAATTGATGAGCTGCTCACGCAACAGGGAGTTATCTTGTGCGATGACCTGGCCAGTACGACTTACCTATCTATATTTAAGGGCTCCATCTATGGAAGGAACTACAATAGGATTCACCTCGACCTCAAATACATAAAAGATATATTGGCGCAAGACCTCTACGAAGAAGGTGAATTGGTGAAAGCAGGTCATCCTACGAGACGGATTGTGTACTTTGAAGAGGATTATGAACTATTAGGTAGACTCGAGAGTACCAAGCTGGATTTTCCCTTAACCGTATATTACAAAATGACCCCAAAGAGTGTGTCCCACCTCAGCTATCTGAAGTATACGTTACTGGGCGAGGATCATCTCCAGTGGATTTTGGAGGAGGACATAGAAGCCATCGCCCGTCGCATTCGTAAAGATCCGTTGATGTTGGCCAGGCCCGTTTACAAACCCTTTGCTGAGGCTAAAGGCGTCGAGCTGATAGAGGCCTTAGATAGTCGCTCGAAACGCAATGCTATACACGAAGCTTTCCGGGATGTCGGTGAGGAAGACCATTTGCTGACGAGGACGATAGATCTCGTTCTTATGCCAAGCAATCGTGACTATTGCCGACTTGATACTAATGAGCAAATGGTTAATATCGCCAGAGTTTATGATCCCTACATATGGCCGAGCTTTTTTTATGTGCTGAGCAATTTTTTTATTGATCCCGCGACGGACCCGGACGAACCTGTTGCGGTATTTTCTACCCTCGTGAGAACTTACAGGAGCGATCCTAATTTCTTAAGCCAGATTTGCAGATTGCCCCCGCCAGAGGTTAGAATTGGAGTGACCACTCGGGTTGCAGATAAGTTAGCCCCCACCTTGGCTAAACTATCCCCGGCTCTATCCGAATGCCTCAGATCACGGGATTTTGAAATGACATTCCCTTACCTAGGCTCCGCGGGTAAATTTGCAGATACTCTCGTGAAGGAACCGGCGCGTACTCAAGAAGTAGCTGTCGCATTTCTCAGGGCGATGTCTCGTCTGAATCAACCCGATTACATCGTTGATGATTTGGCCGCAGCAGATGATCCAGATCTCATTTCATTCGAGAGGCGCTGGAATGAGGTTTCTTCATATACTTGCATGCCGGTCGTCAAAATGATTGAAGAGCAGATCTTTACCTCAGACCCCGAAGATTGGAAACGCGTATACGCAAGCCCCGAACATATAGAGAGCTACTTTGCCCAGCTCATTATAGAAAATTCAATTCTGAAACAAATCTTTAAAAGGCGCGCAAATTTTTTGGGCATTAAATATTTATGCGGCTCTCTCCCGGGACATTTGCACACAATCCACGAATATATTTGGGATCTGCAAAGGGATGGATTCATTTCTGAATCCTCTGACGATCATATAATACAAGCCATAATCAGTATCTTTCGCTCCTGCAAAACAGGAGCCGATCTGTACTTCACAAGAACCATTATTCGGGGAGCCATGATAATATCGTCCACTATCAAGTACGATTTCTTCTTACGCCGGATCGTAGAAATCCCCGCTGCTCAACGGGAGGCTCTCTCCGACATGTTGACAACTTGTTTCCACGATAACTTCTGGGATAGAAAGGCTACGGCACCCTGTCTCAACAATAATTTCAGGACAGGCTGTCACGAGGACGACTTAGCTGACTTTCTGAGAAGAATGGCTGAAATGCCCGTTTCTAGCATCAAGGAGATGGAGAAACAGGTTTGGCAGGCAATCAAGGAGATGCGCGAACAGGCAGAGCAGGAAATGGACACTGGAGAAGGCTCGACCGGCGGATATAAACTGAGTTTTTTTGATCTCAGGCGTCTTCTGAGGGAACAGATCCAAAAGGACAACATCCAGTTCAGCTGGGAGGCTTCAATATGGAAGACTGGAGAGAAATAAGGCTCAGCTTACTTAGAAGCCGGCACCTTGACCTCACCCTTTTGCAGCATCCCCAGTTGGCCTGATTTGTCCATCTTCATGGGCGTCATGTCTGTCTGAGGTATGTACACAGGCGAAGCGTGTTCAAAATCGCCTTGGGCCCAGTATTTGACACCGTAATTAATGACGCCATAAAGCGATGCAATCACCATGATCATCACCACGGAGCCCACGGCCGTGCCCAAGTTCCGGCCCGGCCCCTTATGGCGCAATGACCAAATGACCAGCATCGCGCCCGCCATCAGAACGACATATGAAATCATCGTGCTTATATTCATGAGAAACAGCATTGTTTTTCCCTTGTTTTATTGCGTCTCAAGCACGAGCATAAGGGGAAATGTTTAATAGCTGGTTAAGGATGGCGGTTTTTTACGTGAGGAAGAATGCCCGCTATTTCATCAATTCCCCCCACGGCCGTCATCCTGAATGGACGACCGCGGGGCGGGCAGGTTGTCGGTTACTCCCGTTCCCTGGGGAGACAAAATAGGCGGCTTTTTTTAACGCCTTTAACTACAATTAATAATTCAATAATTCGCCATTAGCCACAATTAATAATTCGCCTTTAACCACAATTTCCTTATCGGGAAACTTTGCCTGTAGCCACTCAACTTCAGATTTGCTTAAGCCATTAACCCGGCTCAGAACCAATTTTTTGATGTTCGCAGCCTCAAGAACCTGGATTGCGCCAAATGTCCCCGTATAGGAACCCTCCGAAATATCTAGGGTCCTAGTATTACGACGAACCAGATCCCAGAAATCTCTATCGAAAGAAAAGTGTTCACCACACAATACAAGCGACTCAAGCATAGGAAGATGCTCCAACACCTCTACTGTATCAACGCGCACCTCATCGTATAGCGAATCGAGCTCAGGAGCAGTACCACCAATTCTCAAATGTTCTAAACGAGGACACATCCCACCAATACGTCGCATCTCCTCATTTGTATAATGATCCTCAAACAAAGCCAACGACTTCAAAGGAGGACAGTTCCATGCCAACAAACATATAGTCTCGTAGGAGAACCCATCTTCCACCGCGGCACTGATCCCTTTCTCATAAGTCCACGTCATGTGTCGAGGTACTGTCCTGCGTTCGACATCTTCACCCTCAAATGTAAGCTCAAAGATAGCCTCATCTGAATTTTTTCTACGAGGCGCGTTTGAATTTGTGACAAAACGCCTTAATCGTGGCATCTGGTTCACAGCGGAAAGAAGCACACTCAAAGGAAGACCGCTCCACTGAATATCCAATTCTTGAAGAGCCTGTCCATGCTGGATCAGAATACCTGGAAGATCTCGCTTCTTGATAGAACTACCACCATCGCATCTAAATTTCAGGGTGTGCATCTCAGGACAGTTTCTAGGACCCCCTCCACGAACCCATTAGAGACCCCTCCGACACGCTGCGCATCAAGAAATCGCAATTGTTTAAGGGAAGCAAACTGCTCGACGAGCTGGTCGTCTAAGTCAATATGCCCAAAGGAGAGATGTTTGAAGCTTAAATTCTTCTTCAAGATCTCGGCAAATGTCACCTTACCTCTAAATGAATCTTTACCCGTAAGGCTGGGATCACCAAAATCTTGGTTAGAGTCTTGCATGCGAGTGAAAACATTTAAACTACCCCCAAAATCTAACCATTCGACCTTAGCTAGGCTAAGAAGAAAATCTAGGATTTCATCCTGTTGTTTCCAAAAGAGTAACATTTCCCCGAATGACGAGATCTTAACATGCCCTCTTGCTTGAACAGCTTGTCGGAACCCCCTGCACGTTGGCATAACGTCTTTCGCGTTAGCGAAGTAGTTTTTGGACAGAATAAGCGCCATTATATCAGGAGGCAGCACAGCACATGGATTAACTTGGACCACCGAATCGTCCTGACCGAACTGATCACTGCTCAAAGCAGGCAAAGCCATCGACATTGCCAGAACTGGCGCTAAAAAGAATTTTGTGAGTTGCATCTAACACTATCTCCGCTTTAAGCTTGTTAATATTGAGTATCGTCTAGCATAGATAAGCCAACCTGTCACGTTTTCAGACAACAGTCTATGGGAATTCTAATTCAGGCATTGAGTTGCTGGAAATGGAGGAAATATCACCAGCTTGCCATCCCAACAACCTAAGGGTTATCCTGACAAATCAACCCCTCTGAGAGTTACTGCTACTCACGCTCCGCATAGGGATCGAAAAACTCGGCGGGTTTTTTCTCTTTGACCTTTACCACAATTTCTTTGTGAGGAAATTCTGCCCGCAAAGCATCGACGCCCCCAAAATTAAGGATATGCTCCTCACCGACAATCAGTTTTACGAGATTCGGTGCATGTAGAACTTCCTTTGCACTAAGATATCCTATTGGGGTACCCTCTGAAACATCTAAAACCTTGGTATGATTACGAACCATGCGCCAGTATGCTTGATCCTGAGGAAGTATATCGCACAAGACTAGCGACTCAAGCATTGGCAGATGTTGCAACACGCTTTCTGTGTGACCCGCCGCTTGATTCCTCATAAGGAACTCGACACCCCTACCACCAATTCTTAAGTTTTCAAGACGTGGGCACAATACGCCGATAGCTTGCAGCTGAGCGTTTGTATACCTCCCATAAGATAGAGCAAGCGACTTTAGGGGCGGACAGGTAGCTTCCAACAAGCAGATAGCCTCATAGGATAGCCCCTCTTCCATTGCATCATTATGCTTACCCGGCAACTTCATGAGTCGAGGTATAGTCCTTCGCTCGACCTCTTCGCCGACAAATGTAAGCTCAAAGAAGGCATTTCTTCGTATAGAATTATTGGGAAGTTTAGATGCATCTACGACAATCCGCCTTAGTTTTGGCATCTCGCGCACACTAGACAGAACAGCATTCAAAGTAAGAGACCAGCAGTCCTGAATATCTATTTCTCGAAGACCCTGTCCTGACTTTTTGAGAATAGCGGATAGACCTTGATCCAAGGGGCTTTCAGAATTGCCTATAATCTTCAGTGTATGCATATCAGGACAATTTGTAAGAACCATCTCTACGAACTCATTAGATACTCCAAAGAAATGAGCGTCAAGAAATCGCAATTTCTTATGAGAAGCTAAGCCCTCCATGACCATCTCAGGCGCAGGAACTAATCCAAAAGATAGATGTCTGAGGTTTATATTTTTCTTCAGGATTTCTTTAAACCTCTCCGGGACCCACATATACTTTCGACCATTGGTGGGATTAAATTTTCTTGCAGCAACCTCCTTATAGCGTTCCAAAAGATTTAGGCTGCATCCAAAATCTAGCCATTTGATATCAGGCTGTCTATGAAGAAAATCAAGAATGTTACATTCTTCCTCCCAAGTGAGCATTGTTTGCGGTCTTGACGTGATCTTGTAATGACCTCTTTCAACAACAGCATGGAAGAAAGCTTTACTAGTCAACATAGCTTCCTTCGCGTTCTCAATGTACTCTTCGGAAAAAATACGTACCATTACCTCAACAGGCAGCACTTCACATGGATCAACCCGCACCACCAAATCGTCCCTATTGACCTTATCACTGCTAAAAACAGGCAAGGCCATCGACATTGCCAACACTGGCGCTAAAAGATATTTCGTAAGTCGCATTTAACATTATCTCCAATTAAAATATTTTAATATTCAGGATTTTATAGCATAGACAAGTCAACCTGTCACTTTTTTAGACAACAGTCTATCAGACATCTGGTTAAAGCACTTAGTTGCTGTATATGGAGGCAAGCTGGTGGCGATCGTCATCCCAACAAACTATCGGTTATCCTGACGAATCAATCCTACTAAGGTTCGCCGACTATTCACGCTCCGCATAGGGATCGAAAAACTCGGCGGGTTTTTTCTCTTTGACCTTTACCACAATTTCTTTATGAGGAAATTCTGCCCGCAAAGCATTGACGCCCCCAAAATTAAGGATATGCTCCTCACCAACAATCAGTTTTACGAGATTCGGTGCATCTAGAACTTCCTGTGCATAAAGATATCCTATTGGGGTACCCTCTGAAACATCTAAAACCTTGGTATGATTACGAACCATGCGCCAGTATGCTTGATCCTGAGGAAGTATATCGCACAAGACTAGCGACTAAGCATTGGCAGATGTTGCAACACGCTTTCTGTGTTCGCATTCCTCTCTCCGAACATCACAATATCGGCACCAACACCACCAATTCTCAAGTTTTCTAGAGAGGGGCACAACTCACGCATAACTTGCAGCTGACCATGTGTATAACGATTATAAGACAAAGCCAGCGACTTCAGGGGAGGACAGTTTTCTACCAGCAGGCAGATAGCCGAGTAGGACAACCCCTCTTCCATTGCAGGATTATGCTTACCCGGCAGCTTCATGAGTCGAGGTATTGTCCTTCGCTCGACGCCTTCACCGACAAATGTAAGCTCAAAGATAGCATTATTGAGAGCTGTGCCGGGAAGCATCGATGTATCCACCACAATACGCCTTAATTGAGGCATCTCGCGCACGCCTGACAGGAGCGCACTAAAAGGTACCATGCAGCGCTGAATATGTATTTCTCGAAGACTCTGTCCAGACCCTGTGAGACTAGTAGACAGACGTTGGTCCATAACGCTTCCAGAACCATTGCCCGTGATCTTCAGCGTATGCATCTCAGGACAATTTTTCAGGACCATATCGACGAACTCATTGGACACTCCAAAGAAAGCCGCATCAAGAAATCGCAATTTCTTATGGGAAGCTAACCCGTCCATGACCGGGTCACGCAAAGGCAAGTCTACAAAAGATAGATGTGTGAGGTTTGTATTTTTCTTCATAATCTTTCTAAATATATCCCAGATCCAGGGGATGTCCAGACCAGTGCTGGAATGTAACTCTCTGAACCTCGAGGAGATAACATGATAGTTTATATTTAGGCTGTAACCAAAATCTAGCCATTTGATATCAGGCTGCTTATGAAGAAAATGAAGGATGCTACATTGTTCCTCCCACGTTGGGATTCTTAGGGGGGCTGACCTGATCTTGTAATGACCTCTTTCAAGTCCTGCTTGGCGGAACCCCCTGCAAGAAGACATAGCATCCTTCGCGTTCTCAATGTTTTCTTCGGAAAAAATACGCGCCATTACCTCAGCAGGCAGAACCTCACATGGATTAACCCGCACCACCGAATCGCCCTTATTGACCTCATCACTACTCACAGCAGGCAAGGCCATAGATATTGCCAGTACTGGTGCTAAAAGATATTTCCTGAGTTGCATCTAACATTATCTCCACATCAAAATGATTAATATTGAGTATGATCTAGCATAGATAGACCTACCTGTCACGTTTTTCAGCCAACAACTCGTCGGATTTGGTAGCTATTTCAAACAGCTAGGAAACAAGCCGGAGAACTAAGTATGACAACCCAAACAGCGCGCCAATTATTCCAAAGCTAATCATCACTGAAACACACGGAGCGGAAGAAAATAGCCCGGCGTTTCGCTCTATAGGGCGCAGCCCGCCAGCTTCTAGATCATCGTTCTGAACAGTCGTCTGGATAAGATTTGCAGGCTCGTTCGGGGGCTGCTCTTTCTGTGACGTACCCGGGCCAAGTAATGGCATAGACTCTGTTATACGCACGTCCGCCTTGCCAGCCAAGTCACCATCTGCCAGGTCACTCCCATAGGACGGAAACACAATAACCTGCATAAGAATCAGCACCGCGGCCAAAGATCTACGGCAAGGGATACACATTTCGAATCTCCTGGGTTATGCTTGACTTACAGCTGTTATTATACACAGAGCTGGTTAGAAAGTCAGGGCTTGAAAATACACTTGCATTCAGCCATCAAAAGAGCTAAACTGACTAGTATGACTAGTTAGATATGAGGAACATAAAATGCACACATGGCAAATTCAAGAGGCTAAGGCCAAGCTGACACAACTAATTAAAGATGCCCTAAGGGAACCTCAGGCTATCTCTCGACGAGGCGTCCCTGAAATTGTAGTAATGAGCCTTGATCGTTATCAAGAGCTCACGCGACCAAAACAAGATATCGTCTCCTTTTTTAGGAATTCACCATTGTACCGAGCTGAACTCGACTTGACGCGCGATAAGTCCGGCATGAGAGAAGTTGACCTATGATATATCTACTGGATACTAACGTTATTTCGGAAACTGTGAGACACAAGCCAGATTCGAAAGTAATCTCATGGCTAAAATCTATAGATCCTTCTTTTTTCAGCCTGAGTGTCATTACTCTAGGAGAAATACGAAAGGGCACAGAAAAACTACATGACGGACAACGCAAGCAAAAGCTAATTCAGTGGCTCGAAATTGAATTGCTGCAGACATTTCAAGACCGAATCATTCCCATAACAGCGGAAGTTGCGGATAAGTGGGGATATGTTTCCTCAACCTGCAATATTGCAGCCGTTGACGGACTCATCGCAGCATCCGCATTAGTTCACAACCAAAGGCTAGTTACTCGGAACGTTAAAGATTTCAAAGATATTCCCGGTCTGGAAATTATCAACCCCTGGGAAACTTGAGTATGGCCGCGACGGCCAAACCTAACACGATTTTTATGAGGTGAGGTTTTTTGAGTATTTAAGAGAAAAATGGTGAAGACTCTTAAGAACCTTCACCATTTTTCTCTTAAATACTCAAAAAGCCACAAGGCAGAAAACTTGCTGAAAGCTCAGCCTAAATCCCTCCCCCAGCTATCACGACAACCGGCACTAGAGGCTTGGGAACGATTCAGTCCCTCATGTCTTTTTCATCACCTTTTTTGCACGCAGGCCGACTCTAATCTCGCCAGATCCTGAAATATCACGATCCAGGTCTCCCTCTACCTCGTCCACATAGATTTTCCCTGATCCACCAACATTGAGCACTGCATTACGAACAACGCCTCCCAAGTCAATTTTTCCTGAACCAGAGACATCAGCAGAGAGACCATCGCCGATACGGCCTCCACCTATCTTAATCTTACCCGAGCCACTAACGTTGAGACCTGCAGTTTGAAGTAGCAGAGATCCCAACGTGATCGCACCAGAACCACATACGTCGCAATCAAGCTTCTTGGATTTAATTTCTTTAGCAGAAAAATGACTTGCACCGCAGACCTCTATATCTGTATCCGGCGATGTAATGCGAGAAGCATCCATCGTACACGCCCCTGCAAGCCTTGCCTTGAATCGTGCCTTCGTATCACCGATGGTCCAGTTTCCTGCCGCACCGTCCAATATGAGGCCTAAGGAAGGTGAGATTGTAACGTTCAATGTCGGTAACGGGGGCATGGAGTGTTTTCTCCACCACGACCTCAGAATACCGCCCCGCATTTTAACCCTAGAAAACCACCCTGTAACGATTACGTTTGATGATGCATCGTAGTATTTACTTTGTTTTTTATGTTTAAGTGTCAGCATCCCATTGCGGCTGGTAACGACAATATTCTCGAGATACTTATCGAGATGTTTCTCCTTTGGCCCAGAGAACTTAAGTTTAATTTCATTACCTACCCCGGAAGTATCAATATGAACATGAGCACACAGATCTTGGGTTTTAAAGGTCTGGATACCAGTGAAGTGCATTTCCTTATCGCTTTTGGCGGTGCTAAATAAAGAAAGTGAACCAACCTTTTCCCGCCAGGAGGCCAAACTGCTGAGCAGTTGTGTCCACACCCCCTTTTCCGAGCCGGGGTCGGTAGAATACATCCGTACCCTAACCAATGGTTGAGAGCTCATCGTCCTCACAGCAAGGGTCCTACCGACCGTGCTCAAGCTATCTTCAAATCTCCTGGATGCACTCACATCCTGGCAAGCTAGAGTCAGACAGGATACCATAACGATGCCGGCGCAGATCATATTCTTTATCATATGAATTCCCCTATTCTTCTACTTTGCAATGTAACCACATATCGCGAATTCAGGCTGATACGTACATAAGATTTCACCGGCCCTTAAATTACCTACTCGCCCGTTTTAGTTATAACCCGGGTTTCCCAATCATCATGATCCACTATGAGTACATCAGGACGATCTTTTGCGAATTCGTCAAACATGTGCTGGGTCTTGTCGAAGGGCCATCCACATACCAGTTCTAGGTTTGGAATCGTCCCGAGCACATGGAATGGATTAGTGTCAGGAACACGCTTTGGGATATTTTCCGTGGAGAACCAAGCGTCGATCAAAATATCAGTCGCCGAAATATAAGGCAGCAAACAAAAATCGCACACCCCAGCCTTGATTCGTCGTAGTGCCGGATGATAGCTGAGCCCTCGCCATTCCTCCAACAGGCGGGGAGGGCCAAAAGTTATATCTAACACCTCTAGAGTTGTCACACTCTCCAATGGCCACAAGTCAGTCACTTGAGATCCTGACATGATCAATCTACTAAGAGGAAGAGCTCTCAATGGTTCAATCGAGGTAACTTTGGATTGACAGAAATCGAGATCGACTAATGATGTGCACTGGCAGAGTGCTGAAATATCAGACAAATAGCCATTGGAAGCCACGGACAGGCGCCTAAGCCGAGGAAGGGTTGCCAGGGGATCTAAATAGCCAGGCTTGCTGGCGGATTCATAACACGAAATCTCAAAGTCTTCCAACATAGGCAGATCTTTTAGTACAGCAAGGTTCATTTCATTACCGTCATTCACCTTAAGCGATTTCAGATTTTTAAGCTGCTCGATAAAAGCGAATTGGTGTTCCTCCCAACCACAAGTGTCCATCTTCAGGTGCTCCAAATTGCTGAGTAATCCGCATGGGGTCGTATCGCCAATTTGAGTCACATGGATATTTAAAGTCAGCAGATTAAATCTTTCAATCCCTTGGAGACCGTAGATTCGGTGTAATGGATCATACCTTGCTTTCAACGTGAGCGTTTGTAGCTCGGGCATTTGGCCCAAATTCTGTAAATCATGAATACAAATACAAAGTTCCACTAGACCTGGCATATAGTCAAAGGATAAAGTTTCTCCATATAAAAGTTCCGCGTGGGAAAAGCTGGTTATGTGCTGTAAACCAGCTAGATTAAAAGTCGCGGGATCCTTGACCTGCCCTCTAAGAATCAGTTTTTTAACATTCGGATGATCGTTTAAAAAAGTGAGGGGAAATGGATCGGGAAAAGTTTCATGATGAACAAGAGCTATGCCACTAATATTTGGATGCGATTCCACGTATGCTTTGACGTCCTCCACACTGGAAAACGGGTTTCGCCAGGTAATGCCAGCAACTAAAGACGGGCATACATCATCTTGATGGTGCGAGCCTCCAGAAGCTATAGACGTATCCTGAAAAGCCAATGTCAGGCCCGCTAGCATTAAAATTCCGGCGTAGGCGATCTTCTTTATCATGTGGATTCTCCTCTCCTATAATTGTACACGATGTAACAATTACATCGCGAGTTCAGTCCGGTTTGTTCATAAGGTTTTCTCTTCTTCTCGGGAGAAACCCCCATCAGAAATACAAATAAAATCCATACAATCTCCAAACCGGGCCTAAATTAAATACTCGCCCGTTTAGTTATAACCCGGGTTTCCCAATCTACATAATATCCTACGAGTACATCAGGACGATCTTTTGCGAATTCGTCAAACATGTGCTGGGTCTTGTCGAAGGGGCATGCACTTACCAATTCTAGGTTTGGAATCGTTTTGAGCACATGGAATGGATTAGGCATAGAAACTTGCTCTGTAACATTTTCCTCGGAATTTCCAGTGCCCGTAAAATCAGAAAGAAAACAAAAATCGCCCGCCCAAGCCTTGATTCGTCGCAGTGTCGGATGATTTTTGAGCCCTTCCCATCCCTGCAACCTGCGGCTATTGGTTATATCTAATAACTGTAGAGTTGTAATACCTGCCAAAGGCGATAAGTCAGTTACGTCAGATCCGAACATGATCAATCTTCTAAGCGGAAGAGCTCTTAATGACTCAAGCGACTTAACTCGGGATACGCTGAAATCCAGATCCTCTAATGACGCGCATTTACTGAGTGCCGAAATATCAGACAAACACATATCCGAAGCCACGGACAGGCGTCTAAGCCTAGGAAGTGTTGTCAGGGGCTCTAAATAAGCAGGCTTACTGGCAGCTTTATTACACCAAATCCTAAAGTCTTCCAACATGGGCAGATCTGTAAGGACAGCAAGGTTCATTTTATTACCGTCATTCACCTCAAGCGATCTCAAATTTTTAAGCTGCTGGATAAAAGCGAAGTAGTGTTTCTCCCAACCACGGCTGTCCAGCTCAAGGCAGTCCAAATTGCTGAGTATATGCCAAGAGGTAGTATCGCCAATTTGGGTCTCATGCATGTTTAAGGTCAGCATATTAAATTCTTTAATCCCTTGGCTACTGTAGGTTTTGCTTGATGGATCATACCTTGCTTTCAACCTGAGCGTGTGCAGTTCAGGCATTTTGCACAAACTTGGGAAATCATGGATAAAAATACTAAGCTCCACTAGTCCTGGCATATAGTCAAACGATAAAGGTCTGCCATCATAAAATAAATTGTTAGTAAAACTGGTTATGTGCCGCAAACTACTAAGCTTAAAAATCGCTGGATTATCGGTATTACCCCTCAGAATCAGTTTTTTAATATTCGGATGATCGTTTAAAAAAGTGAGGGGAAATGGATCAGGAAAAAGTTCATGATGAACAAGACCTATACCAGTAATATTAGGATGCGATTTCACGTAAGCTATGACGTGTTTCACCTCGGAAAACGGGTTTTCCCAAGCCTTCCCAGCAACCAAATATGGGCATACATCATCTAGATCATGCGCGCCCCCAGAAGCTATAGACATATCTTGAAAAGCCAATACCAAGCCCGCTAGCATTAAAATTCCCGCGCGGGCGATCTTCTTTATCATGTGGATTCTCCTCTCCTATAATTGTACACGATGTAACAATTACATCGCGAGTTCAGTCCGTTTGTTTACACGGGATAATATCTGCGTCCGCGGTTAAAAACGCTCAGAAACGCAGATAATATCCATACGAGCCAGATCCGGCGCTTAAATTACTAGTTCTCTATTTCAGAGAGATTACGGGTCTCCCATCCGCCGTAATCTGCAAAGGCTACATTTGGCCGCGCTTGCTTGAAGGCTTCAAGAATAGCTTTGGGCACTTGGGTCGGTTGTGCACATACAAGTTCCAAGTTGGGAACTGTCTTGAACACCTCAAGAGGATAAAACCTTGGAGTATGCACATAATCTTGCTGATCACCTTTTGCTGCACGGGCGACTCGACCTATATAAGTCTCCATACTCAGATCATCATCCCCCGCTTTGATTCGTTGAAGGGATGGATGGTTTCTGAGCCCTTCCCAGTCCTGCCATATGCGTTGAGGGGTATTACTGATGTCTAACAACCTTAGAGTTGGCACATCCTTCAATACCGACAGGTCAGTCACTTTAGAGCCAGACATAATCAATCTTATAAGAGGAAGATCTCTCAACGCCTCAATCGAGCTCACTTGGGAATGAAAGAAGTCCAGATCTACCAACCCTATGCACCGACTGAGCACTGAAATATCTGACAAATTACCGTTGGAGTTCAAGCGCAGACGCTTAAGACTAGGAAGGGTTGCCAGGGGTTCTAAATAGCCGGGCCTTTTGACCGCCTCAAGGCACGAAATCTCAAAACTCTCCAGTAGGGACAGACCTTCAAGTACATCAAGGTTCATGTTAGAACCATAGTTCACCTTGAGCGATTTCAAACCCCGAAGATTCTGAAGAAATTTGAACTCTTCTTTCCCCCAACCAAGGCACTCAATCTCTAAACGTTCCAAACTGCTTAGTAATCCCAATTCTATCGTATTTGTAACCTGGCTCGTTTTGATTTTTAACGTCCGCAGATTAAATTTCTGAATCCCTGAGATACTGTAACATGAATCTTGAAGCCAACGCGTTGGACTCAGCGTGAGAGTGCGCAATTCCGACATGTCACCCTGAGCCATAGTTTGAAAATATCTTAGGGGAATCCCAAGTTCAACTAAGCCTGGGATATTGAAGTTAAAGCGTATCAACAAATAATCATTATATAAGCCACTTTCGAAGCTGGTAATATGCTGCAAGCGATCAAGATTAAAAGTCGCTGGATTCCCTGTCCGCCCCCGCAGAATCAGTGTTTTAACATTCGGATAATCGTTTAAAAAGTCGAGAGGGAATTGATCTGGAAAATATGCATGATGGACAAGCGCTAAACCCGTAATCGTCGGATTTTTCTTCAAATAAGCTTTGACATCTTCGACTGAGGCAAAGTCTTCTCGCGAACGGCCAGCGTCCCGATAGCCAGCAATTAAAAGCCGACAATCGTCTTCCACGTTAATCTCGCTGCTAGCTTTACACAGATCCTGAGCAGCCATCGTCATGCCCGCGAGCATGACGATTCCGGCGTAGGCGATATTCTTTATCATGTTGAATCTCCTATCATTACACACATGGTTTGAACGTAACCACTCCCTGTAACTTAGTATTCTTTCATGACCTTATCAAGCTGCCTTAACAACTTTTCATCCCTTTTTATCTCCACTTGACGCAACAGTTCTCGGTGATAAGCCTGGACATCCTGTTGGATTTCGCCCATTGATTTGACCTCGTAAACTGGCGCGTCAGGCATGAACGGCTTTGCAAGCTTCATGAGCATGTTATGGGTCTTCTTGGCATCGTTTTCGACAATATCGGCAAAGAACTTGAAGTTCGCGCAGATATTAGGTTCCGCTTTTGGAAAGATCTCTCGAGTCAGATCTGTAATGGCCTCAGACGTGTGGCGAAGAACCGTACCAATGCGTTTGGCTTCCTTGAGTCCGGTCATTAAAGCCGCATCTTCACTTGCCCTGGTAAAGGCGAGTGGGTCCCTGGCCTCTCGGGCATCGAGGGCTTTTCCGTAGGCATTCAAGATTTCCGGTTCCGTGTATTCAGGAAGGAACTCAGATCCAAGGGTAAATGCTGCCGCACTCAAGGCAACGGGGTTACCCCAGCTCCGCGCGATCATCCCGAAGGTGTTGCCGTAGACAAACGCATCACTTAGCGTCGGAATAACCGCTCTGCCAAAGGCTTGAGGCATATCAGCGGTGCCCGGTTTTACACCTTCAACCCAAACGTGCAGGCCATAATCCACCGCAGGGATATAGGGCGCTGCAGCATGACCAAACTTGGCCGCGCCATTACAGAACCGCGTCCATTTTCCCGGCGTCACAGGAGGCACCGGACCAGGCATTGGTCCCTGGCCGAATTTAAAGACCGACTTATCGTCCAGCACGTCCAGCCACTCGTCTGCCTTTGGTGCCCATTTTTTAACGATACCAGGGGTCATTCCATCCGCTTCCGTAAAGAGAGCAGGAATCTCGTCTACCAGGCTTTTAGCCGCATACTCTAGGCTTTTGCCCACGTCGTCCGTGCGGGAGAACATCCTGGCTAGCGATTGATTACCTGTCAAAATGCTTTGCTCAGCTTGGTGGAGCAAAGTCTGAATTTGCCGCTCAGGGAGATGAACTCCTTTGGCGATCAAACTAGCCCTAAAGCTGTTTTCAAAGTACTCAAACGGGACATTGTACATCAAGTATGCTTCGATCCTTCCCGCATTATATACAGGCCGGGGCATTTGTTTAAAGTTCTCGAAACCAAGGGCCCGCGCATCGGCTCCGTATTCTTCCAGCAAGTTCAGCACATTTTGTTTGGTTAACTCTGGATTACCACGTACTCGCCCAGGGGTAGTGAAACCGGCACCTTCCTCAGCCCTGTAAAAATGGCCCTTCTCATGAATCTCCCTGGAAAAGATTGAGTCATGAGGATCGGTAATCTTTGTCCCGACAGCAACAAAATCGCCATCCATGCCATTAATGCCTTTCAACTCATTAGAGGTATGCATGCAACCTGTGTTACCAAAAAGGGTATGCGTAGAATCAAAGTAGAACACGCCCAGTTCTTTTTTATTAGCTGCGTTATAAGCACGTTGCACGTATCCTGATGGGCTCGCAGCGCTTTTTGCACGGGCATCTAGTACACTTTGCATCTGGCTTGGATTTTCCAGGTAACAGTTGGTACCGGGTACGCGATATTTAAAGGTATGACCTTCAAACACAATGGGCTGGATCAGTTCTTCCAGGCCTGCAGCGGCGGGATCCAGGCTCCACTTAAACGCGCCGGGATACTGTCCGTGAAACGCGCCTTCGAACTCTTTGGCAGCTGCACTAGCTCCGTGTCCGGCAGCACCTGCCTCATGAGCCGCTTCACTGGCCGCATGACCGGCGGCACTTGCCTCGTGAGCTGCTTCACTGGCCGCATGACCTGCAGCACTTGCTTCATGAGCCGCTTCACTGGCCGCATGGCCAGCTACGCTTGCCTCATGAGCTGCATGCTCGGCACCCTCAACCCCATGGGATGCTTCCGCTATGGAATGCATCGTTGTTGCGGTTTTTTCAGTGAGTTCCACTTCCAGTGGGACATCATGACCGTGCTCAGTCTCTTCAGTGCTTTGCTGGGCAGCCTCCGGATCGAGCACGTCTTCAGGCCAGGTCGAGTTAAATACTTCACGCTTTTGCTCTGGTAGAGCAGGCTCAACAGGCGCAGGTGCAGCCACCGGCTCTTTCGCCTCCATCAGCTTTTGGACACCATCAACTATCTTCTCACCCACAGCGACGGCCTTGCCGCCGAGCTCAACCGTGTCATTCTTAAACTCAGTCCAAGCCTCAGGATTAACACTGGTAACGAGGGGCACATCATTAATGTGAATACCCTTCTTCTCATTATTATAAGAAACACTTCCTGCTGAGTTCCACAACTTGGTTGGATCCTTCGGATTATCCCCAAGCTTGACCGATGCGTTCACGCTGTGACCATTTTCATGGACACCTGCGTGGACCACCACATTCTTGACGTCCTGAACATTACCGCTTTGCATGGCATCTTTAGTGTTGCAACTCACACCCAGCGAAAAACCGCGGTTGGTGTAGTCTTCAGGAAGCGACTTGTGCTTTACAGATTCTGCATGGGCACCATTAAGTTCGGCTCCCTTCAATCTGGCCTTGCCAATGGAAAAGCCATCGCTGGGGTTCTGCACATTCAGGCCTGAGGTATGGTTGGCATTGCGAGAGCCATTTTCGCCATAATTCGCCGTGACTTTACCCTTGTAATCAACGGATGCACCCCAACTTTTGGTTTTGCTTTTGTCTTGACGGGTCCGTGACGTGAAGTTATCGATGCGGCCTTCCGCAGATCCCACGTTCATGGTTGCTGCATCTTGATTCAGATGACCGATTTGGGCACGAAGGGTGCCGCCGACGTTCGTGTCAGCGGTTTCCCAGTTATGCCCCTTCGTCTTAGAGCCCCCAATACGAAGCCCCACGGTTGCATCATCGCCGCTGGCGCGCGCGAATATACCGAAGTAACTACTCTCCGTTGAATACTTCAGCTTGGCACCTTTTTGCTGCCAAATAGGTGCAATCACATCCGCATCGTTAAGCACATTGATGCCATAAGCATTTTTCTGATAGATACCGCCCGTGAACTCCATTTCCAGATCTTGAGTCAAAATCGACCCAGGACCCAGCGTTTGCCATTTACTCTTGGAGCTCACCCAATCCAGACCTACTTCCACAGTTGGTGCTGCTGCATGAACCAGGGCATCGCCCCAATCACCCTGATTGAGATCGTGCACAACATCCTTGGCCGCCTGCAAAGCCGATAAGGATTTCATATGCTCAAACATCGAGTAATCCCCAGAAAGCTTGGCTGCGTGCGAGCTGGATTGATTGTTCAAAATCGGACGACTGAGGAAGAGATTATGACCCTTCATGGACAACTTGCTGTTTTCGCCGTAATAGACAAAACCTGGCGCATGGATATCACCGGACTTAGACCAAATACGAGCGGGATCGCCGCCTTGGTTGACAACCGTCATGGTGACTGCCTTGCCACGGAAGGATTTATCCTTGCTGTCCAACAGATCCGTGTAATTGTTCGTGCGGGTGGTCGTATGACCTTGCCTGCCGCGCAGCACCTGCATGGTGACATCACCATTGACCAGTATGTCCGCACCCTGCCCCGCACGAATCAGACCGGCCCCATAGCTAAAGCCACCAAACTCGCTGAGGACCGCAATCTTACCATCGGTTGACATAGTTGGTGTGCAGAAACGGGCGTCGGTGTAAATCTTTTCCTTTTTCCGCCAACCATTTTTATAAGTTTTTACCTTGGTAACGACCTGCTGCGCAGCCCCGCCGATTGATACCCCTTGGGCACCGGATACTCGAATATCCCCTGAGGTCGCCCCCATGTTCGTGCCCGTGCCAATCACGCGACCCTTGGCATCCACGTTGATACCCATATAACGGATCGATTTCTCGCCCGTAGCTGGATCGATATATTCGTAAGCCTGGCCAGTGCCACCCACCAGGTTGACAACGGAATAGTCCACACCCACAATTCTGTTTTTCTTGCCCCGATGGACGGTCTGTTCGAAACCAAAAACTATATCCTTCTCCGATGTCAGCTCCAGCGCAACACCTCCGCCCAGGGTTGTACCATGACCGACCGTCAGGTTTTCTTGGGTCGCATTGAGGCTGAAGATCTCTGGCGTCTTCAACACAATCTTTGGCGCCACCGTGATTTGGTTGGTATGCAGATCAAATCTCTTTGACGCAGAGGTCGCTGGGTGGTTGAATTGCACATGTTGATCTGTTTCCACATACACATAGTCAACAATCTTAAAACTGCCATAACGATTGGTCTGCGTAAACAGATCAGGGACATCCTGAATGCCCTTACCCTTCAAGCTGAGGCTGTTACCTTGCACGGTGGCGCCATGATCAATGATCGCTTGTCCCTCCGTATGTACCTGGTTATGGGGCGCCTGCACATTGGCGGCATTTCGCAGATGCAGGGTACCATTGCCAGCTGTTGTAGAGGACACCTCCGATGCAATTTTAGTGCCCGCATAATCATTACCCTGCTCTCCATGATGGAAAACCCGTTTAGCCTTATCTGTTGCACCGGCATGAGTAATCATATGGGCGCCAGCCGTATAAGAAGCTTCATTACCAGCCGTGGTCTTAGTTCCAGATTCTTCAACGATGGATCCCTTAGCGACCGCAGTGAAATCATTATCAGCCGTGCTAACACCATTTACCCGCAGACCGTCATCAGCCTTGTATGTAAGGTTCTTAGCGGCGACATCCGTCTTCTCTGCTTTCACCATGTTACCCGTAGCCATGGCATAACCATCCCCTGTTGCCGCAACCTTAAGCCCTTCAGCCAGTTGCAATACCCCAGCGGTAGCTGAAAATTCAAACCCTGTTTTGGTATCTATGTTTCCGGCAACGCTAGTGCTGGCGCCCGATATTGTTAGAGCCTCATCGACGACCTTCGGCCCATCCTGGTTTTCAACCGGCGGCTTATAATCCACACCAGCAAGCTTAATGCTCGCATCTTTGGTGACCGTAGTATGACCTTTCGAGAGAATATCAACAGTCGTCTGGGCTTCCAGATTACCTGCAAATGTTGAGGAGCTATTACCCTCTTGTCCGTAAGACCCGACCTTGACACTCGCACTCGGCTCAACTTCCGTCGTCGCACCACGCAATTGTAGCTCACCGGGCATATCGATCTTCGCGGTGCCTGTAATTTTAGCCCATTCCTCAGCATCCATCGAAACGGCTGCCTTTGGATTCTCAGATATCAACGTTCCTTCAAACAGGATCCTCTTGCCTTTCAACTGGACAGGCGCCGAAGGTGTTTCCTCTTCAGCAGCTTTGGCAGATTCTTGAGCAGTCTCAGGACTAGGTTCTTGAACGGGTGCCGCAGCAGGCGCTTGAATAGGTTCTACATCAGCAACCTCAGGCGCGGCGCCTGTATGCCTGATAACACCAGTCTTACCAACAGATGTCTGACTTTCCTTTGTACCAACAACTATTTGCTCTCCGGCCACTTCACCCCTTAGGTAAGTTCCGTCTTGGCCAACCATCCCAGCCGTTTCACCGGAGATTTTCGCGCCTTCTTTAGCAATTACCAAACCCTTAGCTGTAACGGCCGCTAGCTCGTTACCACTGACAACACCACCATCTTCGATAACGCTCGAGCACTTAACAGAATTCACCTTCGCCTTTCCGGTTGCGTTCATCGTACCACTCACCGTGGTCTGCCACTCGCCTTGCGTCGTCACATCACGACCATTAGCCACACCTTTTGGACCAAAAGTCATGAAACCATCGGAGATATTCTGAATATCTCCCGTCGCATCCACCTTTCCGTTAAAGGTAATGCGGCGTGATGCCTTGTTATCTAATCCGCCGACATTAAAGTTATTTTCCGGCTCTACACGCGTTTCCTCACTCCTCAAATAAAGAGTCCCTGACAAATCTGCTGTAGCCTTCGGCATCACCTCGACTAGGAACTTGCCATTGATCAAGGCATCAACCCCAGGGGTATCCGATTCAAATCTTCCTGCAAATTTAACCGTGCTTCCCTTAACTTCAAGGGGAGCCGTTAATTCCTCAGATTTCGCCACAGCCGCAGCTGGTTGCGCTTCACCTGAAGTCTTCGGCGCCACATACCTCAATACAGCTGTTTCCGTAGCCTCAGTTCGACTATGTTCAAAGCCCAGAGCCACCTTCTCTCCGGCCATAACGCCTTCTAGATAGGTGGAATCCTTTCCAGCAAGCACCGCCAAAGGCCCGGAAATGGTCGCGCCATTTCCAGCCGTCGCATCAGTCGCCGCCGTTACAACCGCAGACTGACCACCTTTTACAACAGCACCTTCACCTAAAGTCGTGGAACCATTTTTGGAATCCACAAGAGCCTTTTCCAAAGCATCAACCGTACCATCCATACGCGTCGATTTGTCACCCTGTACCAGTACATTCGTTCCAGAAGCTGTCGCTCCCTTTTCCACAGTCGTTTTATAGGCAGATGTCACAGAAGTAGTTTCACCCTTTACAACTGCACCCTTTCGAAGAGTAGTATCGCCCTCTGGTGTGTGAACGCGCGTCTCTTTTGTACCATCGAGAGTTCCATAAATAACCGTGTTGTAACGACCCTCGCAAGAGACCTTCTCTCCCGACACGGTCGCGCCATCGTAAACCAATACTGACCGACCACCACTGACAGAGGCCACCTCCTTGCCGTCTACCTGCGAACCTGTCCTCAAGGTGATAGAAGCTTCCGACTTAATCGATGCCTGTTTAGATGCATCCACCACACCCGCAAATTGCATGTCGCTTTTGCTTAAGAAGGCGACGTTCACACCCGCTGCATGGGCTCCTCTTTCAACATCCATCTTGCCATCAGCTTTAACCACGCTGTTGGCTCCGTGAATATTCGTACTACCTTCCACCAACACATTACCGCCAGCAGTCACCGTATAGTCAGAAAGCACATACTTCTGCCCGCCCACAGTAAAATTTTTACGCGCCAAAGTCGTGTCACGATAAGCAAGGGTAGCACCGGTATCTGATCCATAAACCGTAGACACATTTCGCGTAATCGCCGCCGTCCAACTATTGTTGTGATGCCAAACGCTTCGGCTGGTGACGTGACCGGTGAGGTTGACGCCATTGTCCCAGGCGTAAACGCTGTTGGCAGTGACATTGCCGCCGATAAAATTGGCACCGAAATCCCAAGCCCTATCCTTATAGGAAATTGGACCCTGCGGCACACTTTGCGCTGGATCGACTATCCCATCATACAAGCCCCGAGCTCCCTGATAAACTTGGAAAGCAGACAATGCCAACCCCAGCATTTCACCAGATCTCTTTGCAACACGGCTCGCTCGCCAATAGTTTTCTTCATCACCTTTGTTATCCGCGTTCCACAACCTGCTCGCAGAGCGATAAAAGCCGAAAACACCCAACCCAACCTGAGCAGCCTTAACACAAGCCAAAGGCGTACCTGCACAAACCATGGCGCCCACAGTAAGGCCCGTTTGCGTCCATCCAAGATAATCAAAACCCTGGGGCTCAGCAGAAGCTTTTTCAGACCCAATGGCCGGAAGATCGCGCACATGAAATGCAAATTTCGGAACGAAAAAGAGCAGTGAGTTCGATGTATAGTTGTTAGATTGATAGACAGCCCCAGGACCAGGTAAGTTACCTAACAGAGCATTGATATTAAGAGATTCACCGCCCCGAATACGCCCAAAGGCGTTGAAATTTATCAACGTGTTAATCTCAGTATTCTGTGCGGACAGATCCGCGGCATAATTCACATTAAGCCAATCCGCATTTACAGTGGCATGCTTGGCACTGATTTTCCCGCCATGCATATTGTAATGGCAACCCGTATCGGCGTAATAGCGATTGAGCGATTCGATGTTACCGGAATTAAATACCCAAGCCCCAGACTTAAAGTAATTATCCTGCGCCTTAACTTTGGCACCATTTTGCACCTTGATTCCTGTCTTCGCTTCCTCATAATTCTGGCCAACAGCATTCAGCTTTGATCCCGTTTCATGCAGGATGGTATCCGCTTTCAGCTGGGATGCCTTAACATCTGCATCTAGTGTACGGCCCAGTTTGATCTCTTCTTCTGCTTCTACCTGTAGCGTAGCGTCTTTGAGATGACCGCTTAGTATAGCGTTTTTAGTCCCAACTACTGCAGCACCGCCCTTGATCAGGTTATCTGCTTCCGTCTTAAACAGATTCGTCACATTCAAGACCATCTGTTTTCCCAACTCGATGCTACCCGCCAATGTCCCATTTTCTATGTGACCAGAGATGACACCTGCCTTGGTGCTGTCGTCCTTATGTTGGACCAAGTCGCCCACGCTCAATTCAAACAGAGCCTCAATATCACGATGCCCCATGAGCTCCGCAAGCTTGGCTTTCAAGCTTACGTCATTAAAGGAACGCGCATCTCCCTTGAGCTGAGCTTCCTCTGCCGCAACAAACGTCGAATTACCCGCAAAGAATCCCGATCGACTTGAAGAGCCGGCAGCTTCTTCATACTTGGCCCCAGCGGAAAAAACGATAGATGAGTTGTTTGAAGCAACATGCCCGCTTCTTTTCAAGTTACCGCCCGCGGAGATCTGAGCACCGGGATTCATCCCCCTCATCATCTCCAAGGATTGAGCCGAGTACTTGACGGCAGGCCAATCAGGCCTAAACTTAAGCAGCACTGAGCCCGCGAATGCCATATCTTTGTTACTGTGCAACGCAAAGCTGTTCTCAACAGAAAACTTCGCCGTCTCCGATACGGACAGGTCATCCTTGAATTGAATCGCTGCATTACGGGCCTTAAAATCACCCGTCAAGCGACCCCGTTCTGATACAACTCGCGCGACGCCATTAACGGACGTGCTACCATCGTCAACGTATGAAGCAAAGGATCCTCGAAAATGCTCGCCCAGAACTACCTGGCCCTTGGCCGTATTGCTCCACGATCCTTTGGCTGAGAAAGTTTCATGAACCTGGAACTTACCCGCGTTGATAGCGTTAGCGATATCCACATCACCACGGATCATCTCCATATGACCATTGTTGGTCAGCTGGTCAGCTTTCAGGCTAAGGGCAGCAACCTTAATGTCCTTGTTGTTGGTTAGTTTTGTAATTGCAAGCCTGCCCTGCTCTATTTCGATGGAATTATTATTAACAATGGCCTCTATGCTGGCAGCCGCGATAGCCACCTTCAACTCACCCAAAACTCTCAAGGACTTCACCACGCCTTCGGATACCAATAATCCGGAATCCAAGCAGGCCCCTTTGTTGATGATTAATCCATCCAAACTACGCAAGTTTAACGCCTGCGCCTTAGACTTGCCATCCACCTTAAATATACCACCGCTGAATAGAACCACGCCCTGGGGTGAATTAACCTTATAACCATGCTTAAGAAGCACATTCCCAGGCGCGATCAAATCAATGAAATCCCGACATTCCAGCAGGCTATCCATGGTCATGGATCCGCCCAGATTCATCCTCAATGAGTTGAGCAGCGGCAGGTGAGAGAAGTAAAAACTATGGCTGCTAAATCCACGGAAATCAAGGTGACCCTGCTGGTTAGACAACTCCGCCACAACCGTGTTGCCAGACATAAAATTAACTTGCTCAAAGTCGGTGTCAAACAGGTTATTACCATCAATCACAAACTGTCCAGCCTCATTCACATCCAGGCGAATATGCAAGGTAGGCGCAGCAGCCACCTGGGACACACCTACATGCAGCTCTTGCATGGTTGCGCTGGCCCGTACGGCATCTAAACAGCAGCTGTTGGTAAAGCCGATCAGGGTCAGATATGTGACGATAGTTCTGAACATTTTATTATCCTTAAGGTTTAGATTTATATACTCTCACCAAAAATTGCCAAGGGTGGAAACATCTCCCAGCTTGTCATCCCCGCGGAGGCGGGGATCCAGCGTAAAATGCGTCGCGAAGCGACTCTGTACTTTCTATACAGAGCTGCTTCGCAGCGCATGGTCAGCTGGATCCCCGCCTCCGCGGGGATGACAAGCTGGAAGATTGTGCCATCCTATCCACCAGCGAGGTGCATTGATACGATTTCACTTAGCAAACTTAATTTCAACATCCGACAGACTCTGCTTTTTACGAAGCTTCTGGCGCTCAGTGAGGATCTTCGCTTTCGTCCAATCTTCATAGGTACGCACACCCGTCAACTCGAGCGTCAGACTCGTCAAATTAGGAATCCCAGCGAGTGCATTACAAGTTGCGTCATACTCAACACCTTGCTCACCCGTCAGATCCATTCCTATTCCCACCGTCGCAACTGCAGGGAAAGCAAGAATGAAACCAACCGTTCCCCCTACACAGCCCGCAAAATCTCCAAGCGAGTTAATACTTGCCCATTCTCTTATGCCTCCTCTTACAAGCCCATAGATCATCTTGACCCAATAGGGCATCGCAATAGACACGACCCTAAGATCAGTTTTCCTCGACATCACCTTAGCCATCTCAACCGTATCAAAATTATCAAGAACGCCGCCCATCAGATTTATGCTTTTTAATTTAGGCATACGACCAACAGCCGCCACCAGCTCACTTCCATGGCTTTTCATGCCCGTAACTCCCGGAAGACTCAAGTGGGCTAGGTTTTCAACACTGTTGGAGATGGTATTGCGAAGAATACAACTCGCCATTAAAGAATCAGCCGCATCAGGGCAAGCGAACCTCCTAGGCAGAGATCCCACCGGAAGATCCAATATTTCCAGTCCTCTCACTTTAATAAACAAACTACCTAACTGCTCCCACGTCAAACCTTGAAGGTTTTTCTTCTCAAGACTCCTAATATGTAACTCTCCCAGCTTAGGATGATCCGCAACCATGCGGAAAAAATCCTTATCCAATTCAGAAACCGGCCCATTCAAATGCAACTCAGTCAGATTAGGATTTTCCTTAATGAATTTGGTTAATAGGGGAGCGTATGAAGGAGCCAACCCCAAATTTTGGTATGTACACTTAAAACTCTCAGGCTTCACCCAGACAAGTTCAGCAAGATGCTCCAGATTCTCTTTTAGCTGCCACTGCTCAGTTAATTCAATCTTACGCACACTCCTATTTTCAGGATTGCTATCATGCTTCTTTAACCAAAAGAAATACAGGGTATGATCTGTCAATGGAGCCTGGTCAATACAAAGTTTATCAACATCCAGAATACTAATACCAAAAGATCCGATAAAGCGCACCAGTCGGTCACTGACCTTCTTTATCTCATCCTCAGGCTTGGAAGCAAGACGGACCACAACCTTGGGCTTCGAAGACGACTTAAGATCCCCTCTAAAATGTTTCAAGCATTCGAACAGATCCACGACACCGTTGTCATCGCTTTTCAACAGCTTCTCGGTCAAGTCAGTCTTAGAAAAGGGTGCATAATAGCCTGAAGTCAGACAAGTAACTACATTCTGAGAGTTATTCATCTCCTCATATACCTGACCAAGGGAGTCCGATCTGCTTAATCGGTAATATCCTTGCCTAAAAGGCGTGTTAAGAACAGTGTTCTCATATAAAGTTAAAGGATAATCCGTCTTCTCAAGGGTCTGCACGGTCAGATTATTGGTCGCAATGGAATTAAACTTATAACCAGTAACACCACAAATAGCTGGCTGAACAGGATTAAGAGTCGCTTTCATGAGTTTCGTCATAAAATAATGGCCGTCGCCATCGGCATAAATGTAGGTAGAATCAAGCCACTGGCTGCCCACAAGTTTATAGTATTTTTCACAATCTGCTTCTCTGGCATCGAGTGCAACGATGAGTGGGCCATCGTGCTCAAGGGTGACGTACTGCTCACACGCAGTAATATCATTTTTCCATGCCCAGCCAGCATCACGCTCAGAAATTGTTTTCCAAGCGACCGATTTCAGACCTCTCAAGTACATATGCTGATCAAGATAAACAAAATCGGGCAAGGCGGAAGGAAAAGGAACATGGCTAATTTTCTTCTCAATCGTGATCCTGCCTGCAGGCTCTTCACCATCGAATCCAAATGGAACCAAAACGACAGTTTTATTTTCGTCTGGGCCCCCTTTATCCTTGTAATGTTTAACTTCCCATTTGTGAAATTTAATTGTCTGCCTCTTGCCGAGAGTCACAACGGGCTGCAATTCATCTTTGCCCAACGTAACAGCCCCATCAGTGTTCCATTCATATTGCCGAAGCCCCTGCAAAAACAGATCGTTTAGACCTTTAACGTAAATATCCAAAGTTTTAGAAGGATCATAGCGATGGTCGTGGTGTAGGCTAAAATCAAAAGGCTTTTCCTGCTGAGCCGCAACAAGCACTTCTGATACCGCATGGCCATCATGCTGGTAGGTAAACTCCAAAGTGGCTTGGCCTTTTTCCTGGCCCTTAACCCGAATGTTATATCGGTTGTTATCCGATACGAAAGCACCATCCTTAAAGTCACACTTCCGGCCATCAATAGTCACTTCCCGCACTGAATCAAAAGACGCTTCCGCGCCCCCGATCAGCACAGTACAAACCAGCGCGAATAAAGCTAAAATTCTATACATCGTCTACCCTCATCATCCAAACAAAGCGTCGCCAATTATGGCAACCTGAAAGGTGCTATAAAGGCTGAGACTGATTCTGTCAACTTATTTTGAGGTGTTTTGCATTGGGGGCGTTTTATGGCGTTTACGCATAACTTTTGGCTATGACGTTGTAAGCCCCATGTATATTTGGGTTCAGAGTTCGAGTTGAGTATTTTGAGGAAAATCAGTAATTTCGCTATAACGAAAAAGTATGGATAACATAACATCGGTGATGCTTCTAATGACTAATAAGTTAAAGGATTGGTAATATCCACCAGCTTGCCTCCCCTGCGAAAGCAGGGGGCCAGCGCAAAATGCGTCGCGAAGCGACTCTGTATTATCTTCGGAGCTGCTACGCAGCGCATTTTAAGGGCTGGACCCCTGCTTTCGCAGGGGAGGCAAGCTGGTGGATATCACTATGTCCTCACACTCAGGATCATGCAAAAAAAATCCCGGCGCAAGGCCGGGATTTCCGTAAACTTCAAGAACCTCAGTTCTTATCCGTCGCACCAGGCACCGCTGTTTGCGCGGTGGCGTCAGCTTGTTGCTTGGCCATACGCTCTTCGCGTTCTTTGACCTTCTGCTTCAGCTCCTCGTGCATAGCATCCTTCTTGGCTTCCTGCCCTTGTTGTGCAGGCTTGGATTGGGCTGAAGCCTTCTCGAACTCTTCCTTCTGCAGGCGTTCGGCCATCTTGCGATCTTCCTCAATCTGGCGTTGGCGATCGTGATCGGCCTTCTTCATGTCTGCAGCAAGGTTCTTCGCCTGATCTTCCGCACGGCGCTTGTTTTCAGCCGCAAGCTTTTCGAACTCTTCCTTCTGTAGGCGTTCTGCCATCTTACGATCGGACTCGATTTGACGCTTTTGATCTTCAGCCATACGCTTGGCATCTGCAGCTTGCTGAGCCGCATGCTTCTTGCCTTCGGCCGCTATCCTGTCCAGCTCAGCCTGTTGACGATCAGCTTCTCTGCGGTGTTCATCCAGGTGACGCTGGTTATCCTTCCGGATGCGCTCCAGCTCCTTGTGTTGCTTTTCAAGCTCGCGCCTTTGGGCCTCATTCTGCGCTTTACCCTGCTGAGCCTTGAGCATCTCGATTTGACGTTGCTCGTCCATAATCCGCTGCTTCTCTAGGCGCACGTTCTCTGCCATAGCCGCATTGGAGTGCTTCGCCTTCTCATACTGCAACTTCTCACGTTCAAGACGGAGGCGTTCTTCCTCCATACGGTATTCGTCCTGCTGTAACCTTTCAGCCAGGCGTCGATCAGACTCGATCTGATGCTGCTTCTTGCCATGATCATGATCCACACGCTTATTTAGCTTCTCGTAACGGCGACGTTCCTCTTGCAAGCGCGCCAGCTCACGGCGTTCCTCATCAAGGCGAACCTGAGCCGCACGCATTTCCTTTTCAGCCTTATGACGCTCTTTCTTCGAAAGACGACGGTTTTGCTCTAGATACTGGCGATTACGGCGCTCTTCATCCTCTTGCTTACGCAAGATGAGGTTAATCTCTTCTTCGCGCTGGATATACCTTTGCATAGCGTCATCATCATAGGAACCTTGATATGCTTTAGGCGCAGACTTATGGAACCCACCTGAATGAGGTGCAGTTGGCCCATCAATCTCACAGCCCACTAGGGCTGTCAAAGACAACAAGCAAGTAGTCGGTATTAAAAATCTCTTCGTCATAAAAACCTCGACACATTTCGTTACAGTCATTCCTCGACTGCGGAGGTAGCTTATTTAAATTATGAAATTCCGTCAACTTAGATTAATCGTATAGTCGCCATACCTAGAACGAATAACGGCGGGACCATCAGGCCCCGCCGTTTTTTAAAGCAAACCTGCTTTACGATATTCATCTTGCTGCAGTTGCTCTGCCAGCCTGCGATCGGATTCGATCTGCTTCTGGCGGGCTTTCTCCTCGGCTCTATCATGTTTGTGTGGTTTGTTTTGCTTGTGATGCATGCGTTGAAGCTCGCGCTCATTTACACGGCGAGCATTTTCCAGGTTGATCTGCTCCTGATTGGTTTGGCGATGATGCTTGAGCTGTTTACGCTCCTTGTTCAGGCGTTCCTGCTCAAAGCGGAATTCATCGCGTTGCAGTTGTTCAGCCAAACGTGGATAGACTCAATCTGTCTGCGATCATGCTTATGATGCTTGTGATGCTTAGGACGATGAGCATGATGCACACGACCACGCTCAGCTTCCAAGCGGCGCCTCTCATCCTTCAACAGAGCCAACTGACGGCGTTGTTCCGCAAGTCGCGCATTGGAAAGACGCAAGTTCTCTTCCGCGATGCGACGTTGCTCTCTTGAAAGCTGACGATTGTTCCGCAGATAAAGCCTGTGGCGATATTCATCTTCTTCACAACGATGCAGACCGTCGTTAACGTGTCTCTCGCGCACCAGTAAATTCTGCAAAATCTCATTAGCAATTGGATACACAATATTATTATTGCCTTGATTATTGCCAGCATACATGTTGTTGCCATAACCGTATCCCGGGTTTTGAGCCGGAGCAAAGCCAGTGTTAAAATTTGGATGTTGGTCTGTTAAACAACCAGGAAGAGCCGATAAAGAAACAAGGCAAGCTGCCGATATTATAAAGCGTTTTGTCATAATAACCTCTGAACATAGTTTACGGTTTATATTAAACCTTATGCTCAGATTATTTTCGATCACGAATATAAGCCAATGCTATTAAGGAATAGCCGCTATGTCCGTGGGTTGAGGCAGGTTTCGTCAATGTTTGGGCAGTTGGTCATGCCTTTCAGCAGGCTCGAAAGATAAAACAAGACGACTACCAAACACCTCAGCCACCCTATTGAGCTGCCGCAAGGACGACCAATGATGAGGATCCTCTAAGCGAGACACAGCGGGCCACGAAGTATCCGAGCGACCGGGCAAGCTCCGCCAGACTTTTTCCCGAGCGGATAAAGCGAACAAGAAGTGCGGACTGGACGCGCGGTGAAGGATAAACCATATGAGATTCAGGCGAGCTGAGCTTTTGACGCAGAGGCGACGGTATATCCATGCCCTCATCCATTCTGCCATCCAGAGTTAGGGTTAAAACTTCCTCCGCATTAAAAAGCGCCTCTTCTACGGTATCACCCTCTGTAATAGCTTCTTCCAAAGAAGGAAAAGACACAAAGAACTTGCCGTCTTCTTGTAACTTAACGATACACTCGTATGCGATTTTCATGATAGTTTTACTCCTGTTTGTCTTTCAATGGCTGCTATAAGACCCTTTCCTATATCCTTTGCGCCGTGAATCGGAACCGTTGTCCTTTTCTCGGATTTACCAAGCCGATAGTGGCTCCCCTGAATTCTCAGGACGACCCAACCATACTCCTCTAGTTTTTTTACTACCTGCTTACCATTCATACTTTTATGATATATCTTTTATGATATATGTCAAGAAGAAATAACGCAACAAATCCACCCCTCGACTTTTGCCAGCCCATGGGTTAATCTGTCCGCTTGTGGCAAATTCCCATGTTAAATATCGACAGATGTTAGCAATTGCATGAGACCCATTATAACTTTTTTGTATTACTTTACTTATAATTACACCTTCTTTGTTGGCGGGGAAGATTTTAGCGTTTACACTGTCTCTAGATGGTGTGGTTAACGATTTGGCAACAATTATTATTATGCCGCAGATACGGCTAAACGTAGGAGAACGATATGTCTACAAACAACAGTCCTTTTGTCATTGTCTTGGGCAATGAGAAAGGTGGCACGGGGAAATATACCCTATCTATGGCACATCCTAGTCCATCTTCTGCGGATGGGATTTAAGGTAGGAAGTATCGACGTGGATGCCCGTCAAGGCACTTTCAGTCGCTATCTGGGAGCACTCGCCAGGCCTATAGCGAGAACAATAACCTCAACCTGTTGATGCCTACTCATGTATCCTTGAACCGCAGTAACTTGGACCATCGCCAAGAAGCGGAAGCAGAAGACCGTAGCAACATGCAAAAAACTATGGGCCAGTCCAAGGACTACGATTTCGTGGTTATCGATACGCCCGGTAATGTACTTACATCTCTCGCCTGGCGCACTCCTATGCTAACGTGATCATAACACCTGTGAATGACAGCTTTATCGACCTCGATGTGCTGATGAAGATCAAGGACCTAGAAAAGAACCAGATCTCTCCAAGTCATTATGCGGAAATGGTTTGGAATCAGAAAAAAGA
The DNA here is from genome assembly GCA_963780985.1 of uncultured Alphaproteobacteria bacterium. Taxonomy (GTDB): domain Bacteria; phylum Pseudomonadota; class Alphaproteobacteria; order JAGOMX01; family JAGOMX01; genus JAGOMX01. Next base: position 108,015 of record CAWAEF010000003.1, read on the forward strand.
ACGTTTGCTGCGCGATAAAGTCACCATTGACTGGATCGTCATCCGCAACCGCCTCAGCAACCTAGCCTCCCGCAACAAGGAAGAGATGTGGCGCGTGCTACAGCTACTCTCTAAGCGCATAGGCTTTAGAGTAGGCGAAGGTTTTGCTGAGCGTGTCATCTTCCGCGAGCTGTTCCTTACGGGCATGACGGTTCTAGATCTGGAAGACACAAAGCAAGCCCTGACCCTGTCCCACGTGGCTGCCCGTCAGGAACTGCGCAGTCTGCTGAACATGTTGAACCTGCCTCAACTGGAGGACCGCCTGCAGAACGCGGCCTAACATGATCATCATCATCTTAGTCGCCCTTGCTATCAGTATGCTCGTGCTGCGTTGGCTCCTGACCACCGACGCAGCCGTACTGGCTGTCGCTTTCAAACGCAGCGCCATCATCCTTGTGGTAACCGTCCTCATATTTTTAATAGCAACAGGCCGCCTTAACTTCATAGTCCCGTTAATGATCGCACTATTACCCATGGTCGTTCCTGCCCTTAGAAAGTTCATCAGCAGTAACATCAGCGGCCAAGGACCCTTCGCCCGCAGCTCAGGTAGGATGACCACAACAGAGGCCTATGAGGTCCTAGGCCTTAATTCCGGCGCCAGTAAAGAAGATATCATCGCCGCCCACAAACGGTTGGTCAAAAAGATACACCCAGATACGGGCGGGTCGACTTATCTGACCCAGAAGCTGAATGAGGCTAGGGATCTTTTGTTGGGAAGGTAGCTAAGAAGTAATAGAAAAGATCCGTAACTTCTCACCATAATGGTGAATAAGTTTGCACAAGTCCTCAGCTTGCCTCCTAACCAACGGAATTTTGGTAAATATCTACAAAAACCCAAACAAAAGACAAATAAAAAGGATGCAACTCAAACGAGCACATCCGCCCCCCGGGCAGGTTATTAGGAAGACGCTTTCGCATTTAGCAATAACCCTGCCCTGCCAACCAATATCTCCGCGCTTTAGCCTTGAAGCCTCGGCTCACACTGTGAACCAAACTCCATCGGCTCACGTAGAGTCTTTTACATGAGCTTCAGCATCACCAGCAACATCTCCAGACCAGCCAAACCGACCAGCACGAAAATGATCCTAGTGACCACGCTGCCTGCACCGAAGATTTTGGAAACCAGATCAAGGCCTAGCAATCCAACAAGTCCCCAGTTCAGAGCTCCGATGATAACCAGAATTTCTGCTATCATCTTTAGCATTGCGTGAATGTCCATAATTTCACCTATAGCTTTCACATTTAATGCACACCATCGTGCATACTTTATACTACCACTACATTTAGTTTTTTGCAAGTTTTTGTTATTGTTTTACTTGATTATGACGGTTTTTTACTATTACTTAACTACCTATTAATAAGTGATTAATAAATGAGTATTAGAATGCCTATGCAGTTTACTTTAAGACGTCTCCTGAACCAATTTGAAAGACAATCCTGTCAGGAAAATATCCTTGACAATACATGAGGATATATTATATCTAGCTCATGGTCAGCATACTGGCCTTTAAAAATAGTGATTATTGTATTGAGGTTGAAATGAGTTATCTGAATTTCCGTGCTGTAAGTACGGCTGCGATAGTAGCAACACTACTGACTGGCAACACATGGGCCAGCAACGTCCTGACGAGTCCGCCACGAGGGACATTAGCCTAACAAGTGCCCACGTCATAGCTGAAACTTTCAGCCGCCAAAAACCTGGCCCAGAGGCCGTAAAGAAAGTCTTGCTTCGCCTAAACCTGCCCCAAACTCTGGAGTCAAATGCACCTTTCATAGGTGGTTTTGGCAAGACTTACAAAAGTACGAGCGTTGTCGTAAAGGTATCCATGCCAGGATCTGGCACCCCCAGCGGAGAAAGCGCGCGCCTCTTCACACTCAAGAGAGAAATCGGCCGCGATCCATGGCCTGGCGTTCATCTAGAATTCCCAAAGGTAATCTATGCTCCTTACGCCACTAGTGATCAATATTCACAGAAACCCAACCTGGGGGATAACCCCTATCATATGCAAGTTGCCGTAAGGGTTTTTCCCGTCAAGGACATGATGGACGTAACTGCTGATGTACTAGTTCACAACCAAGCCTCTGCATACGCAGACATACGAGCTTTCGGAGCGGCCTTGGGCAGAATGCAGGCCAGAACCCTGATACACAAACATGGTGATCGATATGTTTCAGTCGCTCATATGGATCTAAATCCAAACAATATTTTACCCACAGGCCTGCCATCTAGAGGCCAGGCAGCAGCCTTCACCATCATCGATTTGGCTGATATGAGAAAGGCAACGGATTATAACGCAGTGGAGGTACCTACAGACGTAATATACCACCTGCACAAAACCTTCCTATGTGCTACTATTAACCCTGCCTACCGAGCACTAACAAAGGATCAGGAGAAGATCCGGATACAGGCCTATACTCGCAGCTTTTTCGAAGGCTTCCTCGGAGAATTTTCAACGGATATCCGAAAAGCATTTAAACCAATCTACACATCCATGACGGCTATAAATAAGTTCAGAGCTGACCGTATTTATGGCATTCATCGATACGCCCATGTCGAGCAACAACTCCTGGATGTACAGCACCCACAATGGATAATCCCAGCCATCGCAGAAGCATTCAGGTACCATGAAATCCCCGCGGTTGTACCTACACCTGCAGTCCAACCACCGATTGCCCGACCTGCACCTGTTGTCGTACCTGCACCCGCCATAACAAGGGCACTGCCGCAAGGATTTGATATAAGAGCATACATAGCAAACAATCCGGACATAACAAGAGACGCCCCAAAGTTTAATATGACTCCAGAAAACTTTGCCATACATCAGTGGAAGACATGGGGTTGGAACGAGGCCCGCGTTTTCCTTGCGCAATTCATGTTCCCACAGGCGTACCTGGATATGTATCCTGATGTACTGGAACTTGCCAAGCTACTGGGTAAGAACCCACTTGTGTATGCCCAAGAGCATTGGTTTACGCGAGGCAGGTATGACGGCACTCAAGGTGAAGGTCGTCTCACCATGGCCGGCCCGTTTGTGAAGCCGGATAATTTCTGTGTGGAAGCATATAGGGCGCTCTATCCCGATATCGATTTCCATGCACCACGCTTTGCTATGCGACCAGATATTTTTGCGATGGTACAATATATCAAGTGGGGTAAAGCCGAGGGTCGATTGGTGCTATCAAAGCCAATCATTGTTCCGAGTGGGTTTAACACTCAGAGATACATCGAAAAGTACCGCGCAAAGCTTGAAGCCGAGGCAAAGAAATTTCGCGTGCCGGATCTTACCATTTATGCCAAAGCGCAGTACTCCCAATGGGGTGCCAGCGAAGGCCTAAACGACAAGTAAAACCCCTCAATTAAGAACCAACGAGCCCTTGAGAGTATAACGCTCTCAAGGGTTTTTTCTATCTTGCTCCCGTTCCTGAAAAATGTTCTTATGTTGAAAAGATACTGCAACAATGAGCGCTCAGGGCATCGCCCTTCCTCATCCCATGGGAGACTAACATGCGACTTCGCCATTCTTACTTACACTTAGCGCTCGTCATCTGTTTAGGCCTGACCCCAGCTATCACGTTCGCTAGCGTTCCAGTTCCAGATGAACTCACCAGTCGAAAGATCCAACTCACGAAAGGTGATACACACGGGCACACCAAAAGAGATCTCAAAAAGTTTGGCAAAAAACATCCTCGGGTAAAGCAAGATGTACCTAACGGCAATGCGGCCCGGAAAGTACTTCAAGAGCTAACACTTCCTGAAAATTTGGATTCCAACTCCCCTACCCTGGGTGGATATGGCGAAGTTTACTTGGCCAAGAATTACGTGGTTAAAATCTCAAAACCGAGCGGCTCCACCACACCAGAGCGAGAGCTTGCCGGATTATTAGATTTAAAAAGGCGCTTGGGCGCAAACCCCTCCCCCGGCCTGACATTTTGTTGGCCTAAAGTCGCTTATGAGACTTCTCCGGCGGGGCATGGCAAAGCCAAACCAAAGCTGGGTGTGCAACCCTTCAACATGTACGTCTACGACAGGGTTAATCCTGTAAAATCGATGAAAACGGTTGTATGGGAAGCACTCGTTTTTAACTCCACGGGCTCAAGAATGGACATCTGTGCATTCGGTGAATGCTTGGGCAGGTTCCAAGCAAGTTCACTCCTGAAAATCGACAATGGCCGCTATGTTTCCAATGCGCACATGGATCTTAACTATAATAATATCCTGCCTACGGGCCTTCCGTCCCTGGGCCAAGCCCCAGCGTTTTCCCTTATTGACGTAGCGGATGTGCGTCTTGCGGCAGATCCAAATGCCCCAGAATTACCCATCGACCCTCTCTATTTCGTTCTTATATCCATACAATGGACCGCGGGATCGGAAGGGTACAGAAATCTTAGCCCGAGTACCAAGAAGAGGCACATACAGGCCTTCGCAAAAGAATTTTTTCTAGGTCTTTTGAAACCTTTTTCAAATGAAGTGAGAGAAGAACTAAAACCGATTTATACCACGTCGAGTGCAATAAATATCTTCACAGACAAAAGCCCAGGCAATAATCGTCGGAAAGTTTATCATGCAAACATATTTAGACATTATGACGCATGGATATTACCTGCCATTCGTGAGGCATTTCAGGATGTAGGGGCCCAACCTAGCGCGATGCCCGCACCCATACCCGGCCTTCCTGCAGACTTTAATGTACAAGCTTATCTGGACATCTACCCAGATGTCGCCCGAGAAGCCCCTCACTTTAAGATGGACCCGCTCACCTTTGCAGCATACCAGTATGTCAACTGGGGCCGTTTTGAAGGCAGCCAAAATGAGGGACGCCTCTATCTGACGGGCCCTCTGGACGTACCCGCCGATTTCTGTGCGGAAGCCTACGCGGAAATGTATCCAGATATCGCTTTGGATGCGCCCCGGTTCTGCCTAGACCCCCTTGTATTTGCCAAGGTCCAGTACCACAAATGGGGTAGAACCGAGGGAAGGCTCGTCCTCACGAAGAAGATTGAGGTGCCTACGGACTTCAATGCTCAGAAGTATTTAGATAATTATCCCCACTTTTACGAGGAAGCAAAGCAATATGGCGTTGACCCTCTTATTTACGCGAGGGCGCAATATTCCCAATGGGGTAAAGGCGAAGGTAGAAGCTATCAATAAAGCTTCTTGCCAGGTGGCCTTGTGCTTAAACAAGGCTCTTGTGCAAATCGAATGGGTAAAGGGTGATCAGTATGCTAAGCTGAACATGAGTGAGGGTAATTGCCATGCGAATTTTCCCCGCTCCCGTCATCCTGAACGGACGACCGCGAAGCGGGCGGGAGAGAAGGGTCCAGTCAGACATGTGTCGCGAAGCGACTCTGATGTAGATGGTCCCACTCATCTTGTTCAACGTCAAATGGACAGCTGGTTGTTTCGTTTGAATATTGGATATATTTTTAAGCAGAGTCGCTTCGCGACACGTGTTTAACTGGATCCTTCTCTACCGCCCGCTTCGCGGTCGTCCATTCAGTATGACGTCTGCCAGGGGCAAAAGATTACATCCAGCCCACACGTTTCGCTTAAGAGCCATAAACAAACAATCTGTTATACATAAAGCTTTGTTAGCGCTTAACTATATCTTGACAAAACAGAATGAAACAATGTATAAATTCAATACTGTATCTTTTTTTTATTTAGTAAGGTTAGACAATGATTAAAACTGTTCGTTACTTTATTATCCTTCTGGCTTTTTCCGCCCAAGCCTATGGGTCTAATTTGATTGAGGAACTAGCTCCCCATACGGCTAAGTTTGCCAGGTTTATGGATAATCCGCCTCTTAACCCCTTCAATCCTCAAAGTATTCATGCATTTAACCGCTTAGCTAGGCCCTTTGCCGAATTTTTGCGGCTGAGTAACACTATACTTATGACTGAAGATCCTTTAAGTCCTCGACAGATCCTGGACCAACTGTCCGTCCTGCGTGTGGCTCATAACTATCCGGACCACATAGAAGAAGCCTTAGAACAGATCCGTGTCTATATTGCTGCTGGCAGCGATTATGATGCGGAAACCAACATGAACTTAAATTATCTACTCCGCACCGTCTGGAGTTATATGCAGAACGATGGGCCCGAAGCTTTGGAAGGTAATTTAAGCGAACTATTCTTCTACGTAGGACAAAACGTCTACGAGGGAGGCGGATGCTTCCCAGGTCATGTGGGACGACTGATGTTCCTGAACGGCCTTCATGTCCTGAGAAATCATCGTGCTCAGATGGAGTATCTCGGGCTGCCATACCCTATACTCGAGGAGGAGCCCCGAAGGCCGCCCATAGGGAATTTACCACGGAAGATCACGAAGCACCTGCCGCGCGGATTTCATGCACAGGCATACATAGACATGTATCCGGATATCATCAGGGACGCACCGCGCTTCAAGATGGACCCGTTCACCTTCGCGGCCTTTCAGTACGTGAAGTGGGGCCGGTCAGAAAATAGAATCTATCTGACATGCCCTTTAGATGTGCCAGCTGACTTCAACGCCGAGGCCTATTGCTTGATGTATCCAGACGTCGAACAAAATGCTAAAAAATACTGCATGCAGCCCCTCATCTTCGCCAGAGTTCAGTATTTTCTTTGGGGTAGACAGAAGGGAAGACTATGCCTTACCAAGCCTATTGTCGTACCTGATGATTTTAATGCGGAACAATACTTACACAACCACCCCCGTATGTACGAAGAGGCTAAAAGATTCGGCGTTGAACCCTTAATTTACGCTATGGCTCAGTATTCCCAGTGGGGTAAGGACGAAAAGAATAGTTACAAGTAAGGTGGCCACTCACCAAAAGTAGCAGGGCTGGGGGTGGCTTTCACTGCCCCCTTCACCCTATTGGTCATCACAAGAGGCTAGGGGAAAGATTTCCTCTCCACCCCACATCATCCTCAAAACCCCTGAGGATCCGTATTCCTAGCCACAGCCAAAACCATATCCACTTGATACGGAATCTGCCCGCCGTCTTTTACAGAAACCGAGTCCATGTATTGATCTGTAACGTCCGTTATAAGCTGTTCCTGATCCGCTTCATTCAGGTGTGGTAAATAGCGACCGAGACCAGAACGCACGAATGCTTCCAACTCGCTCCGATCATTGAAGTACAATGAGTACACATGTTTTTCTGCTGTCACGTCCTTAAACCCAGCACGGGTCATAAAGTTTGCATACTGATCGGGTCTATAGGAAGACCTCGGCTCGACATGTTCAACAAGCTTCTCGCTCCATTTAGCCTGCTGCACGATAGACTCTATCGCACTCGATAGTGGGGATCCTTTCATCGGGTAAATAACAGCACAAGTGCCCCCTTCTTTCAACATGGACCGCATGGTCTTGAGGCTTATGACTTGTTTGGTGTCAGGTATATAGCCGACGGCCCAACTGCAGAAAACCATGTCGGCTTTATTCTTTAGTTTCCTGTCCGCCCTGAAAATATTTCCGTAACGGTTCTCAATTCGGGGATGTGCATGCTGCAATTCCGCAAACTCCACAAGCTCGGGGCTCAAGACATAGTTCATTATCTTGGCATCCTCAATCTTGTCCACCAGAAACTGGCTGGTACGGCCCGTGTCAAAGCCTACCAGGACTATACGGGCATAATCGGGCATAATCATGCGCTTGGTGACCCGGTTAAAGAAGATACGAGAAGAATCATGCATGGGCAAATTGCCGTCAAACACTTCAGGACTCAACGACACCTTAAACGGCTCATCATAGGCCTGTGCAGGCGCAAGAAACATACAAACCAATGTCAATGCTGTGGCTAATTTTCTTATCATTCGAGACTCCTTTGTTATTATTAAGAGACCATTTCAAAACCACATTTCACCTCTTCACTTGTGGAAGAGGTCCGGAGCGAAGCTTAGGGGTGAGGGGTACTAACAAGCAGTATTTATACCCCTCACCCGGCCTTCGGCCGACCTCTCCCACAAGGGGAGAGGTGCTTCTAAACCGCCAAATGGAGTGTTTTGAAATGGTCATGTTAAAACACATTATAGACAAAGCCCCTGCAGAGTCAACTGCCGGTCATCTCGATGAGCCTTGATGTGGTCCTTGCAAACAGCTCGCTGTTCTTGCCCTCCTGATAGAGAAGATCTGGCTTTGCTGCCGCTGAGACCACTAGATTCACATCCCGGTCATAGAGGATGTCGATCAGCGTCATAAACCGCCTCGCCTGATTATGCATATCCGCATTCATAACCGGCACGTCTTCAAGCAGGATAGTATGGAAGTGATCGGCCAAGCTCAAGTAATCCGAGGCACCCAGCGTTTCCTCACACATGTCATCAAAACTAACACGGGCAACCCCGTTCGAAGCCCGCGAAATAACGATCTCACGACCATTAACCAACATGTGCACTGCTTGCTCAGGTCTGCCATCAGACAACTCACCATAAATAACATCAATCTCATGGGCCGCATGTGCGTTAATGGGTGAAAAATAACGTTTATGCTTATGCAATATAGCTCGCCGATAATCCACAGGACCATCCAGCGCAACCTCGCGACAATGCTGTTTCAGCACCTCCACAAAGGGCAAGAAACGATCCCTGTGCAAACCATTCTTATAAAGCTCATCAGGCTTCTGATTGGACGTGGCCACCATCACCACTCCCTGTTTAAAAAGGAGGGTAAACAGCCGCCCCAGAATCATCGCATCCGCTATATCTGTGACATGAAACTCATCAAAACAAATCACATGGGCCCTATGGGCGATCTCCCGGGCAAGCATTTCAATGGGCTGTTCTTTGGTGACGCCACTCAGGGCCTTTAAGCGCTGGTGAACGGCCTGCTGCATGAAGGCATGGAAGTGCCAACGTTCTTTGCGCTGCAGCCAAAGGCCATCGTAGAAAGCATCCATCAACATGGTCTTGCCCCGCCCCACGGAGCCATAGATATACAAACCTTTAATCGGGGCCTTGTGTTGCCAGTTCAAGAATGAAAGGAACTTATCCTTAAACGAGCGCGACTCCCACGCCATAAGCTCAGCCTCCAGCTGCAGCAGGTCACGGGCTACCCCCTGTTGGGCGGGATCAAGGATAAGTCCAAATGGTATTTTCATGGTTATCAGACTATCAGGAACTGCAACACTTTGCCATCATCCCGCATGCTAGAATGCTTTCTTGCCTAGAACATAAGTAGCAAGCACTTCCAGCTCCTCATTAAGAGCAATGAAATCCGCATCTGCGCCTACATTGAGAGTACCTTTGGTATTCGCTATCCCCAGTAGCCTCGCTGGACTGAGAGTAGCCGCCTCGATAGCCTCAAACCATGGGCAGGAACAATAGCCAACTAAATTTAGCACCGCCTCATCCATACTTAACACACTACCAGCCAGCGTATTGGTACCAGAGATAGTGGCTCTTAGATCACGAGTCACATCAACTTTCATAGAACCCAAAGTGTAACTGCCCTCTCCCAACCCCATGGCCGCCATGGCATCGGTCACCAGTATAAGGCCTTTCGGATGAGCCTTTCGGGCTAAATTAATTGTTGCGGGATGTAAGTGATGGCGATCCACGATCACCGAATAAAACATATCATCGTGATTCAGAACCCTCGCCACAACCCCGGGATCTCGGTGATTAAAGGGCATGGCATTAAAGAGATGAGTTGCACACTTAAGGCCCTGAGCCGTGGCCCGAAACATCCCCATATAACTAGCATTGGTATGACCCGCAGATACAATTATTCCCCTCCTGTAAAGGGCACCAATAGCCTCATGGGCTTCCGGCACCTCAGGAGCCAGTGTCACCATTCTTACCCCTTCAAGACTGCCGTAAAAATCCTTTGGGTCAGGATATGCACAGCCCAAGACGTTACCATGATCATGAGCACCACATTGCTCTTTACTCAAAAAGGGCCCCTCTAGATGCATCCCCAATATGTTCGCACCATGCGCTCCTCCCGCTTTGGGCTGAAGATGCGGCATACACAAAGGATATTCTTCCTGCTTCAAGGAAACCAAGGTAGGAAGAAAAGAAGTAACACCGAAACGAGTCAACTGCTTAGCTACCTCAGCCACTCGCTCTGGTGAGCGCGAAAAGTCGACGCCAAAAGCACCATTGATTTGCAGATCAATGTATCCAGGCGCAAGGAAATTGCCTTCCATATCTATGGACACATCAGCTTGTTCCCTAGGCTCGATTATTTTGCTGCCCCGAACCCAAATTTCACCATGAAGGTCATCGAGGTGACGAACTTCTGCGGCCGGATCACTAATAACTTTAGCGTTGTAATATCGATAAACTTTGTCATCAGGCATTTCATCATCACTAGCATATGATGGGAGAACAGAAGTAAATAAAACAGCTGATGTCACAAAGGTCTTAATGATCTGCATGGCGCCTATCCTAATGAGTGTTCAACAACATAGCTTACCATACAAATTGAGGAAGAGGAATTAGGCCTAACCTCTAATTTAATGTCTCAAAGGAGGCTCCGTAGACAGGGTGACATCAACCCGCAAATGCTCGAAGGTAACCTGTGGCATAATCTCACCTGTCTTTTTACGCTTCAGCCTAACGAGCCCATAGCGTTCCATTGTCCGCAATGTGCGCGATAAGTTGCTCTTATGGCGGCCTGACAGCTCAGACAACTCGGTCATTGACTGAGGCTTGGTTTGAGCAATAAGCTCGAGTAATAATTTGTTAGGAGTTGAAAGAACTTGTGCCAGAGACTCCAATGAATTAAACCAAATCTTAGGCTCACTGGCCGTGGGCTTATGCTCGCCCCGTGCGATAGCCATAGTACGGTTCCAAATGTCATCATAAGAGGCAATGCCAACCCGCAGAATATGTACGTTTCTCATCTTAACTGTTCCTTCTCATGATACGCTCAACGTCCTTCCGAAAGTCTTCTAAAAGAGTCGCAGCATCCTTGTATTCATATTTAACGATTTTACCGCTCCTATGCATATGATCGTGAGTCTTTATCGATGCATTTTTGGGCAGAGCATGAGCATTATCGTATCCTAGCACCCTCTTCTCCCCTGGCGTCGTGAAGGGTGAGAGAATACTTGATTCCATATGGCTTTGCCTCATCATTCTGTACCCGTTGAGCTTCGATCTTTATCCAGAATCCACCACCCAATGTTGCGATCATGCCATCTAGCTCGATCAAAGTTTCAAGCGTGTAATCGCGATGTTCACGCATATCTTTATCCTAACACATATATCAGCGGATGATAACTTAAATCTTTTAGAAAATGGACACAACCCTTTTAAACTAAGCCTCAGCCCAAGTCTGACCCACCGCGGAATCTACCAGAATTGGTACCTTTAGCTCAGCAGAATTTGCCATAATAGGCCTGATCAGGTCGATGGTTGCTTCGACCTCGTTGTCGGGGACTTCGAATATGAGTTCGTCGTGGATTTGTAGTAGCATTTTTGCGGCCAGGCCTGTGTCTTTGAGGGCTTGAACGCTTCGGATCATGGCTTTTTTGATTAGGTCTGAGACGCTGCCCTGCAACGGTGCATTGATGGCTGCTCGCTCGGCAAAGCCGCGGCGGGAGGGGTTTTGGGCATTGATCTCGGGGATGAAGCACTTACGACCAAACAGGGTCTTCACAAAGCCAAACTCGTGGGCGATTTTTTTCTGCTCTTCCATGTAACGCTCAATGCCGGGATAGCGTTCCAAATAGTCCTGAATATGGCGTGCAGCATCGGATCGTGGTATGCGCAGTTGCCGGCTGAGGCCGTGGGCGCTGATGCCATAGATAATCCCGAAGTTAATGACCTTTGCGCGATTACGCAGATCGCTATCCACCTGGTCCAGCGGCACACCGAATACTTCCGATGCGGCCATTTTGTGGATGTCCAGATTGTGATGAAAAGCGTCCTGCAACTGAGGAATATCAGCCATGTGGGCCAAAAACCGCAGCTCGATTTGGGAATAGTCGAGAGATAGTAACTTACTCCCAGGATTGGCCTCAAATGCATCGCGAATCTTGCGGCCTTCTTCAGAGCGTACGGGGATATTCTGCAGGTTCGGATTATTGGACGACAACCTTCCCGTAGAGGTCACCGTCATCCCAAACTGGGTGTGAACCCGTCCGGTTTTGGGATTAATTTGATGCACAAGCGCATCGCTATAGGTGCTTTTCAATTTCGATAAATGCCGCCAATCAAGGATGAGGATAGGTAGGTGATGCCCCTGCACCGCCAGGTCTTCCAGGACCTCCGCCCCTGTAGAATGAGCACCGGTCTTGGCGCTTTTGCGGCCCTTTTCCATGTCCATTTCGTCAAACAGCACTTCTGCCAGCTGTTTAGGAGAACCGATATTAAACTGACGCCCTGCGGCTTCGTAAATATCCTTTTCGATCCGGGCTATGCGAGCACCGAAGTCTTTACTGATGTCCTTGAGCTTTTGCAAGTTTATGCCGATACCACAGTATTCCATATCCGCCAGAATCTTAATCATAGGGCGGTCTAGGGTTTCATAGATGGTCTGCTGATGTTCTTTTATTATCCGGGATTTCAGAACCGTATAAAGGCGACCCGTTATATCCGCGTCTTCGGCCGCATATGTGCAGGCGGGCTCCAGTTCTACCTCATCAAAACGCAGCTGAGTCTTTCCTGATCCCGTTACGTCCTTATAAGAAATCGTCTGATAGTCGAAATAAAGCTTCGCCAGCTCATCCATACCATGGCCATGAGAGACCCCATCCAGTACATAAGACATAACCATGGTGTCATCAATGGGAGAAACCTCAATGCCGTAGCGCCTAAGGACCAGCATGTCGTATTTAAGGTTCTGGCCGATCTTAAGGATACTCGGATCTTCCAAGACCGGTTTCAACTGATCTATCGCCTGTTGGAAGGGTATTTGCGTAACGGACTTGCCCGCTTTGCCTTGATCAAACAGATCACCATTTCTGACCTTGTGAGCAAGAGGTATATAACACGCCTCACCAGACTTTAAAGACAGGGAGACACCCACCAGCTCAGCCATCATGGGATCCAGGGATGTGGTCTCCGTGTCCACAGACACATGACCGACCTCATTAATGCGGGTAATCCACGCCTGAAGCGCCTCAACGGTCTGTACCAGCTGGTAATCGGCTTTTTCTGTTGGCGCCACTTCTATATTATTGGCACTCAGCTTGAATCCACGCTTTTCAAGGCGCGCTTTGACCCCATTAAAACTCTGAGCATCCAAAAACCGCGTTAGTTCGTCTACGTCAGGCTCTTTAAAGCTAAAGTCTTCTATGGTTTGGTCAACGGGTACATTATTTTCTAGGGTCACTAATTGGTAACTTATGCGGGCACTCTCCGCATGCTCAAGCAAGCGCTCTCGGCGCTTAGGTTGCTTAATCTCATTTGCCCTGGCCAGCAGGTTCTCTAGGTTTCCGTATTCAAGTATCAGTTCCGCTGCGGTCTTCACGCCGATACCTGGCACCCCTGGAACATTGTCCGAGGTATCTCCTGCTAGCGACTGAATATCTACAACTTTGTCGGGTGTAACTCCAAACTTTTCGATTACTTCTGGCACACCAATGGGGCGATTGCGGATAGGGTCAAACATAACAACTTGATCATTAACCAGCTGCATCAAGTCCTTGTCGGAGGAAACAATGGTCACCTCCATCCCCTGCTCTACGGCTTTTCTGGCATAGGTTGCAATCAGGTCATCGGCCTCAAATCCAGGCATTTCAATCATCGCTACGTTAAAGGCCTTACAAGCCTCACGCACCAGGCCGAATTGCGGGATAAGCTCGTGGGGCGTTTCCTCGCGATTGGCTTTGTAATCCGCATATATATCGTTACGAAAAGTCTTGCGCGCGCTATCAAACACGACCACAATGTGGTCGGCTTTCATATCCATGATGAGACGGATGAGCATATTGGTAAAACCAAGCACCGCGTTTATCTGAACGCCATCAGGACGTGTAAGCGGCGGCAAAGCATGAAAAGCACGGAAGATGAAGCCTGAGCCATCAACCAAATAGAGGTGATTTTGATGATTGTTTGTCATATAGTTGGAATAGCACAGCTGGAAAGAAAGGCAAGAGGAAAAATGTAACTCCCCAGCTAGCACGTCATCTACGTGCGAAAGCCTGCGCTCCGGTGCTCACGTACCCAAAAGTACGCTCCGCTCCGGTGCTCGGCTTTCGCACGTAGCTAACGCACTATCTGAAGAGTTGCCCGTAACTGCCCTGGGCAGTTACAGGAAGATGGGGAATTTGGGTAAGAAAATTCATCTAGTTTTCAGAGCAAAGCTAGTTACTGAAATTATTTGACATATTTATTCTCTTCCAGTATTTTGTCAGTAAGTATAGGATATTATTATGAAGTATATTGCATTTATCATTATGATTTTTACGTTACCCTTGGCTCATGCTAGCCAGGGAGTATCTGTTGACCCCAACGCCCAAGAAGAAGCGGCTCGCCAGCGCGCACAGGCTCGAAGAGAGCTCAACCAAGGACTTGCAGAGAACCTGCGGCCACCCAAGAGCAAGCCACAATTAAAACATCTTTGCCAATTACAAGCCATGGAGCTAGACCCCCATTGGACATTTCAAGGAATGGCTACTTTCTTGGATGTCCAATATCTCTTCCTTGGCAATCTGAACTTGGCGACACTGCCTTCCTCACTTACCCAGCTTAAAAAGCTTGTAACACTGGATTTATCAGACAACCGCCTTACAGAAACCCCCTCCTGGCTAACAATGCTCAAAGTATTGGATGAGCTAAGCCTAAATCACAACGAGTTAGACACGAGCAAAGACTTCCTTAAGGGAGCAAAACACGTAAGAAAGCTGCATCTAAATGGAAACGGCTTCACACAAGTTCCGACCGCTCTTGATGGCATGACGAAACTGGTAGTCATCGATCTGAAGGATAATAAAATAGAAGAGATTCCAGCCTTTATAAGTAATCTCCCGCTGAGAGGTCTATGCCTTGCGAATAACATGATCGAAGAACTTCCCGCGCATATGTCACAGATGAGAAACCTTAGAACTCTAGAACTGCAATCAAATTCTTTGCGCTCACTACCAAACTTCCTGTTGAGTCTAGCTAATTTAGTTTACGTAGATGTTAGTAACAACAAATATTTAGTGCAAAATAAGACTGCTGAAGCGCTAAGACTACAAGGCAAACTCGATATGACCCAGCAGGTTGCCACGCAACTTGCTTCAAAAGCGACAAATAATATGGTCGCTACAGTTCAGAACAAGCCCCAGACCCAGGCACCGAGAGCAACGACGGAGCTGAAAGCAGCCGAGAAAATCAAGCAGCAAGCAGTTGCAAGCACTCCTCAAAAAAGGCCGCGGCCCTCCAAAAAAGACAGCCCAGCCACTGACTTGGATCTAACGCTGGTGGAGGGCAAAATCGACTCTGTGGCAAAAATCCTCTCGGACGTACAACCTGACCAGAGATTATTAATAGCACTGACTGCTGCAAATCTCCCAAAAAGAAACAGCGATTCGACTATATATAATACATTGATCGCCTTGGGAATCGATAATGTCACCGCAGAAAAGATGATGAAGCAACTGCCCAAAGATAAGCAGAATAAGTAATTAAACCTGACTACCCCTTAGCGCGATCGACGCTGCTGATGTGGGATGAAGATCGCAGCGCACCTATAATATTGTTCAGGTGAGATATATCGGTAACTTCCACATCAACGATAACGTCGAAGAAGGTCTCCGTTCGGTGGGTTATCTTCAGGTTTAATATGTTACCGCCATTTTTGCCGATCAGGGTCGTCAGGGCTGCAAGGCTGCCCAGCTTGTTATAGATGGTAATCCTTAGGCGCGTTACATACTTGTCCTCGACACTGGATTCATCAGACCAGCCCACATCCAACCAACGATCAGGCTCATCTGCGTATCGTTGCAGGGTATCACAGTCTTCCGTATGCACAGTCACACCACGGCCTGTTATCACAATACCGACAATTTTGTCACCGGGTAGAGGGTGACAACAACCTGCATAGTGCACCGCCATTCCTGGAATAAGTCCTTTGAGCGAGACTTTACCTTCCGTGTGGGTCTTTTTATCCGACCATTCTTCAGGTGTCTTGGTTCGCTTATCAGAGACCAGTCTTTCAGGGTGCAGCACCCGGATAATTTCAGAAACCGTACGTTGTCCTTCACCCAGAATCGAGTATAGATCCTCGATAGATTTACAACCCAACTTGCCCAGATTTTCAGTCAGAGTCGCCTCATCAAATACGAGCTTTTCGGCTTTGAAAGTCTTTTGCAGTATGGTCTGCCCCAGCGCCACAAACTCATGGCGCTTTTGGGTGCGGATGTACCGGCGGATGGCTGATCTCGCCTTACCCGTGACCGCATAGCGTTCCCATGTGGGTGAAGGCGTTTGTGCCTTGGAGGTGGTGATCTCCACCTGGTCACCATTATGGAGCACGTACGCAAAGGCACCATACGCCCGTTTATTTTGGCGCCTACGCAATGATTGCCCACAGCGCTGTGCACCGCATAAGCAAAGTCGATGGGTGTGGCCCCACTAGGCAGGGAGATCAAATCACCCTTGGGCGTAAAGCAGAACACCTGATCCTGGAACATTTCCAGCTTGGTGTTTTCCAAAAACTCTTCTGGATCTGAAGCATTTTCAAGGATATCCAACAGCCCACGCAGCCATTTATAACCGGAAGAAGCCTCATCTACTCTCCCGCCTTGTTTATACCGCCAGTGAGCAGCCACACCGTAGTCATTGACCTCATGCATATCCTTGGTACGGATTTGTATCTCAATACGATACCCTTTCGGACCGATGACGGTTGTGTGAAGAGACTGGTAGTTATTGGGTTTTGGCGTTGATATGTAATCTTTAAATCGCCCCGGTATCACCGAATAAGCCCCATGCAGGTAGCCAAGTGCCTGATAGCATTCCGACACACCGTTAACAACTACCCGGAACGCGACAATGTCCGACAACTGTTCGAACGTCACGTTTTTATTACGCATCTTTCGCCAAATGGAATAAGGGGATTTTTCCCGACCAGAGATCTTGACTTCCATCCCGTTGTTTTCAAACAGGTCCTTTAAATCCTTGGTAATAACGTTGACTGAGTCTTCATCTTCTTCCCGCAGGAACTTGAGACGGGCCAGAATAGAGTCCCTGGCATCGGGATTTAGTTCTCTAAAAGCCAGATCCTCAAGCTCGTCCTTCATTTTGTGCACGCCGATGCGCTGGGCCAGCGGCACATAAATTTCCATGGTCTCCCGCGCTTTACGGGCGCGCTTTTCAGCCGATGGCAAGTAATGTAGCGTCCGCATGTTATGCAGGCGGTCCGCCAGTTTAATAAGCGACACCCGAATATCATTGGACATAGCCAACACGAGTTTACGAAAGTTCTCCGCTTGCTCTTGCTGGTGAGACTCCCATTTGATCATGGAAAGTTTCGTAACCCCATCCACTAGCTTGCGCACGTCTTTGCCGAAGTGTTTTTCAATATCATCAAGACTGACGTGGGTGTCCTCAACGGGTCATGCAACAATGCCGTAACGATAGAAGCCGTATCTAGCTTCATTTCCGTCAGGATGCCAGCAACTTCCAAAGGATGAGAAAAATAGGGATCACCGGACGCACGGGTTTGCGACCCATGGGCCTTCATGGCAAAGACATATGCTGAGTTTAAAGCATCCTCATCCGCATTTGGATCGTAGGCTTTTACTCGTTCTACAAGCTCATACTGTCTGATCATTGGTTAATACACTAATCCCTGTGAAGATCTAGATCCAATTTAATGATATCAAATGGTTACTAAAATAGAAATGATTATTGTTTAGAAACCGATTCCGATGCCGGACCGAGCCGTCTTGCATGTGCTGTCCTTCACTTTTGAAATACGTCCGAAAGTGAAGAAAGCACAAACTATTGAGTCGTAAACTTTTGGTGAGTTATGACCAAGGCACCCAGGGTGGCGTAAATCCCCTAGTTAAGTGCCTAGCCTGCACGTGTTTGAGACACCCCGGATCATGTAACCGATTTTGTATTATCAGTTCCTCTGGCGGGCATAGTATCCTTCACTTCATCGTAGAACCTGTAGTGTCCCTTGCCGGATTTCTTGGCTGCGTACATGGCCGTGTCACTGCTAGTTAGAAGCGCCTCCGGTGTGATACCGTCTTGGGGAAATACTGATATGCCTATACTTACACCAAAGGGGACTTTTTTCCCGTTATAATCATAATGATCACCAACAGCCTTAAGTATACGATCGGCAATGTGCGTAAGATCTTCCCGGCTACATGGAGTTCTGAGGATGATTGCAAATTCATCCCCTCCCAAGCGCGCAATGACGTCTGGAGTACGCACGCACTTTTTGAGGGTATCGCTGATGTATATAGCACCTGATCCCCCACATCATGGCCCAGAGTATCATTGATTGCCTTAAATCCATCCAGATCTAAGAACATCAAACCAAAGCGTTCTAGAGTGGGCCCATTGGCTGCAAAGGAAGACGTCAAGTTGGCCTCAAAAGAAGCCCTGTTGGCAAGACCTGTTAACGCGTCATGCATAGCCAGATACGTCAGACGATCTTCGTCTTGCTTGCGGTTTGTCACGTCCTTATGCACTGAAACGAGGCCGCCATCTGGGGTTGCGCTATTGACGATCTCAATCCAGCGACCATCCCGTAACCGAACCAGATATGGCGCAGACAACTTCTGGCGTGCCTCATTCAGGCTTACCCAGTTGTCTACATCTTGCGCCGTCGCAGCCTGTGCCTGACCTAACTGGCGACGTTCTTCGAAATAGACGCCTAGCTCCATGTTCTTACGCAGCAATTGCTCGTAAGTGAATCCATGATTGCCCAGCCTCTCAACACCAGGATAGAGTCTCTGGAACTGTTCATTACAGAGATTCAAGCGTTCGTCGTGATCAAAAACAGCAAAACCATCGTCAATACTCTCAATGGCTGTTTCTAGCTTTTTACGGGCCATCTCAAGCTTGTCCAAGTTCTGTTGCTCTCGATCTCGTAAATTCTTCTTTTCAAGACATGCCTTTATACGGGCATGCAATACGACAGGGTTAAAGGGCGTGGGCAGGTAGTCTTCTGCGCCAACCTCAATACAGCGTACGATACTATCCACCTCACTGAGCGCGGAAATCATCAGCACGGGTATGTTTTTTGTAGCCGGATCACTCTTCAAACGTGTTAGCACCTCATACCCGTTCATAACCGGCATCATGATGTCGAGTAGAATCAGATCCACCGGTTTTTGAGACACCACTTCGAGACCAGCAGCACCGTCTTCTGCGGTGATAACTTTAACACCGTAACGAGATAGACGTCGACGCAGGATCTCGCGGTTGTATGGGGAATCGTCTATGATCAAAACCGTGTTGTCGGCAAATTGCTCTCCGTAAGGCAAGTTGCTCTCAACCAGACCTTGGTTGTATGTCAGGTTTTCGTTGGTGCTGAATTCCTCGTTTTGAATGAGGTCATCCAAGCGAAGGCCATCAATGACGGGAATCAAGTTGTTGGCGTGTTCAATTATAACACCAAAGCCCTTGCTAAAATTAGCCGCAGCTTCTGTGCTTTCATCCCCTAATTCCTCTTGGATAAGTTCACTATAGCCTAAGATCGCACCCACCTTTGCGCGCAGGTCATGACGGGCTTCTTTCATATGCTCTTCGGTCAGATCATTTGCCTGAATCCAGTTAGCAATAGAAGTTCGGTCCTTTTCTACCAATTCAACAAATTGATCGCAAGCAGTGAGGATACTGTTCAGATCCTCTTCAAAATTTGGAAATTCTCTACCAGCCTCCACGGCTTGTACCACGAGAGGTTTTATGTACTCTACTGCACGCAAGATTTTCGTAAAAATCTGCTCGACTTTGAGGGCGGCTTGTTCACCACGGACTGCGTTCATTTCATATGCTATCCCATTACCAGACATGTGTTATTTTTAATCCTTTCCTATTTAGTATTATCGTTTTCTGAACTCTTTGACCCCAGAAATGCTTCCATCTTGGATAAAAGGCGATCCAGGTCGATTGGCTTGGTGTCATAATCCTCACACCCAGCCTCCAATGCCCTCTCGCGATCACCAATGAGAGCATGTGCTGTCAACGCGATGATGGGAATTTTATTCGTGTTCGCATTCTTTTTAATTATGCGCGTAGCTTCCCAGCCATCAAGGACAGGCAGGCTCATATCCATAAGGATTAAATCCGGCATACCATCGCTTGCCATGCGAACCGCTTGTTCTCCATCCACTGCTATCTGGACATCATAACCACGACGCATCAAGCGGCGGGAAAGCATGTCCCGGTTCATATCATTATCTTCTACCAGAAGGATTTTCGACATTTGCCCTACCCTAGATTAATTTTAGTCGTATTTGATTTAACTTGTTGATTCTTACCTAAGAAAATTGGTACCTCTTTTTCTAAGTTAATTAAAGCAAAAAATGATTATAAAAACATTAATAATATGGAATGATTCTCAAATGTCAAAAGAGACGGTTAACCCAGGAATTCCGCAAATCTTGATGGCTAAAGGCTTTCTGTCAAATGATCAATTCGCAATTGTCAAAAAGGAGCGGGAAAAAACCGGAAAAAATTTTTCGCAGACGCTGGTTGCTTTGGGTTTTATCAGCGAGCAATCCCTCAATCAGATCGTTGCGGAGCATGGCGGCTTTACGGCGCTCGATCTTTCTTCCACATCCCTGGATCATGAGCTAATTAAAACCTTGCCAAGACACATCGCGGAGCAAAGGCAAATGATACCGGTGTCCATGGAGGGCAGTAACCTTTTGCTGGCATTGGTGGATGTATATGATTTGCGGGCGCTGGATCAGGCTCGGAAGTATTTTCCCCATTGTACCCTGCAACCAGTTCTGACCAACAGCGCACAACTGAAAGCTGCCATCGATCGTTATTACGGCTATGAACTTACCGTCGACAAATTGCTGAAGGAAATTGAGAGCTCAAATGTGGCCCTCGAGGGCGAAACAACTTGGGTCAGTCCTGTTGTCCGTCTTGTTGAAACGCTTTTGATCCATGGGATTAAATTGGGAGCCTCCGACGTTCATTTTCAGCCAGAGGAGAGCTTTGTTCGCGTAGATATCGCATCGATGGCATCTTGCAACAGCACTGCGTCTTCCACAAGTCCTATTGGTCCGCTATCTGTGTGCGCCTCAAGGTTATATCTGATCTAAATCTAGCTGAATCACGACGACCCAAACGGGACGCTTAAGCCTGATGTACGGCTTGCGTGAGGTCGACTTTCGCGTTTCTTCACATCCTACGGTCTATGGCGAAAGCATCGTCTTGCGTATCCTAGACAAACAACATTCCATCAGGTCTTTGGAGCATCTAGGCTTCAACCCGGAACAAGTGGCGAGCCTTATCCAGCAGATCAAGCAGCCTCAGGGTTTGTTTATTATTACGGGCCCAACAGGATCGGGTAAGACCACCACCCTTTACTCGATTTTGCAGTACCTTAACAGTTCCTCACGCAACATTATGACCTTGGAGCAGCCTGTGGAATACCGGCTGCCTATGATTCGACAGTCAGAAATCCGGGAGATGAGCAAGACCACCTTTGCCGACGGTGTCAGGAGCCTTTTGCGGCAGGATCCGGACATCATCTTCATCGGCGAGGTGCGGGATGAGGATACGGCTCAGATGGCCCTGAGAGCGGCTATGACGGGGCATCTCGTGTTTACGACCTTGCATACCAATGATAGCGCCAGCGTCATTTCTCGCCTTCGGGATCTGGGGCTCAAACCCGGCATGGTGGCGGATTACCTCGTGGCCTCGGTCTCCCAGAGATTGCTACGGTTGCTTTGTGCGAATTGTGGAGGAGATGGTTGCCAGGACTGTCATCACACTGGATTCAAGGGACGGCAAGCAGTGGGGGAGATACTGGTCTTTAATGCGACCCTTAAAGACCTGGTTGCAGAGGGCGCATCCCCTAGCCTTTTGCGCAAAGCCGCAACGGAACAGGGGTTCAAGCCTATGGCAGCGGTGGCGCAGGACATGATTGACAAGGGACTCACCACAAGGGATGAAGTGGATTTCCAGCTGGGGGCTGCTCATGGGGAATAGGCTTTACACCTATAAAGCGGCCGCCCATGGGGGAGAGATTATTCGCGGCAGCGCCCTTGCAACGGATGCTCAAGCCCTTTACCAGCAGTTGCGGGACCAAAACCATTTTCTTATCTCCACCAGGGTCAAAAGAGGTCTGTTGACGGGCTTATTTAAGACCAAGGTCACGCCTCAGGAACTCTTTGATTTTTGCCTACATATGCAATACATGGATCAGGCTGGGGTACCGTTGCTGGATGCGCTCCTGGATGCGCAAAGCTCGAGCACCAAGCTGAAACCTGTGCTGGCAGATATGATCACACAGATTAAAGGTGGCAGGATGCTATCGGAGACGATTGCTAGCCACAAAGATACTTTCCCGGATATGTTTCAACCCATTATCTATCTGTCCGAGCAATCGGGTCAATTGGCCAAGGTTTTAAAACCCTTTATGAGCACCTTTCCTGGAAGGAACAGAATAAGCGCCAGCTGAGCAAAAGTCTGCAATACCCAGCGATGGTCTTTGGCCTGATCTGTGTGGTGATGTGGATGATGTCGGTGGTGGTGGTGCCACAAATGTTTGATCTGATCAAGATGAGCGGCGTTGAAGTTCCCTATTCTACCAGGTTGCTGTTAGATATAAATCAGGGGCTTGTGCAATGGGCACCACGAGCGTTAATGCTTGGCGCCTGTGGTCTGTTGTTGATCATGGGCCTGCGTTTTCTTTCCTTGAGTCATAAACTGCGCCAGGATCGGCTGTTATTGAAGGTCCCATTTATCGGACAGTTGTTAGTCAAGCGCGATTTGGCCATGTATCTTCACTTTTTTCATGTGTGCCTTACGTCTCATATAGACTTGTTGGAGTGTATGGATTATGGCCGTAAAGCTGTGCGTAATTGTTGGCTTCAGGAAAGGCTTGCGGCTTGTGCCAAAGCCGTGAGAGAAGGTTCCACCTTGTCCAAAGCGATGCAAAATGCGGGTATTTTTGATGCCTCTACCTTGCGCATGGTTCAGATCGGCGAGATCACAGGGCATCTGACAGCGCTTTTGGCCGTGCTGGAAAATTATCATGTGCGTGATTTAAAACGACAAATCGAGCGTTTTCTCACCTATCTTCAGCCTGGCTTGTTGGGTATAATTGGCCTGATGTTAATCTGGATTGTGGTGGGGATATTCTATCCTCTATACGACCAGTTGTTGGTAATAGAAGGGTAAGGCATGCCGCAAGGGACGCTCGTCATAGGCGATCATCATATAAGCTACCATGATTGTCGCGGCGCAAGAGTTGTGGTTCAAGGTCCGGACGATATCCCTGTGGGGACATCATTACGGGTATTGTTAAATTTCTCGGATCTGGATGTATATGCTGAGTCTATACCGGCCATGGGCAGATGGGACCGCTATGGATTATCTCGGATGCGATCCCGGCAGGAATCGACAGCGGTGCTCAAAGGCCATCGTATGTTTAAGGACAGCCTGGTCGAGGTGAGTTGCCCCCTTACGGATGACTTGCGGCATCTGCTTGAGGCCCTGGTAAACGGAGGCGTGAGGATCACACGTATGGAGCCTTTGTTAATAACCCCTCTCACACCACATCCTCATACCCTAGTGGTGAGCGATCATGGCGCGGATGGTATTCGGCATACCTTGTTCCAAGAATCGAAACCTCTCTTCACCAGACTAACTTCCGCACCTGTTGAAGTTATGACCACGATGACCTACTTGCGGAACCATTTTCAGCTGAATGCCACTTATGTGCAGTGTCATATAACGCCACAGGATTTTGAGCTACTTGTTAAGCGCGAAGATATGGAGCTCGGTCTCTATCCCTTGGTGGATTTATCGGATAACAAGGCGTATGCATTTTCATTGCCCGCTTTTGTTCTAGAAGCTAATAACCGTTACCGGGCAAAAATAGCCAATCGTCTGGGTGCTGTGGCGGCTGTTGTCTTGTTTATGGTTGCAGGGTGGCAATACTATGACTATCAGGGCCTACAGGATCGCCTTGAAGGCCAGCAGCAAAAGGTATCTGGTCTCAGCGAGAAACTCACGCTTCTTAAGGCGGATCTGTCCTTGGATAAATTGTTACCTCAATCCTATAAGGACAAGATGGCAGAACCATCGCCTATTGATCTGTTGCGGCATATAAGCAGTATTATGAGTAATGATATGACCCTGTCTGCGCTGAAATGGGAAAACACCCCTCAGGAAGAACGCTTGTTGCTGCAGGTGCGGATTGTTGCTCAGGATGAAGACTTAGACCAAAACGTGGATGTGGTTCAGGATTTCAAAACCAATCTGGCGAGTGCGCTGCCAGGGTTTGTGGTGGAGGCTCCGTCTCTGCCTCATGGGTCTGGGGATCAGGAGACTTTTACGGGAAGCACCAACGCTCAGGACTTGACCCTGGCTGGGGATAGGGAAAAGGCTACTATCCAACTGACTAGGAAAAAATCATGAGGAACATATTTATTCAATCGGGGTTAGTAGTTATCTTGGTTCTGGCTGGCCTTGGGGGAAATGCCTATTTATACCAAGCCCGGGAGGAAGCGCGTGGGGAGCTTGCTGGGTTAGATCAATCTTTTCAGCAAAAGCAGGCTTTGATAAAGCTCGCGAGTCAAAAACCAGATAAGCCATCCATAATCGGCCATCGTCTGGCCATTCCTTGCAATCGCTTATCGGTCAGCGAGGACTTTCAACAGCTGAGCAAAACCTTACGCTTGGCCCGCCTTGATTTTCAGATCTCGCCTGAGACAACGGTTGAGAATGCCTTTTCAGAATCTATCGTTGAGCTCAAATTCCAGAATCAGTCGGATCAACCACTGTTTCATATGATTGCCCACCTGATGGACGAGTTTCCTGGCCTGGTGTATCCCATGGAGATCGTTATGTGGCGAGAGCCTTCTCAAGATAAACCGCTGATATCTGGCACCTTTCGTTTTTCCTGGTTAAAAGGTGTCACGGAAAAGGTGGCGTCATGAAAAGATTCCTGATTTTAGTTGCCCTTTCTTCCCCGGCTTTCGCTGCGGAGCCCTTCTCTCTTTTCCTGACCGAAGATGAACAATCGCGTTTTAACAAAGATGTAAACATAGGCGCCCTGACCCACTCATCCAACCGGGTGTCTTTAAAAGCCATCATGATGATGGATGAAGCCAACTGGACCATATGGCTGAACGAACACAAAATCACGCCAGATTCCTGTCCGGAACATGTTCAGGTCGTGTCAGTCTCACCCGCTGAGGTCGAGCTGATTTGGAGCAAAGAAATGGAGCCACGGACCATATCATTGAAGATCAATGAATCCGTTGATTTGGAGAGTCTTGACCCATAAGAATATGCGGGTAGCTTTTTAGGCCTAAGAGGCCTGTTTTGAGTTCTGTGGAAATCATTTCCACATTTATTGGTAGGATGCTGAGGATTTCACCGCATAATCGGACATTTTGATTTCTGCAGCACTCGAATATATCCTTTTCATGACTTTCATCTTCCATTCTTGTTCAGATTCTTATTTTTGCCTTCTGCAGAAAACAAAATATTGCTTTTGGAGGCAGGATGTGGTATCTATGTAGATACAGACCTCAAACATCGGAAATAATTAATGGTCGAAATTTTCGGATCAAAGGACCTAGGAAACATCATCAGGGACTTGCGCAAAAGGGCAGGTTTATCCCAGGAAGCACTTGCGGAACTTGCGGGACTCAGCCGTACGGCTGTGCAGGCGCTGGAGGGTGGCAAGGAAACGTGCAAATTAATTACTGTGTTTAAGGTCGTGAAGATTTTGAACATTCATGTTCACTTAAGCCACCCACTGATTAGGGATATGCCCCATGAATGAACGTATCCCTACAGAAGGGAACTACAAGCGTCGCTTGCTTATCACATGTCATGGGGTCCCGTGCGGGTATTTTATTCAAACCGAGAACAATGAATATTCCTTTACCTACTTTGAAGATTATCGGGGCCCTCCCATATCTTTAACCATGCCGGTGCGGTCTGAACCTTACACCTTTAATCGGTTTCCGCCCTTTTTTGACGGATTGTTGCCAGAAGGCATACTGCTGGAGGCTCTCATTCGGCAGAATAAAATTGATGCCCATGATTACATGGCGCAGCTAGAGGCCGTTGGAGCCGACATGGTGGGGGCGGTAACTGCCTTGCCTGATTCTATGAAAAAGGGGAAATGATGCGCTGCCCCATTACTTACGAGGAACTTCTTCCCGGGGAAGAGAAATATAGCGCGGCTGGCTTAAAACGCTTGTCGCCGAATCTCAAGACCTTGAAAGATTTTCCCTATACCATGGAAGAACAGCTGCGAGAGGCAAATCGCTTAGCTTCTAAACTCTCCATTCAAGGCGTTCAACCCAAACTGAGTGTCGTGCTTGATGTAACCCATGAAACATTTAAGATCACCGATAAGGGCGGAACCTTTATCCTAAAACCACAAAACCCCCAATGGAATAGCCTGCCCGAAAATGAGGACCTGACCATGCGCCTGGCTGCGCTGGTTGGGATTGAGGTGCCTCTGCATGGTTTGCTGTACTGCAAAGACGGCGCCTTGAGCTATTGGATCCGCCGCTTTGATCGTCCATCCTTACGAAATCCGACAAACGTAAAGCTAAGCCTGGAAGATTTTGCCCAGCTGAGCCAAGAAGACCGCCAAACAAAATATAACAGCTCCATGGAAAAGGTGGCCAAAGTCATCCGCGAGTTCTGCTCCTTCCCCATTATGGAATTAGAAAAGTTGTTTAGGTTAACCATATTTAACTTTGTGGTCGGGAATGAGGACATGCACCTGAAGAATTTTTCGTTAATCACCAGGGACAACCTGATATCCCTATCCCCGGCCTACGATTTACTTAATTCCACTCTCGCCATGGGCACTGGAACACGGGAGGAAATAGCTTTATCTCTTAATGGGAAAAGGCAGAAACTGAAGGCAGAAGATCTGATAGATACCTATGGTATTGAACGATTAGAGCTACGCCCTAGTACCGTCAACAAGATCCTGCAGACGATAATTGAGGCTCAGCCTCTATGGATAGAACTTATAGACCGAAGCTTCCTGTCGCAAGCGCAAAAAGAGGGCTATAAATCCATTATCCATGAGAGGTTGGAACGGCTCTTGCGGAACAAGTAACCTAAAGCCCATAAATAATCTATTTCCTCTTGGTGTAAAAGTTATCTTCGTTTCTACCCCATATGGAGAACTGTGCCCTTGCGTAGGCAAATGGATCACCAATTCTGAATCTTTTGGCCTCTTCGTGGAAGCGCGGATTATCGTGCAGATAACGATGCACATCAAGATCAGCAGGCACAACTATTGGCCTTTCAGTATGTAGCTTTCCTTCCGCAATTCCCCAGGTGACGTATTGGTAAAGAGCAAAAGATACGGGATCGAGATTGAAACGCGGAGCATCTCTGAGGATATCCGGGTACAATTCAATGTATGCATCGGCACAGAAAAACTTAGGCAGCTTAGCCTTCCGGTTGTCGTCAAGCGCGACCAGCAGCGCTGGGCTGATGGGAGCAAGTACCGGATCCGGAACAGACGGCATCCCAGGCGCTTTAATTTGAGCTGGCACAGCGTTATTATGAAGCAGGTCTATTTCCTTCACACATCTAAGCCATGCCCGAGTGGGATGTAAGAGCCCCTGCCCCCAATGCCGCGCTCCCTTTGCGTCATAAGATCCTGGCTTTAAAGCAGATGAGAGCATAAAGCGTTTGATGTCGACCATACTCAGTTCAGGGAAGAGGTGACTTAGAGCCTGTACCACTGTAGTTCCTTTAGGAGCGCTGTGAGAAGTCCCTGTATGAACTGAACTGTTAAGCGTAAGGGCATGCTCAGCACACAGGACATGATCCTGTAAATCACCGGCTCGGTTTGAATAGCTAGCCATTCTCCAATCATAACCATGTTCTGGCCATGCTTTGGGAAGAAGTTCAGCAGCAGATACAAGAAGAACCCGCTTCAACAAGTTTCGGAACTTCAGAAGAGCACTGGTTATATCTACATACCCAACATCCAAGCGTTGGCCCTGATAAGGGGCATAGTCCAGGTTGCTGTCCATTTCACAACCTTTATTGCCAAGAGCTTTAACCAGCAACATATCATTATCATCAAGAATCTTGGCAAATCTATTGACGTCTGCATCCAGTGTAGCCATGCTGAAGACCATCGCCATAGACATATTGATGACCCGAGGTATGGGCTTACCCTGACGCTTATATCGCTCTATAGTCGCCTCGATTCCATCCATCACGTATTTATTAATCGTCGACATACCGCGCTCACCATCTTCGGTGAGCTCGCGCCGAGGTGAGCTTATAAAAGGAATAACTGTCGCACCGGCTGCCATAGGCGCATAAATAGAAAACTTGCCCTTTCCCGCAGCAGCGCACGACACGGTCGCCCCATGAGCGATCATGCCCCTGTGGCTATTAAGACGAGCCAATATGGCGGGATGAACATCATAATTAACATGATCAATGCCACTGAATGCAACATCGAGAACAATCATAGAGGAGCCATCACCTTTAACACCCCCGCTTCTGAAATGCTCAATGTCTTGGATGTCCGGCAATTCTGCCGCCTGCCGAAGGAAGTCAGGGTCAAGAAGTTTGGGATCCAGCCTAGCACGCCGCTCGCGGCCAAGGTCTTGGGGATTATCATTACTGCATGCAAAGCTTGTACTTGGGACCAGACAAGCGGCAATAGCTAGGATAGCAAGATATACTTGCAGTTTAAATTTTAACATAACAACACCTGTACTAAATAATCATATACACTTTATATATATGGACGAGGTATTGCTTTGTCAAGGATTATTGGGGTTTTTTTGACAGAACTAATGCCCCGGTTGAGGGGGCACGAGCCATTTTAATGATGCAGAGCTTTCTGCACAACATCGGGAGCATAATTAATCACCTTCAATAACACCCGAGAGGCTCCGCTCGGGCGACGTCGTTTTTGTTCCCATTGCTGCAATGTACGCAGTTGGAAACCGAATTCTCTGGAGAATTGTTCCTGAGTCATATTATTCTTCTTACGAATTTGGCCTACGTCAAAATCCTCAACAATAACTGTGCGTCTGTTGAGAGTAATTTCTCCCCGCACATCTGCCAAAACCTCTTCCAGACCGGCTATAAGCCTTTTTCCAAAGTCGCTCATAATTTTTCTCCTATGCTATTGAAGGCAAACTCCTGTCTTCGGAATTCAAGATACTCCATTGGCGTATATTTTGAAGTCTAATCTCAGCAAAATACAGGGCCTACTCATGAAAACGAAGCATATGAAGGGAAACACGTAGCTGCCAGCTTGCCTCCCCTTGATGCGCAGGGGTCCAGCCCTTAAAATGTGCTGCGTAGCAGCTCCGAAGAAAATACAGAGTCGCTACGCGACGCATTTTGCGCTGGACCCCTGCTTTCGCAGGGGAGACAAGCTGGAGCTTTGTGCACTTTTAATTTTTATGCGTAGGCGCTGTAGCAAAATGCCCCATCTCACTTCTTCCCCCGCTCCGCAAGCGGGTGATTAAAGGCAGGTGGCTGAATGGCGTTGTTTTGTTGTGGAGCCGCTGATGGCTCTTTACATGGGGACTTACCATAAATGCCCATCAGATTGCGGGCCGTAACCCATTTGACGATTTGTCGGAAGGGTTTACCGCTTTTGTCGGCGCCGTAGGGTTGGTCGTGGAATACTAGTGTTCCGCTGCAGTTGACTTTTTCTTCGGGGCTCATTGACTCGCTTGGAATGCGTTCTGTTCGTTCACCGGTAAAAGCCCCTTGCCCGCTGGGTCCGTGGCTGATGAGAACCAGGGCGACAAAGTCTTGGGACCTGTCATGGTTTTGGGGATAGATCACTTCACCTTTAACTTTCAAGGTTATTGGGGACCTAGGTGACTTTCCGCAGAACTTATTGGTACCGGAGGGGCTCGGAAGCGAATCGATGAAAACTGGGATAGCATAGGTCATATAACGGCCAAAGCCGTCTTTGGCTTGGGATTCGGTCAGGCCTAGCGTCCGATAAGGCACGATGCCGACAGCCTTGTTAGGTTCCGTGACCGTCTCGGACTCCCCTTTCTTGGAGGGATCTGCGGGACCGGGCAGCTCGCCCGTCATTACCAGATAAGAGGCCACCGCTTGGGTAACCAGTTCTTGTCGCTCTTTGGTTTCCCGCAGGCTCGCCTGTTGGCGATAGCGCAGCAAAGAGGGCATCGCCGCCCCCAGCACGAGCCCCATGACGATCAGGACGATCGCCAACTCAAACAGTGAGAAACCAGCCCGGGCATGATTTTTCATCGGGCACCTAGAACTGGAAATACATGATGCAAGCAGGCGCCTGATTCTTTGTGTTGTATTTGCCATCGGCCGTCACACAACTGTTGGCTGGCACATCGGCCCCATCCCTGGAGAGGACCTTGCCATTGTTGGGCAGACCATTATCGATTTTTTTGTCCAGGCTCATGGCCTGTTGCGGCGTCAGCAGCGCTTTGTTGCCATGAGGTCCGTTTTCGCCCCCGAGCACAAACCAATGCTTGCCATCCTCATACTTAACGGTTATACCGCCGCCAATGCGAGCTGAAGGCGCTCCCTTATCAAAGTGCAATGCGGCACCCGTAGCCTCCCCCGGCGCAGGTATTAAGCCGGCACCAGCCAGATGAGCCCAGAATTGGCCTGCTTCACTGTCACGCTCAAGCCCGTTAGCGTCTATCTTGCCATCCCCGTTACCATTCTTGAGGTTTTCGCTGATATAGTCCCGAGCGCCTGCAAAATCACCGGGCATCGCATCAAACATATCCATGAAGGTACCTGTGGCAACTCGATATTCGTTTAACTGAGTCAAGACAGACTTCAGACGCGCGCTTTCAATCAACTCCCGCCCCTTAAGAACGCCGCCGATAATGAGGCCAATAACGATTAAGACAATCGCCAACTCGACCAGACTGAAACCGGAATTATGATGATTTTTCAAGGCGATCTCCCAACTATTTTCGTTAGGTATACGCCTGACCGGGACGAAACACAAGGGAGAGATTGCAATTAAGGTGGTTTAGGCCTACATCCGCAAATCGCGGGCAATCATGAAGGACCAAAACGTCTCGAGATTGTCCATGGTGCGAACCAAACCATTCAGATCCTCCGGAGTGATATTATTCCTTTGGAAGTTATTGATATGGCGCGTCAGCATTTCTTCCAGCTTGTCATAGAGCTTCACGCCCTTTTCGGACAGCCTAATGACGCTTGAGCGACGATCGTGGACGGATTGCTGCTGGTCCAGGTAGCCGTTTTCGACCATCTTTTTAAGGTTATAGGTCACGTTTGACCCAAGGTAATACCCGCGGTTACTGACTTCACCTACGGTCATTTTATTTTTGCCGATATTGTACAGAATGACGCCTTGGACGTTGCTGATATCGACGATGTGGAGTCTGTCGAGCTCGGACTTGACTACATCAAGAAACAGCCTGTGCATTCTCTCTATCGTCATTATGATTTCAAAATATTTTTCTATCACGATGCGCCTCGTACATTTGTTGTATTTGCTTCATTAATATCATTATCGCTAAATTTTGTTAAATTTTGATTAATGCGCAAATTAGCCTTCCATTAATTTGTTTATGCTACCTTTTCAACAGGGGGAACAATGCACACACCCAAAAAGATTGCTATTGGCCTACAAGGCGGCGGCAGCCATGGGGCTTTTTCCTGGGGGGTGCTGGATGCATTGCTGGCTGATGACCGTATTGATATCGTAGGACTCAGTGGCACCAGCGCCGGCGGCATGAACGCAGCCGCCACCCTGCAGGGCTTTAACAAGGGTGGCCGCGAGGGAGCTCGAGCGGAATTGCGTCGTTTTTGGGAGATGGTGCACAAGACAACCGCTGAATCTGCCATGCGCCCTACTCCTTTTAAATCTATGATGGGAAGCCACAGCCTACGGGGATCTCCCGTGTATGCTTGGATGAACATGATGCGGGATTTTTACTCGCCATACGAGCTCAATCCTTTGGATATAAATCCATTAAAGACCTTGGTTCACGATTTCTTCGATTTGGACATTCTTCACAAACGAAGTAAAATGAAGGTCTTTTTGTGCGCCACCCAGGTTAGAACAGGCAAGCTACATATTTTCAAAGGAAAGGAACTTACAGAAAGCGCGCTCCTGGCAAGCGCCTGCTTACCATCGCTGTTTAGGGCCGTGGAAGTGGACGGCGAATTCTATTGGGATGGCGGTTATGTAGGCAACCCTGCTATATACCCGTTGATCTATAATTGCCCCACGAGAGATATCGCCATCATACAAATCACCCAAGCCCATAGAGAGCTTATCCCCAACACAGCGGATGCCATCGCTGACCGGCACCAAGAGATTACCTATAACGCTTGCCTTATGCACGAGATCCGGGCCATTTACTTTATTTCGAAGATGGTTGAAAAAGGGATAGTGAACGATAAATCCATCAAGATACTTAATCTCCATGTGATCAGGGATCGCGAGTTTTTTGAGGAATTGGACCTGTCGACGGCCATGAATACGGACTGGAATTTTCTGCTGAAACTGTTTGAGGCTGGTAAACGCAGCGGTGAAAAGTGGCTCGAGGACCATTACGATGATATCGGTGTTCGTTCCTCGGCCCAAATTGAAGAGGATTTTATTTGAGGGAGAATCAGGGTAGAATGGAGAGATATTCATTCGAGGAATAAAAATGACCATTAAAACCCTGGACCAGCGTTTGTCTTATATCGACCACTTGCGTGGTTTTATCTTTATTCTTATGGCTGTGGATCATGGTCTTCATGCTTATGCTTACAACTGGAAAGCATTCTGGTTCTTCCGGGATTATGAAGGCAGTACTATCTTTGATGCCTTCTACCTGCACGACCAGGTTATTATCATGCCGATGCTGTTCTTTATTTTCGGTATGTTTGTGATTCCATCGTTACTGCGACGGGGATTGCCAGGGTACCTGAAGGAACGGTTTTTCCGTCTTGGTATCATCTACATCATTGGCGTGCCCCTGTTTGTGCCGATGTTGTCCTATCCCCGTTACGAAACTTTTGAAGAGCCTGGCATCAGTTATTTTGCTTATCTGCGGGATGTGTTCTTTGCGGATTTTCCCCATATTCCGCAAGCGGGGCCCTATTGGGTGGTGCATGCGTTGTTGGGCTTTACATTAATCTTGTTGCTGGTGTATTACGTCCTGCCGCCCCTGTATCGCGCGATCACTTGGTTCTTCCGTTGGTGCGTCAGCCGGCCATTGGCGGGTTATGTCATCTTTGGTCTCATCAGCTCGGTCATTCTGTTTGTCTCAGATATCATCTGGGGTGCGCCTTGGTGGATTAACTTTGGCTGGCTCTTTTCCTTGCAGGCCTCCAAGATGGTTTTGGTCCTCACCTACTTCTTTGCAGGCTCCGCCCTCATGTATTCAGGCGTCTTGCGCGATGAGGAGCTGATGAACAAGTTTGCTAACCATTGGCAGCGATTGCTGGCGCTCTATGCCCTGTTGGCCATTTGCTATATGTACTACTCGGTCGCCCATTTCGATGATGCATTTAATGAAATCACCCGCCGCTTTGCCATGAGCCATGGGGGATGGTGGCAGGCCAGTAACGACATCTGGCCCATATTCACGGAATTTGGTCCACCAATCCTTAAGCGAACGATTTTGCATGGTTTCCTGTGTATGACGCAGGTTTTGTTGCTTTTGGCTTTGTTCAAGAAGTTCTTTGACAAGCCGACACCTATGTGGACCTCGTTGGCAAGGAACGGTTTTGGTATTTTCATCATCCACGACCCAATCGTTGTGTGGATGCAGTATTACCTTATTAATGTCCATTTGCCACTTTTCATCAAATTTGTCTTGTGTGCAATAATTCCTATTGCACTGGCATGGGTCATTAGTGCTAAAATACTACTTAAGATACCGATCGTTGAACGGATATTAAGTCCAAAACCGAAAGAGGTCGCATGAGATGTTGCTGGTTAATTATAGGCACCTTGCTTAGCTTTGCTGAAGAGGCCCAGTCTACAGTCGTTTTTCGCGAGCTTGATAATGACCTTTTACCAGTGAATCGCGTTCTTGCACTTCCCGTGGAGCCAACTGTCACGACGATGAAGCGGGTTCCGTCTGTGGAGAACCTGCCTGCAAAATGTTGGGGTGACATATTTTACGAGAGGCACCACTCTGGCCCCCAGCATTTTTTGATTTGCGCGCATAACAATCATCTTTTTGAAACCTACCTGGCAGCATTACCCAAGTTGTTGAGCCATAATAGCCATTGCAGAATAACCATTTTGGCTCCCGAAGAAGAACATAGGTCACTGCGCGCGCAGGTCAAGGCCTTTATCCAAACAAATGTGAAACCAACATATGACACACGAGATTTACACTTCTTGGATGTGAAATCAGCAGATGGCACTCATTTTCTGGATAAACCAAAGAGTAAAGCTTTAAGCAGGTATGTGTCAGATTCCGCCTTGGGGGGAAAAGGACAGCACGATCCGAAGACCAGCAATTCACCATATGGGGACAAATACACCTGCATCATACTTACTTCCCTGCCGGAGAATTTTGGGGCCGTCACGCGATGGATTCATAACAGCAGGGCCATGCTTTACGTTCCCTATATCATACCCGAATCGAACAAGGGCGACGATAAGAAAATCAAGTATACAATGCACAATCCGGATACCATTAAGGAAAAACTACACAAAGTTGGCTTCAGGACCCATGAAGTCTTAACAGCTGACACGATGGTTTGCGCAGCTACCTCTGATCACACAAGCTTTCCAAAAGATTATTTAAGTCCGGGCTACAACCCTGAAAAAGTCACAACACCTAAGATAGCTAGGGGTGTCCGTGATGAGGGACAATGCGAAGGTTGTAGGGAACACGGCGAGTAAGTTTAACCCCTCACCATAATGGTGTATAGAATAGAATGGGATAGAATAGAACAAGCCCCAAGCAGACGTCATCCTGAACGGACAAACCGGCAGCGGGCGGTAGTGAAGGATCCAGTCAGACATGCGTCGCGTAGCGACTCTGTTATAAATATACCCAACATACAACTGAAACAACCAGCTGTCTAAATTACCTTAAAATGGGACCATCCACAGCAGAGTCGCTTCGCGACGCATTTATAACTGGATCCTTCTCTCCCGCCCGCTTCGCAGTCGTCCGTTCAGGATGACGGGGGACTGGGGGTATTTTTCCTTGCTAGCTATCCTCACTTGAGTTCAACTTAGTATGCCCATTACCCACTTGTTTTACATAAGAGCCATAAGTTGAAACTCTAAAGATCGTTAATCGGAATTAAATCCTCAAAGGCACATTCGTTCAGGAAATTCTCGTATATCAATCCACACATGCGTTCGTTCTGCAGCGCCAGCATGACGGCTGCGCCTGTAATAATATTGTCATGAACTCCCGATGCGTCCAGTTCAGGCAGAGATGCCTCTAACGTGCCATCTTCCCTCAGGATGATAGCGGCGTCATAGGGCCCCAAATGGAGCGACTTCGGAATTTTGTGTATCATTTCTTACGTCTTCCCAGCTCGAGTAATTTTCAATGACCGCCGTGCCTATACGCCCCACCGGGAGCATCATCGGTTATGATGGCCCTTTAGAAAAACCTCCGTTTTTTCTTGAATCTACTATGGTAATAACGTAAACCTTTTACGCGGCCTTATTTGCTTTTATTTTTTCCGCGTCTAAGTCCAATGCCTGCAACAGCTCACGCAGACTCTCGTGGGCTCATGCCGGTTTCCATTTGATCGAGGGGCTCTCCCGCGATTAAACGGCGAATAATATCGACACCCTGTTGTACACACGAACACCATTGAAATGATACTTCATAAATGCTTCGTAAGTATAGGGGGTCCATTTTTTTAAAACTTCGACCATGGCCAAAGCATATACCTGGATTTCGTATTGAGCATGACTGTCCGCACGCAAACTCAAGAAATGCAACAGGTTGTGTAGATCGATCTTCCAGTAGAATTCCGTATAAAAATTCACGGGCAGGTTCATGCGCGCCAACTCACGGGCCAAAGATGGCTTGGACTCGTCGAGGATGATGCCCTCCTCGTCCGTGTTAATCATTTCACGGTAGTTATCATAAGCTTGCACCGCATCGGTTTTTAACATGTCCAGAATCTTCGCCGCCTCCTCGGGCGCCAAAATCTGATCGCGACCCTGACGATTTGAGCTGGATTGTTGTGCTAAAACACTGGGGTGAGGAAGGTAGAATTCATCTTGCACAATAGAATAACGAGCAGAATACTCGTTCACATTGGCTGTCCGGTGCCGCAGCCACTGACGGGCCACGAATATGGGAGTCTTGATGTGGAATTTAATCTCACACATCTCAAAAGGCGTCGTGTGACGGTGCCGCAGCAAATAGTTGATGAGGCCCCTGTCCTCGTTAATCTTTTTAGTTCCTTTGCCGTAGGAAACGCGGGCGGCCTGGACGATGGCGCTATCGTCACCCATATAATCGATGACCCGGACGAAACCGTGGTCCAGCAAAGGGATGGGCTCAAACAGAATTTCCTCAAGCGCCGGCACGGTCGCTCGTTTTGTCTGATAGGTCTCAGCCATTTGTTGGGAAATTTCAGCCTTTTGCTGGTCGTTCATTGCCATCGATAACTCCGTTTATATTTTATTTAAAATAACTACACTTTTTCAAAAGGGTGATAGGACGTAAACAGTCTCCAGCTGCTTCCCCTGGATGCGCAGGGGTCCAGCGCAAAATGCGTCGCGCAGCGACTCCTACTCAATTCGGAGCTGCTACGCAGCACATTATTAGGCCTGGACCCCTGCGCATCCAGGGGAGGCAGCGGGTGACAAACGTCACTCCACCACCCTTCGAGTCAATTCTCACACTTACCGTCATTCAAGCACAGCTGGACAACAATTCCAACTAGTTTTATATATATAGATAGGGGCGCTAGTTATCTCGTTTTTTTGCTAATCTTTTCTGACTCTTCCCTTGCAATTTCTTAAGAAAACATTATATAATATATATGTCAGGAAACTGACTATGGCGATAAACGTCTTATGGAATAGGCGATGTGGACCCGGGGGCGGTACCCGGCGCCTCCACCAAAAATGGTCACGATGTGACCCTTTCTGTGGGGGCGAAATAGGATCGACACGCGTAATAAAGATATGATTTTTGCTCGGTAGGCACCACCGTTATCGGACCATTGTTATAAGTGCAAACTTTAACTTTAAAAACTTGGCTATGGGTCAGGATAATTTCGCTACTGCAGCTGCAGCCGCTTAATTGTTAGACTAAGCCAGCGGTCGGGGGCGCCGGGCAACAGAAAGCCCCCACTTATTTATGTGCCTGCCCAAGGGGAAGTTAATAACGCCCGAGTGGGCGGCACTGTTATATGCGAACTAAAGAGTGAGGGTTAGCTGTGGACAGCTTGGATTACGATCAACTGATACAAGAAGCACTTCGCGATGTGGTGCGCAAGACTTTACAGACGGTCTCGAAAAAGGGGCTGCCTGGCAATCATCATTTCTATATTACATTCCGAACCGATCGCAACGATGTTGTTATGCCAGAATACTTGCGTGACCAACATCCTGATGAAGTGACCGTTGTTCTACAGCACCAATTTTGGGACCTGAACATCGATAACGCCTCCTTCAGCGTGACGCTCAGCTTTAATGGCCATCATGAAAGACTGGTGATCCCTTACGGTGCGCTGGTCAGCTTTATGGATCCATCGGTTAAGTTTGGCCTGCAATTCACACCAGAAGAGCCCGCGGCAGGCAAGCCAACGCCTCCTCACAATGGTGATGACGACAATGCTCACCTGAAGCAGCCAGGCGTAAAGACAGACAACATTGTGACGCTTGCTTCCTTCCGGAACGATAAAAAGAAGAAGTAAGGTATAATTCAAATAAGCAGCCGGCGGTTTAAAATCGCCGGCTGTTTTATTTTGGGTGTTATACACCACCGCACTGGGTTGCCCCGAAGCTGCGCTTCTTCTGATGACCAAAAGGCTCAAGGGGTAGTGATCGCCACCAGCTGCCTCCCCTGCGAAAGCAGGGGGCCAGCGCAAAATGCGTCGCGTAGCGACTCTGTGCTTCTATATAGAGCTGCTTCGCAGCGCATGTTAAGAGCTGGACCCCTGCTTTCGCAGGGGAGGCAGCTGGTGGCGATTACTACCCCAACAACCTACCGGTCATTTTGTAAAATCGACCCCTACAGGGGTTGTCGGTTACTCGCAATGACAGGCTGGAGGAATTTGGCTAGCCTTGCTACATCTGCTGGGCAAACTACCTATAAACTATACCCACCATTGATATAATGGATGAGATCATTAATTTCCTGCACGTGAGATCTGTGCTGAGCACTGAGCCATTTGGTAAGATCGCCTACGGAGATCATTCCCATCAGCACCGAGTCTTCCATTATGGGCAGGTGCCGGATCCGCTTTTCCGTCATAATGGACATGGCTTCTTCGATGGTTGTATCTGGATCCACGCATATAACGTCTCGATTCATAACTTCTGATACTTTGGTTTTTTCTGGGTCTAGCTTTTGGGCGACAATCTTCATCAAAACATCACGCTCTGAGAATATACCCACAATGCGGCCTTCCTCCATGATCAGCAAGCACCCAATGCGGGACTCTTTCATCAATACGACACAGTCATAAACAGTATCCGTAGGCTTACCCGTGACAATGTGGAATCCCTTGCCCTTTAGTAACTCACCTAAAACAGTGTGAATCATAGCTTTCTCCCAGAACCCTTATACTACTATTGTAATGCGGAGAGATTAAGAAAGGGTAAAACTATTGTTTTACCGATATATTTGGTCACCACCTCTATCATTTCTCAGTATTTTTTACGGTTGCACAGCGTCACACCATTGAGTAAGGTTACCTCGTTAAACAGATAACCGATGGGAGTTCCTCATGTTAAGAAAGACATCAAATCTATTGGCCAGTTGGTATTTACCGGCCGCAAAAACCGTAAAGATCGCTGCCCTGACTGGGCTTGTGCTTGCTTCCCTACCGGAAGCAAATGCATGCAGGCTGCTGCGTGCTGAGGGCGCCGCCGTGGCGCGCACTTCCGCCTTTACGGGGACGACAACCCATGTTGCAAGACCTACAACACTTGTACAGGCTCGGACCTATGCTACCGGTAGAACCATGCTTAACAGAAACTGGACTACGGTACTAAAAGCCACACTCGCCACAAGCACCATGGCTGGGATGGCAGCTTTAGCCGAAGCAGATAAGGGACCCGCTAACGAACTGCCATTTCTCTCGGCTGCACAAGCCGAACTTTTAAAGACAGCACAAATTATCGGAGAAGATAAATTTTTCTCCGAAGACGTCATAAAGCTGATGGAGAAGCAAAAAAGAACTTTTGTCTGTCATTTGTTGGCAGATAAGCGCCCAATCATGCTAAGCAGATTCGAAGTGCCCAAAACCAACGAGGCAGATCGGGGCTTCAGGCACTTTTCTTTCTATCCCCGCACGGGGGACTTCCGAGTAATCAATGAGATATTGATTGTAGGACAAGAGGGCCATTCCGGCTATACGCACAACGGTCCTTACGTAGACGTTTGGGTACAGCTGAACACAAAAAATTGGAATGAATTTCAAAAAGCTTCATTTGAACGTTTCTACCCTTATAATCCGCTTAGAAAACAAGGCGACATGAGCGAGATGGCCTATATGGATGGACAAGATTTAGCCATCATGCAGCTTTTTCTAAGCCAAGATCCTGACATGGTCTACATTAAGTTAGCTTATAATCCCTTATTTTATAAGGAGAAAAACTGCATTGCTAACTTTGCACTTTTCGGGGCACTGAGTGAGGATGCTGCCAGACTACTCATGGCACAAATAGCTTTTGAGGCAGACCTCGCAAAAGGAAAACGCGCCCGCGCGGAGGAACTACAGGTTGCACTTTTGGAACTCACAAGTTCCCTAAGATCCAAGAAGTAAAATACACACATCCGCAACGCCGGGGATAACTTTCCCCGGCCACGGGTAACCGCTGATGGGCCTTGTAGGCATCATCCCTTCTACTGACGCTATAACCGATTTTCTTGACATTTTTGCATAAACACACCATATGAAGACAGAGGCTTGATTAGTCTTTTGTTGGGGAATTTGTGTTGAGACTGTTTAAGAGTGTGCTGTTGGCGTTTTTCGTTTGTACCGGGGTGTATGGCTCTGGGCCTGAGGAGGACGTCCTGGAAACCTTTGGGGAATTCAAAGATCTCCACAAGCCTTTCGTCGACCCTCGTTTTCATCAATACTCGCCAGTTCACGGGCCCTTGGACTTGGTGTTGATCGAGAGCCTCTTGTTCGATGGACACACTGGTCCGCACAACATAGGCCTACCTCGGCCCCAGCGACGTAAAGTGGATCAGGTATCCTGTCCGCCCGATTCGTTTCCACAAGATGCAGCTGCTGCAATTATAGAGCGCCTTTTCCCTTCCTTTATCGGCTTTCTGGCCAACGCAAATATGGATGATGATATTCACAAATGGCTGAGGCCTGTCAATCTTGCGCTGATATTTAATGCTATAGAGTCTCCTGACTTTTTTAAGATGACCAAGGCAGAGGCGGGACTTATCTTGGCGGAGGCCATGCAGCCACAATTGTTCCAGCAAGCCCGCGCTTATAAGAAGAAAAATCCAAAAGGCACAAGACAGTTTCCAATCAAATCGCTGCCCTTTGCAGAGTTATTGTTCGAGGGCCTCAGCGAGAACCTGGGAGATAAAGCAACAGCTAATGGCTACCCTCCCCATGTGGTTGAACGCACGCTGTTGACCTTTGTGTGGAAAAGAAAAAGTTGAAAAATGATCTGAGGCCATTTTACGAGGCTTTGAGCGGCGATATTATTGATAAGAAAAAAGTTGCCGAAATCATATGGCAAGGCGAAGGAAGCTGTTTCACAGCAGCAGACTACTGGGCCGCGAGGAAATCTAGAGATAAGGATAATCTCGAAACACGCGCCCTACTAAAATTAGGCTACTCTGTGTTTGAAGATAAGAATTCCCACCCGTTATCCAATATGGCGTCGCGAAAATTGAGATTGATGGCCAGAATTTTTTCTACTCAGACTGTGGAAACAACTCTTTGCGCAAT
This sequence comes from uncultured Alphaproteobacteria bacterium, assembly GCA_963780985.1. Classification (GTDB taxonomy): domain Bacteria; phylum Pseudomonadota; class Alphaproteobacteria; order JAGOMX01; family JAGOMX01; genus JAGOMX01. The sequence continues at coordinate 149,202 of CAWAEF010000003.1, forward strand.
TTCTTTATGCAGATGCTCTATAACTTTGACCTCCAAAGATACGAATGGGAACGACTGGAAAGACTGAAAGCCAAAGGCTTTAAAGTAAATGAAAAGTTCATTAATTATTTCAGGAACATTTGCAAGAAACCCGCGCAAGCCAATAAGCCTTGGGCTAGAAACGAGTGGGGTAAGGTGCTGTATAACCTGAACGAGGGGGTCCTGGATGAAGAGGATAAGGTGAAGTTTTATCATCCGACTGTGGAGAATGGCACCTTCGGTATTTGTGCAGGGTTGCCGAATATGTTGAAGGTGATAAAGCTGTTACTGGGTGATCCTAGGTGGAACAAGGCTAGCCACGTATACCGAAGCCCCACAAACAGAAAATTGACCCGAATATGTAAGATCTTCGATCCTCAAGGAAAATGGGATTGGGAGATACCCCTTAAGCCTGAGGAAAGAACGGGCGGATTTGCTGACATTGTTAATCATACCATCCTTGACGAAAATGATGTCAGGCTCGTGTTCAGTAAGGAAGGGATTAAAATATTTGAATGGCATATGCAACTCTTGCATTATGACTTTGTTAGTAGTAGCAGGTCTAAGTCTATACCATACCATCCTCCAGGTGCTGTCGACAAACTGAAGGCTGAATCTTCGGTGGCGTGGCCGGCTGACGTGACAGAGGCGTCATTTCCAGAATTGCTATTCAATTGTTACCTGGACAGCATAAGTGGGAAAATTCGTGCATTGTATAGAATACTCCAATTTCAGCAGACGTTTCGCAAGTCAACTTATGACTACTTAATCACTAAATGGATCGAACCAACGGGGAAATACTTTGCGGGCTGGACGGACTTTCATACGAATTCCAGTCTTCTTGAGGTATTTCATCAGTTTGCAGACAAAAGCGACGTATGCGAACGCGTGCTCAAATTGAAAGCGCCTCGGTTAAGGGCGCATATGCTTAAAGAGTATGCTGAATCTTGCGTGGAACTTGAGAAAGATATAGTCGTGCTCACTAAAAGGCGGGTAGGTTCAGAACGAAAACACAACTATATTTCGTTTTTTGATAAAGAAACGGGCGGGATGCGTTGCGATGTAGATCAGCCTGAAAGCATGGGGTGGATAATCCATATGTCCCATATGAATCGAACCCATGTGGTACTTACTTTGAAGGAATACGAAGATAATACAGCTATACATATGCTCAACAGAGATACGATTAATAACGCGAAAATATACAGACCTATTCGTCCCATTGACTTTTCCAGTGGCTACAAAATTGAATCTGACTTTCGGGACAACCAAACCATTTACAGTATCTATAATAGTCGTGAAGCCGCTCTTCTCTCAGGCAATGGCCGTATCCTTTCAAAACCGAAAATGGCTGGTGATATTTTTTTCTACCAACCTGACTCATCTTCTTTCAGCGCTATTGATCTTCCCAATAGGAGAGCCCTTTACCTCATTAATATAAGCAACGAATCGAATACCATTCCCCTTATTATGACCGATGGAAGCGAAACCTGTGTTCTATTGAGATTGGGCAACGGGTTCAGTTGCGTAGATTATAACCCGGTGACTCGTGCGGTGACGGAGTCCGAGATCCTTGTGGTCGAGAAGTCCTACCAATACGATTTTGGTTTTGACGCAAAAAGAAAACGTTTATGGGGCGTAAATGTCGATCAGACTGTGAAATGCTGGGATCTTCAATCTGCGAGTAAAATATTCAAATACTCACTCGGGCCAATGCCTGCGGGCAGCAGCTCCATGAGAAAGATTTATGGGATTGGCCCAGACGGAGCGCCAATTATTGGGGAGAAAATACCTGGTCTTTTGGCGATTTTTAGCTCCAATTTACCCATACCACGCCATCACATCGACCATACTTAATGCCCTCACGTGCTGAACGACATTACCGTTCTGATCCTTGATTAGGAAAGTTTTATAACCGGCTTCGGGCGGTAGGTTAGTGACATTTGTGCTGATGGTGTTCATCACCATATCACAAGACCCGTCCGAGCAGGTTCTTTCATTGGCGTATTCTTGGATGGAGATTCCATCGCACGATTGGCTGGCCTTTTTGTGGGCATTCATTTTTATATTCCATATCTTGTAGGCTTAGTTAACCCTTTCAAGCTCGACAAATCATGACAAATAGCCAGACTCGTCCAATAGGCTCTCAAGGGTAATGGCATCATTATGCATAGAACATCAATTTACCGCATCCCGTAAAAAATACGGGGACTGGTGAGCTTTCTGGGGATGAGGAAAACGACGATTAAGAAAGCAACTTCGAATAAATCGATTGCTTGAAAGCCGCCAGCAGATCAATTTTGGAATACAGATTCAGCTTGGCTTTGACGTTCATTAGGTGAGACTCAACGGTGCGGGGAGAGATGCCTAGCTTGTAGGCGATCAGTTTAGCGCTTAGTCCTTCAGACAGGGCCTGCAGGCATTCGAATTCGCTTTGGTACAAATAGACGGTTTCGCCGTTGGCCTGGAAAGGATACTTATTGACTTGGAGAAGCTCTTGTAGATGGCCATCACCCTGTCCATCGAAGACAGAAAAGTCCAGGGAACGATTTTCATGATATATGGCTAGTTTCTGTTTATCGTCGGTTGAGACGATGTCGCCGGCTTTCTCTATGAATGAGATGATAAATTTGTCGATAAGGTGCTGCTCGTTGCTATAGAACTGATTGATTGCAGCGTTATTCCTGTCCGTTGAAAAATGCCAGGCCTCGATCAATTGATCATGGCGTACAAAAACACTCAAGCCATGGGCATAATTGTTGCCTCCCATAAATTCCAGTAAGTCATTGTCTTTCTGGGAATCCCAAGACAAGACACGTTTTGAATTTTTTGGTAAGGTCAGTATATCAAAAAATACATGCCTATCCAGATTTTGACGTAAGTATTTTTCTACCAAATTACAATCTAGTGATAAGGTCAGATACCTAGTGCCTGGGATAAATTTGGTATAGGAAAGATGGGTAAGTCCGGCATAAGAAAACAAAGGCTCAGCAATAGACTTAAGCGCAGGCGCAACGCTCTTGTTGTACTCCAACGCCGCCTTGTTGATCCTATCAATTTCCGATGAACTCATACCATATTCCTATATCGCAATGTGGTTTTTAACCTTATTAGAGAATTACACTATTTGCACAACACACACCTAAGCCCCAAGAGATAGTACGAACTTCCAGCTTGCTTCCCCTGCGAAAGCAGGGGTCCAGCCCTTATAATGCGCTGCGAAGCAGCACCGTAAAGATTTACAGAGTCGCTTCGCGACGCATTTTGCGCTGGACCCCTGCTTTCGCAGGGGAAGCAAGCTGGGGGCTCGTGCGATCCTTGAACCATTTAGTGAGTGATTACTCTCATCATAATCAACTCCCACACCTACTACTCCAATAGGGGCGATTGCTGATTCTGTCAAGCAAAAATGACTGATGGTGTGAAGATTCAATAAAAAGCTAGACTTTTATTGAGAAAATTCATATTATCATTGACTTAACGCGAAGGTAGACAGTAATGCTTATTTTAAAAAGAATATTCAGCTTGGTACTAATTATGGAGCTCCTGCTCCAGCCTATTTTGGGGATGCAGGTGCGCGCATCTGACCCTGTTTTCAAGCAAGAGGGCGATTTTAAATACTATGAGGTTAAGAGGCCCTCCGACGCGTTGAGTTTGGACTTGCCTGAGGATGCTCTTTACGGCACTGACCTGGATCTAACCTTGATGCAATGCCATCCCAACCAAAGGCAGAAGTATGTGCAATCACCCTACCCTATGGATGATAAATACCTAAGCTGGATAACTCAATCAACACGCAAATGGATGGTTATTACGGCCCGTTATGGGGTCTACCATCAGGAAACTCTTGAACAGCTGCAATCCCTCGGCGTTCACTTGAATGCTTTCGATGGCATGCTAAAACCTGACGAAAAGACATTCTTGGATGAAAGCCGCTTCATTTTCAACAACGTTGTCTTTGCCACGGAAGAAAAAGACCATGTTCTTCACAAAGGTATTTGTCTTAAAAACCTTCTTGATAGGGCCAAGGACGCTGGATTTGCCCTGCCCGACCACTTCGTGTTCTTTGACGACAACCTGGATGAGTTGCGCAAGATGTCGCAAGTACTTAACCACAAAAAGCTCACGCTGATTCATGTCAATAATAATGCTATTTTGAGGGGCTACCCCCAAGCTAATCACAGCTTTCCGCAAACTATTTTTGATCTACGTTATGTTAAGACATTTGATGACGGAAGAGTCGGCGCCGTACTTCTTGAGGATATTGATGAACGCAAATTCGCGCTCAAACCCCTGGGACGATCTCACGAGCTTTTTTGCGAGCTGACCTATCGCGCTATGGGCGAGCCAGCGCCGGATTTAGCCCTTTATTGGCATCTACCTTATGAAATTAGGGATGAATACTCTCTGGCCGACGGCCCATTTCGTTTAGCCGAATATATTGAAGCAGCGCCCCTTCAAGACCGGAACGAAATGATTAAGCAATCAGGGCCGAGACTGGCCCTTGACGCATTCTTGGCCAATTTTGACTCCGTCACCAGTTTCATGGAAGATGGCAAAGAAATATTTGATAACCAAATTCTAGGCCTAGACGGCCTAGTCCATCCTGTGGATATGGGGGCAGGTGGAATTTATGTCCATGAAGGTGTGTTGCGACTTAACGATTACCCTCTTCACAGCACGATAAAGGGATACTGTGATACAACTAAGTTCTCTTCCGCCGAGATGTACAAAGGCGCGACGGAGTCGATTATCTCGACTAAATTACGTGAACTATATGACAACAGGCACCTCATTTTTGGCGCTTTTCAGACCGCAAGAACCCTGGCGGGAATGGATTATGAGGACGAGCTTCATCACTTCCTGACCGAACGCTTTCGAGATATCCAACATATTTTACAACTGGCAGAACCCCATGATATTTGGCAAGGCAGAAGTCTTTCCCAAATGGACTTTTCCGGTGCGGGCATTTACCTCATATCAGGAAACAATGTACTACTGGGCGTGCGCAAAAACGGTGATCTACTGGGTAACTTAGGCGGGCTTAGCGATGAATATCATCAATATGCCCATTTTACCGCAGCTCAAGAAGTCCATGAAGAAACGGCTGGGGGTATATGTGTTGATCCGGTCAAACTATTAAACTGCCCAAGATTTAATGACTATACACATAAGCCCTTTAACGATTGTGCTTGGGATGAGTTATTCCGCTACACCATCTTTTTCTATCCCATGGAGCCATTTGACCTACAGGAACTTAATGCCAGGCTTGCGGCTGCATCCCGCGAAGAGGAACAAGAAATTACTCAATTACTGCTGGTGCCGCTGACTGATCTTATCCACATTGGGGCTAGCGAAACCATCCCGGGCTGGAAAGGTCTTAGGATGTTTGAACCTTTTTTAAGAAGCTTAAGAATCATGGTACGTGAAGGTCTGATGGAACAGCTATTGGACTTCGACAATCCATTGTCCGTTGATTGCGTACAACTGCACAAGAATTTTTCCGAGCCAAGAATTTATAAAAGGCCTTTAAACAGCCCTTCACAGCCCCAATTAATTCCCAACAGACTCCAGGAGCTTGGCGATTTTGTTGGCGACGGACTGAAGGTAGAGGAAGCAAAACCTGCCGAAGAGTCGATGTTAACTCCAGCAAAACAAACGTCTTCAGTCCATGTGCTCAATCACCTGACCGGCGACCTATTGCCGCTCGAGAGTCGCATTTTCATGGCTGTGAACGTCAAAAGTAAACCGCTGCAACTTGAAGATAACAATTCCCTAGATATCACCATGGTCCTGAAAGAAAAAAGCTATATCAAATTTCTCACCAAAGTCGTAGAGGAAGAATCGCTGCACCCTCATGATCATTTCATGTATCACGGCACGACGGGTAGGGTAGGTTTTCAGTGGCTCGCTATGACAACGCTCAACCGAATCCAGGGACTTAGCTCTCTCCGCCTTCGCGCTGTGGAGGTACAGGCTGACGACCATCGGCATGCTCACCAATTTGCCAGTCATATGGTTAAATCTGGAATCCATGAGGATCATTACAGCCCAGGACACCAGGAAAGCTGGATGGCGGTGGCCCTGTCGCTTTTTCATTGCCCCACCATCCTTACCAGCTCGCCCATTGAATTCTGTTACACAGGGAGCAGCCGCACCTCGTTGGGTGATAGCATGACAATCCTGGAGAGAATGTATGGTCATTTGCAAGTGACGGACACGGCACGAGATATGCTCTTAGCAGGATACGATCGTGTATATCGCAAGTTTTTCGATGGCAAAGCGGGGAAAGGCTGCATGCTGCAATTGTGGACTGATCCGGAATCCATTGATCAAAAACTATATCTAACCGGGGACCTCGGCGTGGCGGCTGTGACCGATGATGATCAAGTGCCTCGTGCCTCTGAATTTCTCAAGGGCATGCGAGAAGACATCGGCAGCCTTCCTAAGCTCAAGTGCACTATTGATGGCGAAACCCACCATTACGATGCTGTTGAATTACGGGGACAGCTTCTGGCAACGCCTGCAGGACTGGCGAATGTGGGATATAAGTTTCACTTTTGGCAGGACCTAAATTTTGAAGCACTCTCCAAAGACCTCGGCAATCTGATCCGGATGCATCTATTTGTTATCCTGCCAAAGTTGGTTTCCTCTCCTGTGATTTACAAGGAACCCGCACCACTCGCCCTAGAGGTTCAGAGAAGGTTTCAGATAAAGCGCCGTGATCTTGAACCCCTAGACCAAGCTGAGGCCGCGGCAAGTGCCCTCATGGACCATGACTTAAGAAAACTATATGACATCTGCGCGGCCACCAAAGATCTGTACAGAGCTAAGTTTTATCAACCCTCTCACAAGAAATATATGACCCTAATGGAGTACGCAAGAGAAGAGGATAAGACAAAACCGCAAGGCAAATATGCCGAGATCCTGTTGCCATTTATCAACTACTTCTATAGCCTTTCGGTCACTGACCGGAAGAATTTCGATGAAAGTGTGGATGCGGGCGTGCCGCAATTGCTGCCCTATCAAAAAATCCTACTACTGCCCTTAGCCGAGGACGCGCTACCTTACGCCAAAGCATGCCTGCGACCTTATCAGAATGCAGACACGATCAACAGGATTATAATGGGAATCACCCGGCTGACAGCAGTGCCTCTGGACCTTGTTTGTCAAGTGGTTGGGCTTTGCGAAGAAGACCTGCAAAATGAATTGGATAATTCTATTTTAACGCTTGTCGAGGAAATAGATCGCAATCAGCCATACATAGACATCCTTCAGATCAGAAACATAGTCAAACTCTCAGAGCCCATAAGGATTTGGCACCCACAGGCTCTGGTAAGTATGATTTTATCGGATAGCGCAACGGCTAAGCCATTTGCAGATGTTTGGGAGCAATTCCTGATATCTAGAGCCGACATAAGACCCGATGGCGTTTTGCTCACGAGAACCATCTGTATGCAAGTATTACCTACATACTTTGCCGAGGTCATATGGATTGCGCATCAATTGGGGCAAGCCTATGAGAGATTGCATGACTTATTCTACAAGGTGGTCATGAGACCTCAGGTTTTGAATCTTGTGAATTTGGATAAGCTAAGGAACCTATTTGAGATTACTCGTATGCTCGATCTGGATGGCCCGAAGCTTTATATAGAAGCGACATTATTGCATGCGTGTCTTCTAGAAATTCTCATGGAAACCTCCACCCATGAAGAGGTCGTATCAAGGAGAGAGCGTTTATTACAACTTTTGCGAACCATACGCTTGGACCATAAAAAGATCCCCATATTGATCATGGGCGGCCTGTTAGATCTCAATCAAGGTTATTGTCACGAAGGCACCACCGCCAGATTGGTCCACTCACTTATGGTGAATTTACCCCCTGCCGATCTTACAACGGGTGCAGTCACTATTCTATTCCAAGCGCTAAAGGACCTGGACCATAAAGACTGGCCAGACTTTGACGAGATTTTAATGCGGCCAGAGGGACTTTGGAATTTAATTTTAAATTGCTTTTTGCGCCTTCCTGAGATCAATGACATACACCAGTTTCCCAATATAGAGGCCATAGAACACTACCACACCGAGAAAGTGTACTGTTATGAAGACTACATAAAAATTTTTAGGGCTTTGGCTTGGGGAGCAAGCAGACATCATTTGACACTTGCTGATTTTCGCGCCATTGCTTCTTTACAATTTGATAAGGCAAAGATTCCGGTGCCTCAAAAGATGCATGGACGCGCTGCGTTAAAACTTGCAGATGACCAAACACGTGAATTTGTTGCCTTATTAGAGACGCTGTTCCAACACCACCCCCCTCATTCCGCCGAGGATATACAGGCGGTTCTATCGGCAACTACGGAAGGTAAATTTAAGCGAGACCATATCCTTTTAGCGGTTCGCTGTTGTAACCGGGCAGGCCCTTTTGATGCACCACTGCGCATGTTCCGACCGATCCTAGATGCTATGCCTGATGAATTATCAGGAATTGGTTTGGACTTTTTTGAACTCGTAATTCGCCATTATGGGGATTTACGCCCAGAGTTTCAGTTAAAAATTTATGATGGCACAGATCACAAGCACCACTGGGAATTCCTAGGGAGAATGGCGCCCGTCCTGAAAACGTTAACTCGGGAAACAGACAACATAGAAGACATCTTATCCCTAATCGACTATTGCCATCACGGGCCATACGCAGAGATGCATTGTGCAATGGCACAAGAAGTCGAGACCCAGGGACTCAAACGAGATTGCCAAATGGATTGCCGAAATGAAAAAACTGGACGCAGATCACCTCACCTATAATGTACGGAAATCGTTTATGAGGATATATTTCTCGGACTATTATCTGGATAGATGAGGCAGAGCTGGAAATAGCTTGCAGGTGCCAGCCACTAGCGTCCTCGGATTATAAGGGACGTGATAATTCCCCGCATCCGTAAAAACTACGGATAAACCAGCTCATTTTCGGCTGGCCATATACATCTTTCTGTGGCAGATTTTCTATAAGAATCAGCAGACAAGGGCAGCTATGACGGATATATACCAAGCTTTGCACGAAAATAATTACGTTAACGTTCCCTTCCCCATGGACAGAGCCCTTATTGAAGACGCTGTTAATGCCTTCTTCCGGTTTCTGGAGGAACCTGAGGACGTTAAGTCTCATATAGACTTTTCCATTGCCCCACGCCATCGGCGCGGTGACGTTGGGTATCGGCATCGGGATCCAGCGGATGATATCTATAACGACAGCAAGGACTTTTTTCACTACCACCCTGCCATCTTTCGGGAATACCCCGAGTTCATTGAAGCCAATCCGGTGGTGAAAGACTTCTTGACCAAGGCTCAGCCCATCTGGGAGCTCACACGTAAGACTGTTGATAATGTCCTTCAAGCTCTTGACCCACAGTTCCCTGGGCTTCACAGTAAGGTTTTTGAGACCGAAGAAGATATCCACATCCAGCTCCGCTTTTTAAAATACCAATGGACGACATCGGAGAAATATCTGGCAAAGCCGCATTTTGATGCAGGCTCATGTACCCTTGCTATTGCAGAAAGCACCCAAGGCCTGCGCATAGGAAGCGGCCCGGAAGATCTTCAACTCGTAGAACATAAACCAGAAAATGCTGTATTCATGCTCGCCAGTAATTTCCAAACAGTGACGGAATCCGAGAAGCTATGCCCCGCATGGCATGATGTAATCCAGATGAATGAAACTCTGATTGGCAAACCATACGCCCGTTGGGCAGTGGTGGCCTTCATCGAAGCCCAAGACGTGGAAGCTCTGCCACGGTCTGAAACTCATAAGCACTATGTGGCTGAAGTAGCTTGAATCAAAAACAGCCCACTATTACCTAAAATTTTATCAGTATTTTTTACGGATAGACTCTGGGGCTGGAACCTTCTATCAAACGGATAGGTTAACCGTTCAGAGGAGAAGATTCATGTTGAAGAGTTCGTATAGGTTGCTGTCTGCCGTAAGTCTGGCGGCTTTTGTGGGTGCGGAGGTAAGTTGGGCCTCGAGAGAGTCCCATGAGGATGAGGTGCCCGTGGTGGGACAGCTTGCGCTTTCTCTTCTCGAGTCCCCGCCTGCAAGTCCGAGATGGCCTTCTGTTACCAAGCGTCTGCGTGATGAAGAGTTTGGTGCTCTCAAGCGTCTCAGCTATGAAGAAGCTGTTGTAAAAGCATATCCCCGACTGCCGAGCAGTGATGTTTGTCGGCTGACAGAACAGCTCATGAGAGAGGTTGGCGAGCCTGATGCTGATCTGAACTTTTATATCCCCTTTGCCTTGGAAACTATAATTATGCATGAGTTACCCATTGGGCCTTATGTGAATGGTATCGGACAGGCTAAGAAGTACATCAAAAAAGGTCATTCCATCTATGATGCGGTTTTGCGAGTACAAACCAGATATGAAAGACGCAGACTGAAGAATGAGTATCGTTATCTTGAGGAGGCCGTCTTTAAAAAAATGGCGGAGTTGCGTACGTCTACGCAAATGGATGAAAAAGCAGCGCTGTTGGCGGCTCTAGATCCGTTTCCCTTCCAACGAGAGAGTGAAGATGACTGGTCTGTATGGCCCCTTGTTACACCTGACCCAAATGACACAAGCACCGGAACTTTTCTTGCAAAAGCGATTCTGGAAGAAAAGAAGTCCGTGCTTACCGCGTTTGCGGAATTTTGCATCATGAAAGACATTGAATGGCTTGGGCTGCCGGAAGAAGAAGCAAAGAATATGTCCGCATATGCTCGTGAATTTCATCCATCACAACCTTTTTTCGCTAAGGTGTTATGTACGTATCTCATGGATCAAGGCCTTTACCCATATCTCATAAAGCTCACCGTTGATGAGGTGATCAAAGAACATTCCGTCGCTGCCGTGTTGCATAAGCATAGACGAGAAGTTTTTCGTCGCCTCTGGCGGGGTCTCACGGACGCCCAAGTATCTCGTTTTTCAGAACTGGATGATGTCAAACACATGAATCCAAAAATCTGTTTCTTGTACTATATGGACAATGTCGATGACTACCGTAAGCGATTAGATTTGAGTACATTCCTGTTAAAGGAATTGAGGGCGGAACTAGCTAGTGAGGTTGTTAGTCATGTGTCCTCTAATCTCAAAAGGGGATATGCCCTAGAGGAATCCTTAAAACGAGCCCCCTTCTGTCATGGTTTTTTCACTGACAATTGTGACGAAATGCGAAAAAAATGGGACTTTACTGAGCATGGTTCCCAACATTCCTTTTTACGCTTGATGGAAGAGGCAGCTAATCTTACCTATGACAAGCTGCGAGAGGACTATGAGAAGGGCGTCAATAGGACATTAGGCTTCCGCCTTGCGATAGAGAAAATTGGTCAATTCGCGCCGCCGCATCCTTTAATCCAGGAAACACTGGTTCTTCGCAAGCTTTATTACGACGCAATTTATCGACGGATGATGGGAGAGGACCGCGGATGGATCACCGGTAGGGACTGGATTGGCAACCAAGTGGAAAGTGATCGCCTTGTTTTTATTCAGAACGTGGCGAACAATAAAACAATGATTGCCAATAAATTTGCGGCACATATGACCCAGGTGCCTTATGAACAGGTAAAAAGAGGTATCGATGTGAATGCCCGCCTCGTCTGGTATAACTGCTTTGGCAGTGGGTTGGTTGGTGATTCTGAAGGGGCTGAGAGAGTGTTGACTGAATTGATGGTCGTTGAATTTGTCTTGTGGTTACAAACCATGACCGACCCCTACTCTACCGTCTTGAAATTAATCTCTAATGATTTTAAGGAAGCCTTTACAGCCACATTTGGTTTTTGGTACCAGCACTTATATTCGACCGAAATAACCGGCATGGACATGTTAACTCCAGCCACCGTGGGAGCCTTCGGGGAAGGTATAGCAAAGCACATGCTTGAAAAGCGTGTTATGGGTTATAGCGAGGCAAGACGTGAGGTTTACAAGAATATGTTGGAGACCCGTTCGGAGCTGCAACAGGAGTACACTTATATGCCTTATGAGACCATTAAAGATTTGGCCATGACAAAGGTTCTTGGTATTAGTTCATGCTCTGATCCAACACCTGCAGGCTTTAACGCACAACTGGCGAAAGCAAAGGCGCTGTATCCGGCTCCGGCTGAGATGCCAAAGTAAGTGAAGCTAGCTGCTTATGTATAAAGAATGCTTGAGCTGAATGCCAGGCTGGACATACGTGAGTATTTGAGAGAAAAATGGTGAAGGCCCCTAGTTTTCTAGGGGCCTCAGCCATTCAGAGACTTGCATGAAAGAACCTTCACCATTTTTTCTTATAAATACTCAAGCGCTGGAGCAAACAAGGCGATAATAGCCGGTAGTTTGATTACGCCTAGCCCATCCGTTGTACTATTATTACGCACAACCTACAAAACATAATCCTGAAGCTTAGCTTGCAATTTTAGCAAGTCGTCATCGTGCTCTTTGATCCAGCTAAAGATCTTATGATGGCAGCCAGGCAAGGTGTATAGCTCCCTCCTGTCAGCTTTAAAAGCGTGTTCCATTATCAAAGGAATGACCTCTCCAGGAATGATCTCATCCTGATCACCCATAATAATTAATAAATTTCCAGTGAAGGTTTTAAGCAAATCGAGGGCATCCGTATTACGCCAGCTTTCTGGTATTCTGATAGCTTCCGTGAAGCCGTCATCAAAACGAAGGTTATAGGCCTTTTTATCATAAAGAGCGGGACAAAAAAGTATGAGGGTTTCGACCTGGAAGTACTCCAGCATTTTGATGGCGATGTAACCACCCATACTTGCCCCACAAACGATCAGTTTATCTGTTGCGGCAAAATCCTCAATCGCTTTGCGCGCCTCTTCACATCTCTTTTTCAAGCTGCTCTTCTTAAGGTCACCTGTGCTTTTGCCGTGCCCACTGAAATCCATGGCGAGCACATTTGTTCCATCATTCACAAGTGGAGGGATAACATCATATATTCTTTCCTTGTTTCCGGCGCCCCCGTGAAGAAATATAAAGTTGGGCGGAGCATCTTGTCCATCCTTGGAAAGAATGGCCCCATCGATGATATCTTCATTCACTTTAAACGAAATGGGTTTTATGAACATAGCTCGTTGTATTCCTATATAGATGGTCCACTTCTCAGTATCTCTGATTATGCAAAATATGCTAGCTGACCACTAGAGAGAAACCCACCACGGACCAGCTAGCTTTGCATGATTTATTCTTTAATCAACCCAGACTTGATCAGGGCCGCAAGAAATTCTTCACGGCTCATATCGGGACGGACGGTTAATGGCGCCTTGATGGTCATACCGTTAAAGGAACCTGCGCCCAAAGTAACGACTATTGCACCGCTGAGGTTGCCGACGGATACTCTATCAGGCGTATGTCTTGCCTCTAGGCCATTATCTAATATAAAGGATTCGGTCCAGTTACTTTTTTCGCTGTTCTGTTTAGGCACTTCGTTAGAAGCTTGTGAAGATTGTCTCGGCTCATCCTCACGATGACTCTCCTCACCAAATGCTTCCCTTTCCCAAGCAAGCGCTGCGTGTATTCTGCCTGGTACAACATAGGTGTCTTGAAATGTGCTCCACCGAGGGTCAAGGTTAGAATCCATATTTACAGCCTCACATTCAAAATCAGAAGAATCCTCTTCCTCAATAGGGGCAGGAGCAGAAACAGGTTCAGTCGCAGGTGCGGGTGCGGCGGTTCTCGGACTTATTTCAGAAAAATCAAGGCATTCAACTTCTATACGTACATGTTCATTTTTGCCAGTGATCTTAAGCTGATTATCTGTTTTCTTCACTGCCGCAGGTGCGGCAGCCGCTCTTGCCCTTGGAGCAGTGTTTCTGATTTTTGCCCCAGTATCATTCATGATCAAAACCACTTCTTCATCACCTTCTTCGTCATTCACGGTCTGATTGGAACCCGTCTTTGGGGTAACTTCTGTCCAATACTCCGCATCATCTCCAGCCCTTGACGCAGACACCTGATCAACAGAAATCGCAGATAGCGTGCCTAAGGCCATACTTGATACAATCGTAATGTTCTTTATCATTCTATTTTCCTTTTACGTTATGATGTTTGAACTTATCTTTTATGCAACTATTCCGCATCCGTAAAAACTACGGATCAACCCTGCACTGTCAGCAAACCCGCATGCGTACTAATTCCATCGAATTATCCTAAAATTTATCAGTATTTTTTACGGATTCATCAGGCCCGGCTAACTGCTAAGTTCATATGCAAACAACGTATAAGGAGAATATTCATGGTAAAGAATTCACATAAATTTTTGTCCATCGCATGCCTGGCTTTGGGCCTTTTCGGTGAGGTCCAAGCAACGGATGAATTTCCTTACCTCGTCGCCGGGGGACGTGGGTCACCGTTCTCTCCGCCGCATTTTAGTGACAGGGATGATGTGATTTCTTTTCTGGATGATCATCTGGACATCAAGGGAATAGGACTGGTTGACCATACGTGTTTCCCAAAGATGTCTCTGACATTTTTGAACAATTACCCCCATATCAAAACGCTCGTGCTGAATGGAGTTGTGGCAAATCCGGCGGAGTTTGAACTGCATACTTTGCAGTACATAACGGTTTTTCATAACGGATTGCGCCCGCGGGATGGCCATCGCCATGATCCTATCTGGCAGGGCTTTGGTAACGTGCCAAACCTGGAGAAACTGGACACAACACTGGAACACTTTCCATACCTGGGGGAAATGCCTTTCTTGCAGAAACTGCGACTGACTGAGCAAGATACCCATCTGTATGCACCATACAATATTCAAAATATCGGTCGCTATAACTTGAGGGAGCTTAGCATTCATGCGGGTCACCTCACAGATATCTCCCCTTTGGGCCAGCTTACTGGGCTTGAGAGCTTATGGATCTATGGATTCCAGATAACGTCTGAGGGATTTGAATTCCTGCATCAGCTTCGAGCGTTAAAGCTGCTTGAAATTCAAGACAGCCGGCACATGGATTTATCCATCCTTAAAGGCCACCCCGCTATGGAAACTCTAGTTCTGGACATGGACCCATACTACAAGGAGACCGCTTGCCCGCAAATTTTTGAAACCTTACCTAGCCTCAAATCACTGACGTTACGGTGGAATTCTTTAAAAGACATCTCCGCTCTATCTGCATGCAAAAAGCTTGAGGTATTAGTACTATACCGCACAAAAATCTCATCCCTAGAAGCCCTGCGGGGACTGCCGATCAGACACCTGGATATAAGTCTTTGCAATGTAAAGGATTTATCACCTATATCTGACATGAAAAGCCTAGAACTTCTAGATATTGTGTGCAACTACCCACACCATTGGGACGGGCTAAAGGCACACCCCTCATTGAGAAGAATCAAAGCGGCTAAGGGTGATTTGATAAATCCAACTAAAATTGCGGGGAGCGATTATGGCGAAAATGTAACATGGGATTCAAAATACTTTCTAACAGCTGAAAGTAAAAAGTTCATAGAAGAGTATGATACGAACATCCCCAATATACCGGAAGGCTATCCCCTTGAGGTTCTGAAAACGGTTCCCCATCTAGAAATGATCGTCACAACGTCCCAGGAGATCACACCGACTCTTCTTGAAAACTTTAGACAAGCCCGACCGGATGTGGCCGTTGTCGAATGCGGTCCATGGCAGACGGTAGATATTGACTCTATCAGAAAATATGAGGCTGCTGAGGCGAAGAAGTAGAAAAATTGATGACTCAGGTGGGCCGTACCCATCTGAGTCTGTTTAGATAGGATTGCCATATTTAGTGGGTGTTCACGATAATTTAAATTAATGCCTTGCCCAATAATCTCAAAAATGACGAACTTTTAGAACATTGAAGCATTACTCCATCTCCTCAAAAGGTACGTCCGTAGACAAGCCACACTTAAAATAAGTTATCCGTATTTTTTACGGATGTGCCTATTTTTGTCACGTGGTAGAACCAGCTAGATTGTAAATTAGATTACCCTTTAATGGAGTATACGACAATGTTGAAAATAGTACTTAAATTCGCATCCGCACTGAGCTTGTCTTTGTGCTTAAGTATGGGGGCAACGTGGGCATCCGATGAGGAGAGTAGTGAAGAGCGTATTAGCGAGCCTGCAGCTCAGAAGTCTTGGTCGGATTATAAACGAGAAGACGCAGCTTATTGGGAAAATCGAAGAATACGGGAGCAGGCAGAGCTAGAGGAATCAAGAAAACCGCCCGTTTTCTTCCGGCGCGTGGTGCTGGAATCCTATCCACACCTACAGGAGGTGGATATTACCCGGATAATTGGGTTACTCACTAAGCTTTTAAATCGCAAAGAGCCTGGAGGTATTGTTCATAAAATACCTGAGTCTGGCCATATAGGACACTGGGATGATCACATGGAAGATGTAATATCTAAGATGTTTGTGAAACAGCTTTGTACGCCTGATAAGTATAATCAATGGAATCATGAATTCATCTGCCGTGACTGCCCGGGTGAAAAAGCAATGGAATGGTTGAAACAAGGGCATTCCCTAGAACAAGCGGCAAACATGGCCAGCGCCATGAAAGATCAGAGTATTAGCAAGCCTGCAGCTCAGCCTTCTTCTGGGTCAGCTCATAAACGAGAAGACGATGATTATTGGAAAAAACGAAAAATACAGGAGCAGGCAGAGCTAGAGGAATCAAGAAAACCGCCCGTTTTCTTCCGGCGCGTGGTGCTGGAATCCTATCCACACCTACAGGAGGTGGATATTACCCGGATAATTGGGATACTCACTGAGCTGTTAAATCGCAAAGTAGAGCCTAGAGGTACTGTTTATTTCATAGCTAAATCTGGCAGTACAGGACACTGGGACGAAGACATGAAAGGCTTAATATGTGACATATTTGTGAAACAACTTTGTACGCCAGAGAGATACAATCAATATAATCATGTCACTATCTGCCGTGACTGCCCGGGTATTAAAGCAATGGAATGGTTAAACAAGGGGTATTCCCTAGAACAATCGGCAAATATAGCCCGGATCTGGCAGGATCTTCGAATAAGGTTCCCAAAGCTGGAAGATATTGTCACAACATTATGGGCAACGCTATCTGAGCAAAACAAGAGTTTGGGAGAAGGTCCTGCGCTTTTGAAAGCGCTCAGCGAAAGCTCTTGGGTAAGGAATCATCAATTGCACCCTGTAGTTAAGCAGCCCGATTTTAATGATCCTGTAATCGGAAATTATTTCCTCAACAAAATTTTTATTAATGGAAGCTCATATGGCGACGCTTTTCGTGCATACAAAAATGAGATGAATTTTTAAACGTTCCAAGAGAAAGAAACTAGCGGCTCATATGCAAAACGGGTGGGTCAGATACAACCTTCTCTCCCCCGCAGCCGTCATGGTGAACGGACGACCGGGAAGCGGGAGGTAGGGAAGGATGACGTATGTCGGGGCAGAGATTCCATCCAACCCACCAGTTTTGCATAAGAGTCTATATTGTATCGTCTGTCTTTAACTCGTTGTACAGAATCATAAAACCCCTCCAACCTGCATTTAGTTTAAATTTATCTTAGATTTTATTAAAAAAGTAATATAATGGTAGCTTAGGGGTCCTTTGAAGGAAGCTATAAGTTAATCAATGAAAACGATAACACATATTTTATCGCAGACTGTATCTGTTACTGAAACGGTGATGATGCATATTACATCTGTCTTTCATAAGGTTAGCGAGGCCTCTATGTTTGATTCTGCGCGACATAAAATAGGCGCCAAGAGGCTACGCTATTTACTTATGTTGGTTGCTCTTACGCTTTTACTCTATATCCTATATTCATTGTTTTTCGCCAATAACCACAAAAAGGTGGTGACGCCCCCTGCCCTGGTAACCGTTAGCACGGTGAGAAAAGGTGACATTCCGCTTTACGAAAGCACCATCGGCACGGTCACGCCTTTGGGCAGTGTGACGGTGAAAACGCAGATTAATGGACGACTTACCCATGTATATTTTACCGAGGGTAAGATCGTTAAAAAAGGTGAGTTATTAGCCCAAATAGACCCTCAACCGTACGAGGCACAACTACTCCAGTACCAGGGGCAACTCATCAGGGATCAGGCACTCTTGGATAACGCGCGACTGGACTTGATCCGATATGAGAAATTGATTAAAGAAGACTCCATTTCTAAACAGATCTATGACACACAAAAATCATTAGTCGTGCAATACGAGGGGGCCGTCAAAACCGATGTAGGATTAATTCAGTCCGCCAAGGTCAATATCCAGTACTGTCGGATCGTGTCCGACATCGATGGAATGATTGGTCTGCGGCTGGTTAATCCGGGCAACTTTGTGCAAACGACGGACACAACCCCTATCACTACGATTAACACAATCAGCCCCATTACTGTGATATTTCCAATCTCAGAAGACCGTTTACCTCTGGTTCATGCCCAATTCATGAAAACGGACAGTCTCCCCGTGGATGCCTTTGATAAGCGGGGAGAGACACTACTGGCATCGGGAGCTCTTGCGGCCATTGACAGTCAGATCAGTACCACCACAGGTACTATCAACTTACGGGCCTCCTTTACGAATGAAGACATGAAGCTCTTTCCCAATCAATTTGTCAATGTGAGACTAAAGGTGGATACGCTGAAGGATTCCCTCATTATTCCCAATGCTGCCATACAAATGGGAAGCAAGGGCGGTTACGTATATGTGGTAAATAACGAGGATAAATCCGTTACATCTAAACAGGTTATAGTCAAAACAACCGTTGGTTTGGATGCGGCCGTTACGGGGGAGCTAGCCGAGGGCCAAACTATTGTGGTACAGGGGCAAGACAAGCTGAAAGATGGAGCAATCATTACGACCACAACCACTCAAGTGACGCCACCGTCAGGGGGTCCTAAATAAGATGGGAGTGTCGGATCCGTTTATTCGCAGGCCTATAGCCACGACCCTCATGATGTTTTCCGTTGTGCTTTTTGGTATTCTAGCTTACAAGCAGCTGCCGGTTTCAGCGCTGCCGGAGGTGGATTACCCCACCATTCGTGTATCTACTTTCTATCCAGGCGCGAGTCCCGATGTCATGGCCTCCCTTGTTACAGCACCCTTGGAAAAGCAATTTGGTATTATGGCTGGCCTCAATAAGATGACATCCACCAGCTCCAGTGGGGCATCGATCATCATCCTTAAATTTACCTTGGATACCGGTTTAGACGTTGCTGAGCAAGAAGTACAAGCCGCCATTAATGCTGCCTCTACCTATTTGCCTACAAACCTACCCAATCCGCCCATTTACAATAAAGTCAACCCAGCGGACACGCCGATCTTAACGCTGGCACTTACATCCAAGAATCTGCCGATGTATAAGGTGGAGGACTATGCGGAGACCCGTTTCTCTCAAAAGATATCGCAAGTCTCGGGTGTTGGCTTGGTGAGTATCAGTGGAGCCCAAAGACCAGCGGTGCGCGTCCAATGCAATCCCATGGCACTGGCCAGTTATGGTCTTAATCTGGAAGATGTGCGCGTGGCCATTGCGGCTGCCAACAGTGACCAGCCAAAGGGGTCATTTGATGGCCCTCTGCAAGCCTACGTTATAGATGCAAACGACCAGATCCTCACCAGCGCCGATTGCAGTAAGATCATCGTGTCCTATAAAAACAACTCGCCCATATATCTGACCGACGTAGCAAAAGTTATTGATGCCCCAGAAAACCGATACCAGGCCGCTTGGAAAGATGAAGAGCCGGCCATCATACTGAATATACAGCGCCAACCAGGTGCAAATGTAATTGAGGTGGTGGATCGCATCAAGGCGATTTTACCGGCCCTGACAAGCAGCCTGCCCCAGGAAATTACGGTATCCATCTTGAATGACCGCACCATCACGGTTCGTGCCTCCGTCTCGGACGCATTAATGGATCTGTTCATCTCCGTCTGTCTGGTGGTGTTTGTGGTATTTTTATTTTTACGGAACTTTTCAGCGACCCTGATCCCCAGCATTGCGGTGCCTTTGTCTTTGGTTGGTACTTTTAGCTTTATGTACCTCATGGGATTTAGCGTAAACAATCTAACATTGATGGCCCTGACCATCGCCACCGGATTCGTCGTCGATGACGCCATCGTGATGTTGGAAAACATATCGCGCTATGTAGAGGCGGGTGATAAACCCTTGCAGGCTGCCTTAAAGGGCTCCAGGCAAATTGGCTTTACGATTATCTCTCTGACGATCTCTTTAATCGCCGTGTTGATTCCTCTTTTGTTTATGGGAGACGTGGTGGGGAGGCTCTTTCGCGAATTCGCCGTCACACTGGCGGTATCCATTCTTATTTCGGCATTCGTATCCCTAACTCTCTCTCCTATGCTTTGCTCCCGCTGGCTACATCATAAAACCAAGGCCCAGGAGGAAGCAGACGAGAAGGGATTTATGGGCAGGCTGATAAAGGGATACTCATCGTCCTTGCGTGTGGTTTTGAGGTTTCAGCCTCTCATGCTGCTGGTCGCAGTAGGAACTTTGGTACTGACTATGTTCCTGTTTGTGATAATCCCAAAAGGATTTTTCCCCGTGGAAGATACAGGCCTCATCCAGGGCATTTCTGAGGCCCCGCAAGACATCTCGTTCCTGGCCATGGCCAAACGGCAGCAGGAGCTCACCCATGCGATTCTCCAAGACAAGGATGTGGAAAATGTTTCATCTTTCATTGGCGTAGATGGAACGAACACAACCCTGAACTCAGGACGTCTTCTCATAAATTTAAAACCCATTGACCAGCGTAAATCCTCCGTCCTTGAAATAATCAACCGATTGCAAGATAGTGTGAAAAATAACCCGGGCATAGCCCTTTATATGCAGCCCGTGCAAGACCTGACCATAGATGACCGCGTCAGTCGCACGCAATTTCAATACAGCCTCAATTCGCCCAATGGGGACGACGTGGAACTATGGACCAATCGCTTGGTGGAAAAGCTTAATACCATCCCATCCCTACAGGATGTAGCTTCAGACCAACAGAACCTAGGGCTACAGGCCTTTCTTAATATAGATCGGACAAATGCCTCCCGGTTGGGTGTATCCATGCAGGACATTGATAACGCGCTTTATGATTCCTTTGGTCAACACCAGATCTCCACCATTTTTACCCAGACTAACCAATATTATATCATTATGGAGGTTCTAGAACATCTTCAAACCAATGTGGGGGATCTGAACAATATTTACTTGATGTCATCGGCAAAAACCCCGATTCCTTTGAGTGCCTTCGCGGATGTTTCTATACGCACTGGGCCCTTGGTAATTAACCGACAGGGGCAATTTCCGGTCGCAGTTGTATCCTTTAATCTGGCGCCCGGTTCCTCCCTTGGACAAGCGGTCACAGACATCGATAGAGCAAAAGAGGAAATAGCCATCCCGGCTAGCATCCAAACTGCATTTGAGGGTGCAGCAAAGACCTTCCAAGGCTCGTTGGGCAATGAAGTATGGCTCATTCTTGCCGCGATCGTGGTGGTTTATATTGTTCTGGGCGTACTGTATGAAAGCTATATCCACCCCGTGACGATCCTCTCGACCCTCCCTTCCGCAGGTATTGGGGCGCTGATTACACTCATCCTGACCGGACGAGATTTGGGCGTCGTGGCTATCATCGGTATCATTCTGTTGATTGGTATCGTGAAAAAGAATGCCATTATGATGATCGATTTTGCATTGGATGCGGAACGTAACGAAGGGAAATCTCCCGAGGATGCTATTTTCTCCGCCTGCATGTTGCGCTTGCGCCCGATTCTCATGACCACCATGTCCGCCATATTGGGGGCCTTGCCTTTGACCTTTAGCTTCGGAATGGGGTCTGAGCTTCGTCAGCCTTTGGGTCTGACCATCATCGGCGGTTTGCTGTTGAGCCAGTTGCTGACTTTGTATACCACACCCGTGATTTACTTAACCTTTGATCGTTTATCCAGAAGATTTGTCAATTATAAAAATAACTTATGGAAATCTCATACGCCTCTAGTTGAGAAGAATCAATGAGTATTTCCGAATTTTTCACCCATCGTTCTATAGGCACCACGCTCCTAGCTATTGGAATCGGGATCTTTGGCATAATCGCATTTAGGTTTTTGCCCGTCGCACCTTTGCCGCAAATTGAGTTTCCAACCATTACCGTTTCAGCAGCCCTGCCAGGTGCGAGCCCAGAAATCATGGCGACATCTGTGGCAACGCCCTTGGAAAAACAATTGGGACAGATTGCGGGTGTTACGGAAATTACATCCACCAGTAAGCTGGGATCCATGCGCATTACGATTCAGTTTGATTTGAATCGGGACATTAACGGAGCCGCCCGCGATGTGCAGGCAGCCATTATCGCGGCCCGCAGTCAATTGCCCACGAATCTGCCGGCCGAGCCCAGTTATCGTATCGTAAACCCAGCGGATGGCCCCATTTTGGTCATATCATTAACCTCAGACCATTACAGCCGAGGACAGATGTATGACATTGCTTCCAGCATATTGCAGCAGAAATTCTCGCAAGTGGAGGGGGTCGGCCAGGTTATCGTGGGCGGATCCTCCCTTCCTGGCGTGAGAGTTGAATTGAATCCAAGCGCCTTAAACAACTACAACATAAGCCTCGATCAAGTAGCAAAAGCCATAGAAAATACCAACGTGAATCAACCCAAGGGCCAACTTAAAAACGACTATCATACCTGGGAAATCATGACGAACGACCAAATGTTTAAGGCCGACCTCTACAAGCCTGTGGTTGTGGCCTATAACAACAACGCACCTGTGCGTTTGATGGACGTTGGCGAAGTCATTGATTCCGTCGAAGATGTCAGGAACATGGGGGTGTCCGATGGCAAGCGTGCGGTGGTCCTTATCATATACAAGATGCCGGGCACCAACATAATTGAAACCGCAGACCGTTTGTATGTAGCTATGGATGAGATTAAAGCTGCTATACCGGCCTCAATAGAATTAACCACCGTCATCGATCGTACGGAAACCATTCGCACCTCGCTTAAACATGTGGAGTTTACGCTAGTCCTGGCAATTCTTTTCGTCATTGTAGTGATGTACGTATTTTTAGGAAGCGCAAGATCAGCCCTAGTGCCAAGCATCGCTGTCCCACTTACGATCTTGGCGACATTTGGTATTATGTACCTATGCAAATTCTCCTTGGATAATATTTCCTTGATGGCCCTGACGATCTGTACAGGATTTGTGGTGGACGATGCCGTTGTAGTCCTGGAGAATATTCAGCGCCACGTAGAAGGGGGCATGAAGCCCCTTAAAGCCGCCATTCAAGGCGCCAGGGAAGTCAGCTTTACAGTGCTCTCCATGAGTATTTCATTGATTGCTGTATTCATTCCCATTCTGTTGATGGGCGGAATTATGGGCCGTCTGTTCCGTGAGTTTGCCTTCACGCTAGCTATCGCTATCTTGGTCTCTCTTGTAATATCTCTTACATTAACACCTATGATGGCCTCTAAACTTCTAAAATATCGTCCTAAAGATCAAAGAAATAAGTCATCTACCATCACTGATCGGTTGAGAAATCATTATCGAAAAACTCTCAAGTGGGCCATGCGCAGGCAGGGTTTGATGCTTCTTATTACATGTGCAACAATTGTCATCAATATCGCTCTTTTCATCATAATCCCCAAGGGCTTTTTTCCCCTTCAAGACACGGGCCGCATTGCCTGCACTATTCAAACACAGCAGGATATGTCTTTTGCAGAACTGGAAAAGAAAGTTAATTTGTTTGTAGATATTATAAGACAGGATCCAGCTGTCCGTCACGTGGCCGGATTTGCGGGAGGGCCCAATGCCATAGGAAACTCTGGGACCCTCTTTATGGCTCTGAAAGCCAGAAGCGATCGAGATGTTACAGTATTCGAGGTCATCGATCGTCTACGAACGAAATTGGCTGAGGTTTCAGGCGCCACATTATATCTGCAAGCTATCCAAGAAATTGTCATTGGTGCTCGTTCTGGCAATGCCCTCTTTCAGTACACTCTGTCCGCCTATGACCTGCCCGTATTGAATCATTGGACGCCTTTGGTGCAAGACAAGCTTTCCAAAATGCCAGGCATCGCAGATCTCAATAGCGACCAGCTCAACCATGGACTTGATATTTTCCTCAAATACAACCGAGATGCCTTATCGAAATACCAATTGACCGTTCAAGATGTGGATCAAATCATGTATGAAGCCTTCGGCCAGGACCAGGTTTCCACTATGTATACAGCCATGAACCAGTATCACGTGGTGATGGAAGTGGCACCTAAGTATTGGCAACTGCCCGAAACATTGCGAAGCCTATTTGTGACCAATCCATCCGGGCAGACCATACCATTGTCTTCACTGGCCCAATTTGCGCCATCCTCGACACTTCTGACCGTCACCCATCAGTCACAATTCCCTTCAGCGACGTTATCCTTTAACCTGCTACCTGGATATTCTTTGGGAGATGTGGTGCAATACATAAGCAAGGGCGTAGAAGAGATGCGACTACCCACATCTGAAATTCAGGGCAGCTTCCAGGGAACAGCCCAGGCTTTCCAGCAATCATTGGCCTCTGAGCCTTATCTCATCTTGACGGCACTGCTTGTAATTTACATAGTCCTGGGCATGCTTTACGAAAGCTTGGTTCACCCGTTGATTATTCTCTCGACCCTACCCTCTGCAGGCGTAGGCGCGCTGATGGCTCTGATTATCTCTGGGTATCAGCTCGATATCATCGGCCTGATCGGCATTTTACTGTTGATAGGTATCGTGAAAAAGAATGCCATCATGATGATCGATTTTGCCATCCAAATCCAGCGCCATGGAAACAAAACCCCTTTGGCGGCCATATACAGAGCCTGCCTCTTGAGGTTCAGGCCCATCATGATGACCACCATGGCGGCTATCTTTGGGGCTATTCCCTTGGCTCTAGAAAGTGGAGTGGGCGCGGAGCTGCGCAAACCTATGGGTATTTCCATCGTGGGCGGTCTGCTAATCAGCCAGATGCTTACCCTTTATACCACGCCAGTGGTCTACCTCTTCCTCGTCAGGGTCACGGCAAGCTCGAAAAGTCGTTGGCATGATTTTTGGGGGGGAATAAAAGAAGAAAAACAACCAGTGGGGGCCGGCAATGCGTAAACTAGGTAACCTATTCATCCTCGGCTTGAGTTCGTTTCTCATGGCCTGCAGTGTGGGACCAGACTATGAGCGCCCTCCTGCCGATGTACCTCTCACCTATAAAGAAACCACGCCTGGCGACTGGGGCATTTGGAAGGTAGCCTCTCCTGAACAAACCTATAACCGCTACTGCTGGTGGAGGATCTTTAACGATGACTTGCTTAACGATCTAGAAGAACAAGCTACTAAATACAATCCCTCCATCGCCGTAGCTCTGGCTCAATATGAAGAAGCCTTGGCCGTAGTTGATGAGGCCGCTGCGGGATTCTATCCCGTAGTGACGGGCGGATATGCCGGATCTAAAACAGGCACAAGATCGCCAGCCGCTAATGGTATACCCGCTGAAACCACCCAGACCAAGCTAAGCTCTATTGGCATGCAAGCTGCTTGGGATGTTGACTTATGGGGCAGTGTGCGCCGTCTGGTGGAAGAAGACGCAGCCATAGCAGAATCGGACGCCGCCCTGCTCGCCGGGGTTAGGTTGTCTACACAGGCTATGTTGGCACAAGATTATTTCCAGCTGAGAGCCCTGGATGAATTGCAAGATGCTTTCGATGAAAGTGTGAAACAATACGAGAAATTTATCAAGATAACGCGCAATCAATATAATGCCGGCGTCGCCAACCAATTGGCTCTATTGCAAGCGGAAGCACAACTGGAGGCGCTCCAGGTATTAGCATACGACAATTACGTAGTAAGGGCACAATTGGAACATGCCATCGCAGTCCTGATCAATAAGGCACCATCGGAATTCTCCATAAAGAAAAAACCCACAAAACTTGTTCCACCAAAAATTCCCGTGGAAGTTCCATCCACCATTCTTGAGCGTCGCCCGGACATAGCCAGCGCCGAACAATTGATGGCCGCAGCAAACGCACAAATTGGGGTAGCGACAGCTGCATTCTACCCGGTCTTGAACCTTACTGGCTATAGGAATCAGTATTTGAAGGCACTGTCCGCTCCTGCAGCTATCTGGGGCCTTGGCACCACCTTCATTGAAACCTTTTTTGATGGAGGGTTACGAGCCGCCACACTTGAAGCCGCAAACGCAGCCTATCGCGCCACCCTTGCCACTTACCGGCAAACAGTTCTCTCTGCCTTTCAAGACGTAGAAGACAACCTGTCAACGCTTCGCATACTGAAAAACGAACAAGATGCCCAAACAAAGGCTCTTAATACGGCCAATAAACAACTTAAGTTTACCATGCACCAATACGAGGCAGGACTGGCTACATCTCTGGATGTCATCAACGCCCTCTTTAATGTCTACGTCGCCCAAAGAGGCCAATACACCATCGCCAGCCGCCAGATGACGAGCGCCGTTGGGTTACTCAGGTCGTTGGGGTGAAGGAGAACGGCAGCGCTGTCCATATTAGAATCACCTCTCCCCTTGTGGGAGAGGTCGGCCGAAGGCCGGGTGAGGGGTATGAATATTGCTTGTTAGTAACCCTCACCCCTACGCTTCGCTCCGGACCTCTCCCACAAGGGGAGAGGTGAAATTGGGTTTTGATATGGCCTATTCCTATCACCAAACGGCGATAAATAAGAAATAAAGCATATGCAAGACCATTATAAACTGAGGCAGCAAAGGTGCTAGCCAATAACCTTCATAGGTCAAAATAAACGCCGACGTGCGGACTAAAGCGGCACTGGAAGGAAACGAATAAAGTATATAAACGGGTGTCAACGCTCCAACTAAACTGTTATTTATAAGGACATCAAATATCTTGCTACAGCCCGCATATAGATAATTATGGATCAGAACTCCGTTATGGATTTGCCAAGCAGTACCATTACGGTCCATTAGCTGATTCGCCATAAAAAGGCCCGTGTTGTTATTGAACACATCAAATGCTAAGGTAGTTGCGCATTGCTTCAGGGCCCATGGACTGAAGGGTGACCCCGGAAGCTCCGAGCCAACAAGGTAGTGTGCATAACCTGCATAATCCCCATTGTATGTGCGCTGTAAAGCATTAATTGCTTGATCAAAACGCCAGTTATATTCACCATACCAGTATTCTGCAAAGTCATGATAGCTCGAGATGCTTAAGGCCATCACTGTCACCAATACAGCAGAAGCTATAATTTTTGTCCCAAACCATAGACTGTTTACCCCTGGGGACTCGCTTAACACACCCCGAGCTCGATTGTGATAGCTCTTAATCGTACCCCATGATACATTGCGAACGTCGCCGATGCGGTTCAGCCAGCCCGTCGATATAGGATAGAATGTCAACAGCGCTACATAGGGTATTCCTATAAACAGGGTATAGGGTAGACAAGAATAGGCAACTGAACTCATATTTTCTAGAGTAAGATGCAGGATGGTAGTATGATCTATCTGCGCCAGAAGTTCTGGTGTAACGCCTCTATTCCAGTCCCTAAAAATGCTGAGATCGCCGTTTATAAAATAAAGCCGATAAGGAAAACTCCAGAATAACTGATCCCAACGAACAGAAGGTACACGCAAATCCACCGTGGGTATTTTTGAGGTAGTAATACTAGGCCAAGCCCCGGGCACGAAGATCGCCCACACGGCCATGAGTGCCACACTCGTGGGAACCAGCAGAGTGGCTATCATCTTAATATTGTTATAACGGAAGTGAAAGCTTGTCTGTCGCATAGGCAGATCAAGGCTAAGGATTGATCGAGGCTGCACACCATAACGTTCACACCCCCGAAAGATAACATCCTGGTCTAAGTCAGGCAATTGCCTGAGCCCCCTAAGATCCTCAAACAGTTGGCGATGGTCGTCCGATGGTGGAGGGCCATCTGCGATAGAAAATCTATCCAATGCTCTAAATACACAAGCAAAGCTTCTCACACTGTCAAGAGGGCAAGTGTCAAGAGGCCGGGCTCCAAGGGACAATTCCACCGCAGCCAAGTTTTCTGCCATCATGGCCTTAAAATTAGGAACCGATTCTACCAACCGTTGAAAATAGACACATGTTCCCCGCAAACGTAATTGATCATTAAATGACAGATTCAGTCCAATAAAGCTCCTCCACAAAGCTCTTGGCACAACCTGCATATGATGCGGCAGCGCCTTGAAGGGATCGTAAACTTGAGGGCTTTCTATCAGGACAGGACGAGGAGGCGGATCAAGGGGATCGTCATCTTGAGGGTTTTCTACCTGGATAGGATAAAGAAGCGCCTCAGAGAGATTGTTATCTTGAAGGTTTTCAATCTGGATATAAACATGCCCGTCCCTGCGAGTTAGCACTTCCGGCCGCATTTCCACAGCTTCTAAATCGCTGGCCCGCAATGAGCCACTAATGCCCCATAAGCAAAGTACTAACGCTATAAGTCGTACTCAAAGCCCCGCTACCCCCAAACCATCAAAAATGCTTCTCTCTGATGTGGACAGTATAATGTCTCCATAGGACATGTCAAAAGGCTTTTGAAGATTCTATAGCCTGTTGGGGAGTAAATTCTGGGAGTACAGGCCCCCTAAGAGACGGCCACCTATTTGCTAAGATACTTGACGAGCTGAGCCTTTATTAACCTTATCTGCTCAGTACCATCGACAAACCCACAGTGGCCTTCCTCTTCGATGTAATGAACCTCTGCGTGCGCCATCACGGTTTGTTGCAATAAATCCGTAGAGCGTTTCTGCAGCCGAGAAAGGTATAACCTTATCTTGTTTTCCCGACACAAAAAACAGGTCCCTTGGCACAGACTGAATTTTTTGAGGGGGCACAAAAACGCCATTGGCTGCAATAACCGCACGACATGGCAAGGTGCGATCAAAAGCATAACGCAGAGCCATAATCCCACCCATAGACCAACCGGCAATAATCAGATCATCATGAGTTAAATTCCGTGATCGGAGATTTTCCTCAATGTATAGATCGAGTTTTGCCACAGAAGGCGCCATGACCTTTGAGAGAGGCTGGGATATAATAAGCAAGAGAGAGTCCAGTCGCCCTTAGCAGTCGCTTCCTCAATAAATGCATGGGATTGTGTAAGTTCGCTAGCCCCGCAACCAGATTGTCCTTTTTCTTCGCCAGCTCCTGGCTCAACTTTCTTGCAAAGCCTGCAATCCCAGGCTTTTCTTTCCGCTTCCATCACTTGCTTGATAACTTCAGGCGTAAAGGCTAATGTCACATCCATAGGAAACCATAGACCCGGCCCATGTCCATAATCAGCAGCGTCTGGCTCTAGAAGAACAACATCAGAAACCAAGTCTTTCCCAGCGTCCGTATTACCCATCTGCCCTGACCGACCGCCCAATCCATGAAGGAAGACCACGAGAGATTTTTTTTGGGCTCCCGTCGCATGGGTAACAGCCCCTGGAATGCCCTGATCATCAGGCACATTCGTGGCAAAAACACTCGTAACCGAAATTAGCCATAGCATAAGGATGGCTGTTTTATTAAGTCTATTAATCATGTTCATTCTCCTAAATTACATCCTGCACTTGCGCAAACCCAAGGCAAGATCGGTTAACGCTCCATACTTATAATCTAATGCCCCTTTTCCCTCATCAGTAAAAAATACTGTGGAGAGGAAATCGTGTTTGCAGTAAACATAAGCCAATTTTAAGGACAAATAGTAAACGTATTATGAACAAAGCTCTTATGCAAAACGGGTGGGTTAGATGTAACCTTCTACCCCCTGTCCCGTCATCCTGAACGGATGACCGCGAAGCGGGCGGTAGTGAAGGATCCAGTTAGACATGTGTCGCGCAGCGACTCTGCTTATAAATATATCAAACAATTAAGTGAAACAACCAGCCGTCTTGATGATGACAAACAAGATGATTGGGGCAATGTAAAGCAGAGTCGCTTCGCGACACATGTTTAACTGGATCCTTCTCTACCGCCCGCTTCGCGGTCGTCCGTTCAGGATGCCGTCTGCCGGGAATATTCGTTTTGCTAATTACCCTTACTTATGTTCGTTCTGGCATAATGCTCACCCACTCGATTTGCATAAGAGCCATGAATAAAGCGTTTTCACCGGACATCCTAAAACCAGCCGTAATTCTTGCGTGAAAAACTGCTGGTGAATTCCATTTCATGAGGTAAACTGGCATTAATAATAAAGAAAAATCCTGAAGCAAAATGTCAATTTCAGTTAACAATAGTTATAACAACTCCTTGGTATTTAGAGGAATAAAAGATGAAAGAAAAACGGTCAAAGTCCGATCAACAAAGAATATCTAAATCTTCTGCCCCTTCAAATTCATAGTTCTTATAGGGGTGACCAGCTTATTTGCCGATATGACCTATGAAGCGGCCAGAAGTGTTACAGGACCTTTTCTGTTTACTTTAGGGGCAAGTGCAGCAGTAGTAGGTTTTGTAGCAGGCCTGGGGGAGCTTCTTGGCTATTCTCTCCGTCTTGTTTCGGGATATCTTGCTGACAGAACCCAACGTTATTGGACAATCACAATTATAGGATACGCCATTAATCTTGCTGCGGTCCCTGCTTTAGCCCTTGCTGGTGATTGGATGGTTGCTTCTATCCTTATAATTTTAGAACGCACCGGCAAGGCTATACGAACACCTGCCAGGGATGCGATGCTGTCTCATGCAGGAACTCAGATCGGCGTTGGATGGGCCTTCGGACTTCATGAGGCCCTCGATCAAGCCGGGGCCATGATTGGCCCCCTAGTGGTTGCGGCTGTTCTTTATTACAAAGGCAGTTATCAAGATAGCTTTGCACTGTTGGCCGTTCCTGCAATTCTAGCCTTCACAGTACTGTTGCTTTCATCTAAGCTCTACCCAAACCCCATGCATCTTGAAATCAAGTTGAAGGGCATAGAACCGACAGGCATGACAAGACCATTCTGGATCTACCTTCGCAGGATCGGGCCTTATAGCTGCCGGATATGCAGATTTCTCTCTCGTTGCCTATCACTTTGAAAAGAAAGCGATTCTGTCCCCTGTTTGGATACCTATCTATTATTCCTTCGCCATGGGGATCGTTACGATTTCGTCCCCGCTATTAGGCTATCTCTATGATAGACAAGGTTTCAAAGTCCTCATTTGGGTGAGCATACTGTCTACGTTATTTGCCCCATTTGTGTTCTTGGGCGGATTCTACTTAGCGATCTTAGGCATAGCCCTTTGGAGCATAGGAATATCAGCCCATGAGACTCTCATGCGTGCTATAATTGCCAACATGATCTCAGCAAAGAAAAGGGCATCGGCCTACGGCGTATTCAATGCCGGATTTGGCATCCTTTGGTTCATAGGAAGTGTTTCTATAGGCCTGCTATATGATTTTTCTGTTCTAGCCGTCGTCATCTTTTCTGTCACCATCCAGATGCTGGCTATCCCTTTTCTCTTTTGGACAAGAAGGCTTTTGAAACAGTAAAGTCTCCGCCTATTTCAAAACAATTTTTCACCTCTCCCCTTGTGGGAGAGGTCCAGAGCGAAGCGTAGGGGTGAGGGGTACTAACAAGACGTATTTACACCCCTCACCCGGCCTTCGGCCGACCTCTCCCACAAGGGGAGAGGTGATTCTAAACGGCTAAACGGAGTGTTTTGAACTGATCTCTATATATGAATCTATAAGCCAGCTCAATTTTAGAGTTACCTAAACAAGATGACAGCCTGTCCCAGAGTTACCCACACACCCCAGGCCAGTGGAATTCCCACAGCTGCCCAAGCAAGAACGAGTGTGATCGTGCTGCTCTTGTGAGCAACTTCCCCTGACTGAGGCAGACTTGTCTCAGCCTCGACTAATCTCTCATGGCTACGTACTCTTTCAGCTTCCAATTCCGACTCTGTCATATGAAATTTTGGATGCACTGGCTTTATCAACAGATTACAAATTAAACCGATAAAGAGTAAACCAACAAGAATATAGATAGTAACATTATAAGCCTGCGCGCGCTCAACGCCATGGGCTAGTTGATATTCTCTC
This sequence comes from uncultured Alphaproteobacteria bacterium, assembly GCA_963780985.1. Classification (GTDB taxonomy): domain Bacteria; phylum Pseudomonadota; class Alphaproteobacteria; order JAGOMX01; family JAGOMX01; genus JAGOMX01. Next base: position 181,224 of record CAWAEF010000003.1, read on the forward strand.
AAATAGTTCACGAGAACAGGACCAAATATACCCGCAGCTGACCAAGCGGTTAGCAATCGCCCATGAATAGCACCTACCATCTGTGTACCAAATATATCCGAAAGATATGCAGGAACCGTAGCAAAACCCCCTCCATACATAGAGAGAATGATACAGAACGCCCCTACAAATAAGGCGATACTTCCAGCCATGCCAAAATAAGGAGCAGAGGCATAGCAAATCATACCCAATACAAAGAATATAACGTAAGTGGATTTTCGACCGATATAGTCTGAAAGAGACGCCCAGAAGAACCGTCCCGCGATATTGAACAAACTAATGAGTCCCGTAAAGCCGGCGGCGATCGCAGCAATCTGTATTTTTTGATCAGCCGACAAATCATTAAAGCCCACATTCAACCCTATTAGTTTGCCGGCAAAGATTTCCTGTAACATAGGCGAGGCCATACCAATAATGCCGATACCTGCTGTAACGTTTAAGCATAACACCCACCACAGCAGCCAGAATTGTGGAGTTTTCAGGGCTTTGTTTAAATGTACATGGTTTTGTGTGATCATACTATTTGCACCAGCTTGAGGTGGCACCCAGCCTTCTGGTTTATAGCCTACTGGCGGTACGCGGTAGCTTAAGGCGCCACCCATCATGAAAATAAAATAAATGACACCTAAAGTAAGAAAGGTCTGCGTAACTCCCACGGAAGTTGGGGTGGCAAAATGAGTCATCAAAAGATTGGCCAAGGGGGCACCAATCATAGCACCACCACCGAAACCCATAATGGCCATACCTGTGGCCATACCGCGTTTGTCAGGAAACCATTTGATTAATGTGGATACGGGAGAAATGTAGCCAAGTCCAAGGCCTATACCACCTACCACACCTGATCCAAGCCATAAAAGCCATATCTGATGGATATGGACACCATAGGCCGATATGAAGAAACCCCCGCCCCAACAAAATGCAGCGACGACACCCGCTCTTCGAGGTCCAACCCGCTCTAACCAGCCTCCCAAAAGTGCTGCGGAACAGCCGAGAAAAACGAAAAATAAAGTAAACATCCACCCCAAAGTACTGACTTGCCATTCACATGTGGACGAAAAGATGGATCCAAAATAGCTTAAGTCAGCCGGACAACCGACATCCTTGGCCATCCCTAAAGCATGGGATAAGGGAAGCCAGAAAACGCTAAATCCATAGGCCATACCAATACAAAGGTGTATCGCAAGGGCTGCAGGTGGCACAAGCCATCGGTTAAAGCCCGGCTTTGCGGTTATTCGTTCCTTGGATAGAAATGTGTTATTGCTACCATTACTCATTTGAACGCCTCCCTATTACTCATCTGACCATCTTGCTATGGGATCCTGTGCTGGTTATAGTCAGCGCAGGATCTCAGATATCACTATTTCTTAAACTTTTCAGCTTCCTCAGATCCTTTAGTGGTGTCACCGGAAGTATAAGAGTGAGCACCAGCTCCTGCGAGTTTGCCGCCCTCAACGATTAAATACTCATTCCTAATGGGCCTTCCCTCGAAGAAACATTCTAGAATTTCCCGTGTACCTGCAGCATATCTAGCCTGCGCTGATAAACTAGTGCCTGACACGTGCGGGGTCATGCCCTGATGGGGCATTGTGCGCCAAGGGTGATCTTGTGGCGCTGGTTGAGGGAACCAAACATCGCCAGCATAACCTGCTAATTGGCCGCTCTCTAGTGCTCTGACAACGGCATCTGTATCACAGATTTTGCCACGAGCCGTGTTAATTAGATACGCGCCACGCTTCATCTTGCCGATCAGGGCATCATTAAACATATGCTCCGTTTCAGGGTGAAGTGGGCAGTTGATTGTTACGACATCACAGACCTTAACCATCGATTCCACATCGGGATGGAAAGTTAGATCCAGCTCCTTTTCTATTTCAGGAGATAGTCTGAATTTATCGGTGTAATGTAGCTTTACATCAAATGGCTTTAGCTTTCTTAGTACTGAAAGTCCGATACGACCTGCGGCTACGGTACCTACATTCATGCCCTCTAGATCATAAGATCTCTCGACGCAATCGGCAATGTTCCATCCCTTCTTGAGAACCCACTCATGGGAGGGAAGGTAATTGCGCACCAGCGCCAGTATCATCATCACGATATGTTCCGAAACACTGATGCTATTGCTATAGGTGACCTCAGCCACCGTCACACCATGTTCGATGGCAGACTTAAGATCCGTATGGTCGGAGCCAATACCGGCCGTGATAATTAATTTTAAATTCTTGGCCTTTTTGAATCGCTCAGCGGTCATATAGGCCGGCCAGAATGGTTGTGAAATGACGACATCGGAGTCAGGAAGCTCTTTCTCAAAAACTGAATTCGGCCCTTCCTTGTCCGAGGTGACCACCAAAGTATGGCCATTTTCTTCCAGATATTTTCGCAGACCCAAAGCACCGGAAACGCAGCCTAGGAGTTCGCCAGGAATAAAATCGATTTTCTCAGGGGTGGGTAGCGTTTGACCCCCCGGATATTTCTCAATTACAGGGATGTCATCTCGTGCGTATTTCTTAGGCATACCATCTATAGGATCGTCGTACAACACTAATAATACCTTCGCCATCTCAACCTCCATGTATATGTCTAAGCAAATTCCGCCTTTATATAATTATGATTACACAAACTTATTAAGAATGTCTTAATATTAGCATTATGTTTTTACTTAAATATTTTTTAAAAACGGGGACTTGATAGCGCAACAAGGTCCTTCATTTTTTGCCTCATCTGGTCATCACGCGAGAAGAACTTAGTTGAAGGGTTTTGAAAAAACCATAAGTGGCATAAAACAGTAAAAGCATGAGCCTGGGCGGCTTTCAGAGCAACAGGTTTCCCATCTGAAAAAATATGTAAATTTTTACATGATGATAAATTCATATAACAATAACCCCATTTTTGTTAAGAGTTTCTTAAGACGCCGTTAACCTTTCATTATGATAATACTCCTGCGACCTAGTCGTGGATGGATAACATCCGCCATAACATCTTAAGCTAATCAAGGGAGAAAAGAATGAAGACTTATAGATCACTTCTTCTGACGACGGTATTTTTTGTTGGTACGTCCGCAAGTTGGGCATCAAACGATGACTTTAATGACCAAGGTGCTCAGCGCGTTGCCGCTAATACTTCTCGGGTAAAGGGCTATAAGCCTACACCTAAGCACACAAAAGATATTTTGGCAGCTCACAGAAAGATGAAAGCAACGAGAACTCGCGACACAGCTCCTGTTACTCTCCCTCCTAGTTTTGATTTCCGTCAATATGCCAACATCTTTGACCAAGGACAATTAGGTTCCTGTACGGCAAACTCCTTGTCAGGCGCAGATTATATCCTTGCGGTTCAAGAAGTAGAAGCCCAGGTCGCTGGACAGCAAACATTGGATGCAATTAAAGCTGCCGTACAACCCGGTTCACGTCTAATGATCTATTATGACGAACGCGCCAAAGAAGGCACAATCACTCAGGACGCGGGCGCTTCTATAGGTGATGGACTACTTTCCTTAACTACTCAGGGTGTATGTCCAGAAACCATGTGGCCTTATTCTGATGTGACGACAGGCACCAACCCACCATTTACCCAGCAGCCATCTGCGGAAGCTTATGCAGCAGCCCTGAATAACCGCGTACTGTCAGATGCAACTCATGACTCCATCGATCCAACGCAAGGTACACAGAGCGATCTCTTGACGGCTGTTAAGTCTTATCTGGTTCAGAAGCAACCCCTTTCCATGGGTATCTTGCTTTATCCTGAATTTGAAAGCGATCCCGTAGCTTCAACCGGTATCGTACCAATGCCAGCCAACACAGATCCAAGTGCTCAAATCGGTGGACATGCGGTTCTAGCTGTAGGTTACGACGATACTAAGGATATGGGCAATGGCAATACAGGCGCCGTGATTTTCGCTAACTCTTGGAACGTAACGTGGGGCGATAAGGGCTTTTTCTACTTGCCATATAATTACTTCAATCCTACGAACGGATGGGTAGATGAAATCTGGGCGCTGGGCAAGGTAACTCTACCGACAGTGACGTTTACACCTGCTGTAAACCCAGTTACGCCACCTGCGCCAGTGGATCCAACTCCACCTGCACCAGTAGATCCTACTCCACCTGCACCAGTGGATCCTACTCCACCTGCGCCAGTAGATCCAACACCACCTGCACCAGTGGATCCTACTCCACCTGCACCAGTGGATCCTACTCCACCTGCACCAGTGGATCCTACTCCACCTGCACCAGTGGATCCTACTCCACCTGCACCAGTGGATCCTACTCCACCTGCACCAGTGGATCCTACTCCACCTGCACCAGTGGATCCTACTCCACCATCACCAGATGTTGACCCTGCGAGCGACAACAGCAGTGCTAGTGGAGACAGCGATAGCGACAGTGACAGCGACAATGGAGGAGATGACAACAATGGTAGCAACAACAGCGCAAACTGATTGCGATCATCTGATTTGTTGACCTAAAAACACATCCTAGTGTTCAAGGTAAGCCGTGCAGGGATCCCCTGCACGGCTTCTTCTATATGCATCTTCCAGCTACGATATACTTACGCAGACTTTGGACGCAACTTCGCAAATATCCGACTTGTATTGATCCCACCGAATGCAAAATTATTGCTCATTACCATTGCCGCCGCCCGTCATCCATCACAAAAAGAGTCGCGTAGCTTCTCATAATAAGCTATTACATTCTCATGGGGCTAAAGAGGAGAAGCTTGATGGAAACAAAACAACGCTGTTTCGGCGGAGAACCGGGCAAGGAATTTTATGCAGAATATCACGATCAAGAATGGGGCACCCCTTCCCATGATGACAGGCACTTGTTCGAGATGCTTATCCTAGAAGGAGCACAAGCCGGGCTAAGCTGGGAAACAATCCTTAAAAAACGCGAAGGATACCGCAAAGCCTTTCATAACTTTGATCCCCTTAAAGTAGCGGCAATGAGTGACGATGAGCTGGAAGCCTTGCGCCACAACCCTCAGATCATCCGCAATCGTTTGAAAATCCATGCCGCACGACAAAATGCCAGGGCGGCCCTGCATATTCGACAAAATTTGGCTCATTGGATCGTTATCTTTGGCAATTCGTAAATGGGACCCCCATCGTCAATCATTTGCATAACTTAAAAGAAATCCCTCAAAGCACACCATTGAGCAATACCATATCCAAAGACCTTAAAAAAAGGGGCATGACCTTTGTAGGCCCAACCATCATCTATGCCTACATACAGGCCATCGGGATGGTCAATGATCACCTCACGACGTGCTGGCGTTATGGTAGGTAGTCGGCTTACAATCGCGAAAATCTGAACTACCGTCAGCGAAGAAGAGCGGCATCGGCAGGAACAGTCCATGTTCTTGAATGCTACTCTTCTTCGGCATTAAACTCTTAATGCATATACTCAAATGGCATAAACCTTTCATCCACGCCTCCAATAGAGGGATCACCGAAATCATCCCGGCCTCCATCTTCACGCTGCGTATCTCTAGTGAGCATAAACACCGGCGCAAGACCCGCGGCCATGCCAGCAGCACCTATCATAGCCTGTTGGTATGAAGGTCGAGGGTAATAGGTTTCCATATAGCCCAACCGTTGCTTCGAAAATCTGTCAATTAGCTTGAATCCACCATCCTCATTTGGTCTCACAAAACCATTAAAGCCCAAAACGGGTACCCGCATATATTCAGCAACTTCCTTAGCTGATTCTGAGCTATTGCAACAGACAAAGGCTATCGGTTGTCCGTATTTGTAGCCCTTTGCATAGAGATATTGCTCAAAAAGGATAGGGTTAATGCTCCAGCCAGAGTCATCGCCCACTTCTGGCGACACTCTTCGTGACCCCACCCACGCTACTGTAAAAGGACCTTTTGGATCATCCCTCTTACGCAGATTATCAAATCTCGCCCCAACTTCGTTAAGGTATACTACTTTGCCTACTGTTGCTTCATCCCAATTACCGTCTCTTGGGTTATCGACCAGAGGAACCCATCCATGCTTTTTGTATTGGTATTCATGCAGTTTATTCAAAACCGTATTTTTAAAAGTCTTCGCATAGCCCTTGAGTTCGCCTTTGCTTGGAATCCAGACTGCACCTGAGTCATCTTTTAACAAACCCTGTCCTTTGCGCACATCATCCGGAAGCAACTGTTTGAACTTCTCCAAACTGGATGAATGAGGCTTTTGCGGGTAAAAATAGCTTAAAGCTGGCTTATTGCTGTCATGCCCCCCAACCCATACCACACCTACTTGATTGTATAAAAGACCATTGGGGGCTACGACAGGCGCACCCAAGGCGTTTGCTAAATGTTGTGGAACTGTTGAATTACCTACATTACATGCACTAAGGAAAACCGGTTGACCTCGCTTATATTTGGAATCACTCTTGATGAGTCTGCTAAGAATACGATGATCGACAACCTCATGTTTAATACTGTATTGCATAGGATCGTTTTGAAGGATCTCGGGAGCAAAATCTCTCAGAGGCCATTTTGAAGCCATTCTGCTTACGCTAACTCCCTCGGTATTTCCATGTCCACTTAAGATGTAATATCCATTTTTAATTTCTTTCCAATATGTCTGTGCCATACGTTCGGAACTAGAAAGGGCGTGGTCTCTTTGACCATAAATCTTATCAGGGGTAACGATTGTACCTTCCATCCATAACCCCACACTTCTATGGGTTGTGTATTTGAGGTCAGCCCATTCGTTTGCGTAAGAGTTATCAAGAAGTGGGGTCCACTGTTTATTCTTTCTTAGATCCATTAGCTTCTGGAAACCCTTTGTGCCCAGGTGAGCGATTTTATTACCGCCCCGCTTGGCAAGCTGAGGACCAGCCAACTGCAAGGCTGCCATGCCTATGACCTGAGCCAGGTATTGAGACTCTGCTCTCATATCTTCATTCGGGGACAGGCCTCGGAAATATCCGGAAATCATTTCTGACGCATGAGCCGCAGCCTCGGGTCCATAGATGATGAATTGACTCAAACCTAGGGATGCGTTGACTTTCGACATCAATGAAGTATGATGACCCTCTGGGTCAAACACTCGCAGTCCCACACCCCATTTTTCCAGCAACGTATGCTCACCAGATCTGAAGATGGTTGCTGCCCTTTCATCATCGTCCGCATAATAGTCGCTGACCTTCTGCATGACATCGAGAAATCCGCCTAGGGGACTATCTTTCAGCCATTGCCGCTTAGCATGTACTTTTTCTTCTACGCGCTCTTCTGCTCGTTTCTCACTCGCATTAGATTGCTGATACTCATCCAAAATCAACGGCGCATTTTCGACCAGATTCCTCGCCGCCTTCGGCAGACCAAAATGACCCAGCGGCGGCAATACATCAGCATCCGCCTCCTCCTTGCCCTTATCACTAGCCTGTTTTTTCGCCGCAGCTTTTTGTATCGCAGCCTTCTTCCTTTCAGCTAGCTTTTCCTCAGCGGCCTTGTCTTCCACATCGACCTTATCTTCGGGTGTTTTCATCCTGAGCGCAGGGCGGCCATCTTTCTCGGATACTTCATCCAAGGTTTCGTCAAGCATTGCCTCAGTAATGGGCTCTTGAACCTGCATAACAGGAATCACAGGTGCAACGACCTCGACAGGTTCAGGCGCGAGGAACTTCCCCGCTGCCAAGCCTATGTCTTGAGCCGCTTGCTTTAGATTCTTCAGCGAAAAATCAATTCCGATCACATTGACCATATGATCGCCAATGCTATAGCTCAAGTAACCGAGCGTGCCGATTCCCGAGGCTGGTGCTCGTGCATTTTCGCCCCGAGTCATGTTGATTTCATTACTGACAAGAGCTCCAGCCGCCATAGCCATGGCTGCAGCTACTTGATCGTTCATGCCTGCGGCTTTGGCCACTTCTGCTACAACAGCAGCTGTCATGAGCACGGCTGCGTTATTGCATATGTTTCGTGCAAATCTGTCTCCACTGATAAATCTAGCCCCTGCATGCCAAGGCCAAAGGAATCACTCTTGCTCTCATCGCCTATCTTAGTGAAGTTCACGTGTTTCGCTTGGGCCGCCAACAACGGATCCAGTTTCGTATCAATCACATTGAGTTGCTTGATGCTAAAGCTCTTATCAGAGCCATTACGAGCAATAATACCTGAGCGCTGTTTAACAGCTTTCCCGTGGGTTGAAGCCTGATGAAAGCTAAAACCACCCGTGGGATTTTGCATGGCGCCTTCAACTATGTTGGCACTGAAGTTTAGACTGCCACCTTTCTGCTTGCTCGAAAATTGGTCTTGCTTGGATATAACATCCAGAACTTTCAGGTGCCCCTTTACCTTAGGCGCATTGATGTTTCCTCCATCAAGGGTTACACGCCCAAAACCACTCAAATCTGCCACGCCTTTGTCTGCAACGTACAACATTGCATTTTTATAGTTGACGGCGTGTTGACTTGATTTATTTGCAGCTACGTTAACAGATACCTAATTGCTAAAAGGATTAATAGCTTCCCCCAAATTGAAGGGATTTGCTCTTAGAATGAGACTCGGTCCTTGAAGCTTTAAATATCAAGATGAGGTGCCTTGCCTCCAAAGTATTGACCCACCTCTAGCTCAGCCCCACCCGCGAATGCTACAACCACGTCGGAGAAACACAGCAGGACGCCAACCTGCAAGAGCGGTGAAACAGATGTCTGCCAAGTATTCTTGCTTTTTGTCTTTGTAAAGGAGATCCCAAACGTGCCCATTTGTTCTTTCAAATGTTCTAAGGTCTTGCCATTGTTGTATGCATTTGCATAACCTGCAGCCTGATTCCATAGGCGCTGCAGACCTGTTACCATAGCATTCAAATCTGCTTTTATCGCCCAGTAGCGCGCAGATCATTGAGTAACGACATGCCTGGCATGGCATGCATGGCACTATCCTTGGGGTTCGATAGAGAAACGCCCCCCACATCAAAACCAACTCTGCGGGAGGACTTTACTAAAGAGTGATTAAGCACGATGTCATCGAACAGAACACCCTTAGGTCCATAAAATATAGCAACCGGCGCCATAATCTGTATACCTGGCGCAACGACTTTGCCTGTCTTCGATCTGCGATTAATTCCCACCTTATTGATCAGGCGAGTTACCTTGGCCTCTTGCGTCACGAGATCGTGTTTGCTTTTGGATGTCCCCAGAGGCTGCTTTTGGTTACCTTTTTGCGATTTTCAAGCGTAACATAACCTTCAGTAATACCCTTTTGGACATAAGTGGTATCTTGTCCCAGAGCAACCACAAGAGCGGCTTCATCATATAATCCACCCTTTTCTGACATTTGGATAAGCTGGTCGCCACACGAGACCGTGGGTTGATAAAAAGCAGTGGAATATTCCTCCACACGCTCTTCTTGTTGCCAAATAGACCGGACCTTTTTGTTTTTGATTTTGCAAGATAGGTTTTATGTTGAGATAGATTCTCAAGACCTTTTTTGCCATTGTTAATGATGCTGGCTCCAGGCGCCGTCGAAATGAAGGAAGCGACGTTTCTCACCTTGCCATCGGCCTGTGACATAAGGCCCACTTTTACAATTTTATCCCCTATCTTTATAGGTATACCAGTACCACCAATTGCCCGAGCTGGCGTCCAAAGGGGGATCCGGCGTTTGCCATCCCAACTAGTGGTCCAGTATCCTTCCTCAACGACATCGCCGCCGGTGGCTTTTCTTTCCAGGTATTTTCTCCCTCGCATAGTGCCGCCATTACGGATGCTTCCTGCCGTAGCTTCAGCGAGCAGCACATTTGCCTCCATATTTACTCCATGAAGAACGGTGATAGAGGGGGCCTTAACGCTGCCTTGGCCGCGGCCTGTAAAGTCTTCCTGTACAGTAAAAGCTTTACCTGACTCAAGATGGGCCCTTTTCTTGAATGTAACTTTCTCGACTTTTAGTCCTTTCTTGGAAATCATATCCACTTCTGGAGCTTTTACGCTCTTGGCGTTGATATCCCCTATGGTTGATTGGTAATAAACTGGCTTCTTAGAAACTATATCAGTGGTGATCTTGATACTATTCGCAACCAATCCTGTCCCAAACTCTGCCTTGGGAGATTCAGTGACGGTCACATCGTCCTTTACAATTAAAGTTACCGAAGGATTATCCTTAAGGTTCCTATGCTTGCCCGCAAAAATACCCTTCACGTCGGGCTTTTTCTTCGGTTCTAACGTGAGACCTTTCTTCGTCTTTACGACCCCCACTTTATCGGTAGGCGTCTTAAGACGCGCTGCACCTTGAGTGTCAATAACACCAGCGTTGTCAAACCCTTTGGTAGCTTCCATTTGGGTTGACTGCGTGCTGTTGACCTTGGCGCCTTTGGCTATTTTGGTCTCTTGTGTTTTAGAAAAATGGTGACCAGCGTCCGTTTTTCCTTTGTGATCCCACTCCTTTGCATTGGTGACAAGCTGCTTGGTTCCTTTAGTCTTTGAATCTTTTCCGGTCTCCAGTTTGTTTGAAATATTCAAGTTCGTTTCTGTGCTTCCAGTTTCACCGTCAAGTTTGGCATCGACACTCTTGATATCTGTCAGTTCAGACCCTGCAACAACCGCGCCTTTTTCCTCGATAAGTTGTTTGACGTCAGCTATTACCTCTTTTCCCGTAACACCACCAGTAGTGGCAACTGTAACTTTTTTACCCTGCAAAAACACAGTTGGGGCATCATTCTCCCCGCCAAAGGTTCCCTCTTTTACAACATTAATAGCAACTTGTTTAGTACCTTTGATACTTCCTTGAGCGCCTTGGGTGACGTCATCGAAAGTCGCTTGGACAGAATCTCCACTGATATGACCATCTGCCGTTGCATCTTTTGCATCGACGATATTCATGTGTCCCTGCAGATCACCGCCTTCTGGTATAATGAGCGTAGCAACCTCAGTCACAGACACACCAGCTTTAGTCTGTCCTGCGACAGTCATTTTCTCTGTTTTATACTGGGCCGTGCCGCTGGCATTTACCTTACCCGTTTCTTCTACAGCGACCTCTTTTGTAGGGGTAGCTACCAAGTCCCTGGTTTGAAGCGAACCGCCTAACTTGACGATTTCTCCTGTAAACCCAGCAGTTTGTTCAATTGTTAACTCATTGGCGGCCTTCTGAACAGTCTCCTTGGCATCGATATAAAGGTTAGTCAGCTTTGCAACGCCTGCATCCAAATTAGCCGAATCAGCGTGCTGGATAGACAAAGAGCCATCTACCAAATTAGCCCCCGAACCCATTTCGAAAACTTTGGGTTTTTGTGCCTGAGCAGCAACTTGCGCATTAACGTCTTCTCGGGCGAACACAATTTCTCTATGCTTGGCCACCATGAGGCCATTTAATTTTACATATTGATCAATCAGGGAGATTACCGTGTGGGCCCGAATTTCTCCCTCAATAACCGTAGACTTTGACTTGATATGAGTCACTAATCCATCAAAAAAACCAGAGATAATTGTCCCGCCGGTCTTTACATCCGGGCTGTCGATGGTAATGCTGGCATTGCCGCTGAGAAGTCTTCCCGTAGAATTCAAGGTTTTTCCAGCCTTCAGCAGAAGGCCATCAAAATTCACTTTCGGCAAAAGTTTGAGTCCCACCAACCTAATTTCACCCTGCTTTGCATCATCTTCGGCCGCTGTCTTTGCGACAAACGTGCCGTGGCCAAACAGGTCCATACAAGGAAAGTTGATAGACGTGCTACCCACATGGTTGACTCTTCCTAAGTTATTCAAAGTACCCTTAGAAAGCAGCTGCGCCCCTTTCTGAACCTCAATCCAGGAGTTAGTTTTTGTATCAAGACTTACCGCTGAATCCGTTAAAAAGTAGATTCCGGTAAAATTGAAGGGATCCTGGAAGGTCAGCTGGTCTCCCAGCATGTATCCAATTGACGCAGCTAAACGGCCTGCTTCATCGATGGTTGAGGACTGATTTTGAAACAAGCCTCCAGCCAAAGTTGTTGAACCAGCAACACCGGTATAGGCGCCTCCCTCGAAATAAATGCTATCCTTTGCCTTTATGGCTCCATTGTGCAAGAACCCTTCTTTGTATCCGCTGAATACTACCTTATCCGACGCATACAGTTTTGATGTGGCGGCCTCTTCTATGCGGGCAGCATCAGCCCTGATATCCGCCGCATCTGCGATGGCATCAAGCAACAGCCTGGTACTGATAAGGTTAATCTTTGCAAGGGTGTGGGTTCCCTTGAAATCCAAGGTCCCAGTTGCCTTGAAAGATAATGAGCAGTTTCCATTGAATGCCCCGGTTGTGCTTAAGTTATTGGCTATAAAAATGCTGTCTTTATTAAATTGTCCGCCAGCTACCGTAAGGTTTCCATGAGCCTCAGCACGGAGAAGAGGGTAGCTATAGTTCGCATCCGCCTCTAGGCTAAAGTTGCTTCCCTCATAACCCCAGAAGTTCAGCTGACCATTTTTGAAGAACACCTGTCCGACGGGTTTTTTCTCAAGGACCAACAAAAAGTCGAGGCCCTCGTTATGCAAACCATTATCAAAGGAAAGGCGTACCTGACCAGATTCATTCTTTTTCACATCCAAGCATTGGACGGGAGTATCTCCCACCTGTGCCGCATAAGCCTTGTTAGCCAGAAGAACCGTCACCTCCGTATCGCTGGCCTGGACGGCGACGGGATGAAAAGCAATACTCCAACATACGAGATAAGTAACGATTCTTCTGAACATAACAATAATCCTTATAGTCCTGTAGGTGACGAATCACCAGTAAGTGTAAAGCCTTGCGGACCCAATTGACCTGCAAACTTCTTTGGCACCCATTGGTTTCTGCTGTTGTAACAGCCAAACATATTTGGATCAGACTTGCCGAACATGATGATGACCTCGGCGATATTGGCAAGATGTGGTCCAAACTTCAAAGTACATCCAGAATTCACACATGCGGAATGAAAATGAACAAGGTCAGGACATTCTATTTCTTCCCACAGCAATTTGTTATTGCAGTAAGCAATCGCATGTTTCGTGTTCGCATCTAGAGTCAGAACGATGTTCATCCATGATCCACTGACAGGAGCACCTGCTGCAACAAGTCCATCACTTAGCACTGTTATCTCCTCAGTGCTTGAAACCTGCTTTCCAGTTGCCTTCTTGACCATCTTCCCTGTAGGTACCTGAATGGTTTTTGCAGGTATTGCCGTTTTCTTAGATAAAGTGCCTGTATTTTTTATCGCAGCAAGCAAGACCTGATGATGAGCGGGACGATAACGTGGCAGTCCTGCTTTACAAGACGTGTAATTAACAGTCTGCATCGGGGTTTTCTTAACGCTATATCCCGCAGGAAGTTTATTTGTTCTAAGGTAATCAACTATCTGTGGATAAGTAAATGCCGGCCACGGCACAACCTTTGTTCTCGAAGATGCCGGAATCACTTTTGGCTTCGTCCCGGGTACATCAATTATTTCAGGTATCATAATAGATCGAGTTCCAGGTTCCGTTAGCGGATACCGTAGTGCGATATTATCACCCATCAAATGCATACCCAACAGCATTGTCTTAGTTTTTCCCTCCAAACCATGCTCCGTTGCTGCATAGTCAATAGATAATAGAGGCGAATTAGTATCATTCCCATTCCCAGGAAGAGCTCGATACCAACAACTGAAAGTAAAGATGGGAGACGAAGCCGCATTGGCAGCAATTCTTCGTTCAATGCTATTTGATAGACTAAGACAAAACGGAATATGATGCATGGTTTCTACAAAGTCGATGATCACCCTCAAACCATCTTGCAAGGTACCGATTAACTCCAGTTGGTTTGTCTCGATTTTTAGATCGCCATTGAAGTCTGTTTTTAGTGTTCTAATACTTCGCATAAGGTACATTCCTGGTGAAACTGGAAATGTCTTCCCCACAGCACAAACAGGAACATCAGGATTGAGCAATACAACCTTGGTTCCATCGGTTGCATGCTTATACTCCGGAAAGGTCCATTCTCTCGGATTTTCAAGGTCAGGGGTCCCAGGCACAGCCGGACAAGTCCATTTAATGTCATTGACCAAAACCCTTAGGCCCAGCTGCTGATCAACCGGATTTCTTTGATCAAATATTTTAAGTCTCTCCTCTGGAACAGCCGCACCAGCAACGGACGTATGCTCAATAGTCCGCTCACCAACCACAGTCACGTGCCTGCCGTGGTCATCCTGATAACTGGCAGTTGCAGCCGAGACCACAAATGCCGATAGCAATAAGCTTGAATAAATTCTTCTCATAATGCTCTCCTGATAAATCTTTTCTCTAACATATCAGCATATTACAGTAAGGAATGAGAATGTCAATCCGTATAAATACGGTATGGAACCAATAGATCAAAACTAAAGCCAGAAGCCCTGAAATGCCTTCATAACACATTAGAGAGCCAGCCTCTTATGGAAACTACAATTGAATTTATCTATTCATCCCTTATATAGACTTCCCCTATCCAACCTTGCTTCAGGAAGGAATATCTTCTATATTGAACTACAAGTACTTACATCTGAGATCCTTAATGGCTCACATGCCAGCCCTGTCCATCCGTTTCCGCGATCATCCGCCCGGGCTGTTCTACATCTTCTTTGCCGAAATGTGGGAACGCTTTAGCTTTTATGGGTTTCGAGCGTTGCTGGTATTCTATATCACCTCCCAATTCTCATATTCCCAAGAAAAAGCCTATGGCATCTACGGAACCTACGCGGCTCTTGTCTACACGACGCCGATTATCGGTGGTTTAATCGCTGACAGAATCTTAGGCGACAGAAAGGCCATTATCTTAGGCGGCATAATGATCGCCCTGGGGCATATATGCCTATTTATGGTCGGAGAAACGTTATTCTACATAGGGCTTGCGTTTATTATATCTGGCACAGGCTTATTCAAGGCTAACTTGGCTTCTCTTTTGGGCAAGTTATACCCCCATGGCGATCATCGCAGAGATGCTGGCTTTACATTGTATTACGTAGGCATCAATCTGGGCGGCTTTCTCTCGCCAATCATTTGTGGGTATGTAGGCGAGGTCTATGGATGGCACTATGGCTTTAGTCTTGCGGCCTTAGGCATGATAGCGGGACTAGTATTCTTTATCCGGGGACTATCAAGCCTCGAGGGTCATGGGCTACAACCTAAGGTAGCAATTAGCCGGAGACTTCCTCTTTTTGATCTGAACGGGGAGCAAATGAGTTATATCTTGGCTTTCTTATCCGTGCCGCTCGTCGCTGTACTTGTTCATCAACACAAGTATTTTGATTACATTTTGCCACTGGCTGGCGTAGGCGTAGTTTCATATATGCTGTATCTATCCATCAGCGCTGTGGGGGATGAAAGGAAGAAAATTTTGACCTTGCTGGCGCTCATGTTCTTCACTATGTGCTTCGATGCTCTCGCTGAACAGGTTGGCTCGTCCGTTACCTTTTTTACAAAATTGCATGTGGACCGCGTATTTTGGGGGCACGAACTGCCAGCTTCGATGTTCCAATCCATGAATCCCTTGTTCATCATCTTATTCGGTCCCGTTATTGCTCAAGTCTGGGTAAAGCTAGGCAAGAGAGAACCTTATACGCCTTTCAAGTTTTTCCTGGGACTGTTTGCGGCTGCGCTAGGCTTTTGGCTTCTGGCCTTAAGTTGTGGCTTCGCCGATACAATGGCCCGGGTATCGATTTGGTGGCTAGTTTTCATATACCTACTGTATGCCTTAGGAGAGCTCTGTATTAACCCAGTAGGACTTGCGATGGTGACCAAGTTTGCGCCTCCTCATATGACAGGTACACTGATGGGCGTATGGTTTATATCTTTTTCCTTTGGCGATTACTTATCAGGCGTATTAGCCAAATTGAGTGCATTAGACCCAGGAATCATAAGCGCAGAAGCAAGTCTTGCAACATTCACTTCAGCCTTTTCCACAGTAGCCTATCTTGGATTTGGTAGTGCCTTACTATTGCTGATCATTTCCCCATTCCTGGCGGGCGTATTCAAACGTGAAGAGGAAATGAAGGGATATAACGAGTAAACACCACGTTTTTCCGGATAAGGACCTAGAATATCTCTTCATTCCGACAAACAGAAATCAGTTCCTGGATACTGTTCAAACCAGATTTAAGCCTTGCGTTTTCCAGGTAAGTCTCAACGGTGCGGTAGGAAATATCAATAACCCGCGCGATTTCCTTGGCAGTCAGCCCCTGATTTTTATACATCAAGCACTCTATCTCACGCTTGGTCACTGTGAAGTTTTCTGCTCCAGCAGTTAGGAGATACTTATTCGTTGCGATCATCCTATTAAATTCATCAATAGTTTTTTGATCGTCAAGACTGGAGGATGAATTTGCATATTTAAACATTCTTGTGACCTTCATCGCAGGTGCGCTCGGCCCTATAATATCTTGAGCATGGAGTCTAAAATAATTGAAGTACCGGTTCAAAAGGTCCATGTTATTCAGCAAGAAATTTGGCAGCCCCGTGTCTTGAATGGTTCCTCCCAGAAACCAGCTTTCCACATGATCTGCATGGCTGAGATATATAGAAATACCATTCCACATATTTACAGATTTGCGACCTGATAAATCATTGTCCCATACAAAGATTCTTCTTTTACCTTCTTCAAAAGCTCCCTCTTTTGTTATGCCCCTATCCGCATAAACGGTTCTATAAAATTCATGCCTCATAAAGTGCTCAGTATATGCGGGATGGTTACCTATGCGAAAGTATAAATCTTGGTCATCTCGGCCATAAGCCATATTTGAAACACCCAACAACTTCAATGGCTCGGTTAGCTCAGCCAACCTTGGCTGAATCGCGCAATCATAATCCAAAAGTGCCTTAGCTTTATTAAAGATTTCCATGTTAACCCCATAAAGTTCCTTATAAATTATACATAGTGCAGTTTTTAAGAATTGCAATCCCAAAGTTGATCTAGGAAGCGGTGAGTGGTTATCGAAAATTCACTCCGACATATTTATTCTCATCTATTTGTTATTCTGCTTGAGTAAAAGGGGAAAACGTTTAAAATATAAGAGGGTAAATTATTAAGCAATAGCAAAATAAACTCGGACTCTTAAACAAGTACCTTAAATGGGGTGAAGATCGTGCTAAACATAAGTCTACGGAAAATCAGCCTAATCACTGCAGCTTTATTTACCATCATTAATGGACAGTCATTTAGTGCCTGCGATCCAGTTATATGCAAACGGCTATGCGAGATTGGATTTATTTCTGTGGGCGAAGGTCTGAACAGGGACTACATGGATAATAAATATGGCAACAACACGGTCAATCCTGAGCTTTGTGAACAAGGCTGTTTGAAAGCGAACTGCGAGGGAAAAACTTTCGTCAATCTAGATGATCCGGCCTCAGCACCCGCCATTACAAACCCCCGACAACTCTGTGATGATTACTGTGGCACAGCTTTGAAAACCGATAATAAACCAAATGAAATATTCAAGATGTGCGAGAAAATATGTCAGAATCTTGGCAACCGAGAGCAATGCTTTAAGGATCATGGAAATGATCCAGCGAATATTTGCCAACCTATTCAATCTAATAACTCGGAATACGGGAGCAGACGCGATCAGGTAAACCTCATACTGAAGGCATTTTGGTTTGATGCTCTGTGCACCATGTACCCCAAAACAGCAGGATGCGAGGATATTTGTTCCAAAGTTGAGGGTGGCGCCAAAACCTCAAGAAGATGTCGGGATCAAGGTAAAATAAAAGCAGACGCAGCTGAAGAAGCTGCCAAACAGGCTACGTTTGCAGCAGAAAATCAGAAGATTGAAACCTGCAAGACGACCTTGTCCATAGACTGTCTTGATCAACTGAATCGTTGTCGCTTAAGTCCGGAAGATAATGCCTGTAAAGATGTAGGCGGGGCAGCCGGAACGGGATGGACGGCGGCCAAACCGGCCATTGAAGTGAAGATCAAAGAGAACATAAAGAGCTGTCTGGTCGATCTCAAGGATCCATTATGTTTGGAAATTACCAAGAAGTGTACCGACAAAGAGAGCAAAACAGCCCCTTACGAGTATTGCGATAGGGAATGGGGCGGCAACGGATATCTCATGGTTGCCAGAAAAATGGAAATGGAAGCACAAGCAGGCACAGATGTTCAAAAAGCAATGGCTGATGCTTTAAAGGCCCAGGCAGAAATAGATGCAGCCAAGCCCCCTGCGGCTACGGAGCAAGTTGCACCTAAACAAGAATCTCCGGCAGCGCCTCCCGCTCCAGCCCCGACAGAAACAGCCCCCCAAGGGCCAGCCACAACCACTGGCCAGTAGTTACTAGGAAAAGAAATGAACTGGATTCAATTGCACACATGGAAAAAGACAGGCATCCTGCTATTGGTTGCTGCTTTAGCAGCTGAGCAAACGCATGCTGGCCATGAAGTTTCATTTACGAATATAGTGGCTTCCTCACGACAAGAAACTAAAGTGCCGACGACTTCTTGGCACGAGGCCGGATATACGCGTGACATTGCTGCCAAAGGGAATCACAAAAAAGATCTTCAGTATACCTACATAAACATCATCATCCAGGTTGCCTTGTTGGTTGCCACACGCATACAAAAAGCCATCATGAAGATTCAGCAAAAGAAAATGATTGTTGAAATGATCCAGAGAGTCTCGAATACGTCTCATGGACTAAGCGCCACGGCAGACAGCGGCACCCAGGCCGCAAGGGTTGCCAAATTACTGCAACAACCTGAAATTGATTATCAAGCCTATTTAGATGCTGCTTTAGTCGTAGCAAAAGCACGAGTGCAAACGGAGGCCAACTTGAAAGGCGCCGCCACAAACAAGGAAGCCGCAGCCCGCGAAGCAGATGCAGCCGCCGAAAGGATCTATAAGTATAATAACTCACGAGAAGGTGAAGACTTCAAGTCTAAGGCGGAAAATCTGGTTCTGGAGGATGCAGCAACAAAACTGGATGGCTACTATGGTTCCCTATCGAAAGAAGCTGAAGACTTCAATGGTCTTCTCACGTTTTTGCAAGGATACCAAGGCACGGATGCGACCCCACAAACTCAGACCTCGTCTAGCGATGCCAAGACAACCTTTACGGCAGATGAAGTGCCTAAATTCACACCCGATATGTTAAAAGGAATATCAAAGGAGCAGTATGCTGCTAATGCTGCAGCCTTCACTGCCGATGCCGATGCCCATCAAAAGGCAGCTGATGCCACCCAGGCTTTTACCGCTGCGGGAAATGAATACATTAAGTATTTGGATGATAATAAATTCGAGGAACATCCCTCAGGTAATGCAAAAGCAGATGAGCTTTATAAGAATATGCAAACTCTGTCCCAAGGCTTGACAGAGCCTTATACAAAAATAGATCAAACGTCGCTTGAGGTGAACAAAACCCTCAACGCAGCCCTTCCTTCGGGGGGCACACCAGCCCAATAGGGTTGTGGAAGTAACAAGTATTTAAACAATTTAATATAGCTTATAAATAAATCGTAACCACTCAGCCTAATGGTGGATAGGATGGCACAAGCCCCCAGCTTGTCATCCCCGCGGAGGCGGGGATCCAGCTCTGACAATGCGCTGCGAAGCTGCTCTGTATTGAAGTACAGAGTCGCTCCGCGACACATTTGACGCTGGATCCCCGCCTCCGCGGGGATGACAAGCTGGGAGTTGTTGCCACCCTTGACTGATGATAAATAACTTGGAGGTATAAATGCCAGATCTTAACCGTAAGCTTTTTCTAGGCGCAAGCCTATATATCGCCCTTATACTCTCATTCGCACTTGAAGAATTGCATGCGACGCCTACCGAAGCACAAAAAAAAGCTCAAGAACAAGGCAAAGCAACGGCAGCTGAAGCAAAGGCGCTTGTCGGCCTCAATAAAGAAGTCGCGCAATCTAGCGAGCAAACCGTTAAAGCGCTGGCCGCGGCCAGAGGCATTAATGAAGCTGTCTTCACAGACAAGAATCCGAACGAAACCATTGACATGATTACCTATCAAATCAAAGGTGGACATATTGTCGAAACGAAAGATTCAATCCAAGTGCAGAAGATAAGAGACGCCTATGATGCCGCCTATAAGGAGGCACTGGATGATAAAAAAGCACTGGTCGACAAAACCTTTGAACGTGATCGCGCATCCACTGAGGCTGATAGATTGTCCAATGAAAAAGAAGCAAAACGAGATCTGGCAGCAACTCTAGACGAGGCTCAGAGAAAAAAGGCTAAGGGCGCTTTGTTAGATCAAATCGGTGAGGCTAAGAAAGACTACATTAAAGTACAAGAGCAAGCTCAACTAGCGGCTGATCGATTTGCCGAAGCTGAGGCGGCTTTGGGAAAAGCTCAAGAGAAGGCAGATGCCTCAAAAGCCAGATTTGACCAAGCGGCCACTTTCTATATACAAGGTAACCTTGAGATCAATAAAGCTGAGATGGCGGCTGCAAAGGCGGCAGAGGATCAGGTTGCAGCTGAAAGCGCACCAGCGGCCACCCCTGCCCCCGAAAACGCACCTGCTGCAGCTGCAGCTCCGGCTACTGAATAAAATGAAATACCTGCTCAATCTTAGGGAGTAGCATTTTTTGCTCGGAATGATGCAGTTCCTTTAATTAATTAACCATTCTTCAATCCATTCAGTAAATAATATTAACCAAAGAGTGTGAAACGAAAGTTCTAGTTCGCGGGGCACTGCGATAAAAGGGGAATTTTAAAAATGAACATCAAGTCTAAGAAGCCAGTTATAATTGTGCTCAGTATCGCGTTGCTGTCCTTTAGCGAATGCGCAAATGCAGCCAATGATAGCATCTATGCGAGCAAAGTGGCCTACAAGAGTAATTACATCTATGTGCCCGGCTCAACTGGCTCCCATGATTTGTGGGGACATGGTGCTAGCCCAGAACAAATTTGGAACTGCCCCAATGATCTCGAGTTTCAAACATTTGTAGCAGGTCTGGCAAGCATTGGAACTTCCATCGCTAATGCTGCGGTCAGTGCTGCTTCTGCAATTGGCAGCGCTGTGAGTAGTGTCGTTAGCGCAGCGGGAGGTATCGCATCGGTGGTATCTGGTGCCGTTCCTTTGGTCTTGGGTCTTGGTAAAGACTTGCTTATGTCGCGCATAGCCGCTGCCGATGCATCTTCGACGGCCAGTGCGGAAAATAAGGCGATCTTGGCTAGGTTAAAAGTCCAGACAGAAGCAGACAAAGCCATCGCAAAACAAGCCGCCGAGTCTAACGCCGCTGCTCAAAAGATTATGGCCGAAGAAGAAACAAAAAGAGCAACAGAAGTAGCTAAGATAAATGCCGAAAAAGAACTGCTGGCAAAAAAGATGGAACTAGAAGCAGCAGCCAAGGGCAAGGCGGATTCAAGTGAGGATCTCAAAAAAATAGAGGCTGCAAAAGCAAAGCTTAGTGATGCCGGGAAGAAGGATGAGAAGGCAAGTAAGGACCTAAAAACTAAAGTGGACGATTTAGGTAAGGCAATCAAGGACGCCAAGAATACCGTAAATAACACTGTTAATAATGGGGCAGCAGCTACAACATCAGCCCTTTCACCGGAGCAAGGCATCATTTCAACCTTCACGGCCGAGGATGAAAAAATACCAGCTGACAAATCGCAGCCAGTTAAAATGGATGCGAAAAAATTCCAAGAGGTTACATTAAATCAGGCCAAAACAGAAAAGAAGATAGGCGTTGTAGCCGAACAAATTAAGAAGCAAAGCGATACCTTTGATGCCGCGCTCAAGGAGCTTTTGAAAGCCAAAACCGCTGGTCTCAGCATGAAGGATATGGAGCCACTCATCAAAGCTGTTGATAGTTCTTGGGATAAGCTCCAAAAGCTATACGACCAGACTGACGAGGCTAAAAAGACTTATGATGAGTTAACGGCTGAAACCGATGATTTGAACTTTGATGACGATGCGTTGCTTGATGAGCTTATTGGTGACGAAAGCAACCAGCCCGAGAGAATAACGGAAGCAGAATTTGATGCCGAATTGGACAAGGTTGTCGTATCAGATCTGGAGGAAACGCCCGAGGGAAGACAGCTTTTGGATGTTCTAAAGCAAGACAATAAAGAAATGGATGAGGCCGATAAGCGTGCGAGTGAAAAATAACGGTCATTTAAAATGCTAAAAACTGGGGAAGCAAAAGTGCATATAAAAAATAACTATTTATTCAAAGCCCTTTTGCTTTGCCTATTGTTGCTGTCAGACCGTGCCAAGTGCGATTTCAATGAGACCGAGCTGAATGTTGCAGCGATGTGTTTAACTGGCGGTTTTTGTGATGGCCTGGTTCAATGCCCTTATAATAGAGCCTGCTTTAATGCCTGCGACATTGGTTTTGACCGCGGCGGCACAGCTCGGCAGGTCGCCAGTTATTTAGGCGCTTTTTTGGGCATGAGCCACCTAAAGGAGTTTGAGGGAGATTATCAGGTGGTCTGTCGAGGGGATTGTATATCCAATCTTGTATCCGATTGCCAGAAAGAACAACCCATTGACATTACCGTGACCGCTCCATCAACGGATCCAGCGAGAAACTGTAGGGAATACTGTGGCTCAAAGGGGTCGGTACCTTCAGATCCGGATAAGATTCTCTTTCCCACTTGCGAAAGCACTTGTCGTAATTTTGATCAAGAAAGCGGTCGCAATTATACGAATTTGGCCGAATGCTATCGGCTCCATGCCACGGATCCCTTATTGTTTTCGGGTCAAAAAGATCCTAAAACGGGAGCAAAAGTTTGTGATCCCGAAGAATTGGGCATTATTGCCAATCCCAATTCCGAATTTGAAAAGAACCGGGACAATGTCCGAAATAAGATGAGGGGGTTTGCGCAAGAAGCCCTTTGTCAAACCAAGAAGGATGCCGCTGGCTGTGGGGCCGATCTTTGCACAGCATTTGCCTGGTCGAGAAGTTGCGGGCAAGCTGCGCAGGAACGTCATCAAAAAATGGTAGATCAAAAGAAGAAGCAGCAAGATGGTATTATCGACTATTCAACGAAAGCGCTCATAGAATATGGAGAAGTCGTGGAGGCAAGAAAACGTGCGCAGGGTGCCGCTTCAGATTTAAGCAGCGATATTGATAAAGCAATAGCCCAGAAGGCCGCAGAAAAGGCAGCAGAAAAGAAAGCATCTGAAACCCCAGCAGAGGCCGCCCCGGCTGCCCCGCCTGGCGTGGTTGAAAATAGCCAGCAGGCGGCACCTGCTTCCTGAAGTGAATAGGGTGTATAGCTTGTACCTGGTGCAGGTAAGTATTTTTTGGAGAAGCAGTTCACCATAGTGGTGGACAGGATTGCACAAACCTCCAGCTTGTCATCCCCGCGAAGGCGGGGATCCAGCTTAACAATGTGCTGCGAAGCAGCTCTTTATAGAAAGTATAAAGTATAGAGTCGCTGCGCGACGCATTTTGAGCTGGATCCCCGCCTCCGCGGGGATGACAAGCTGGGAGATGTTACCGACCCTGGCTAAGTTTGCTGAGTGATTAGTTTTTGTGAAGCATATAAAAAATAAATAGGAATAAATAAAATGCCTAAGCAACTTTATAGCTACATACGAATCCTGGGGGCTTTGTTAGTGCTCATGCTATCCAACATCACGGCACAAAACCTCCATGCAGCTGATGCTCCTGCAGAAACCGCCACGGATAAAGTGCAAAAGGTCGCTGATGCAACCAAGCAAGCCAGCCAAAACTGCGTTAAAATGGGAATGTGCATTCCAGCTATGATCTTTTGCACGCGAAACCTCCTATGTTACAACAATTGTGAAATTGGAGATGATCCTGAGGCCATGTCGAAAGCATACGGAGCTGCTGTTCTGGGCGCGCTAGGTATGGAAGCGGCTTTTGAAGGAAATTCCCTTCTGGATTGCAGAAAGGGATGTGTCGCTAAATCAATAAGCGATTGTAATGAACAGATCCCGGGATGCACCCCAACGGACGACCCAAAATGCCTAAAGCCTAAAGAACAACCCAAAGCTTATTTTAATATACCGGCTTCTGCGGACCCAGCCCTTATATGTAGGGAATACTGTGGCGCTGTGCCCGAATGGCCAGAGGCCGCGTCCTATAAATGGTGTGACCGTAGATGTAGCGCACTGGACCCTTTGAGCGAGTGTTTTAAAAAGAATAAAGGTGCCGCCGATATACAGAAAGTCTGTCAATATGATGGAAAGAGTAGAGGTGGCGAATCAGCTACAAGAGAAAAAGAAGCACTGGTCGCGATCAAACTCAACAGTTTTGTGCAGGAGGCAACTTGTATTCACGAACAAGAAGCAGGCCGTCCTGACTCCGACGCATGTAAGTATTTATGTGCGGATAAAACGGGGGTAGAAAAGGAACAAGCCAAGTGGTTGCGGACGTGCGCGAAAAAAATGGCGGATCAGCTTGAAGCTGATTACCTGAAACAAAGACAGACGGAGCTGAGTTTGAAGCAAGCAGCGGATGCTGCCATGAATTCGGCTACTGAAGGCTTCTTGGCCGTTCATAGTACGACGAAAACCGTTGAGAAAGTGCAAGCTGAAAGAGCGGGAAATGAGGCCGACTATGCAGCACAACAAGCAAAAGAACAAGCTCAGGCCGAAAAGGAGCTTGAAGCGGAGAAAAATAACACAGGTGGTTAGAGTAACAGGCAAGAATAATGGCAACAATCAAGACGCAACACGAAGAAACATAAAGGACAAAGAAATGGAAAAGAAATTTGTTTGGATGAAAGCTCTCGCAGTGATCTTTTTAGCTCATGGCTTTGTGGTGCCCTCTTTTGCTGAGGAGAATGAACAGGCAGCTGCTTCGGGGCAAAAAGAAGCAGAAGTAGCAGCTCCAAATGATGAGGCTACAAAGGCCACGACGCCGGCCGCAAGCGATAGTTCAACTGCTGCTAAGCCGGCTGCCGTAAAGCCACTTACAGCAAAACAAATCGCGGCACGCAAGCGTATTGAGAGAATAAAAAAGAAAAGAAGAGAAGAAATAGCAAAAGCTAAAAGCGATCCCAACTATGCTAAAAAACTACAAATTCTGAAAAGAAAAGCTAAAATCAAACACCTCCAAAAGCTATTGCGAGAAGAAATGAGGCGCTTGCAACAAGAAAAAATTCAATTAGTTGGTGGTAAATTGCGCAAGCCACTTGTGGCTAAAGATACACCTAAAAAGGTAAGTAGCGCAGAAGCCTCAATTAAATTCACAGCGGATGAAGAAGACACCGGTGATGAGATTTCTCCTCTTGATGTAGTTGATGAAGCTCGGCAAGAATTAGAAGCATCTCAGGATAAGCTCGTTGAAGCTACTGATGCAGGCGCGACTGATGATGAATTAGAGCCCCTACTGAAAGAGGAATCCGAAGCTTCTTCCTTGTATCAAGAATCACTCAACTTAGCCAAAGAGTACTACACCCAAATTCAGGAAGCTGCAAAGGAAAACCCTTCAGGGGCAGAAGGTACGGACCTCTCAGCGATTGCAGACGTCATAACTGAACTGGACCAGGAAATTGCCGATGAAAAAGCTACGGAAGGTGATGACGCAGAATGAGTCTGTATTCAGCTAGAATATAACGATAGAGAAACTCAGGCAGGTTGATGAGGTCTTCAATTCCTAACGGTCGAGGAAGGCCCGGAGCGTAACGCAACGGGCCTTCCGACAGCTCTACTCAACTGGAAGCTAGCAATCTCTGGGTTTCTCTCAAATATCCCGGGGCCAGGGGCAGAGCCCCATCACACTACGCGTCGCGACGCGACGCTATATTTTGGGCTCCTATGCAAAACCGGTGGGTTAATTGTAACCTTCTACCCCCGAAGCCGTCATCCTGAACGGACGACCGCGCAGCGGGCGGTAGCGAAGGATCCAGTCAGACATGTGTCGCGAAGCGACTCTGCTTATAAATATATCAAACAAGTAAGCGAAACAAACAGCCGCCTAGATGATGACAAACAACATGATTGGGGCCATCTACAGCAGAGTCGCTGCGCGACGCATATCTAACTGGATTCTTCACTACCGCCCGCTGCGCGGTCGTCCGTTCAGAATGACGGGAGCAGGGAACATACGTTTTGCGAATTATTCTCACTTACCTTCCCCTGGCAGAATGCTCACCCAACCAATTTGCATAGGAGCCATTTTTTCAGACATCTCATAATTTTTTTCATTTTCCTATAGAAAAATTCCAATTAATTGCCACATTTTCCCATTTACAAAATAGACCACCCACCCTGAAAGCCGCTTGCACACTAAGTTTGGACAATATTTATGCAGAACAGAGGATATAGTAATTATTTTTGCTTTTTTGCAGTCTTTTATCTTGACATATAGTCATGAACCTCCTATATTAAGATCAGTGGCAGGAGAGTATACTCCTAACCCTCGGTACCGGAAATACGGATACCCGCAGCCTGGAGGCCCACATCGTCCAGGCATATGTGGGATAAGTAGCGATGTGGTGAAGTTAGAATATCTACCCCGCAAGGGGTAGGTTCCAGCTGGTTTATGTAAAGCTCGGCGAAGCGCTTAGACGCAACCTGCTTAGTGAAAAAAATGCCCAACAAACCCCGGTGTGGGATCGATAGGTAAAACTGGAGATCCCCGCCGGGACTTGTTAAGACAGACGAAAGGAAAGGTAGAAAGAGTAGAGATAATATTGAATCTATAAATGAAAGAATAGATGAAGCATACTCACATCGAATATAGTTTTGTATGTACATATTTATTTACATCTATTCATGGACATACAGATAAATGGAGCCATTACTTGGCTGCATGGAAATAATCTATGAGTAAGGAGCTGTTTTGCTTGACAGATTTGCTCAACCCCATATCCAGCTCAAGGGCCCCCTTTCAAAACGGACCCTCCTAGTCATCCTTTATAATACCCCTTGTGTTTGAATTTCATCATCGAAGAATTTCACAAAGAAGTACTTGGTCAGTTTCGGGTTTTTAAGATTCTTTCGTGTAAACTCCAACTGAAAGCCGCATTTTTTATAAAAGTCGGGCGCATTGAATGTGTTCGTGAACAGATTTATGTTATTGAACCCCCTACCCTTAAAAAGATCCTCCAGCTCACTGATGAGCTTTCTGCCATATCCTTTGCCCCTATGAATACTGCAGACCCACATGTCATCGATATAGACCTCTGCAAAGGCGGTGTATGCATTCAGCACCCCAATTACCTCATCATTGTCATCGCTTAAAACCAAGGCAAAACGTTTGTAGTTAACATCGATACCATGGCTGCTTTCATATTCGATGAGGTCCTTGGTCATCTTTTCCTCAACCTCAGGAGGAAGCGTATCAACCACCATAATTTTCGTCATTCTATAGTCTCCAGTGTTTACCAACTTACTACCATAACTTCAGTTCTTGTGCTAGAACAATGGAAATGTACGGATAATCAAATGAACATAACTTTTAAACCCTTTCAAAAAGACCATCTGCCACTCCTATTTAAGTGGCTTGAAAAGCCACATGTGAAGGTCTGGTGGGACCCTGATATTGATTGGACGCCTGAGCTACTTCAGGAAAAATACGGTACCCATGCTGATGGATATTATTTGGAGGACGGCATCAAAAAGCCTTTGCGTGCCTTCATTGTGGAGGTTGACCATCAGCCGGTAGCGTATGTCCAACTGTACGACATCCATAATTATCCAGGTGACAATGGCATTCCAGAAGGTGAGCTTCCCGACCGGAGCTGCGGCCTCGATATCTTCATAGGCGATGAGGCGTTTGTAGGCAAGGGCTATGGGACAGCTATTTTGAAAGAGTTTCTCTCCCAGCATGTCGCCCCTTCTCACGAGGCCTGCTTTGTCGATCCCGATAAGAACAACCGATCAGCCATCCGTGCCTACGAGAAAGCAGGATTTCGCGTCCTACAAGAGGCGGGGCAAACCTTATGGATGGTATGGACGAATACCGAAACTGAAGGGGTTATTAAATGAATGAAACAAGCATAAGACTGTTAACAAAGGATGATTGGCAAACCTGGAAAACCATACGTTTGGAAGCCCTCAAAAATGCACCCGAAGCATTCGGCTCATCCTACGATGAAGAGGCAGACCAATCAGACGACGATGTTAAATCCTATCTGAGTAGAAATACCATTTTCGGCGCCTTTATTGGTTCTGAACTTGTGGGATGTGCAGGATATTTTACACTACAACAGATCAAAATGCAGCACAGAGGCGTTCTTTATAGCCTGTATGTGCGGCCTACACACAGAGGAAAAGGCATTGCAAATCGATTAATTGAAACAGTAATAAACCATGCCAAATCCCGAGTGATACAGCTGCATGTAACATGCGTCACAAGCAACCCAACGGCCCTACGGCTTTATCAAAAGCATGGGTTCATAATTTATGGAACTGAGCCCCACTCTCTCAAGATAGGTAACGTATTTTACGATGAGTATTTGATGGCACTTGAATTTGCTCATACCAACTTAAGGTAAAAGCGGGAGGGGAAAATGGGGTCTGATTTTATCAAACCCCACCCCCCCTTTCATTGATTTCTAATATGTAAAGCTTGGTCTATATTTAACGATGGAATGTCTCTTCATCTGTCAGGGAACGGTGCCTTGATTCTTTTAGGAACACCATACCGATGATGAAGCCCACTATGGCGACGGTTATGGGATAGAATAACCCATAGTAGATGTTACCAGTGTAAGCTGCAATACCGGTGGCCAAAAGGGGCAGAAGACCACCAAACCAGCCGTTGCCAATGTGATAAGGCAGCGACATAGCTGTGTAGCGTATTCTAGTTGGGAAAATCTCCACCAGATAGGCTGCAATGGGCCCGTAGACCATTGTCACGTAGCTCATCAACACAAATAGTATGAGAAACGTCATCAGGACGTTGGTATCCTTAGGATCCGCTTTTTCAGGATAGCCTTTATCCTTCAGAATCTGTTTGAGGCTATCCTCGTTCCAGCCTTCCAGATGAGCATCACCAACACTGAGTTTCACGAACTCCTTATCCGTATTTACAATTGGATTGAAGTTAAATGATATACCTTGTTTGGTTAGGAAGTCCTTCGTTTTGTCGCAATCACTAAGAACTGTACCTGGCGTAGGAAAGGCATGGAAGCCGCAATAGTTAGCCTCTAATGTAACCGGATTGTTCTGAACAAAGGCTTCTAGCTTGGGATTGACGTAGTGGGTCAAAGCGCCGAACAGCGGCATATAAGTAAGGGCTGCCAGTAAAAAGCCCGTCATAATGATAGGTTTACGCCCAATCTTGTCGGACAGCCAACCAAAAAACAGGAACAAAAACGAACCGAGCCCAACGGATGCGATCAAGAAGTAATAGGCAATTTGATAATCCATTTTGAGCGTGATCGTGAGGAAGAAAAGGACATAAAATTGGCCCGTATACCAAACCACACCCTGCCCAGCGGTGGCCCCAAAGAGCGCCAGCAAAACAACACGCAGGTTCGACCAACGTCCAAAAGCTTCAGCAATTGGGTTTTTCGAGGTTGTACCTGCTTCTTTAATTTTCAGGAATAGAGGTGATTCTTGCAACCGGAGACGGATATAAAGGGAAAAGGCAAACAGTATAATTGATAGCAAGAACGGAATGCGCCATCCCCATTCAGCAAAATCTTTGGCCTCCATTTGTGTCCGGCAGAGCAGGATTACAAGCATAGACATAATAAATCCAGCCGATGCTGTGGTTTGAATCCAACTGGTGTGGAGACCACGTTTACCAATGGGCGCATGCTCCGCCACATAAGTGGCAGCCCCACCATACTCACCCCCAAGAGCCAAGCCCTGGATAAGACGTAAAGTCACCAAGATAATGGGCGCACCCATGCCTATGGCTTCATAGGTCGGCAAAAGGCCCACGGCCGTGGTGGATAAACCCATGAAGAAAATGGTCATCAAAAAGGTATACTTCCTACCAATCAGATCCCCCAAGGAGCCGAATACAAGCGCGCCAAAAGGCCTGACCAAGAATCCCGCTGCATAGGTAGCAAAACTAGCCAGCAAGGCCGCGGTGTAGTTGCCCTTTGGGAAGAACAATACGGCAAAGAACGGAGCTAGGGTGGCGTAAAGATAAAAGTCATACCACTCAAATACTGTGCCTACTGAAGATGCTAAAATTACCCTCACTGTCTCGCGTTTAGTCATGTGCTTATGTGTTGTTGCTTGTTCCATGGCAGAATACCTCATTTTTTTATATTTATATGGATGATAATACTTATGGAGGCACTAGGAAATACAATATTTAAGATAGCTTCGTTGGTTATTGATTAAGTTAGAGAATTTTTATTTTGTTCTCAATGAAAACTAGGTATAGGCACTGCGACAACGGATATTAATTATGAAGAATAATCTTGACTTATCAATGTTATTCCTCATAATAAACGCACTATGGATAATTACACACGTAACATAACCCTTCTCAAGAGCCTCCGAAAGCGCAGCTAAGCGCTTGCATATCTGTTTCCATCATTTTACCTGCAATCTATATTGGATTATTTTATGCCCTTTTATGGGAGGAGAAGAATTATGTCTACCCATCAGTCACCTGATAAAATTGGCCTATGGCCGTTAACCTCGCTTGTTACTGGAAATTTAGTTGGTTCAGGCGTTTACCTACTACCCACGACTTTGGCTGCCTTTGGCACGGTAAGTCTCTTTGGATGGATGATCACATCCATAGGCGCAATCTTGTTATCCTTGATTTTCGCTCAACTCAGCTCCCGTGTGCCTAAAACGGGAGGGCCTTATCTTTATGCACGTGAAGCTTTTGGTGATACGGTCGGATACTATGTTTGCTGGGGATACTGGGTGCTATCTTGGATCAGCAATCCAGCTCTGGCTATAGGCGCCGTTGGCTATATATCCATGCTATGTGGCGGATTGGACCCATCGATGAACTTTGCCCTGGAGTTATTCATCATGGGCAGTATTACAGCATTCAATTTGCTAGGCATCAAAGTCACCGGACGAGCAGAGCTGTTTATAACGATGGTTAAGATCGTTCCTCTGCTTGTTCTACCCTTGTTAGGCCTATTCTATATTGATTTAGAGAACTTTGGGTCCATTAACTCCTCAGGAAAGCCGTTTGGAGAGGCACTCAATTCAGTGGCCTTTCTGACTTTATGGGCGTTTGTGGGCCTAGAAACCGGAACCGTTCCCGCGGGCCAGGTTTTCAATGCAGCTCGCACAGTTCCGAAGGCAATAGTATTGGGCACAAGCATTGCTGCAGCTGTATATATCTTGGGAACCATTGCTGTAATGGGAATCGTGCCGCCGACGGAACTGCTGGTATCCAAAGCCCCTTATGCAGATGCAGCTCAGATCATATTTGGCGGCAGCTGGGGCGTGCCAGTGGCTATTGCGGCAATCATTTCTTGCTTGGGTACACTTAATGGTTGGACACTTATTGTGGGGCGCATCCCTTATGGCGCGGCTCAAGATGGTTTGTTTCCGGCTTTCTTCCAAAACACGACACGTCATGGAACCCCCTATTGGGGTGTGATACTGTCATCCTTATGTACAGTGCCTTTGCTGTTCATGTCTTTGGAAAGCAGCTTATTGGAACAATTTGATTTCATTATCAATGTTGCTGTCACATTGATTCTAGTGATCTATGCGGTATCTGTCTTGGCATATTTCAAATTATTGCTTGAAAATAAAGGTCTCACAACAAGCAAATTGGCCTTAGGCGTTGGTGCATTGGCTTTCACTGTTTGGGCTCTTTGGGCAGCAAGCCTTAAAATGGGAGCACTATCGATGATTATTTTGGCTTGTGGGGTGCCAATGCACTTATGGATGAAGTGGAACAGAAAAGGCTCTATAGCTATTGAGGCCTAAGGATTGGTTTTATTTTTAGCTATACAAAAGCAAATTCGTCCTTTTGTGCTGCCGACCAGATGGCATAGGCGGTCGTCAGCATGATGACAGTAAGGTAAATTGCCGACGAGGCTATAGATCCCGTCGCATACCAAAGGCCTATGCATATGGCGTTGCTCATGCGGCCGAAAGTGGCGGCGCCTAGGGCATTGCCCATGCCGATTAAAAGATACTCTTCGGGGGAGTTGATTAGTTTTTTGAACCACAAGTTTAAAGGGCATAAAAACACAACCCCCCAGAAGACGATCCAGAACCGGACGAAAGTAACGTATCCTAGCGAGGCATCGTGAAGATTGGATAAGAGGGGAAATACTGTAAAAGCTAAAATTGTGCTCGAGAAAACCATGACCATGCGAATATCAAACTGGGAAGTAAACCGGCCAATAATGGGGATCATGATCATGTCGAAAACCAGCAATATAGTATTCAATGCCATCATGGTTTCCAAGGAGATTGAGGTGACTAAGGGCACAAAGCTATTCATGAACACGAAAGGGACTGCGTACGTCAGATGAGAAAACGCTGTGCAGATGGCTACACGCGATACATTGGCTCGGTGGACCCAAAGGGTCTTCAAGCTGGACATGCGATAGGATGCAAACTGGCGCATGCCTTCTGTTTCTTCCACGGACTTGGAATACCGCCGTAAGAAGTAGCCTATGAAACCAACTAAACCACCTAACCAAAAACAGACGCGCCAGGAGATGATATTCTCCTGGAAGATAATAGATGCGGTGGACACAGCAGATGCAAGGATGATCCCAAACATGGATGAACTTTGGTACCAGTAGGAGGTTTTCAAGGCCTCGCTATGCTGTTTGCCTTGAAGTATATACAGTTTGGCAATGGTGGATTCACCGGCAGCAAAAATGCCTCTGGTCATTCTAACAAGGATTAGACATAAAGGCGAAAGCCATCCGACAGCATCATAACCAGGCAACAGGCCTATAGCCACAGTGGTAATGGCAACACCTATCAACGAATAAGATAGACCCAAAGTAGGCCCATAATTGCGGGCAATAACCCCAAAAATAAACGAGCCCAAGGGCCTCGTGATCAGTGAAGTGGACATAATGCTGTACGCCATAATGAGCTGTACCACAGGGTCATATTTGGGGAAAAATATGGGCGCTAAAATGGGGGCGAGAAAACCATATAACGACGTATCGAAATGCTCTAGCGCATTTCCGATGAGGATGGATAGATCTCTTTTCGTAATTTTTCGCGGCATCCTGACCTCGTTAAGTTGGTATACCAGGATGTGCTGTAAGCTTCATAAATATGCAGCAGACGTGCAAATCACTCTCCCTACGTTGGTACAAACCAAATCAGGTTTAAAGGGTATTTCTCAGCCGCTAGCGGCACCCCTGGTAATTGAGGGTAACGTAGGGTATGAGGGGGTGGATGTCAAGGGTTGAGGATAAAACATTTAACATTATTTTTCTGTGATTTCATAAGGATGTGTACTTTTAAGGGCCTTGATGTAGGGCTTGTCTATGATATCTTTTAACCCATCTTAGATAAAATTTAATCGGCTTTTATCTAAAATGCGGTATAAGAGAAGCAAAGATGAAGAGGTATAACGTATGAACGCGCAAGCCAAGACGATTCAGCGCACTTATTTAGCATTAACATTTATGTCCACTCTTTCCGCATCCCTTATATGGGGAATTAATACCTTATTTCTTCTTGATGCAGGACTGACTAACTTTCAAGCTTTTACGGCCAATGCCTTTTTTACGGCTGGCCAAGTACTTTTCGAGATTCCCACGGGTATTATTGCTGATTCCTGGGGAAGGCGACTTTCCTACCTACTGGGAGCCGTCACTTTAATGCTCTCCACATTAATGTATGTATTCTTCTGGTACATCAAGGTACCTTTTTGGATGTGGGGTGTCGTATCAATCCTAATTGGCTTAGGATTTACATTTTTTTCTGGAGCCACGGAAGCATGGCTTGTCGATGCTTTGTCGTATGCAAAATACGATGGGGGCATGGAGAGCGTGTTCGCAAAAGGTCAAATTACAAACGGTGCGGCCATGCTATTAGGATCTGTTGGTGGCGGCGTCATAGCACAATATACCAATTTGGGTGTCCCCTATCTATTGCGCGGCATATTTTTGATCGTCACTTTTGTTATTGCTTACCTCTTTATGAAAGATATCGGATTTATCCCGGCAAAACCTAAGGATATATTACAAGCTTCAAACAAGTTATTTAAACAGTCTGTCTACTATAGCTTTAAAAACCCACCGGTTCGCTGGTTGATGCTCAGTGCCCCCTTCACGGGCGGAGCTGCTATTTACGCTTTTTATGCACTACAACCTTATTTGTTAGAACTCTACGGAAACCCAAACGCCTATTCAATTGCTGGCATTGCAGCCGCCGGTATTGCAGGCGCACAAATAATTGGCGGATTAATCGTGCCACGAGTACAGGGGCTATTTGGCAGACGTACAACGATTTTGCTAATCTCAATCGCTTTAAGCAGTTTAGCACTCCTTTGCTTGGGTTATTTTGCGAATTTTTATCTTGCACTCGTCTTCGGCGCTATCTGGGCAATTGCGTTTGCCTTAAATTACCCCATCTACCTAGCTTTGATTAATACCCTTATTCCGTCTGGACAACGTGCAACTGTGCTTTCATTTAATAGCTTGATGTCGTCAAGCGGAGGGGTCATTGCACAACCAGCCCTTGGGCGAGCAGCTGACGTCTTTGGGTACGCAGCAACCTATATAATGTCTTCAGGGATTACTTCTGTAGCATTAGTGTTCATGTTCCTTACTCGTTTTGAGAACATCAAGGAAGACCGTATTGGGAAAAAATCACTAGATTAATCATGATCGCTCACCTTTAGTTAGAGACCATTTCAAAACACCCCATTCGGCGGCTTAGAATCACCACTCCCCTTGTGGGAGAGGTCGGCCGAAGGCCGGGTGAGGGGTATAAATATTGCTTGCTTGTTAGTACCCCTCACCCCTACGCTTCGCTTCGGACCTCTCCCACAAGGGGAGAGGTGAAATGGGATTTTGAAATGGTCTCAGGTCATATTTAAGCTTTTTCCGATTAAGACTAAGGGCCAAAGATTTTGCCATTTAACATTTCCCTAGATATCAGAAAATTGATAGACAAAACTTGAAGTTAGTTATATTCCTATACTTGTTTTGAATAAATATAATAGGACTAAGTTGTCATGTTGAATCGTGCATTGTCAATATACTCTGCAATAGCTTTAGCTCTTGCTAGCCATTGCTCTGCATCATTTCCAGCGCCAGCCGCGGAGACAATGCCATTAAGGCAAGCATGGGCAGAACAGTCTAGCGACACGGAAATGGATACTTATGTGGCAGATTCTGGCTGTGATACGACGCGCGTTCAGCTAGATTTTGTCATGGAATTTGCTCCCAACGACTTGCTGCCAGTGGATGACACAGGCCAGCTTGATCAAAATAACGTGAATAATAAAGCACATGAGGTGTTTCATAATCGAGACTTAGTTCATTGTATATGCCATCATCTTCACTTGAGGGATCAACGAAGCCTTGCCAGAACCGACAAGACCCTTCTACGAAATGTACAGCGTGTTTATCCTGTCACCGCATATCCCTCTGCGCTCTTACATGCTTTCTTATATGCTGTATTCCATGACTCTTTGGAAAAAATAGCCGTATCAGACGGGTTGCAAACCCATTTAAGACGCCTCATTGGTCATATGCAATTTGCGGATCCTGATCTTAACTTAAGTAAGAAATGGGACCGTTATGAGTCATATAGGCTTGTTATTAGGTCATATCTTCATGAGGCTTACATAAGGCATCCTAATTCAGGTCTAATTACTAGCGCGCTGAAACAAGATTTGACCCATGCAGCTTTACGTGTGGGCATTGAAATTCCTCGCGCGACATTTATTCAATGGTTATGGTCTCTTCATACGGGCTACCGCAGACATCCTTCTTTGACATATATTGCGACAGGTGCGTTAGCTGCAGGCCTATTTGGGTTAGGGATCTATACGACTCATCAAACAAGTCAATTTCCTGATCATGCGGTAGTCATGGAGTGTCTCGTTAATATTATAACGAACGCCACAATCAAATATCACATACCTAGTTTCAGTAGACCACGAGGTATCCTTGAGGATCCATTATTACAACCCAAAACGGTTGGCACAGGCCTCACCTTGTTAGAGATTATGATATCCGCAGGCACTGTCTGTTCAGTTTTGACCTATCCCTTAAACGCGGCAACGCGACGGGTCGTGTTTGGACGAGGACAAGGAATTGTGCCGGAAATAGATTTTCGACCGGATGCAAGTAAGGATATGATTTTCCAAGATCTGGATGATTTCCTGCATATGGTTTATTCAAACGATGCTTTTCATTACACCCCGTCCACACATCGCCTAATTTATCATGCGAGAAGAGTGGCTAAGCTGCTGGGTAGGCTTGGCAGAAATTTAAATAGTTATGAACACGCAAAAACTCAACAATTATTAGACGTTATGTCTGCCTATAAATATTCTCCCACATACTACATCTTGGGAGGCAGTCAGCTAAAGGATAAGCTGCAAGGATTTACGTCAGAAGAAGCTCAGGATACAACGAATTTTTCGGATAAACTAAACGTAGCTTTCCAGAGTGACGTTCTTTTACGTTATGGGGTATCAGCAGCCATTTTCTATGGGCTGTATTGTCTTTACACGGCAGATGTTTTTTCTTATTTTAAGGATTGTAGATTGTTAACCAATGTAACCCAGAGCTTGTCTTACTTGGAATATATGGAACAATTCGCAAAGAGCCCGGGCTGTTGTTTAACGGACACCAAATACACGAACGGCTATTGCCCTGAGCTGGGGAAAATATATGAAACTTTTTCCTTTAGTTTGGTAAACACAACCTTGCATAATCAGCTGCCCTGGGAAACAAAGCTGTTCAGTATACCGCTGCTGATTTTGCTGTTGAATCTGCTTTATTGCTTTATAGGTTGACATACGAACAACAGGAGCTCCTTTGCCTAAGGGTTTCGTTGATATCAATCATACAAAAAGAGACCATTTCAAAGCCCCATTTCACCTCTCCCCTTGTGGGAGAGGTCCGGAGCGAAGCGTAGGGGTGAGGGGTACTGACAAGCAATATTTATACCCCTCACCCGGCCTGCGGCCGACCTCTCCCACAAGGGGAGAGGTGAAGATCGCCGTCTCCTTTTAGACTCGTGCACACTGTGTCGACATCTTCAGTCTGATTGGGTATATACAATTGAAATAGCTTATCTACTTCTTGTCCTTCAGCCGATTCATATACGCCCTCATGACGTTCCAAAAGCCCCAATATCTTGGCGAAATCGCATCATTGGCGTAAAATTTCCCCTCGGAGCGCGGCTCTAGTGCCTTCATGTGGCTTTCAAATTCATCATATATAGCCTGTATTTGTTCCTCGGTCGTCCCAGAGAAATCGCAAAAGAAATGCACGAGATCATTGATGTGCGTTTCCCCCCTGTCCGTGTGATCTATGTTCTGAAACATCTTCCACAGTACCCGTAAGTGCACCATAGGAATCTTTGCGATTGTATAAAAAACGCTCGTAATCCTAGACCAAGGGTGGAGCTGATAACATTCATCCAAGACCTGGAATTGGGTGTCAACATCAACCTGCGACATACACTTTCGACACGATTTGAGGCGACTGACAGCCATATCCACCAACTCGTAGCTTTCGAAGGCTGTATTGCTGGCCATTCTCTGAGTGAATTCGAGCGCTTCCTCAAGAGCATAAGTCATAATGTTCGGCCTTATGCCACACACCGTAGAATAGCGAGATAACTCTGTTTCAGAAGGTTCAACTTTCAGCATCTTCTTTAAGCGTTTTTTCAGCGCATCGAGGGTCGCCTCCGATTGCTCCATATACGCGAAGATTTCGGCTCGCTCAAGTCTTAGGCTATGGTCCTGAATCAGCTCCAAGATAGGCAAAACGAGTCCATCAAAGGCGTGCGGATTGCTGGACCCATCCTGGCTGCGGGCGTTATATTTAAACTCTTCATAGAGATAGGGGAGGCATCGCTCAAAAGAGGAATATTCCACCAACCACACAGCAACTTTTCTGTAATCCTTAGGTTTGTCTTTAAGGGCTTCGGCGAACAACAAAACATCAACCTCATTGAGTTTTATGATGTCTAGACAAAGGAAACACAAGTCAACCACCATATCTCTATTTTCTTCTGTAACGATATCCTGGCGAATCCGTTCCATACATGCTATGAGTACGTCATCTCGGCTCATTTGCGAAGCATCCCTTAAAAAGTCGGGACCAAACCCAAATAGTTTCCTAACCCAATGCAGGCGGTCTTTTTCAGACAACGTTGGATAGGGGGCCAGAAACTCTACCGTTACTTTGTAGAGATCCGGCCAGACTCGCGCATTATAAAACTTAGCAAGCTCCTTAAGTACATTTACATATAACCAGCTATAGGCTTTAGCATGGGGGAATTCCCCCTTCACGATAAAATTCGCCAGGCGAAGTATGACATGATGGGATTCATCTATATGATTACACAGCCGAACAAACAGTTTATCTTTTCCTCGCTCGTGTAGGATTTTAAAAACATCAAGAGCTTGACCATTTTCGAAAGGTTTATATAAAGGTCGCATCAAACTTTCTGGGTCGCGCAGAAAGCGCTCTGTGAGCTGAGAAGAGCCTTCGTAAAGTGCCCACTGGGCCGCCTCTTCGCCGATAAGCGCGTACCTTGCGGCGTGAAAACAGTCGATTTCGGAAGGCATTAGCTTAAAATACGCAACGAAAGGGAACATATCCGTACTCTTTTGAAGAAAATTCAGATAATCATAGTCTTGCGTGAAATAAACCAAGCGCGAGATGTCTGGACGGATTGTCCGAACGGCTTCAAACACTAACTTAAAGTCTTGTGGAATTTGGCCACATTTCAAGTTTAACATCACACCATTTCTCGCTTTTAGCACGGGGTGATTATCGAGAAGTGCGGACGGCTTGAGCGTGGTATTTCTTTCGGATCCGAGATAGATGTGGAGATCTTGCCCGGAGGCTCCAGAACCATGACGAATAAAAAAGTAGGGAATCCCCATAGCATTGGCGTTTTGAAAGAAAATCTCGAAGGCGAGGCTGCCGCGCTCCCCTCCCCTATTAATAACCGTATTACGAGGATCGATGAGCAACACATCCGACGATGTGAAGGGAAAGGGGTTCAAGTCGTCAAAGTTCGTGAACTTTTTGAAGTTGTCAGGCACGGCAGGAACAGACTTTTGAGCCTTTTCATCATCGGAACTACTGCTGGCGTAGCTCATGGTGGGTATCGATAGGATGAATAGCATAGAAGCCAGGTATCTATACGAACGACGCATCGGCCCTCCAGTTTAAGGGATTGATTATAAATAGCTTAGCTTAAGGGGTTAAGGGAAGCAAGAGGGGATGTTTCAGGGCCTACGCATGAAAATTAGAAGCGCACAAAGCCCCCGCTTGTCTCCCCTGGATGCGCCAGGGGTCCAGCGCAAAATACGTCGCGCAGCGACTCTGCTTTACATTGTCCCAATCATCTTGTTTGTCATCATCAAGACGGCTGGTTGATTCACTTACTTGTTTGATATACTTATAAGCAGGGTCGCTTCGCGACGCATGTCTAACTGGATCCTTCCCTACCGCCCGCTTCGCGGTCGTCCGCTCAGGATGACATCTGCCGGGAATATTCGTTTTGCATAAGAGCAATTTAATTTCTTTATATATTTATTGACAATTCTAGATCTTGCTCTATATTGCCCAGTATTAAGACCATTGCGGATTGGTCTCATGCATATAGTAGAAAGTATCTCCTGTTGAGATGCCTATTGATTTGTTAAGGAAAGCTTGTAACATGAAGAAATTATTTATTACCGTTAGTGCCGTTGCCATGTCTTTTAGCAGCGCTTGTTGTGTTCCCTCGTGGGCCAGTTCGTATGAAGCTGTCAGGCGAATGCACGCAGAATGGAATGCAATGGAAGATCTCAGTAAGCCGTCATGGGTTGCTCAGGATGATCAGAAGCGTAAGCTCGAAGATTTGGAAGCCGCGGAAGACCTGGCGGGGTCAAGTCAGCCAAATTCCTTAACTCAGCAAACTGCAGCTAAAGCGTCGAAGACTGAGCCAAGTAAATTCACCCATCTTCTCAGGGGTTCCTCGACTGTTCTGTTGGATAACATCACTGATCTATATTCGATTAAAGGTCAGACCTTTCTAGGTAACGCGTCGAGAAGTCGCGCGTCTCACATGCTCCAAGTAGGTGATGAACCTTTGGTCGAGACTGATCCTGTCGACTTTTTTGAATCTGTTAGCTTTAACGATTTTAATTTTGCGGGAGCAAGGATTGATGCATTTAAGCACCCTTTTTACGGTCAACAAGAAATGGCAGAGGCCTTTTATCGAGTAATAAAAATGGCTGAGTCCTTTGAATCACACAGTAAAATTGGGTTTCACCAAACCATCAAGGAAGCATTCGGCGATGAGCAACGTTATTATAATGCTGAGCGCAATAATTTCATTGTATGCCAGTTTGAAATTGCTGATTTTTTCTGCAACGTACCAAATCTGGCTGAAACGAATCCAGTCGCCCTGCAAAAGCTTGTATACAATTTAGGCCAGATAGCCAAACGTACCCACTATACAAACGAACAGCGTGCGAATGCTTGCCTCGCTATCGCTAACCTAGCAGATAAAAAAATTATTCCAAGACTAGCTGAACACACTACTCCTGAGTTATACGTGGCACACTGCAATAGTAGGGCTTTAGATTATTTGAAGTATGCGCAACAAGAGTTGGGAAGTGATGTGGCTGCCTTTAGAGCGGCAGAACTCATAGAACGTCGCAAGTTCGAGGGCAGCAGCATTGAGGAATGTCTGAGATTATATAGCATTGCTGCAAATACGGGTAATCAGGATGCACATTATAGAATTGCTCACGTATGTGCCTGCCTGGGCTATACGCAAGCATATCAATTACATGATTCTATATTTCCTATCGTATCGCCCACCGCCACATATCTGTTGCAGAACAATGCTACGGCAGAAGGCGCTTACAGGCTTGCCCAGTTATATAGATTACATTTAGTGCCGAAACCGTTCAACCCAATCATCCCAATACCAGTCAGGAAAGGTGTGCCCAAGGCAAGCATAGGAACATCTGCCGTACAGCCGAAGCCCTTGCATGACGATACCGATCACGGGTACTCGCTCAAGTACTTTTTGAAAGCAGCAAATATGGGGCATATGTCTGCCGCTTGTATGGCATATAGCATGCTAAAGGATGGTGTAGGTTGTATGCCTAATGCACCTGAAGCTAAGAAAATGCTGCTTAAAGCTGCGGAGCTAGGTGATATTCCGTCTAAATGGAATTTTGTTACCAGCATCTATAAAGATGTGAATAGAACTAAGGAAGATCAAAAGCTTGCAATTCATTTTCTAGAAGAAATGTCTCTGCTAAATGAGGCTCGCACTCATGATTCCAATCTTTATCTGGCGAGAATTTTCCGTCATAATGTTGAATCGTCGAGCAGGTTTTATACGACAGAAGATAAGCGCTTCCGAGCTGTCATCCAAAGGACAATGTACTACTATTTTACATACATATGTTCTCCATTTGTTACAAGCCGGCCAGATCAGAAAAATAAGCTTGAAGACGCTATGCTTGTATTCCGTCCGTTCCTGACCCAGTACCAGGGTTTTATGACGGACATACAGAAGGAAGTGTTCACTCGTTGTAATGCTACTCTTGACGAGCTGCACCGACATCCCGCTTGGGAAGAAGTATCGCACGCGGCAATTGACCAACTGGACCCTATATTGCTATTCCAAGTGGGTAGGCAGCTTCAGTTTAATAATTAAGGAAAATAATTTTCCAAAGACACTTACCTGGATACCGTCATCCTACTTGGAGCAAGAAATCTTGCGAATGAGTTGGGTGACGGTAAAAGGTGGGCAAGTTAAGGTTAAAGATTAGATTCTATGCTCGTTATTTATTCTCTGACAGCTTTACTTTCTCGCCGGCCTCATTGATCATAGTATCTGTTGGTAGAGCTTTATACTTCCTTTGACCTTAGGCAGAAATTACCTCAAGTCCTCTTTGAACGGCTTCAAGGCAGCAGGTCTTCACTAGAATAAACAGTGCAATCTTATCCATCGCTTCTTTAGCTTCTTCTAATACCCCATGGAATAGCGGATAACAATGGTACATTTCATCATGTACATCTAAGGTAACATCTACACCAGCTTTACGCGCTTTTTCTGCAAATCGAACACTGTCATCAAGAAGAATCTCTAAACCGCCCACCATTATCAACAAGGGTGGCAGTCCTTCAAGGTCGCCGTAAAGGGGAGATACCAAAGGATTGTCAGGAGATGCGTCGCGCATATAACTTGAGAAAGCTGGCTCTGCAAGATCAGAAAGCAATACAGGATCTACATCTTTTTTTGTCTTATAGGATTCTCCCAGCATGCAAGTATCGGTTGCAGGAGATATAGAGATGGCACCTGCTGGCATCGGCAAGTTATCAGCTTTTAACTTCAAGAGAAGAGCAAGCGTCAGATTGCCACCAGCTGAATCGCCGATGACTGTTATTTTAGAAGGATCATGGCCTTCTGCTAGCATCGCCTTATAAACATCGGCAACATCCAGCAGTCCGGCGGGGAAAGGATGCTCTGGCGATAATCGATAGTCTACTAGCCAAACGGACATCTTGGTCTTTTTTGCCAATTTTGACGCGTAGACAGTATGCAGCGCTCCAGCGGGTAATCTCCAGCCTCCACCATGGATGAACAAAATGACACCATCGTTGTGAACTTTAGGAGAAAATATATGAGTTCTAATGCCGCCTTTAATCTCTACGAAGTCTTCAACATCCTCAGGCGCTTTGGCAATCATGGAAATAACTTTTGAAAGGGTGTCCCAGCTTTTGCGCGTATCCAGTGCATGCATGAGATCTGCTTCGAATGTCGCGTTGCGACGATAATAGCGAGCCAATCCTATTTTAGATAAAGACCTATTCAGCCGCAGAGTGTTAAAAAGTAACCAAGACTTGAGACTCATTCTTAACTCCCGCAATCAATCATCCATAATATTATTATATGGGATAAAGGGTTAATAAAGTCCTAACAAAGGGCAACTTGAACATTAAATTTGTCCTTCCTTACCATTTAGAAACCTATTCCTTGACCAATGAAGGGGAAAATGGATTCATTGAGCTTCGCCGTGCAAATTAGGCAACAGCCCTCACCCGGCATGACAAATTGCTGGTGGGATTTATCTAGATAATTTGGAATCTGAACAGGTGAAAACGTTGTTAGCTTGATGGGAAAAGATCTGGACGGGCGGCTAACGGCTAATGAGTACTCTGGGCTGATCAAGGGTGAGGGTAATTGCAAAGCGAACATTCCCGGTTCCCGTCATCCTGAACGGACGACCGCGAAGCGACTCTGCTTAACATGGCCCCAATCATCTTGTTTGCCATCATTTAGATGGCCGGTTGTTTCACTTATTTGTTTGATATATTTATAAGCAGAGTCGCTTCGCGACACATGTCTAACTGGATCCTTCTCTCCCGCCCGCTTCGCGGTCGTCCGTTCAGGATGACGTGTGCCGGGGGAGTAGAAGATCATTTCCAACCCACGCACTTTGCATAAGAGCCAAAAAAGCCCTTTGCACAACGCTTATGCGTCCTTCTTATTGGGTTTTGCTTTACACTACCCTAGCGCCACCAAAAAGATGTATAAGAATAGACACGATAAACAGAATTATGAAGATAAAGAACAATATCCTAGCAATGTCCATGGACAGAATAGTAATACCTCTAAATCCTAACATCCCCGCAACTATAGCTATTATCAAAAACAGCAAAGCCATCTCAAGCATAATCACCCTCCATGTTTATAGTTAAGTCACAATAAATCCTATAATATAGATAACCTATCATAATAAACTTAATTTTTTATTAAATAAAAACACTTAGAATATTAAGTATTGATATATATTGTAACGGGCTGCAATATTTCTTTGCCTACCTAATAAAGCATCAACTCTCGTTTATACTACTTCTTTAAGAGGCTGTACGCAAACCTTTTCAAACGAATATTCATGCAATTCTCTCATAAAACTGCTGCGTCATGCCGAAACTGCAAGGTTTGGTTTGCGTCAAGCTAAAGTCCTCGTAAGGTAGCTCTAGTTTGATCCCATCGCCCAAGGCTGTAGGAACAACCGTGATGATGCATTCGTCGATGAGTTTTTCTGCCGCAAAAGATTTAATCAGCTCCGCGCCGCCCAGTAGCCAGATGTCCTGGTCCGCATGGGCCTGAAGACTTTTCATAAAACTCTTTACGTCCTTTTGCACGAACTTAATATCATCACGCTCACTGACCAGAGACTGTTTTGAGAAAACATAGGTCGTTTTTCCAGGCCATGCCCAGTCGCCAAAGCCTAGTATTTGAAGGTAGCTTCGGCTCCCCATAGCGATCAGTGATGTTCGCTTCATAAGCGCTTCATACCCAAATTCATCGGAATCATCTACGGTATCAGGATGGGGTAGCCAATCCACGCCGCCATCTTTATCGGCGATATAGCCATCGCTGCTGGTTGCTATGTACAGAATTACTTTGGTCAATTCACACCAGTTCTTTCTTCAAAATATACATTATCGAATTGTTTTTATGCCCCTCACGTACGAGCTCAACCTCATAGCCTAGGTTTTTGTATAATTCCAATGCTTCCCAATCCATCGTATGAACGGTCGCCATGGTGCAGTCTCTTTGTAGAGCAAGTTGTTCTGCGGCTTGCAATAGCCTTGTCCCGATACCTTTACCACGAAGAGATTCGGCAACCCATAAACTTCCAGTATATAAGCAGCCATAAGACATTACGCCGCCGCATCCAGCCATGATTCGTCCTTGTTGATCCCGGACAAAGAAATTGAAGAAATCGAATGGGTCCATGTCTTTTTGTTGTTTGGCATAAGCACAAATGCCCTTATCAACAACGGCTATATCTTCCGGTGAGGCGTTGGGTTCATAAGAAATTGGGAACTCACTGCTATCCTGTTCAGCGGCAAAAGACCGTTGCTGCTTCCACTCATCTTCCAGAATTGCATAATATTCTACATCCCAAAAGCGATCGTTGCGA
Source organism: uncultured Alphaproteobacteria bacterium (assembly GCA_963780985.1). Lineage (GTDB taxonomy): Bacteria > Pseudomonadota > Alphaproteobacteria > JAGOMX01 > JAGOMX01 > JAGOMX01. The sequence continues at coordinate 226,158 of CAWAEF010000003.1, forward strand.
AAGCAACTCGACCGAAAACAGCCTTCAAACTTCATGCCAAGCTTTTTCATCAAGGAGCTGGACGCCCTATTCTCTTTCATACACCAGGCATAGATGCGCTTGTATCCATCCTGTTCGAAGGCCAGATTTACTAAAGCTGATGCTGCCTCGAAAACGAGGCCCTTGCGCCAGTGTTTGCGTGCAATGATATAAGACAGATCGGCTTCGTATTTGTTAGAAGCTTTAATGCCTACTGTACCAATAACCCGCTCAGGATCCTCTTTTAAAAAAATGCCAAGGGGGTATAGGGGCGTTTTTTGCTGATCAGCAATAGCCATCTCAATAAATGTTAGGGAGTCATCAATGGTTTTGTGCGTATTCCAGGTTACATAAGTGGTTACCTCTGGATCAGAGGCATAGGCAAACACAGCCTCCGCGTCTTGCCTGCGAAGAGGCCTCAGAATAAGACGGTCGGTTTCAATTTGAATCATTATAACTCCTTGTAGACACGGCTACTATATGTTTGATAACCAGAAACGCTTGCAATTCAGGGGGGTTCAAGCAGGTAATTTTAACCAATGAGGGGAGTTTTTGCAAAACAAGTTTTACAGATATCCACTGATCTTCCATCTGCCCCCCAGAATTATGCTCCAGGTTAATTCGCCTCCAAGCTAACCTAAGGTACAATGACATCCATGGCTAAATGTCAGCATGATTTTATTCAGCATCTTCTTTGCCTTTGTCGGACGAGTCTGGCTTGGCCTTGGCTTGCTTGTGTTGGACCTCGCCGTTGGATTTCTTCTTATCAATGGTATCTTTGTATTTAGAATTAACATCTTCATACAAGTCCTTAGGGCTTCGAACGGGAAGCTTATCACTTACAAATCCTGTGCTTTCAAGGTACCTGGCGCTTTCATTGAGCTCCTTCAGTTGTTGATACTGAATACACGCAGATATAGAGGGTATAACCGTTGGGAAAGCATCATCGAGCTTGTGATACACATATTCCGTGCTTTCATGTAATTTCTGACCTACCCATCTCACGCCGGACCATTTTGCGGCTCCATGAATGGCATTTATCACGGTCATGCTCTCAGCAAGTTCATAGGATAGACCGCCATCAAATTCATTGTTGCCCATGAAACTGTCATAAATTTCATTATGGCTATAAGACGGCAAGATGTTATCAACGGCCATCAACCCGCCTGCCGCCCAAGTTGGGGGGCCGCCGGCTATGTAACCAGCAACGCCAAAAGCACCACCATAGACAGCTGTATCTATGACTGTTTTTGCGCTGCCTATTGCCAATGAGTCAGAAAAATCATGGCCACTGTACGCCTCACATCCAACGTGGAAGACCAAGTCGATGAAGGGAAGACTAAGCATTCCTATTTTTTTGAAACCATGAAATCTCTCAGGCTGATACAACTTTAGAGTTGTATCTTGTACTGACGGAAATGCCCTATCAAATACCACGGGCTTGGGCGACGAGCCCTTAAATACTGGTCTTCCAAAATCTTCTAGAACTGCATGGGTTTTTGCAGCATTGCTAAGAATCCATTTGGGATTTTTGACATCAATCTGTGCTATATGGGCTGGTATCTCACAAGCGACCATATTTTCCGCAAACCATACAGGCGTTCTAAATTCTGCGGATAGTAAATGGTGGTTACTTAAAAGTTTTCCTTTATAAGCCTCTTCTAAGAAAGATACTTTTAGCTTCCCATATTCCGCAGGAGTTAAACGAACGTTCAGCCGCCTCAAGGCATTCTCAAAATAATAATCAAGGGCATTACTGAAAGTCGAGCCTTCCGCAGACCGAAGATTAGAAAATCTCTTCAAGCCGTCATAATCTTGGGCATATGCCTGGAGAAGCCTTGTTGTATTGGCCTTTGTTAGTGCGGGGTCTCCAAATACTAAACCAGGCGGAGCATTTTTCCCATACATAGAAAACCATCGATTATGCTCTAGCTCGTGCGTAAAAGTTTCGTATAAACCCCATTGTTTAGGGAAAGTGGCCAGTTCAATGTGAGCTTCTCCTAAATGAAAAGTTCCACTGGGTCCATGAATTTGTACATCCTTATAATTCCCGAAACTCTCAAAAATGCCAGAAGCTGCTTTATTTGCCAATACATTAGAATCTCTCAAAAAAAGCGGCGTCTGTAGACTATCGAAGACAGACAACGCCCTGGGTCCATAAATTGAATTTCTCGAAAGAATCTTCTGACGGGCAGCATCATAAGGCTCAAAAAGACCTTCACTCTGGAGGAAAACATTGCCGCTTCGATATTTATACGAGGTTCCATCCAGGTCAAAGGGTTTAAAGAGCTTTTCTACGCCGTTTTTGCCAGCCGCCGGTTTCGACGAGGCTTGAGGCCCCTTCGTTAATTTTTGCTCTCCAGGAACTGGAGCGCCAGGGCCCTCAGGTAGGAATGGCACGGCTGCCGGTGCTAGAACGAATGGTAGACCTTCCATACCTTCAATTAAGTCGTAGTCTGAACCAGCACTTTGATGAGAATCCCAAGACCTGGGCTGACACAACACATTTTTTATATGTGCATGCACCTGATCAAATGTTGGCCCATGCGGCAGCAACGGTTGTGTATCAACGGGAACAGGTATCATCCCTGCCACAGGTTGAGGCGACTCATTGTATGGAAGATCAGTGACCTGCACGTCATGAATATAATCGCCATCCTCCAGAGGCCGCCACGGCTCTCTTTGCTGTGGGGCAACTGGATAATTGAGATTCTCCACAACTCTTGCATGAACTTTACCAGAAACGACTTGCTCGAGCTTCTTTAGATCACTGCCCAGCTCTTCAAAAAACTGATTATTGATATCGGTCACTAAAGGCATTGGGATGCCATTAACGGTTAGGGTGCCGATCTGTCTCCATGGCTCTGGTTCAGAATATAAAGGACTACCATTAGCGGTCATGGTGCCGTTCTGTCTGGTTGGCCCTGCCTCTTCCTTACCCTTATCACTGAGCGCAGCTACATTCAGACTGAGCTGAACCTGTTTCCCATCCATAGAAAAACCAGCCGTGACATTTTGGATACCCGTGGGGCCGACGCCGACTGCGCCTGATATGCCCTGGCTGTAATCACGAGGCAACGACCTCTCGATTAGATGCTCAGGTGTTATGCCTTTGAATTCAGCGCCCTCCGAATATGCGGTTCCAATGGAACCATTCTTTGTAACTTCTTTAACAGTAATACCCGACTTCTGCGTGGTCGTGAGAGATTCGTTAGCGTATGCGTAGCCTGAACCACTAGGTACACCTGCAAGACTGCACTGCACCGATGCGCCATAGCCGGTGGTCGATGAGTAATTCTGCCTTGTATAAGACACCACGTCGTGGATTTTGCCATCCAACACGTTGACATCCAAATGAGCTGCGTCTTGTACAAGCTTACCAATGTCACCAACTATTGTGTCGATTTTCGCCTGTCCGTATTGCCAGTTGTTACCATTGGTTTCGCTGTGGCCATAGCGGAGTCCTACGCTAGGGCCACTGGTGTTAGCACTAGCATAAATGCCAAAGCTATCGGTAACACTCGAATTGTGCAGGTTAGCCCCACCTTGCCACCAATAAGGCAAGCCGTTGGTGTACATCTTTCCTGTCACCTCAAGGCCATAGGCGTTGTCGGTTATAAGGCCTTTTCTAAAATGCATGACCCAGTCTTTGGTAGAAATGGAACCGTTACCCAGGGATTCCCAACTACTGCTCGTCCTAGAAAAATCAACACCCACGGAAGCAGATGGCTTAAAGAGGTCACCAAGTGCGCCCTTCATGTTCTGCTGGCCAAGATTGTGCACTAGTCCCTTTGCGCTTTTAAGAGCCTCTAGGGACTTCCAGTGCGCCATGAATGAATAGTCACAGGACACGCTAGTCCCTGATCTGGTTGAGTAATTCTTTAGTTTAGGTCGGCTGAAACACCCCCAACGAGCCCTCGTGTCCAGGGTACCTTTTTTCCCATCGTAGACAAAGCCAGGTGCCACGATGTCATGGTAAGGTGATGTCCAAATGCGGACTTTTGTCTCGCCCTGGTTTACGAGCACGGTTGTAGCAGCCAGACCGTGAACGGATATGTCCTCACTATCGGCAAAGGTGATACGCGTATCCCTTTCTGTGGTTTTTCCCTTTTTTCCTTTTAGGGGCAATAAATAGACGTGATCATTAAAGAGAAGATCAGCACCATCTTTAGCATTGAAAAAGCCTGCTTGCCACATCAAGCCACCGTTTTCGCTGCAGATAATCAGCTTGCCACCGGTGATCGCTGCAGGCATGAAGAATTCTGTCTCGTACTCGGTTTTGGTTTTCTCCCGCCACCAATTGCTTTCTTCTTTTCTCTCTTTCACGTAAAGCTGGGACGCACCCTTGTTGATGACGTCTTCAAAACCATGGATCCGAACGTCGCCGGGAGCCACAAAATTCATGCCGGTGGCATTGACTTTACCCATGGCATCTACACTCAAACCTAGACGTCTTTGGGATGGCACCTTGGTTTCGGGATCGATGTAGGTATACTCAATTCCCGATCCTCCTATCAGGTTGACTCCCTTGTATTTAACCGTCTGGGAACCATCTTCGTGGCGGATGATTTTCTTTTTAAAATCTCCAACGATATCTTTGTCGGATCTCACTTCCAAGAAGACTTTGGCTTTCAATGTTGAATTGTAGCCAAGGTACAAGTCCTCATCTGTGGAATGCAGCCTTAGAATCTCTGGTGCTTTTACAGTTACGTTTTTCAATACACTGATTTGACTTGCATGCAGTTCAAAACCTTTGGATGCTGATTTCATGGACTCTTTATTAAACGTGACCGTTTTGTCTGTGTGGACATTAATATAATCCGTGATATCGACGCCCTCATAATAACCACTTTGAGTGAATAGATCCTTGATATGGCCGATGCCCTTACCGCGCAGGTTCAAAGTCTTGCCGATGAATTGAACATTCTTCCCGATTTTGACTTCTCCCGCATTGCTAATAGGAGGCAAGTCGCTTTCGGGCTTGGTAGCTTCTTCCTTCATGTCGCGAGATTCCTTCATGTCCCGCTTTGGTTTCTTTTCACGACTTTTCCCAGGTTGGGTTTTTGCGCGGCTTGCAGGATTAGGCTTGTTGCCACGATGTTTTTTCTTATGGCCCTTCTTATTCTTGGTAACAGTCTCTTCCGGCTGAGGTTCAGTTTCCTCTGGAGCTGTTGGGTTTGCGACATTACTCTCAGCCGGTGTTTCCACTTCCTTCTCAACTGGCTTTGCGAAACTACCGACCTGCTGATGAGGGGCTTTAATGATAGTTCCATCTGCAATCTTCAGCTTCTTGCCTTCGCCTTCACCCATGGTGAAGGTCGCAAGACGCGCTGCTTTAAAGGTACCTGCTCCTTCGCCGCCATTTTCGCCATGTCGGATGACCTCAGGTGCGTTAGCCGTGGCTCCCTCTTTTTTGTACATCTTGCCTTCCGCGTGGAAAAGCACCAAATTGCCGGCCTTCGTATCCGATGTATCTGCCTCGATCACGTCCTTATTGGATGTCGCAATGAAGTTTTCTCGAGCTCGGCCTTTGCCGTCAACTATCGTTCCTTCATCGCCGTGAAGGTACACGTTCTGCATAGCCACATAAGAGCCCGGCTCTTTTATGCACATTCCAGCCGTATCGGCGATGAGATCGCCGCCACCTACCATGTGAAGCTCAGCACCCAGCGTTATGCCGCGTTTTGGGGTATCTTTCGTACCATCCGTTTCCGAAGGACGATCTACGATGCCGACGCCATGTTCCAGCGCCACATTACCACGGAGAACAGCTGGACCATCAAGCACAACCGAGCATTTCGGGGCTGGCTTGGGAGCTGCGGGAGGTGTATCTCCTGTTGGCTCAGAGGCAACTGTCTCAGGCGTCCCCTCATTGCCAGATGTTACAGGCACCTCAGGTGCTGCAGGCTGAGGCACAGGCGCTGTCTCAGGCGCTGGTGGCTGCGGGATGTTAGCGTCATCTTGTTTGCCTGAGCCTTTTTCATCCTTGTCTTCCTTGCCTTCACCCTTGTGTTTATGGTGATGGTGCTTACCATGGTGCTTCTTGTCTGTTTTGTCATCAGAGTTCTTGTCTGACTTCTTGTCTGAGTGCTTGTCCGACTTCTTGTCTGAGTGCTTGTCCGACTTCTTGTCTGAGTGCTTGTCTGACTTCTTGTCTGAGTGCTTGTCCGACTTCTTGTCTGAGTGCTTGTCTGACTTCTTGTCTGAGTGCTTGTCCGACTTCTTGTCTGAGTGCTTGTCTGAGTTCTCGTCTGACTTCTTGTCTGAGTGCTTGTCTGATTTCTTGTCTGACTTCTTGTCTGACTTCTCGTCTGACTTCTTGTCTGACTTCTCGTCTGACTTCTTGTCTGACTTCTTGTCTGACTTATCCTCATCTTTCTTATGAGAAGTTGTAGGCGTCCCCTTGGCTCTGCTCAAGAGGCCAGGATTCTTTTTAATATCTTCCTCAAGATTTATTTCAGAGGACTCATTCTTGTTCTTCTTACCCTTGTGTTTAACACTCTGGGATCTGCTCAGTAGATTCGGGTTTTCTTTCAGGTCTTGCTTCAGCTGCGTATCAGGGCTTTTATCCTGAGCAGTTTCAGCTAAGGGCTGTGCTTCCTCTGGCGCCATTGGTTGCGGCTCAGCAGTTTTCTCTTGATCAGCTGCGAATTGGATCTTTTCATCAATTTCCGCTTCAATTTTATTTTCAATTTTCTCTCCATTTGGTCCAACAGGAATGTTACCTACCCGCAAGTACATTTTAGGATCCCACTGGCCCTCGCCTTTGAGGATCAGGCCTTCCTCTCCTTGAGATAACTCAATGTGACCGCCCAAGTCATACGTCTTGGAATCTACCCACAAAGTTGTGCCCACCATGTGCGGTTTAACGACTGCGTGGCCTTCTGTTTTAACCAATGCCCTGGCATCACCAGTCACATGAGGAGTATATTTGGCGGCGGTCTTACCCTTCACAAAAATATTAGGGTCTTTTGGCTTTTTTTCTTCATTTTGCTCGGCCGAATCGGACTCAGCGCCCTCTGGCTGGGTCGCAGGTACTATATTCACTCGGCCCCTGAGTTTAGCCTCACCTTTTTCAGACGTTACTTGAACGGAATACGGGCTATCTTCCGCAGTTATCGTACCTTTACAGATCGAAGAATCCGTGCCCTCTTGAGCAAAAGAACTTCCCTTTATCTTTGCTCCTTTTTGCGTAAAGGCCGTCTTTCCGACTGCTGAGAGCGCGCCCGTTAAATCGCTATTTGTCGTACTCTCGATCTTTGCTAAGCCTTCTTCGGACTGCACCTTGGCGTCACCATGCCCTTGCAGGGTTCCTGCTAAGCTCGCGCCTGTTTTACCATCAACAAATATGGCAGGCAGAGGTCCTGCAGCGACTTCGGCTTTTTTCTCAGGTGCGACACCATCGGCTGATGCAGGTGTAGCGGTAGCATCTGCAGCAGCGTCAGCAGGTATAGCAGGAGCATCGGCAGGCGCAGGAGCGGCATCGCTTCCAGCGCTTTTCTCCGGCTCGGCAGCCGTAGCGCCCTCCGCGGGAGCTGTAAGTATGACCTTACCATCCTCACCGATGCGGGCTTCTTTATTTTTGGAGATTATCATAACTGCGCCAGGACGACCTTCCACGGTGGCCGTGCCGTTAAAGGTGGACCCGTCATCGCCATGCTGAGCGACGGATTTCGCCTTCAGATCCGCGCCTTTTGCCGTATTGGCTGTCTTTCCGACTGCTGTGAGCTCGCCCGTTAACGTGGTCTTTGTCGTACCTTCGATACTTGCTAAGCCTGTCTCAGACTGTACCTTAGCGTCACCATGCCCTTGCAGGGTTCCTGCTAAACTCGCGCCTGTTTTACCGGAAACCAAGATGGCTGGCGGAGGTCCCGCTTCGACCTCAGCTTTTTTCTCGGGTGCGCCCGTATCAGCTGGTGCTGGTGCAGCGGCAGCATCGGCAGGTGCAGGCGTAGCAGCAGCATCGGCAGGTGCAGGCGTAGCAGCAGCATCGGCAGGTGCAGGCGTAGCAGCAGCATCGGCAGGTGCAGGCGTAGCATCGGCAGGTGCAGGTGCGGCATTGCCCTCGGCTATTTTCTCCGGATTGGGAGCTGTAAGTATAACCTTACCATCCTCACCAATGCGGGCTTCTTTATTTTTGGAGATTACCATAACTGCGCCAGGACCACCTTCCACGGTGGCCTTGCCGTTAAAGGTGGACCCGTCATCACCATGCTGAGCGACGGACTTCGCCTTCAGATCCGCGCCTTTTGCCGTATCAGCTGTCTTTCCTTGAGCTGTGAGATCACCCGTCAGATCGGTTCTCGCCGTTCCAGTGATTTGGGTATGACCTTCGGAATAAACGACCGCATCACCATCACCCTGCGCTTTACCCGCAAAGCTCGCACCGGTCTTGCCTTGTACAAGGACATCGGGTGCTTTTTTCTCAGTATCCTTAACTTCTTCACCCTTCTTCGTTATAACCAAGTTTGCGTTCTCAGTTACATCCGCACGAGCGTTTTCGGATTTGATGAGTGTAGACTCCGCCTTAGAATTGCCCTTGAACAGCATGTCCTCTTTCGACACAAAGCTATTCACCTTACCCGTCGCATTAGATCCCTCCTCGACCGTCATTTTATTGTCGGATTTGAAGAGATTGGTGGTAGCTGCGGAATTCATCTCTTTGGTCAGCGTCAGATCCCCGCCCGCATGGACAGAGTTCACTGAAGCTATAACCGTGGCGCCGTATTCAAAATCACCAACGGAAGAAACGCTATTGTTATTGGCAATAGTGGTACTTTTGTCCTTGCCCGTATAGGCTTTTACCATTCGATCAATCGCAAGATTGTAGCCGTTGCCATCGTAAAACACACTACGCTCGATAATGTGCGGCATGATGTTGACGCCTCCGCCTCCCCACACGGAGTTAATCGTCAAGGTTCCTGGCAAGAAAGTGATGCCCGTGGATTTAAGGTTGTCCAAGGTCGCCATCTCGAGAGCTTTGGCATGCAGTTCCTCAGACCAAGTCAGCACGGGCTTCTCAGGCTGTTTCTGCTGATTCTCAGGCTGTTTCTGCTGATTCTCAGGCTGTGCCTGTTGATTCTCAGGCTGTGCCTGTTGATTCTCAGGCTGTGCCTGTTGATTGTCAGGCTGTGTTTGCTGATTCTCAGGTTGCGTCTGCTGGCTCTCAGGCTGTTTCTGTTGATTCTCAGGCTGTGCCTGCTGATCCACAGGTTGTGCCTGCTGATCCACAGGTTGTGCCTGCTGATTGTCAGGCTGTGATTGCTGGTTCTCAGACTGTGTTTGCTGATTCTGATTCTGATTCTGGTTCTGATTCTTAGGCGGCTCAGGATTAAATGTCTTGTTATAAAGCTCGTGAACAGCCTGGACTTCTTTACCAATCTGGTAAGCCTGGATGGCCATAGCTGACCATTCACCTGTGCGTTTAATCAGGCGGCTTGCGCGCCAGTAATTTTCTTCATCGCCTTTGTTGTCTGCGTTCCATAACTTGCGTGCGCCATCGAAAAGGCCGTATCCATTCCAGGCCAGCTGTCCGGCTTTAAGCCAAAAGAGGGCTGGACCGGCTACAAGACCTGCGGCCAAGGTTAATGCTGGATTTACGGCCATGCTTAATACTGAACTCGCCAGCCTGGATGGACTCACTGCTCCGAATGCGCTCTCCGGCTCCCATAGACTGCCGGGATCAAAAGCGATTACTCCATAGGTAGGTGCGTTCCAAAATGTGTTAATGGAGACGTTTTGGCCGAGGTATAGGCCTGCATTGGCATTGACGCCGGCATTAATCCTCAGGGAATCTGTTCCACGAATCATGCCGAGGCAATTTACGTTGAGAGCGGTGTTGATCTCGGTACTCCGACCTGAAATCGTGCTAAAAGGGCTCAATAAGCCTGCAGCTTTGTTATTTTCTTGAAAGCAGCTTAGGCTCATAACTTCTGGATTTAGATAGGATAATGCACGATGCAGCAAGGCGTCCTTGTCACCAAGCCCCAACTGGCGAGCGGTGCCGCTATAGTTGACATTCATAATGTCCGCATTAATCAAGTTATGACCTGATTTTATACGCCCGCCAAGCATATTGAGGTGGACGCCCGTATCTGCAATGTACTGGTGTGCGGACTCGATACTTCCCGCATTAAAGATCCAGCCGCCGCTTATAAAGCGGTTGGTTCCGGACTTAAAGTGGTTGGTTGTTGCCTTTACTGTTGCGCCCTTGTCGACAGCGATACCTATTTTTGCATCTTCGCTATTCGTGCCTGCAACTTCATGGCGAGTGCCCGTTTCATGGATAATGGTGGTCTCTGCTTTCGCATAGGAGTCAACCCACTGGCCCTTGTAACTCTCCTTTGCATAGGTGAGTTTTTTAACATCTGCCTGTAAAGTTGCGTCTTTAAAGTCACCCCCCAGACGGACTTCGGCTGATTTTCCGTTGAGCGCTACAACCGCGCCTTTTTGTGCTTGTAGTTTAAAGGAGTCTGTCGTTTCAAGCTTGTCTTTGATCTGGAAGGACATCATGCTATCGAAAGCTATTTTGCCCGCCAGTGTGGCTCTGTCGACCTGGCCTGTGATGCTGCCTGCGGAGGTTTCATCGTGAGGGGCCTGCATCAGTTCAGCCGTCTTAATGTTAAAGATACCTTCGATTTTACGGGAGCCCTGCAATTCAGTGCGTTTCTTCACCTCAAGGTTGGCATCGCCTGTTGTTCTCATATCGTCCGCAAGTTTGGCGGAATCGGCAACGATTGTTATGCTCTGCTTAAAGAAGCCTGCTCGCTGTTGAGTTTTTTCCACACCAATATATTTGCCGCCAGCGGAATAAAAGAGATCTTTGTTATCAGTCTTGACGTGGTTGCCACGGGTGATGTCTTTGGTGGCCGTGAAAACCCAGCCGCCCTTGTTCAGGGCACGGATCTTTTGGAATATGACTTTTTTGGGATCTATAACGGGCCAGATTTTGTCGTAGTCCTGTTGATGAAAGTCACCCTCGATCTTCAAATTGCCCTGGGAGTGCACTCTAAAATGGTCTTGGATAAACGCCTTGAAGGTTTTGGGAATTGTTAGGTCAACATCGAAAGTTACGAGAGCATTCCGCGCCCGCAAGGTTTTGACGAGTCGTCCGCGCTTAGCATTAATGGTGGCCAGGCCATAGACCTCAGTCTCGCCGTCATCCACATATTCCTCCACATTGGCTTGCAAGCTTTCTGTAGCGGTGGCGCGTCCATCCTTCGTGTTGATCCATATATTCTTAGGTGTAACGAAAGCAGCCGTTAGTTTTCCTGAGTTGCGGATGGTATCGGCCGTCAAAGCGCCATACCCCAAATCGAGCAGTCCGCTTACGTTGGCTTCCGTAATATTCTCAAGTTTGCTCTTCTTTGAACGAAACTCGCCTAGTATTTTGAAGGACTTAATTAAACCTACCGTTTCGAACCAGGTGAGATCCACTTTCGCACCACGCCGGACTATGAACTGGTCTACATGCAGGAGCTTTAAAGCAAGAGCTGTAGAATCCGCGGTAATCTCGAGGCTTGGGGTTTTATCAAATGTAATGGACCCTTCGAGATTGTATCTAACACAACAGGCAGCTGGTAAACCCGTGAGATAAAAGCTATAGCCTGGATGTCCGTTGAAAACGAAATCTTTGTCCGTTTTAGTCAAGTCTCCAATGACATCATAATTCTTGGTCGTTAGCTGGTAGCTTTTAAAGCCAGGACTATTAAGGTCTTCGTAGTTAACCACGAATTGCCCCTCATTGTTCTGGAGAACCGGCAACAAGAACTTTGCCTGTTCCTCACGGAGCTCGCCCATGGTGTAGCTGGCCAAAGCTGGCTCCATGCAGGAGCTGTTGAAGAAGGCGAGAAGTGTTAGGTATGCAATCAGTTTCTTAAACAACATTCAGAAATCCTCTTTAAATAAGAAGACCATTTCAAAATGGCCCCATTTTGGACGTATAGATTCACCTCTCCCCTTGTGGGAGAGGTCGGCCGAAGGCCGGGTGAGGGGTATGCTGGGGCAGAGAAATATTGCTTGTAGGTACCCCTCACCCCTCCGCTTCGCTACGGACCTCTCCCACAAGGGGAGAGGTGAAATGTGGTATTGAAATGATCTCATAAGAATTAAGCTTCAAAATCCAGTTGAACAGCACCCAGCTTTTGTTCAGATCGCTGGTTGGCTAAAATATCTTTTAACAACTGCTGGTTTTTGATCCATTCAAAGACCTGTATCTTCAATTTGGTGAGCTTAGAAATCTTAGTCAGAGACATAAAAGAATCTCTAAATGCAGCGCCATAGGTAAGCAATCGCCATTCTGGACTCTCTTTACTGCATAAAGGCGGAACAACACTAAAAGCTGTAATAAGCGGTGTTGCAACCACAGCAGCAAAGGGAATAAGCAACACATCTTTGGCAAAGCCAATTTTGCCAACGATCGTACCCGTTCCTTGATAGCTCTCGACCATAACGTGGCAGATCGACTCAGAAACGAGAGTACGCGCATAAGGCATATCCATTCCCAAATTCTCTAAGATCTTTGACGTCTCTAAGATTTTTGCTAAGGCCACAATCTGCCTATCGGAGAAGTTCGTTTTCAGGACGTTAAAAACACGCAGCTTGGTCAGCATAGGCACAACTTTTACGAGATCATCAGCCTGTGAACTCAAACCATAGGCTCCGGACAGGTCCAGGGTGTCTAAGGTGTCCCTATTGTTTACAAGACTACCTAAGAGAGTGTTTAAGGGGGCCTTAGGAAAGTCAACCATTTTCAGTGTTTTAAAGCCATAGGCTTTTGATACAAACTTCATGATCTGGGTATCCGTTATGCCAATGGACTTCAACGTATTTGTATCCCCTTCCTTAACGGTAATAGCCTTGAGTTGCTCGGATTCCGCTAGGAACCCGTAGAAATACTTATTATTCGACCCAATAAGGGCAAAGTCCGTAATATCAAGCGCTGTCACAGCCGGGGTCTGCTTTATCAGATTAATTAAGTCCGAACCGTACAGAGCTATAGACCAAACAGAACTTTCGGCACGATTCCTGTTAAGGAATCCATGTATTCCCTTCAGAGCCCACCTGCCTGTTTGGTCATGCACTAAAAACGCACCGCCATTGAGGTCCAGGTCAAAACAGCTGACAGTTTTCAGCAGCTCACTTAGCTTGGCCCCAACTTGCATTGAGTTTGCAAACCTATTTGCTGGATAGTGGTACTTCAATACCGGCTCTTTCCGCTCGATCCAGAAGAGTGTCTGAAGATAATTCTTAAGTGAATCCCAGTGAGTGTCGTTAAGTTTATCCAAATCATTAGAGAGATCTATGACGGTTTTGCCATTGAGCGCCACGGGCCGGACATTGGGGGCCCCACTTATTGGAGCCCAACTGCCATTTGCTCTAACACCGCTTATGTTCACGGTAACTTCCGACTTATCGGCAGCAAAATCTTCCCATCGCTGAACGATGCTATTCGGTGATTCTTCCTTGCTGACCAGCCTGTAGAAGCCAGTTTTAAATGTTCCGTTCTCCACAAAATCTTTGCTTGGCTTGACGAGTTGTACTTCAGTGGGCATCAAAACGGCCATTTTCCAGAACCAGCTATCCTTATCTGCGAGCTCAACGCTGTCTCCAACAGTGTTCTCTTTCTGTTTATGGCATCTCCATGTCCAAAGTTGAGCCCTTCTCAGCTTGTAGTCCTGATCAACAAAAATATAATCGGGCGCTTCGCTTTCCAGGTCCTGATTTTTACACACATCAGTCAGTCTATAATACTTTCCGAGAGCATCGCCCTCAGGTTTAAGGGCAAGAGTACCCCAGTCCGCTGGAGGATTCAAAACCATGCCAGATGCGTTATTGGCCACGATCCGGGTATAGGACGCTTCATTGGAAATATTGTTTTGCCTGAACCAATCTTTTAGATCTGGTGGTGTTGTTGTGTAAACAGCCCTCATGGCTTGGCATAGACGACTGCTGCCGTCAAGTTTCCACATATTAGGCATGATTGTTTTTTCAACATGGTGTTGAATAGAGAAGAGTTCATGGGCGTTGGTTGTCGGATCACCCTCAAATCCATAAGATAATTTGTAAGGGGTCGACTGAGTCTCTGGATCGTGTTTATAGGTGGTATACGCACCCCCAGGGGCCCTGCTGTAACGAATATTCCTAGGACGGGAGAACGTGAATTTAACGTCGCCAAAGTCATCGACGTATTGGTTAGCATCAAAACGCTGATGCTCTGGGTATTCTTCTTGCAGCTGCTTTGTAACAAATGTTGCGAGAGGTCCGCTTGTTTTTGGCTCATAGGTGGTGAACTTTTTCTCAAATTCAGCTATTCTTGGCGCCAGTTGCAGGTCATAATTTTGGGCCGGTGTGGACGATCCTGTAACGGCAACTTGTACGCTAAATTCACCAGCCCCATTCACAGGTGAGGTAAAGTTGCTGGCCACGACTCGTAGGTCTTTGCCTTGGCCTAGGAACCTTTCAGTGGCTTGATCATAGTTTAATTTATCCCCATCAACCCAAAGCTCCCAGAGGTTAAGACCGGTAGCTTGAGCCGCGGCAGCGGGTGCTGCTGCGGGGGTTTGAGGAGCAGCCTGAGGTGCAGGGGCTGCTGCGGGGGTTCGAGGAACAGCCTGAGGTGCAGGGGCCACTGCTGGTTTTGCAGCCGGTATTGGTACAACGAATGTCATCGGATGATTTAATAATCCTATGATCCTGCTAAGGCCAGCAAGACCCTCAAATTCAGTGTTTTCTCGAGCTAATGCCTTCCTGAAATTGCGGAAAGTGAGATAGTTTGATAACGATAAGTTCGATAGACGTTGCAGATAACCATGCTGTGCATCATTCATCAACAGATGTAAACAGATAACAGCTCTGGGGCCATTATCGGTGTAACGGGTGTAGGTATAAAAGCTATCGGGCACATTATAGCTCACGCCTAATAAATGCATATTGTCAGGAGAGAACACCGTTTGACCTTGGCCGTCCGGATGGACGCTGACTGCTTCATTGTGTGTCGTATTCTGAGCGTATGTGGTATTCGCATGGGGATCGCGCAGTTTCGCTAATTTCTTTTCACTTTCAAAAATACCGATGGTCACGGTTTGCTGAAGTGCCTGGTTTTGATTCATCGTTTCTGGGGCTGATGGGTATAAAAAGGTATGAGGCCTGAAGCAAAGCTGGACTGTCGTGGGAAAAGGAATATTTTGCGCGACAACGCCAATAGTCAGATTATCCGCAAGAATTCCATCATTTGTGAGTTGCTGCTTTAGAGTATAGGGTAGGTTCCCACCAAAAAGATCACCGGGCAGGCGAATCACCAGCGGAAAACTTGCGATGCCATTGTTGATACGTTCATCAGCTGGCCCATTACCATTCGGATGATAGGGTGCAAAATAAGGCATGTTGGGAAAGTCGTTCGTAATAAGGGGGTTGTTGTAGACCGCCGAGGTTCCATCTTGCGGCTTTTCGTCACCTATAAAGAAATTGTGCCGAGAGGCGCCGGTGCTCTTATTTACGTGTTCTAGGGTATCGAAGCGCAATGAACTATCACTGGCAAACCCGGGCATGCTTATGGTTACAGCCAGAACAAAGGCAAGACTTCTTTTAGCAAAATTCAACCAGTTCATATCAACATTCCTTATTATCTTCTAAGGGCGACAAACAACTTATTCGCCAAACATTAATTACCATGAGTGGGGGTTTGTATCATTAGAATCGACATATGTGAACAAATTAATTGGACTAATGAGTGGACTAGGTCAATTTGATGTAGATGGTTTCAGATTAGGTAGACGCTGCACCCATAACTTATACACATGGATTTGGCACATCTAGGACTGATCATGACAAATTTACAGAAATATCTCTACGCCCCGTATTCATACGGGGTTGTAAAAATCAGCAAATACCTATACAAAACATAAGTCTGTAAATCCAAGATATGTTTTGAATAGAGGATCTTCTTATGCGTTACGGTTGTCTCAAAAGAACTTGTGTGCGTGTTATAGTGTTGGCGCATTTGATGCAGATATTTACCCCAACGTTGGGTTACGCATCTGATACGGATTATCAGTATCGCCTGAAGATCCATACTCTGAATTCGGCATCGGATCAGTATCGCGTTGAGGTTTCTCGTCGTAAGAAAGACAAGTCTGGGCCCGTTCATATTGTCCAGAGTATAGACCTGTCGCAAGGGCAGGTGAAACTCGACGCCCGCACCGTACCGGATGGACAAGAGGCTCTCTATGGCAAATTCGCCAACCCGACTGTAAAGACTTTCGAAGCGGGGAATAAACTTCGCTTCATTTATACCATACCCGGCTTTGGCCAAGTCCAGATGTTTAAGGAAGATAAAGCGGTTTTCACTCAGGATGAGGATAACACCTCGCTTGTCGATTATGATTTGACTGTAAAATCGACGGGCGATCTGCTCCTTGGGTGCCTGAAGGTAGCAGGGCTTGTGCTGCGGTCTAAGAAGACTGAGCTGGATGGGGATATCGTTACGAAGAGCCTGCGGGTTAAGCATTCGGCGGAGAACAAGGGAAAAATCAGTGGGGATGGTTTACGCCTCGACGTGGCTGGGGAGATGGTTAACAGTGGTCAAGTAACTCTTAAACACTTATTAGGCTCAGGATCATTTAAAAATCATCGAGATTTTAAATTTGATGTCATTTATGTTCGAAATTTTCTTAACCAGACCAATAGCAAAACCTATCGTGCGCAGATTTTCCCTGCAGCTGGTTATAGCGCTAATATTTATAGTGATAGTAATCAGTCATTTGTCAATGAAGCGGATTCCGATATTGTCATAAAGCATTTGATGTTTTTCGGACCGAAGACTACTTACCTTCCTGTAGAAGACAATAAGGCAGTTTTAACCAAAGTTGTCCGAAACTTAGGGGTGATTAAATCAGATTATATGCATTTTATGGATGTAATACTTGAGAACGATGGCTCAATCGAAGCCAATACATTTAACCTTGAGAGGGTCAGGTTTAATAACAGGAAAAACGGTGTCCTGCTGGCCGGAACGTCTGAAGTGAAGGAAAGTGTTATTGAAAATGATGGGGAGATTAAATACGAAAAACGTGGCTGGGGTAGGACCAAGGGTGAATTCACCCAGGACTCAGGCAAATTCATCAACAATGGCTTGTGGAACCATAACGGCGACGTCAATCTTGGGGCTACTGAGCTTAGCAATGCTGGCAAATTGCTTTGGGAAAATGGGGCATTTAAGTTTTCCACGGCCAAGTTTGAAAATAAGGCTTGGTGGGCATTAGACCGGATGGGATACCATCTCTTTTCGGTTACCAATAGTGGCACCATACAGCTGAAAAACACCGTTTTTCCAGCATGGCCGGTAAATGCTAGTGCTGGTATTTTAATATTGGACAGCGTGAGTTGTTCTAAGCCATTGGCTTATACGAACAGTGGCACACTGCAGCTTAGAAACAGTGTGTTGGAGTTTTCAAGCTTAGAAAATAAGGGAACGATCCAGCTCTTTAGTGGTCAGTACACTGTTGATCTGTTTGATAATAAGCGTCTGCTCTGTTTACTAGAAAATGACTGGACGTTAACCAGCGACAAGAAAAACACTGCGCCCCCCCATAGACTGGTCGTTAGTAAACCAAATTTTGGGTCTAAAGCGGAAATTGAAAGTGCGAAAAACCTGACCTATGACATGGATGCCATGCCAGAGAAAATCCGCGGTCAAGGGGATATAAACTTTACCCAGTTTAGTTGCGCTAAGCGTGCCCTAGCGGACCTCAGAAAAGTTACGTCCAACGGCAAAGTAACATGGTGGACCCCTTCGGTGAGCTTGTTAAAAGCTGATACTGGGGCCGCTGTAGCGCCAGCATCAGTTTCCACGGGCGTCAAGTCGAATTGGTACGTATTTGGGGGCGACGCGACTCCTTTTTTACAGGCTATTTTCAACTATAGCCCCGATTTCATGAATAACCTCGATTTCTCGAATATTGGACACCTACATTTAAATGTGTCCGGGTCCTTTACGAGCCACTTTTCTCTCAAAGCTCCCATTCTTACACTTTATGTTAGGGGACCTCTGATTTTGGGGAAGAGCAATGAACAGATGGGAACTATTGCCGCAACTAATGGTGCTCTTACTGTACACACTCAGAGTATTGATGGTAAGTTCGGCATGTTCTATGGTTTTGGCCCTACAACTCTTGAAGCCACAAAGGGAGACATCCTAATCGGTGCCGCGGCACCGACCCCAGGAACAGCTGCGAGAGCGTCGTATACCATGAACACCCAAAACGGTGCCTATGCGGCTTCTAACGATGTGCTTACATTAAAGACCCCCACCAATATCTTGCTGGATTATGGTTGTTTGATCAGCAATTTACAGCAGAACTTATTCGCAGCAACTCTCATTCGGAATACGGCAGGACGTATTGCTGCTGGGGGACCCATTTTAATGCGTGGAGGAGACTATCTACATACCCGTGGAGGGATGGTTGTTTGTGGCATGGATGGCTCAGGCTATGGTTGGGCTTACAGCGGGTTTGTTCGAGAATGCCCACTCACAGGCCCGGCGTCCATTGAGTCTAAAAGCGACATTACTTTTGACATGAATAACGTCAAAAACGTAGCAAGCAATATCCTCAGTGGGGGGCATGTCTATGTGGGGAATAAGGAATTAGTGGCTGGCCAGACTGGGGCTGTGTTGAAGGAGAAACCCGCCGGGTTGCCTACAAGAAATAATCGACGTCTTTGGGCGTTGTTAGGAACTGCGGCTGTAAATGCAACACCAAAGACCGGCAGCTATACCGAAGAGGCTTATCACATGGGCCCCACAGCAACCCACGATAGAAGTGGCCGCGGTAAACACTGGGGCAACCAATGGACAGAAGCGTGCGCATTCCTCTCGGCAGCAGGTATCTCCATCAACATGGGATCGTTCAGCATCACCGGCGCAACGAATTCGCCCCTTATCCAAATTAACGTGCCAGGCACGGGCTACTTTGGCAATGCTTCAAACACACGTGCAACCGTGAATTCTCCGGTTCATGATGTTGTGAATGTTACAGAGTTTATTCTAGCACAGGCGCGTCGCCCTGGTTTCATGAGGATCGATCATCGCGGTGAGGTTCGCAACGATTACCCCATGGGTATGCCGTTCATTCCGGCTTCTGGCGATGTGGTGATATTGCAGAGTCCTGGTCAAGCGCCGTTGCGGAAATTCCCAGTTAACCCTGCACAATTCTTCAACCCGATCTGTAGCATTGATCTGGACCTGTTGCTACAAGAGATCCTGCGTTTAAGGACTGGCCAGGTCTATGCGGGCAACGCTAAGGGGAACCAGTTATCGCGGGTGCTTTGGGGCAATGCGGGAAATTGGTCTCAGAAAACGGGTCGAGCCGTGATGACAGAGGATGAGCTTCCAAACACGCAAGAATCCATGTTGTTGATGCAACCAACCGATGATAACACGAGGCTGGATACGGTTCTGGTGATAAATCCACGGGATAATAACCCCTTCCGATCCCATGGCGACACCGTCGCCCGTGTATTGGAACTCAGCACCGGCGGCAATCTCGATATGGTTAACAACCGGCTGGTGATCACGGGCGAAGAGGACACTGTGATTCAGTCGGGTGCCGATATAAACATGACCACCACATCCCACACCAATCACTATCAGAAAGGTGACACTCGCGTCGTGGAACAAGTGGCGGACCCACAACAGATGATCCTAAAGCCGGACGGCAAACTTACTGTTATGGCCAAGGAGGATCTCAACCGCACAGGGTCACATGTTGAGGCCGGTGGAGATCTAGATTTGCTAGCGGAGACGGGACGACTGACTGAGAATCCGTTATTGTTGCAAAGGTCCGCCGTAACGAAAAGGGAGAGCAACGGTTTGTTCTCCAGCTCTGAGCACACGGAAACCACCCTCACCCACTCCGCTGTACCCACGACGACAATTTCCGGCGCAAAGCTGCAGAAGAAAGCTGGCGCAGGAATCCAATTGACCGCTCCACAAGACTCCGCCGAGGATAAAATCATTTATGATTCACCAGATACCGTGATCGAAGGCTTAATGGAGCTTAACCGCCAGACCTCTGAAACCACAAAAAGCAACGGTTTCACCGAGCAATCTACGTCTATGATGCAAGAATCGATATTTGGTCTTCCTGCGAATTTAATGGCCAAAGGCGGCGTCCATTTCAAGGGCGAGGCTGAGGTCAATGCCAATATCACAACCTCAAAGATACATGACGAAACTGACAGCGGAATTAAGTTTGTTCCCAAGGTCGTTGCAGTCAAGTCATCAGGTCAATCCAATATAGACAGTCCCCTCTTGTCCGTTGATGCAGGCTTCAGAGCCTCTCAGGAGACCATGTTGCCTTGTATGATTATGGCACAGGAAGTAATTCGCTCCAAAGAAGGTGGCGAGATGCTGTTTGAATCTGTTCTCCTGGACGACAGAACCGAGATCACAGGCAAGTTCCTCAAAACCGTGCGTGAGCTCGAACAATGGCAAACCAGCTGGTGTCATGTGAAACAAGTGGTCCCTAAAGAGGTCATCATAGCAGCAGCTATCGCCATAACGATCCTAACCAAAGGTGCAGGCGCCAAGATACTTGCCCCCTTGCTACAGGGTGTCACAGCAGCTACTGGCATGGCCTTGAGCGCCACGGGCGTCGTCATGGTCAATGCGGGTTTTAGTGCGTTTTGTGCGGCAGCCACGTCCGGCTTCTTACGCAGCGGCGATCCCATTGAAGTCGCCAAGCAAATGGTTTCACTTGACCAGCTGAAATCTATTGGTATTTCCATGGCATCGGCGGGCTTATGCGATAAGCTGGGTATGATGCTGAAAATCAACATGGCGCCAGGCATTAAAGAGCTATCCATGCACTTGAAGGAACAAGCCCTGCGCGGGACTGTCGACACGATCCTTAACGTATCCATCAATCAAACACCCGTGGACGAGGCGTTATTTGATGCTGTAAAACAGATCCCGCTGAAAGCGGTAGCTGCTTACGCGGCCAACCAGATCTGTTGCAATATCAACGAGCCCTTGGGCGTAACGGCTGCCCATACTCTCGTCGGTGGTCTCTCTGGATTTGCGATGGAAGGCAATCGTGATGGTGCTGTGGCCGGTGCTACGGGAGCGCTTGCAGCGCAAGTGGTGGGCGACATTCTGATGTCTGATGCCCATGCCATTGCTGACACTGCGATCCAGAACCTTCGTGAAGGTGGTAAGCCCCTCACACCCGAAAACCTCCAGGCGGCTATAAATGCGGAAGTAGCCAGCAAAGCGGAGCTGGCCAAGATCGCTGCGGTCGGTGTGACAGCCCTGTTCAAGAAGAACCCAAACACAGCATTGTTTACCGCTAGCAATACCTTGGACAACGATATCACCATCCGTCAGTCTATCTATGTGATGGCGGAGCTGCAGAAGCTGTTGGAGGCAGCCAGCTTGGCGAAGGCTGCCGCGCGCGTCGAGGAGCCTGTGGTAAAGAAGGCTAAGCCTGCTAAAAATAAAGCCACCAAGAAACAGCAACGCAGAAAAGAAGCCGAAGACATTATGGCTATGTATCTTCTTGAGGAAACGAGGGCTAAGCCGCACAACGACTACCAGGATGTTATCTTTGAATTGTGTAACGAACAGATCGATGCCGAAAGAAAGACATCACGGCCCAAGATAACAGTCATGGCTGCGGGTTCTGATTTTATGTATCCAGTGACCGAAGAAATCAGCCAAGAAGATTTCCAAGCCAGAGCCGAGCTTCCCGCGAGAGCTGCGCGAGGCATTTGGCGGGGGGGTCAGGATATGGTTCATGGATTTGTCGAACTGGTAACCCAACCTCATCTCTATAATAATTTGATTGCCCCTGTAGGCCGAGCATTGTGGGATATAAATGTGGTTTGTGCGGGTCTGAATAATCGTGCGGGAAGTTATGCAGTGACCCATTGGGATCAACCTTTTTCCCATGACTATTATCCAGATTCTGGTGCTTATTCTGAATCAAAAAATAGACTGTTTAACGTCTGGAATGGAATAAAAGAATCGTCCCATGCTATGTACAATGCCAACTCGGGAGATCAAGTGGAAGCTTTCTTTAGACTAGCCACAAACTTGTTCACCCCATGGGCAGTGTTTAAAGGTATAGGCCTGCTTCCTCGAACATTTGCTGCGGCCGACTATCTTGCCGAAGCCCCTGTGGTTCAAGGGTTCTCCCGAGATGGCGCTGTTATGACCGATTTTGTCGCGCGGACGACTAATTTTCAGGGACGCAACCCAGCCAACATGAACCGGATGCCGTTCGTAGAAGGTTCTGCTGTTGGGCCTTGGCAACACGTGAATTACAGTCATGTAAAAGTAGGTGGCTTATGGAAGGATTTAACCTGCATTAAAAATGGTACTTATTATGGGGCAAAGGATGAGAATCTTGCTGACATTATAAAATACGCCGGATCCTGGACGAAAAAACCGGAAGCCCCTTATTTATTTTTAGCGCATGGTGATAAGGAAGGCATTTATCTTTCCAAGTTGAAGGGCTACCCCGTAAACAAGAATCCGACAGCACTGAATACTAAGAACTCTATGCTGTACCTTATAAAGGAGCAGAGCGCAGACCATCGTATCATTGCTAAATTGATTGAAAAGGATCCAAAGTTTAATAAGGACAACTTAGTCGTTTTATTCTCCTGTCACGGAGGCGGCCCTACATTGCCTCAACACTTAGCTAATAAGCTGGGAGCAGCAGTCGTTGCTCCAGAAGATGTGACGTGGGTTTTAAGAGGTAAAAAGGTTGCAGTTGCCCCAATCATAAAATTAGGTGGTGTAGAATCGGCTAACCCTGCCAGGCTCCAGGCTTTCAAGACCTTTTATCCAGGCAACAAACCTGCGCCTTCACATCCATCTGTTCTTTGGACACCGCCCGAGATCAGCGCATTTGATGGCACTGGCATCCCTCTCGACGCCCTCTCCAAAAGGCTGAAAGCCATGCGCAACAACCCCAAAGGCGATTACCAGATTTCTGATTTGCAATATATCGCCTTTCGCTACGGTATCGAGTACAGACAGAATTCAACAAGCCATGTGACATTCACTTATCCAAACACAAGGCCGGTTGTGGTGCCTTCTAGAAAATCAATTAAACCTATCTATATAAAGCAATTCATGGAAATGCTGGATGATGTGATTGTGAAGAAATAGAGGAATAATGAGGAGAAATATTTTAATGTTGCGGAAGGACAAGCTCAGTCTTGTAGAGCCTCGGGCAGCCACGTAATTTTCAGCTGTCTAGACATGCAGGAAGTGACAGAGCCATCGAGAAAACAGATATACGAAGTGTATATAAAGCGGTTGGCTCTCATGCAAATCGAGTGGGTAATGGGTAGCAGTATGCTAAGCTGAACATGAGTGAGGGTAATTGCAAAGCGAATATTCCCGGCTCCCGTCATCCTGAACGGACGACCGCAAAGCGGGCGGTAGTGAAGGATCCAGTCAGACATGTGTCGCGCAGCGACTCTGCTGTAGGAGGCTCCTTTTCTAACGTCATGTAGACAGCTGGTTGTTTCATTTGTAGGTTGAGTATATTTATAAGCAGAGTCGCTACGCGACACATGTCTGACAGGATCCTTCACTACCGCCCGCTGCGCGGTCCTCCGTTCAGGATGACGTCGGCCGGGGGTAGAAGATTACATACGACCCACCCGTACTGCATAAGAGCCAAGCGGTTTATAAAAATGCTTGAGAGTGTAATTTCTCAGCAATAACTATTGGCGTCTACGGACGTATCGATTGTTTCTGATGCGAGGCGCCTAGATCGGCCATATTATATTTTCCTTTTCTAAGCGTATGTTAAGCCCGGGTTAGCTATCTGAAATCATAGCAGCAGCATTGGCTGCCATAATGGTTTCCTCACTCGTGGGAATTACATAGACGTCAACTTTGCTACGAGTTGTGCTTATTTTTAAAGTATTCATAGAGTCCAGTTTTTCTTCAAGGTCAAGTTCTAGCCAGCTGAGGTATGAGCATATACGGCTCCGTATCTCGGGACAATTTTCGCCGATACCGGCTGTAAAAACCAGGACATCTAGACCGCCTATGGTTGGTATAAGGCTACCCAACTGCTTGGCTGCCGTATAGCAGAACAGTTCAATCGCAAGCTTTGCCTGAGGGTCGGAACTTATAAGCAAAGTGCGCATATCCTCACTCACGCCAGAAACCCCTTTCAAACCAGATTCCTTATAGAGAAGGTTCTGGATTTGATCTAAGGAAAAGCCTTTTTCCTGGAATAAGTACAAGATGATGCCTGGATCGATATTGCCGGGGCGAGTCCCCATCATCAAACCATCCAAGGCCGTAAAGCCCATAGAGGTTGCTACACTTTTTAAGTCCTTCATGGCGCAGATACTTGCCCCGTTACCCAAGTGAGCCACAATGACCCTTTTGTGAGCTTTTTCTCCCGCATATTCCGGTAATTTTGAGGCGATATATTCATAAGATAGTCCATGAAAGCCATAACGAATGATGCCTTCAGCTTCATATTTAAGGGGTAGTGGAAACAATTGGGCCAAACGTGATTGTGTCCGGTGGAACGATGTATCAAAACAAGCTAGTTGGGGCACATCTGCATAGACCTTCAGGGCGGCCTCGATGACATCGATATTGTAGGGTTCGTGCAAGGGTGCAAGGGGAATAAAGTTCCGTAAATTATGGATAACTTCTGGGGTTATTAACGTGGGCTGTTCATAGATTTTTCCCCCGTGTACCACCCTGTGGGCAATGGCCACTATTTTATGTCCTTGGGTTTGCTTCTTTATTGTTTCGAGAACAGTTGCTACGACCTTGAATATATCGGCGTTTAATGGCATATCTTCGTATGCTTTCTTCCCCCCATGTTCAATCCAAAGCTTGGGTTTGGTAAAGAGCTCTTCAACTTCCCCCTGCAGAGTAATGCTTAAATCAGTCCCAAATACGGAAAATTTTAGACTGGAGGAGCCTGCATTAAAGACAATGATGAGACCATTCATTCTGGTGGCTTCTTTTGATGGTTGCGCACATAAAGCAGAGCCAAGGCGCTTGATGCTACGCGTTCGTAAATTGAGCTTGCCCGACTCGTGAGTATCACAGGTACCTTTGCCCCCATGACGATACCGGCCATAGAAGCATCCGACAACAAAGTTAATTCCTTTAGCAGAATGTTACCTGCCTCCACATCAGGGACGACAAGAATGTCTGCGTTGCCAGCTACAGGTGAGTGGATGTTTTTGACCTTGGCTGATTCTTCCGAAAGGGCATTGTCCAGAGCCAAGGGACCATCCAAAATTCCACCGGTAATTTGACCTCTGTCTGCCATTTTACACAAGGCTGAGGCATCTAAGGTAGATGGTATGTTTTGATTTACTGTTTCAACGGCCGATAGAATGGCAACCTTTGGGGTCCCTAGACCGATTGCACGGAAGAGGTCAATGGCATTTTGAACGATATCAAGCTTTGCTGCTAAGTTTGGCAATATGTTGACCGCATCATCCGTGATGAAAAGTGGCTTTGGGTATGCTGGTGTATCCATGACGGAGACGTGGCTAACTCTTCTGTCTGTTTGTAGTCCGGTCGTTTTGCTTAAGACGGGATGAAGAAGCTCATCGGTGTGAATATCTCCTTTCATGATGGCATCAGCCTTCCCCTCATTTACCAACTGAACTGCCATTTCCGCAGATGCGTGACTGTGGGGAGTGGACACGATCGTGAGCGCTGATATATCCAACTGTTCTTGGCTGGCAACAGCCTTTATCTTAGATTCAGGACCCACGAGAATCGGAATAATGAGTTTTGCTTCTGCCGCAGCCAAGGCTCCGGCTAGAGAAAGCTTGTCAACGGGGTGCACAATGGCTGTCTTGATGGGAGCGAGGCCCTTTGCCATGGCGACGATCTTAATATGATGAGGCGATTTGCTTTCACTTAACTCAAGTTCGGGCAATGGGATTCTTTTTCTTTTAACCTTTTCAACGGGGGCCAGAACAGTTGCCACACCTTTTATAACGGTTTTTCCCTTTTGGTTTACGCAAACGCAATCCAGTACTACTGATTTCTTTGCCTTATTTTTGGACTTCACTGTAACGGTCGCCGTTATGGTGTCTCCCACCTCGACTGGTTTCAGAAATGTGAATGTTTGGCCTAAGTAGACTGTACCTGGACCAGGCAATTCTGTGCCTAGTACCGTTGAAATCAGGGAACCTGTGAGCATACCGTGTGCCACAATTTTGTGGAACAAGTCACTTTCAGCGTATTCCTTGTCCACATGAGACGGATTAACGTCCCCGGACAAAACAGCAAATATCTCTATGTCTTTATACGTCATCATATGCTGAACCGAGGCTGAATCGCCTATTTCGATCTCATCAAAGGTATGGTTTACGATATAGCCGTCCATGTTTTCCCCTCAAGGCGCCATTATATTAAAGCCAGCGTCTATGTATACTATTGAGCCTGTGACCAATCGAGCTTCATCGCTGACCAAAAATCGAGCGTAATTGCCCACACTGTCAATGCTGATGTTCTCATGCTCAGCTGAATGCTGGTGGGCATCTTTCAATAGCTCATCGAAATGATTTATGCCGCTTGCAGCTCTGGTCGGTATGGGGCCTGGTGATAGCGCATTGACTCGAATATGGGACTGGCCCAATTCCGCAGCGAGGTACCTCACACATGACTCAAGCGCAGCCTTTACGGGCCCCATAATACCATAATGCTCAACGACCTTCTCGCCCCCATAATAGCTTGTCGTCAGAATGCATCCCCCCTGTTTCATGAGAGGCTCGGCTAGCTTTACAAGCCTAAGCAGTGAATGACATGATATGTCCATAGCCTTTGTAAAACCTTCAAGGGAGCTGTCAACTATGCGGCCTAGCAAGTCTTGCTTTGGTGCGTATGCGATAGAATGTAAGATAAAATCTAACTTTCCCCATTTTAAAGCGATCTCTTCAAAAAGATCTTTCATCTGCTCATCATTTTGCACATCCAGAGGAAGAATAATAGGAGCATTAACCTTCTGGGCCAATGGCTTTACAAAAGGCTCGGCTTTGTTGTTTAAGTAAGTTATTGCAAGCTCGGCGCCTGCATCATGAAAGGCACGCGCGCACCCCCAAGCAATCGAGCGTTCATTTGCTATGCCAACAACTAGACCTCTTTTGCCTTCTAAGCTATTCATATCCTATTGCCTACACTGAGTTTAAATCATGGAGATAAGCCCTTAGCTGCGTCTTACTATCTAATCGTACACTTACTCTAATTAAGAATTAATTAAATTTGGTGCTTTGACAGATCCGGTGAATCTGCTGGACCATACTCTCAGTATTTTTTACGGATGCGTTGTCAGCACAGTTGTGCCATTAATTTCCCAGCTTGTGATTCTAGAGTGAACTGCAAATGTTAATGAGGAGAACCCACGTGATTAGGTTAAATAAATTTCTTTCCGTAGCCGCTGTTGCTTTATGTATGGCTTCACAGATCTCACAAGCATCGGACAGTGACATCGAACCAAGTGATAAGCAAGCCAAGCTTGCACCATATTGGGACTCCGATGAAGAAGCATATGTTAATGCTGAGTGGGATGAGGAAAAGGGTGTGTGGGTAAGCTTCGAATCGGATGATGATGACGGCTACAGCAAAAGTCCCGATAATGGTTCCTGGGCGAATTTTGAATCAATCCTGTCCCAGGAATTAAGTTCCTTAAATCTCGCCTTCGATGAAGCTGAGATCATCATGGACTTTGCCAAAGGCATGTGGAGTCCAGGTAAGCAGCCTCGCCAGGTTATCAAGAACTATTTCAGGGTGCGGGGTGGATTAGACTCACAGGAAGCAGAACACGCGACTCAAGCTATCTTCCATAGGAGAGAGACCATTTCCGATGTTATGCATATCTGCCGCAAGAACTTTATTAAAAAACGCTGGCCTGGTCTCAGCGCAGAACTGGTAGAAAAATTTGCTGACCAATTGGACGGTCTAGACGGAAAGACTTATGAAGAGGTGAGAGATAACAAGACTCGGCTTTACAGCACGAAGGTCTATTTCTACATGCATAAGGATGACATGTTCCGCAACGCTCAGTTGAGAAAGTTCCTGACAGCTCTTTCGCCGGCATACAAAGCGAGTAATATCGCGGAGGACTGGGGATTGCTCAGCCATGTGGCACGCCAGATGTCTCTGGGACACAATCCTGAGGAGTCTTTAGCACGTGGTCAGTTTGAATGTGATTTCTTCAGAATGTATGGCTGGTCTGGGTTTCGGCAAGGTTGTCCGGTAGACTTTATGCAACTAGCTGCTACCCTGGCTTATAATGCTGATAAGGGTCACTTGGTTGGTGTTGGCCCAGAGGAATTTATGAGACAAGCTGCTACCCTGGCTGGTGGTAAAGTTCACCTGATCGGTCTTCGCCAAGCCATAGAGCAACATCCTCAGCTAGAGGCGCCTCATAAACGAATCATGGAAAGGCCTGCGCTGCGCAGGCTTTACTACGATGGATTGTTCGAGCGATTGATAACCGCTGACCAATGGCCAGGTCCAGAAATTGCTGCTGATAGAGAGTATTTCAAGTCGCACGCCGAGGAACATCAACGCTCTTTGGCGCGACAGTTTGCGGCCCACATGCTGGAACGCAGCCTTGAGAATTATCTGGGTCTGGAAGAACAAGGTGCCCGAAATGGTACTAATTTCTTGAATCCAATCTTGTATTGGCAAAAGTATTTCGAGCCGTGGCTTAAGGACAATTTTACCTCACCAGGTGCGGCTGATAGCATGCTTGAAGACATTTATGTACATGTGATGGTATGCATGATGTCCGAGAAAATGGGAAAAGCCTTTTTTACTCCCCTATTGCTGGGCACATTGGATAAACAGGAGTTCATTATATGCTTTGCTAAGTTATTTGCCATGCTGGACTTCCCCGCATGGAACACAGCTTACGATAACTTGACAAAGCATAATTGCATCCGCGATGAGCTGAAGCTTCAAATCGCGAGAGCTATGCTGGAGAACAGGGCAAAGTCTATCCCACAAGCCGTTGAGCTGGTGCGAACAGCCAGGGGGGCTGCCAAAAAAGCTCAGAAAGTCCTGAAGAAGGCAGCAAAGCAAGACAGTTCAGCTCCCGGCCTCTGGGGATCAGCTATGTTGAGTCTACCCCAAGAGGTTGGGTTGCCAATGCAGATTAATCAAGATCGAGAGACACTATTGGCGGGAAGGATTCTCAATGCACCATGGCCCGCTGGTAGACAACGGCCGCATCCGGTATTTGATGTGGATTCGACCCTGTGCGAAAGGTCCTCTGAAGGCTGCAAAATGCGTTCCACCATCTATAGTAATTTTCCGGAAGCGGTCCTTGTGCCCTTTTACATGGAAGAACATGGTTTAATGGATCACTTGTTTTTCCCAAATATTGGTGAGATGTTTATGACGATGCTAGTATGGGGCTGGAATATCGACATCTTTAGTTCGACCATGAAAGAGCGAAACGAAGCGGTTCTGCCATTGTATTTCAAGATCGTCCTGGGAAGCTATTTCGAGGAGCCTGACACGATTGTGAATAAACTTATGGAATCACGTATTCGCATCTACTCGCGGTGCCATATCCGCGAGATGGATAAAAGTACCTATAAGCCAGGTCCTTATGAAGTGTCCGCTAAATATAAGAAGGATCTCAACGTACTCAAGGTGCCCATAGAAGATACTTTATTGATTGAGGACGATTCTTCATATGTGACAGGCGAAGATCAAGCTTTCCATCTGAAGGTAAGAAGCACCGGCGCTTTCCATTTCGAAAAGGCTGCGATAAATACAAAACCTGAACGCAACACGTCCACGCAGCAGGATGCACGGCATAATGCAGCATTCCTGCTGGGGGCTTTGGCCACTTGCCGTGATCTTATGGGAGAGCGGGGACACTTACGTCCAATTATGCAAGCCCTTCGTATCTTGGGTCCAGGCATGCTAGCGACAAAGCCGACTGGTAGAGTTCTTCAAAGATCCCCATGGACCTATGCAAGCCCTTTTGAAGAAGCCGAGGAGGTTAGCGCGGTTGAGTCGCAGCAAGTTACCGATTTTATGGCCCGGGGCCAGGCGCTCATTGACCAACTTAAGCAGGTACGCCGCTATGCGATACCTTCTGCTCGGGGACCGGATCCCTACATGGATCTGATTCGATCCACCTATGGCAAGATCGCTTTGAAATCATATCAATCATTGCTTTAATGGAGATCAATAGATGAAGAATCTCAGCATTTTGGCACTTTCTCTATCGGTTAGCACCGCCGCGCTGGCCAGTGAAGCTGTACGCCTTAAGGAGGAACAGGGTTCGCCTCCATCTGTGCGACAGGCTGCTTTTAAGGATTTAGATGATCTGAAAAAGCAGGCATGGAAAAAGGCTGAAGCTGGTGACTTTGCAACCGCGCGAGAATATTTGCACCAGGCTGCCTCGCTCGGGGATAGAAGAGCGACTCTGTTTCTGGCACGCCAATATGCCAAGGGTACTTTGCTCTGTAAGCTGAATCCTGAAAAAGCGGCTGAGTATGAGGAACGTTATAAGCAGCTGGTATCCACACTGGATCATAGCAAGGACTTTGTCTGGGCTGATGACGCAGGTTTCTCTTCCCAAGAAGACAAGATCAAGTACCTCCATATGGCTCGATCGACCCCATGGCTGGCGGAAGCTCATGATATCACGCGCGCCGATATATCCTATATGTGTTTTAATCTTAGCCCATTGAGTGCTTTAAAAAATGTTTTGGACAAGATCCTGGCCAAGCCTAAGAAAGTCACTTTAGCGGAAAAAGAGCGAGCTCTTACTTGTTTGCAAGCTGGCGTCCAATCTTTGAACAGCAGTGAAGCCTATACCATACTTTTTACCAAACTAAGCGAAGGACAGTTGTATGGCGACAAAATGCGACGGGTGCTGGATATAGCCCTGATAAGCCCATTCCATGACGAGGCGCAAAAAGCCCAGCTGACGGAAACTGTGCAAAACAACGTCCTCGCCCTGCAAAGCGAATGGTATCCTCAATTGGTTGATCTGCTTAACAAGGGAAAACATTCCTTGTTAAGGACGAAGTATAGTCCTATGGGCGCGCTTACCACAACCGTGGATCAAATTTGCAAGGGTTCAGATTCTTTGGATAAAGAGGATGAGAAGATCTTATTTGACCTTTTTTCTATGGCTTATAAGCAATTAGCAACTGAATCGGTTCAGCTGCAGATTCTGAAAAAAATAGCATGTGACCTATCCGCAAGCAGCTGCTTGAGAAGTCTCAAATTGGTTGATTTTTTAGCATCAGATACACGTTATCGAGATGCTAAATATCCCCTGCTGGTTACGGCCTATGACCATATGCTCACCAATCTCTACTGGTATGGTGTTTGTCGCGATGAATCGGATGAAAGCCCTCTTTTTTTGCAAGCCTTTATCAGGGTATTTCGTACCCTTCATCGTCTGGAAGGAAGTCCGGAGGCAACCATGGCCTTATCAACTGCCAGAGTTGCGTTTGATAACAGCCTGGAAAATTATGGGGAAGAATTCTGTGTTGAGCTGATTTTACAGATGAAGGAGATGAAGGATCTGAATCCAGAAGTCTATGACCGTTACGCCAGCAAGTTTATGGCTAAAAAGGTAGATCGCTTGGTTGAAATGTTGCTGAAGGATGGCGCCCTGAAGCAACGGTGTGAGGGAAGCTCTATATCGTTGGATGCGGCAGTGAGGTTTATGTTTAATAACCTAACCAGGCTTAAGCAGGGCGAAGGAGATACAGTCGCAGACAATGCAAGCCAGGCCTATCGTTACCTTGTTTGTCGTGGTGATGTGTATTTAGAGACCTACTCAGCTAAAATCCTTAAGAATTTACGTGCCATTTTAGCGGCTGATTCCAGTCTGACTAATGTCACCCTGGATTTACTCGGGGATCGCAAACCAGCTGGCTTACGAGATGGGGTGTTTCAAATCGTGCTTAAATTCCTCACGAAGAAGCCTTTGAAGGATCGCGCTTACGATGACAGATACTATGATGGGTTATTCAAACACAATTGTGTTCATTTGGCGGACAAGAATGGGGCTTTCTTTGCGGAAGCCTATGACCTGCTAAGAGCTGGTGATGCCATCTACGGTATTCAAAAGATGTGGCTCTATATGGAAGCGCGCGAACTAGAGGTGCGTCTTGAGTTGGTCCGGCAAATCAGGGATTACTTCAAACTTAAACCGGCGTGGGAGCCAGAGTTCAAAAAAGCTGACGTGGAATCTGATAGTCTATATTCAGCAGAAGAATTGATGAGCAAATACGCCCATCCAGAGATCAATACGCCGACTGCTTTGCCACGAGCTATAGGCGACGTCTTGTCCACGGGGACCTTATCTATGGCATTCCTTCACCAATTCTGCGAAATTGCTAAACGGAGCGGCATACATATTTACTTAAATGCTGATCATCTCACATTGCTCCAAAATGCTGTGCTTAGGGATGAAGGTGCGAATCTCAAAGACCGGTCAGAAGCCTTTAACAAGGCCCTCCATGATAGCGTGAGAAAGGGTAAGGTTGAGGAGTTCCGCGACAGCTGCTTGGGTATGCTCAAGGATTCCCCCTTACGCGCCTACGCCAGCCTGGCTTTTAGGACTCTGATACCCCAGGATCAACCTATCTCGCAGGCGTATGCAACGAT
Organism: uncultured Alphaproteobacteria bacterium; assembly: GCA_963780985.1. GTDB lineage: Bacteria > Pseudomonadota > Alphaproteobacteria > JAGOMX01 > JAGOMX01 > JAGOMX01. The sequence continues at coordinate 258,835 of CAWAEF010000003.1, forward strand.
CCGAGAATTCATAAAGCTGGAAAAGCTATGCCCCGAGATCCAGATGTTGGATGCGTTTACCCGGCTATACACGGCGGAACAATATGCTTGGACTAAAAAGCGAGAAAGCGATGCGCATATTTTTGTCCTCGATCGGCGGCTAACGAACGTAACTTTTGACCCAGACGGCAGAATTTATGGCTTCTTATATAATGATGATCAGCCCAGGGGTGGTGATAGAAGTGACTATACCCTCTACTGTTGTGAACCAGACACTGGTTATGCTTTGTGGTCAGCTCAAGTTAGTTTTCTGCGAAGCAAAAGTCTCATCTCCAGAAATTCTCCAGAGTGTACAGTTGGGCTAGATCGCGTCTTTGTGCACACGGGCGAAAATCACTTGGAGATCCTTGATCGAGCAACGGGCGGCAGAATGGGCAAAGTTGAAATGAGTTCCGCGAATGAGGGAATTAAGTTAACTTATGCAGGTGTTGTTGGTCACCATTTTCTCATGATAGCAAGCGTGGTAGGGAACGACGATGCTGCCACGCTAAATGTCATCCCATCGAATTCGGACTTGCCCTCCTATGGAATAGAGCTTCCGCCCACCGGTGCAGGAAGATATCGCTTCTCAAGCCAAGGGAATTATTTTGCCTCTACAGGATTTGGCTCTGATCGCATCGATTTTTTCAATAGCCGGCTGCAGAAAGTTAGCATCCATGCGGATCTTCAGGAGAATGTTGAGAAATATCACAAGCATTCTCCTTATTGGTCTATTTGTGGAGACAGTGTCCATTTTGATCAAAAGCAGGCGAGAGGGAACTATAAAGTTGTCAGTCACAATTTGGCTACAAACCAAGAAGAGTGGGCTGTGCATATAAAAGGTCGCCTGGAATGTTCGCCTCAAGTATCTTTCAATCATGACAGGGTGTTTTTATTAACCAGAGAGCATTGGTTGCTTGCCGTTAGTCTTTTGCCAGAATCCAAAGGACAGATACTATGGGAGGTTAGGACCCGGACCCTCGACAACTGGTGCCCTGGTAAGATCAATCACATACAAACATCCACAGATGGAAGGTATGTGTATGGTTTAGAAAGTACTATGCAGACTTTCTTTCGCTACGATGCCAACACCGGCGCAGAGGAAAATCTCGGCGAGATGGGACTTGGCCATGCGACCCTTATGGGTGCCCGCGCTGATGGCAGGGTTTATGTAAAGCCGCATAATTAATAAGGAGCATAATCAAATATGCTAGTGCTCGCATAATGATGTTAAACAATTCTGCTGCACTTAAACTTGCACGAACTCTATTTTGAAAAGAAGTCAATGCCCTTGATAACTTCGTATAATGCCAAGCATATATCATTAGCAGGGCTATTGTTACGCCAAGAAAGCCCGATGCTATGGCCTATTTCCCTGGATTCAAAGGGGATATAAGCAATGTTTTTATCCTCCGCCGGCAGGGCAATTTTGGGGACGATTGTTACTCCAGTTCCGATGGCAACCATATTTTTTAAGGTTTCTAGGCTGGTTGCTCTATAATTATCCGTTTTTCCGACACCAATATCCGTACACAACTCGCTTAGAATATGATCCGTAAGACAGTGGTCTTGTTCTAGTAGCAGTAAGGTCTCATCTTTAATATCCCCCATCACGATTGATTTCTTCTTCGCCAGTGGATGGCAGATGGGGACGGCTAGATAATAGGGTTCCCAGAATAATTCCACGGAAGTCATATTCTTTTTCTCTATGGGTAATCCTATAAGAGCGCAATCAACAATGCCTTCTTCCAATTTATCTGCAAGCACTTCTGCTTTTTCTTCAATGAAGTACACTTTCGTTTTTGGAAAGTGAGCAAAGAAAATAGAAATTAGTTTTGGAAATATATAAGGGCCCATGGTGGGGTAGGATCCAAAATAAAAATCTCCCGCTAGAGGATCCTTATTTTTCTTGCTAATCATTTTTATTTTTTGCGATTCCTGAAGCATTATCCTGGCGCATGTGCAGATATCTTCACCAACACGAGTTAACATGACATTTTTGTTGCTTCGTTCGAAAATCTGAACGCCTAAATATTCCTCGACCTTTTTTAACTGTATGCTTAAAGTTGATTGGCTCACATTGCAATGTTCTGCTGCTTTTACGAAACTTTTCATTTCAGCTATAGTTAATATATACTCTAAATCTCTTAACTTCATAATCTTACCCTTAAAACAATAGCCTTACTATTTATATAATCAATCATCACAATAAAATCAATATATTTCTCTTATTATGAAAAAGATGCAATTATGCTTTCGTGGTGGTGATATAAACAGATAGTAATTCACACCTCACATTTGTTAATAACATTAAGGAGTATTTAGAATGAGTTTAAAGTTATTTAAGTTAAGTGTATCATTATGTGCTGTTATGTCCTCTACGACGGCATTTTCCACGGATATATCCGGTGAAGACTTTGGTCGTTACAATTCTAGGGCGCTTTCCCATCAAGCTTATGATGAAAAAAAGTTTCAATCAGATTTGGATCTGGCAATCGCCAATTCACTGAAGGACCACAAGATCTCAGCATTCAATAAAAGATTATCAGATACAGAAGCTCTCCAAGCAGCCATAAGGATTTCTTCTCAGACAAATCAAGAAGAAAAAAAGTATCAAAGCGATTTGGCCCAGGCTATCAAGAATTCCCTATTAGATCAGAAATCATTCCCCCTTTACGATGCCTTTGTAATTGGATCGGGACCTTCTGCTCACTCATTTGCGGCCAACGCCATACAAGATAAGCTCAACATTGCCTTGGCATTGGGCGAAAATCCGGGGGGCGCTATTAACGTAAAAACTACCGTCCGAAATTTTGCGGGCCTAGAGGAAAAATATGGTTATGAGCTTGCGTATGATTGGATTCAGAAATCAGAAAAGCTCGGCGTACCTCTGCTCCAAGAAACCGTCACTCATATTGATTTGACCGATTCTATCTACAAGATTCAAACTTCCCTGGGCAATACATATACGGCTAAGAGCATCGTCTTTGCCCAAGGAACGAAACCGAGGCCTCTTACAGCGAAGAATATTGATCGGTATAAGGTGTGGGAAGATGATGCTTGGCATCAAATTGGCGACTTCAAAAGGGCCGCCAAAGACAGGAAAGTTCTTGTGGTCGGCGCGGGGATTGATTCGGTCAATAAAGTAAAAAACTTAATTGAAGGCGGGGCGCACAAAGTCTATATCGCATTAAGGGGTTCGGATATTCCGGCTCATATTCAAGAGCTTAAAGAGCTGTTTCCTGGCAAAGTAGAGGTAATCTTAAACAAGGAACTGGATAGCATCGAGGGCAAAAACCATAGAATCAGGGGCGTGAGAATGAAGGATAAGTCCTTTCTTGCGGTAGATATGATTGTCAATGCAATAGGCCGCATTGGAAATCAAAATATTAATATCGTTTCCAAAAACCCCTTTAAAAAGGATAGTCAATCGGATCGTTTTATCGTCTCAGCTGATTTTATGACGAATATACCGGGTGTATTTGCCATCGGCGATATTGCGGCCCAGGAAGATTCTTCTGGCCAAGTCATTCAGGATGATGGAAGAGCCGCAATTGCTATCGGTAAAGGCGCAAGTGGAGAAAGAGGTGTGGTCCGCTATCTAAGCTCAAAGAAGGTAAAAAAGAGCTAATCGCTTAAATTAACAAGGATCCAAAATTAGTTAAGTAAAGGGGGCTCCCGGAAAAGCCCCCCTTTTTAACTTCAAGCCGCTGACTAAGTAGCCGGGCACTCTCAGCCCACTAATCAGGCCAGATTTAGAAATGCTTGGATTGGGAAGTATGATGAAATAATTGTTTATATGTTACTTCTAATTTATTGTCTTATGTCATTTACTCTGGTATAAGATCCAAGGTTTTATATAAAGTTAAGGTTTTCAAATGTTATATTCAATTTTTTTCAGGTCGTGCTTGATAGTAACGGTCCTATTGACTTCTCCATCTTCTGCCAGTCAAAGTCAGCAGTTTGACACAAAGTTCTTATTTGAAGGCATGGATTACACGAAGCTCTGCCAGTTCCAGGCAATGAAGGACCCCCGTTTTGCAGAAGTCCTCGAGAAAGAAGGGTTGCTGAAAGTCAATCAACAAAATCCTTTATCTACCCTTGTTCTTGACGATGGTGAAGAAAATCGTCTTGTTGATCTGTCCATGGCGTTGATGGAAGAGCTCGAGCCAGTGCCAGCGCTTCAGCCGTATGAACCACTGCTTGGATCGCTACTCACCTCCAAAGATCTTGATGAAGCGCTGGTAGCAGAATTTCGCAAAAGTAAAACACGGGCTATGCTAAAAACCCTTTTGCGACCGCTGTTCCTGATGACAGGAGAACTCGGCGTTTTTGGAGGTGGTATCGTGGCACTTAATGCTGCCATGCCGGGGACAATGGCTTTAGGCATAGGTATTGCTGGATTTGTCTTGCTCGAAGTATTTTCACGTAACATGAGCCTTTGCTTAAATACGATTTGGTATTTATTTGTAACCCCCCTGGGGGATCCACTGACCGATCTTGAAGTAAAATATGCTTGCAAGAAGCGTTTTCTCTCAACACCAATGCAGCAGAAAATAGAACGCGTTTTCCAGGATGCTCGAAAAGATGATCAAACGGGCTCGAAAAAAGATTACTTGGATCGCGTCCTTAAAATTCCTGTAAAAAGTAAACAACCGAAATTTGATTTGGTTGCTTTACGACAAGCATGCAGCGGATTTAAGGATGAGGACGGGCAGTCTGTGGCAGATCTTATCTTGGTAGCAATTATGAATCATATGGCTCGCTTTACGGAAAAAGCAGGCCCGAATGATTCCCCAAATATGATTCTTTTTTTAAAAGGACCCCCAGGGCTCGGAAAGACTAATTTAGTGAGGGCCATAGCAAAGCTGATGGGCTTGTCCCTTATAGCCTTACAGGTCAGTGATGAGCATTTTAAGAGTACATCCAAAGCGCCAGGCTCACTTTTCCAGGGCATAACCAGCCATGATGAACGTAATGGAGTACTGTATTTGAACGAGTTTGATCGCGTTGCAAATAAAGAAGGATCTGAGCATCTCAATGGCCTTTTGCCGTTTATTGATCCTTCGGCCCAGTTTATACATGATGACTTCGCTGGAGAAGGAATGGATTTTAGCCATTATTTTCGCATCGGCGACGGTAACTACGATCTTAAAGATAAGGCACTATTAGATCGATGTGTTGTTGTTAATGTGGTAGAGCTAGATCCGGAATTTAAAGAACAAGGGATCAATAAGGATATGATGCCCCTGCTCATGCGCAGCGACAATCCTGTGCTAAACCTTGAGCTATCAAAACTATCACTTGGTACTCGGCAGGCTATAAGACAAGCACTTGAGGATGATCAAGGAGCAGGCTTTCGAGACATTCAGAAAACCCTGCAGATTGTCTTGAATAAGGAACGCCTGGGAAAGCTGGAGTAAAGTTGTTTGCTGCTCGGGTCAAAACCTCATGGTTTTGGGACTGTACTAGTTCATCAGCCTCTTGATATTTTGACATAAATGCTATCCTGAGATACAAAGAAGAAATAATTCTTAAATTCAGGAGATTTATCGTGCGCTATATAAATTATCTCGCTTTATCTTTGAGTGTGAGTGTGTCTGCAATCGCAAGCGAACCCTTTGAGATAGAGTCTCCGACATCTGGTCGCGCGGTATTCAAAGACCTCAAACACTTAGAAGAAAGTGCCTGGAAAGCGGCCCAGGCGGGTGAGTTTGAGCGCGCGGGCAGATACCTGCGGCAAGCGGCAGGGCGGGGTAGTCGTATATCGGCGCTGTTCTTGGCCCAAGAGTACAGGAATGGGGGGCTCATCTTTGGGCAGAATCCAACTGAAGCCGACACCATGCAGGGAATCTATGAGCAACTTAAAGCTGGTGCTGAGAATCGGTTCTGGATTGGTTATGACGATCGTGCGGTTCAAAAACAATGTCTCTATATCAATAACGCTGCTTTGGCGCGAAGAACACCTTGGTTAGCGGCAGGCTATAGCCTGATCAAGATGAGATCTACTCCTGACTATGATGAAGCTCTAGAGGCTCCTGACCATGCTATGAAGTGGCTGCTGGCAGGGGTGCTCGATGATGAGGATGGGGACGCTATTTTTCATGAACAAACTCTAACTCAGGATGAAAAAGAACGCGCGCTCGAAATCATGCGTGAGGGCGTAATTTGTCTTAATGATCAAGCGCTCTTTAACAGGTTCTTCCAGCTATTGGGTAAAGGTCATCCCAAGGTTGATTTCTTGCCACGGGTCCTGTCCATAGCTCAAGCCAGCCCCTTTCACAGCGAACAGGAAAAGACGGAACTGGCGTTAATTGTACGCGACAACGTTTCCTGTCTTCAGAGCGAATGGTATCCCCAACTGATAGATCTGTGTGAGGGTGCGTCTTCTAGTACTAGAAACTGCAGCCCTTTCGCACTCGTGAGATACGCCATGACAACTCTGTTAACGGATCGCAAAATAAGTGAGGATGCAAAACTAAGGCTGCTCTCCTTGTTTGCTACCGTTTATAAGGGGGTACAATCTGTAACTCTTAAATCCGATTTTGCTCAAGTCTTAGATGATGATAGGAGTTGGAACAGCCCCCGCAAAGATGTCATGCTACGCTTAGAATTGCTAAAGCTTGTTGTCACTGATGAAGCTATGAGAGCCCTTAGAAGGGAACACTTGAGCAAGCTAACGAAAAGTATCATTGTTGGACTATACGGCGATATAGTCATAAATAATAATTACCAGCAAAGCCAGAAAGCGGAACAGGCTTTCTTTGAATGTTTCGAGATCTACTATGACTTAGAGCCATCGGGGGCTGTTGGTTACCTCAAAGAACGCTACAAGCAAAGGGGCGGCTGTTGCCGAAGAACTTTTAATCTGGATACCCTGCTGGCCTTGAAAGGACGAGATGAGGAGTTCTATCAGACAGAATCCCGCAAAACTTTAAGTGAGGATCTTGATGGGCTGGTAAAGCTGCTGATTGAGTCTCCTGAAAGGAAGCAAAAAGCTGAGGGTTCCTTGCTTTCGCTGGAAGAAGCATACAATCGAATCTGCCAGATGCTATCTCAGCCTCGTCGCGGTGAGGGAGACGAAGAGGCTAGTCGTGCGCGGTTTGCTCTAGAGACTTTTATCTCGCGCGATGACCTGTTGGAACACTATGCGGAACGGCTTGCACCCCAAGTGGGGATTTTTCTGACCAATCACGCTTCGCTCAGTTACCGTTATGGTGACCTACTGGGACGAGGGCCTGTCGTTTTGAGAGATGCGGCTTTCCAAGCCTTGTTGACATATTTAGTTCATGCGAAACCGGAGAGTAATCCTTTTCAATATACGAGAGCTGCTGATGATGCGCTTATGACTGATGGCCGAAAAGCTGGGTACATCTCTGATAAGCCGGCCTCTTTCTTTAACGGAGTCTTTGGGGCTCTGTTAGCGGTTAGAGCGAATTATCCTATCCAGAGGATGTGGCTTTCTATGGATGTCCGCGAGCCGGCGGTGCGTGAAGAAATGATGAGGCAAGTTCGGACCTACTTCAACCTGCCCGCTGACGCTGTCAGTGATGAAGCAGAAGCAAGATCAGGGGAAAAGCGTGAGCGCCCTATGCTTGATCTTAATGCAATCTTGGGGAACTCACTCAATGAGGCTATGCAATCAAATTCATTGCCGTATGTCGCTATACATCAATTCTGCGAAGTAGCAAAAACGACCGGTATTTATAAATCCCTTCCCGCAGAAGTTTTAGTAGCCCTGGGAGACCAAATTTTCTGGAACGAAGATGCGCCTCTGGCTCAGCGATGCGAGGCCTTCAACAACATTTTACGGCGTTCCGCTGCCCAGAGGGGGTTGGTAAATCTGTGGGGTATATGTCAAGATCGCCTGCCCCAATCTCCTTTATTATCTTATGTGGAGCTTGCCATAAAGATGATCGAGTCTACACCCAAGACTCCTTATACCGTGTATCATTTAATGGGTAAAATGATTGAACTTAAGAAGGCTCATCCTGAGATTTGCATCCCTAGTAATTTTATTACAGACAAGGGCATCTCTGAATCGGTTCTTCGTGAGGGCGAACTTTCCACATATACATGGTCGCCCACGGATTTTACCTGGCTTTTCAACATGAAGGTAAATTATGGCATCGGTCGTAATGATGAAAATGCCCCGTATGTGGTGATAGACCACATTCTGAAATCCCGGTCTTTGGACGAAGAGGGTCACTTGTATGGAGTCGTGTATCAACCAAATTTGCAAGATGATGAAGGGTTAAACTGCTACAGACTATACAAGTGTAATCCATATACGGGCCATGCCAAATGGTCGATGATTATATCAATTAACCCCGAGACTCGAAATTCTCTCGACTCAGGTCTACCAAAATACTCAGTTGGATCTCAATACCTCTACGTTATGTCGGGAGAAAACAAGATCGCGGTGTTTGACCGGATGACTGCGGAATACTTGCGAAGTGTGAGCATTAGCGATGACAATCCCGACGTGAAGCTTTGTTTTATTGGAGCCGTTAGAGAGGACCTATTTGCAGCTAAAGTATGGTCAAGCGCGGATTATAGAATTCAATCCAAGGCATTTCTCAGCTTCCTACCGAAAGGTGACGCGCAGGGAGCTTGGTCTAAGCAACTACCTCCAAGCGGTGGAGGAATGTACCGCTTTTCAACCCATGGTGCGTACTTCGTCTGCACAGGGTTTGGTGCAAGCGTGAGACATTACTTCAACACGTCTGGAAAAGGCATTGCCATCGATGGGGATCCCACTGCACCGGCAGACGAGCATTTTAAGCACGAGCCTGAAGCGACCGTCGATGGTGATATGGTCTTTTATACCCAAAAGCAAGGCGATAACAGTTTTCAGTTGGTGCATTTGAATCTCGTCACAGGAGAGGAACTGTGGCGAACATCCCTCCCAGGAGAGCCAAAACAGGCGCCCGTGTTGTCTGTTGCCAGGGATTGCGTATTTATGTTTCTCGGAGCAGATCTATGTGCCATAAGCACCGGGACCGATACTCCAGTCCGCATGCTTTGGCATGTGTCAACATGCAGCAACAGTGGGTATTATTCCTCTAATAACATTGATAGCATAGCAGCCTCCGCAGATGGGCGGTATGTTTACGGTCTTGAGAGCAATAGGAAAAAGTTCTATCGATATGATGTCAAAACTGGCGCTGAGGAAGATCTTGGCAATTGTCATGGCGACGCAAATGGCTTCCTAGGAATCCGCTCTGATGGCAAGGTGTTCATTTAATCATGGGGGCTTCTGCACCATACCCCCGTATTTTTTACGGATATCGGCATTTTTCTAATGTTGTATTTTATGATCAGGGAACTAGAATGGCTTTTATATCCGTGAACGACAACCAATTGAATTTAAGGAAGATTAAATGATTAATAGATTGCTAACTATGATAACCGTAATGAGCATCTTTTGCACTTCTGCGAAGGCTAGCGAGAGTTACTATTACGAAGAATCTAGTAATGCCAGCGATTCTCATGTGTCCATGTTAAGGGGTCGGGATACCGGCTTTGAGGGCATGATGGCTGTTCCCATTAGAAATGAGAATACGTTTGCTGAACGATTTCCCGGTGTTCGCCAATGCTCGAAACATATAGAATCCGATAGCACGTTTGCTTTCCTCAAAAGTGTGGTTAGCGGATATAAGCAAAGTGCCCATTGGAATCTGCCATATGATTTAACAATTTTTATTGCTCGACAGTTAGATAACGAAACTGCAAAAGCTTTCGCGCTTGTATGTATGTACTTTTCCAATGCGGCCAATCATAGACCTAATCTTAAATTTCAACCACTGGTCACCGATCATTCTATGCTGGTTATTATGAGAACAAAAAACGCCATCACATCTCTCAGTTTAGCACTAGATGATTTTAACCACATAAGCGTGTTAAAATACGCGGCCCTATTATTTCCTGAGCTTAAAACTCTAGATCTTACTAAGTGTACGAACATGGACGCTCAAACTATTTTGGGTGAAGTCGCTTTGCCACAGACGCTCACATCACTAGGGCTGCCTCGTTTTAAAGCCTGCAGAGTACACGAGCTCATGGAATTTGCTAAGCGAAATCCTAGCCTTACAACTTTGAATCTTGCAAAGTCTCCTGGTGTATACGGGGACGGGCTGACAGAGGTTGCACGTTTGTGTCCTAGACTTAAATCCTTGGGTATTCATTATGGTTCCACTCATTATAGTTCCACTTGGACAAATCCAAGCGCACTCATCCTAGAAACAGACCTGATCCCAGATTTAACAGCCTTGGATTTGCGGGGGAGCAAGGGGATCACTTCACATCAGATCGCAGAAATTATTCAGTCCCGCCCAGCCCTGAAATCATTGAAACTCAAAGGCCGCAGGCAGATCACTTTTGAGACCATGAATGCTGTAGGTCAATATGGCAACTCCCTTCAAGCGCTCAAGCTTTCTATAGGTAAGGGTAGAAATTCTATAGAGTTCGCGCAATTTATAGACCTGTCGAGAGGAAAAATAACTTCTTTGAGCATTATAAAAAATGCGGCGCTTGATGTGAAAAGTCTGAAAATAATTGCTAGTAACTGCCCAAATCTGGAATCACTAGATTTTTCGTACAGCGTTTTGAATGACCCGGAAGTACTTATAAATTTTGCTAGCTCATGTCCGGAGCTTACAAAATTGAATCTTTGGGATTGCAAAGAAATCAAGCCCGAAGTTCTCGTTAACGTGACGAGGCATTGTCATAAACTTAAAAAACTAATCCTTGCGTTTTGTGGGGAAATTGACTCAGATGCCCTCGTAGGAGCTGCTAAAAGATGCCCAGACCTCACACACTTGATTCTTAGGGGCTGTACAAACATAACTGGAGGAGCGGTCTTAAGAGTTCTAGGCTATTGCACCAGACTTAGATATCTGGATCTGGTGATTTGTGCTCAGATAGCGAAGTCAGAATGTGAAGCTATGTTTAAACTGCGTCCGAGTCTTAATATAAAGCTCGCTTCGGGAACAAAGTTTTGCTAGTGGACCTCCTCTATTCAGGAGCTGCACGTTCTGTCTAACATTAAATTAGCACCCTCTGTTGGATATCAGCTTTGTCTGATCAGAAATCAAGGGTCCAAAAGCACAACTGCTATTTTATATTACCATGTGGTGGGTCTTATACAAATGAACCGAAGAGAGATCAAGCTGTATGCCACTCAAAACACTCAAATCGTCCTACGGAATTAAAACCCAGACGCTCGTAAATGCGAAATCCAGAATCACTGGAGGCGGAAAGAGAGGCAAATTTAGCACCATTTTCCTTGGCAGCATTCATCATATACCTCATCATTTTCGTGCCAAGGCCTTGTCCACGCTGGCTTTCATCGGTGAGTAGACTGAATATTCCTGCCGTATCATCTTGATGATACAGAATCCCAATCACAACTGGTTTGTCTTCTTTGTATCCAACGAAAAGCTTTTCATTGGCATCCAACAAGGTTATGGGTAGTTGTTCATAAAACAAACGAGCCGTGTGGTCATAAGGCTCAAGAACGGAGATGAAGTCGTTGAGTTGATCCCTATTGGTCGCTTGGGCAATTTCTAGATCGATAGTATTTTCATCATATTCGAAAGCTGATAGGTCACAGATCATAGCCTGCTCAGCCGCCTCAACCTTAAAGCCAGATTTTTGCAATTTATCTGTTAATTCCGGCGAATGCTGAGAGGGTGGTACCCACCAAGCAAATGGTTGGCCGTTAAACTCATTTATAACATCATGGATGCTCTCAGCATTTCCTCCGCCATAAACGATGTTAAACATAGAAGATCCAAGCCCACAGATTATGAACGTCAGACCTTTTTCTTCTTCAACTCTATGCCCGATTTTTTCAGGAAAAAACCTAAAATGACCTAATGCGCTTGCTTCTATTCTCGTAATCATACAAATTCCCTATTTTCATTGAAACGTCAAAACGAGTCTTAACGAGATTTCTATATATTCATTTATATGCAAATGCAAGTAACGTTTTAAGGGTCTTGAGATGCCCCCCTTCAGGAGGTTACTCATTATTAACAACACTTTGCAGTATCAAAAGACACCCAAACTATGTTAATGTGCCTCCACATAAACGAGGATGTGAATTTATGCTTAAACTTATAATTGTCTTGTTAGCCAGCTTAGCCCTCTTTCCTTTTCAAGCCATAGCTAATGATACCGTAGCTACAGTCGCTGGTGGTGGAGTTGAATATGAAAAATCTGATGACATTTCTATGGATGAAGAACTTCTTCAAATCAGCGTCGATAAAATTGATATTACCTATAAATTCACCAACCATTCCCTGAAGCAAATTAAGACTAAAGTGGCTTTTCCATTGCCACCCTTTCCGGCGGCACCATCTAATAGATTCGCCGCTTGGGATGAGATGTACTATGCACATACATTTATTGAAGAAAACCCAACCAAAACCAAAAAGGTAAGCCACAACCGCAATTTAAAAGATCTGACTCGAGATACTCCATTCATCAATTTTCAAAGAACCGTCGATGGAATACCCTATGCTCATCAATACCAGATCATAGCCAAAAACGCCGACGGTAAGGATATTACGGAACTCTTGACGAAAAACAAGATTCCCCTTTCTGTGCAATATTTGTATGGCGCAATGGAAGAAGGCTATCTCTTCCACGACAAAAAGATGGCACAGCGCTTAAAAGATTTGAAACTTGTCGACTCTAAAGGCCACCCCACATGGACAACCCAAACCATATATTACTGGGACCAGAATTTTGAGCCAGGAAAAACTCATACGATAAGTCATTCCTATCGCCCTCAAACGGGTCTCCATTTTATGGAGGCGCTCAACCCTAAGACATTGGACGACGTAACATTGGGCGAAGATTATAATTTGCCTAAAATGGACTGGAAAGATTACAAACTTGATGAAAAATCCGTCGCAGCCATATTGAAAAGCTTTGAAGGCAAGCCAGAAAAACAATATCAGTACGTTCAAGAAGTACGATATATACTTACTACCGGAGCTAATTGGAAAGGCCCTATAAAAAAGTTCCGCCTAGAGGTTACCCCATTGGAGCCCGACACCCTTGTGCTGTGCAATTGGCCAGGTGAAGTGACAAGAATGCCCGACGGTAAATATGTGGTTGAGCTGACCAATTTCACCCCCAAAGAAGACCTTAAGGTGTTATTCCTGAGATTTACTCCTAAGTAGGTCTGAAATTTACGGACACATCTATCACAGCTCACTTTTTGCTTGATGCCGATGTCTTTAGATGTTTCCCATAGGTTGGACTTTGACTTCACCTAAGGGAAAATTGCATCACATAAGATATATGAGCAAAATCCCCCATTCCTAATGTTACGACACAGAATTATGCAATTTTCACCCTCTCTCAAGGAAAGTATGGCCCGTAAAATCCATTTTACTCCTATGGGACTCTTTACGCTTGACAATATTAATATCATGAACTGAACAAGCTCGGTTAATTCTTTGATGAAATGGCCTGTTTAAAATATAGAAACAGAATAATAGAGAAAAGAATAAATAGTGGTAGTATTGATGGCTGAAATCAAATGCTTATTTTACCACCATTAATAGTTTATTAACCTTATCTATGCTTTACTGTAAATAGAGGCCCTGTGAAAGCGGATAGTTACTGGTGATGGGTTAAGATCAGATTGCTCAGACTGCATATACAGATTGAGAAATGATTACCCCAATCATAATTGAAAAACTAAATCACTGAACCGATTGAACGATAGTTTTGAGATGTAATAAATGTTAGGAAGGACCAGGTATCCCATGATCAAATCCAATAACGTATACCTTACACGAAATTTTCAATTGCTGTTCGGAATTGTGTGTATGGTGATGATCGCAAACATGCAGTATGGTTGGACGCTGTTTGTTGAGCCCATGAATGCAAAGTTTGGCTGGGATAAATCAGCCATTCAGGTTGCCTTCACGATCTTTATCTTAACTGAGACTTGGCTCGTTCCCGTGGAAGGGTATTTGGTTGATAAATTTGGTCCCAAGCTCATCATGTTTGTCGGAGGAATCCTCTGTGGTTTGGGTTGGTTTATTAATTCAATATCCGAGTCTCTGATGATGCTTTATTTAGGGGCAGCCATAGGTGGTGCAGGTGCTGGGGCTGTTTATGGCACGTCTGTGGGGAATGCATTGAAATGGTTTCCCGATAGAAGAGGCCTTGCAGCGGGGCTGACAGCGGCAGGGTTTGGCATTGGCTCTGCTCTGACGATCATTCCCATCTCAAATATGATCAAGGCGAGCGGTTATCAAGATACCTTTCTTTATTTTGGGATATTCCAGGGCGTTGTTATCATGGCCGTTGCCTTGTTAATACGATCACCTTCGAAGGAAGTACTTCCCCCTACTGAGGAAGTGGTGGTTCAAATAAAAAGAGATTTTCATCCAAAAGAAATGCTTAGGACCCCCGTCTTCTGGCTGATGTATGTGATGTTTGTCATGGTGGCTGCGGGTGGTTTAATGGCAACAGCCCAATTAGCTATCATTGCAAAAGATTTTCTTGTTGCAGATGTTCCCGTAACACTTTTGGGTCTCACTTTGCCAGCCCTTACGTTTGCCCTTTCCCTTGATCGTCTCCTTAATGGCTTTTGCCGGCCCTTCTTTGGATGGGTTTCTGATAAAATTGGACGGGAAAATACTATGTTTATTGCCTTCGCTCTTGAGGGTTTAGGTATTCTAGTCCTGTATAATTATGGAACCAATCCCGTTCTTTTCGTTATTTTGTCTGGACTCGTCTTCTTCGCCTGGGGTGAAATTTACAGCCTATTCCCTGCCATAAATGCGGATACCTTTGGCCGAAAATTTTCAACAGCAAATTTCGGATTCATTTATACCGCCAAGGGAACAGCATCGCTCCTTATTCCCTTAGGAAGCCTTCTGGCTGCAGCGGGAGGATGGAAGTATGTGTTTTTAATAGCAGCCGTATTGAATATCACAGCGGCCATATTAGCCTTGTTTGTCCTGAAACCCATGCGTAAAAAATTCATCGATAAAATCAATTCTGATGTAGAATTAGCAGATAAAGAGTATCCTAAATAGATAAAGGAAGGGTCTTATAATGTCTGAAGATGTAACCATTGAAACAAAAAATGATCAGCCTATGATTTCGGGTGGTCAAATTGTCGCCAAGATGCTTAAGCAAGAAGGCGTCAATCATATTTTTACCATATCGGGCGGCCATATTATTGACATATACAATGGCTGCATTGATGAGGGAATCAAAATCGTTGACGTACGCCATGAACAGGTTGCTGCTCATGCGGCAGATGCAGCTTCACGCATCACAGGTATTGGGTGCGCTGTTGTAACTGCTGGACCTGGAACAACCGATGCCGTGACGGGGGTTGCCAATGCCTTTCGGGCAGAAAGTCCCATGTTGCTCCTTGGGGGCGGGGCTCCTTTAAGCCATCACCGAATGGGATCCTTGCAGGATCTTCCTCACGTTGCCATGATGGCGCCCATTACAAAGTATTCTGGCACAGTGATGACAACGATGCGCTGCGCGCAAATGATGAGTCAATGCCTCAGAGAAATGTGGAATGGCGCACCTGGACCAGGATACTTAGAATTCCCCCACGATATTCTGGACGGCCGCGTCGACAAAGACGCTGTTATCATTCCAAAGAATTTTAGGGTCAAAGGAGACAATGGGAGCCCAGTTCCTGAATTCATCGGTGATCCCAACACGATTATGGAAGTGGCAGAGATTCTTCAAAAGGCAGAACGCCCCGTTGCCCTTTTTGGAACCCAGGCACGAACCTGCCGTGCGCACGAAGAAATCGATCGTTTTTCACGCCTGTTTAATATGCCCATTTACGTGAATGGCGCTGCACGAGGAACCCTTCCAAAGGACCATCCCTACAGCTTTATGCCTTCTCGGAAGTCAGCATTCGAAAAAGCTGATGTTATATTCTTTGTGGGAACGCCCTTCGATTTCCGCATGGGATATGGAAAACGTCTTAATCCTAATGCAAAAATTATTGTGCTTGATATGAATTACTCAAACATAGGCTTCAACCGTGATTTTGATATTGGTATGGTTGGAAATGTCCGTTCTGTTCTACAAGCCCTCATTAGCACAGGTAAGGGAGATGTGGCAGGAAAGCACGACGCATTTATAAATCTTCTCAGGGAAGAAGAAGCTCAGTCCGCTGAAAAAGGGTTACAAATAAGAGATAATAACTCTGTCCCCATTCATCCAGCGCGGCTGTGTTACGAAATCAATGATTTCCTCCTTGAGGACACAGTTTATATAGGGGACGGTGGGGATGTTGTAACATTCTCAGGCTCCATTGTGAGGCCCCATAAACCTGGAGGATGGATGGACCCTGGGCCGTTAGGTACTCTTGGCGTGGGGACAGGATTTGCTCTAGCCTCAAAACTTATACAACCAGAGCGTGATGTTGTTGTTCTTTTTGGGGATGGTGCCTTTGGCCTCACTGGATTTGATTTCGAGACCATGGTTCGCAACAAACTTCCCTTTGTGGGGGTTATTGGTAATAATTCTTCTTGGAACCAAATTCGCTATGGCCAAGCTCGAAAATTTGGTGCAGAGCGCGGCGATATTGGCAATGTTCTTGAGGATGTTCGTTTTGATCTTTTCGCGCAAGCAATGGGCGGGTTTGGTATACGGGTAACGAAACCTGAAGATATTCGTCCCGCTCTTGAAAAAGCAAGGGATTCAGGATTACCTGCTCTTGTAGATGTTGTAATTGATCGTGAAGTTTATTCGAGTGGCACCATGAATCAAACCATGTATAAATAGGAATGAGCTATGGATAACATTAAAGCATTATCAGGGTTACGCATTCTAGATTTGACGCATGTTCAGGGGGGACCAGCAGCAACCCAAATACTGGCTTGGCTTGGCGCTGATGTGATTAAAGTTGAATCGCCTGAAGGAGACGCCACACGTAAACAACTACGTGACATGCCAGATGTGGATAGCCTTTATTTCATGATGTTCAACTGCAATAAGCGTTCTGTGGTCTTGAATTTAAAAACGCCCCAAGGGAAAGAAATTCTCACTGAACTCATCAAAGAATCTGATGTTTTAACAGAAAATTTTGCCCCTGGAGCCCTCAACCGCTTGGGTTTTTCTTGGGAAGAGGTACATAAGATTAATCCTAGAATTATTATGGGATCAATCAAAGGATTTGGAAGTGCCGGTCCTTATGCAGATTTCAAAGCCTATGAAAATGTTGCGCAGGCCATGGGTGGCGCAATGAGCACAACAGGATTTTCGGACGGCGTACCCCTTGTTACGGGTGCCCAAATAGGAGATTCAGGCACAGGAATGCATCTTGTGATTGCCATTCTCGCAGCCCTTTATCAACGGACGATCACAGGTAAGGGGCAGTATGTCGAAGTGGCTATGATGGATTGTGTCATGAATTTATGCCGCGTGAAATTACGAGACCATCAACGCCTTGAGAGGCAAGAACTCTCGGAATACAGCGTCCCCACTGAAGGCCTTAAGTATACGCCTCGGGCTGGGAATGATTCCGGCGGCGGACAATTAGGCAATATCATTAAATGCAAGCCAGGTGGACCGAATGATTATCTTTACTTAGTTGTTCAAGAAGCAAATTGGGCACAGCTGGCAGAACGCATTGGTGGTGCCGATCTGGTAAATGATCCACGGTTCAAAACGATTGATGTTCGCCGCGCTAACCAGAAAGAATTGTGGACTGTCATTGAAAATTTTGCAGTCTCATATACAAAGCAGGAATTCATGGCTATCGTTGGAGAAGTTAATGCTCCTGCTGGTTTTGTCATGAGCACACAGGATTTAGCACACGATTCCCATGTTAAATTGCGCGAAATGTACGTCGAACTTGACCACCCCAAGCGAGGAAAATGGTCAAACGTTGGAATGCCCCTCAAGCTCTCTGATTCTCATCCTGATATTAAAAATCCCCCCCTATTAGGAGAGCATACGGATGAAGTTTTAAGAGAGGTGCTCGGATTCGACAATGCTAAAATAGAAGAGCTTCACAAATTAGGGGTGTTTTCAAAATCCCCTGAGGTCAAATGGAATTAGTAAAAAGGTAAAAGAAAGCTCTTTATCGCAGATTTCCTAGAGCCAGGCTATTGTTTTACTCATAAAGAGTGATCGGGATTAATGTCTTACGAGGCAACATACCTTATAAAAACACATCACCACATCGTAAAAATACGAGCGCACCTGTTTATATTGTTCAGCTTTTTAACCATCACCAGTTGAATGAGCTATCTCCAGAGCCAAACGACGAAGAAGATGAGGAGTTGCCAAATCCATGGAAGGACATATGAGGCATGCCCTGCATATCCATGGGCGGCATATCCGCCATATCTCTATGAAGTTGTTCCTGCGTTGCGCGAATTTCCCGATGCATTTTAAAAGGATTTAGCGTAGGAAGGCTATGTGAATGCGATGGCGGCCAGTCGTTAGACATCTGACCCTCCCCAAGATCTACGAACATTTCTGTGGGCTGAGCAACGGGATGAGGTACCTGCCTTGCTGGCCGGACAGCATGAGCCACAGGACGGTGGACCTCCCTAGCTGGTTGGGCCGCATGAGCCGCAGGACGGCGGGCCTCCCTAGCTGGTTGTGCCGCAGGACGGTGGGCCTCCCTAGCTGGTTGGGCCGCATGAGCCGCAGGACGGTGGGCCTCCCTAGCTGGTTGTGCCGCAGGACGGTGGGCCTCCCTAGCTGGTTGAGCCGCAGGACGGCGGGCCTCCCTAGCTGGTTGGGCAGCCGCAGGACGGCGGGCCTCCCTAGCTGGTTGGGCCGCATGAGCCACGGGCTTCTGCTTGCTTTCCTTTTTATCCTTCTTTTTAAGTATGCTCGCTTTGAGTTTTGGCGCTTCATCCCGTGACACAACCTGCCTTTCCCAATCGGCATAAGTGTTCTCGGCCGCATGTGCCGCTGGAGCAGGAGCCTGTGCTGGCCCCTGCCCTGCCCAATTGGCGTAAGGGTCCTCGGCCTCAGCTGCCCTTGGGGCCGGGGCAGGCTGTGGATTATTCCACTCCGCATAGGGCTCTTCATCCGGCGCTAATGGCGGAGCTGAGGGTTTTTCCACATAAGTGGCGGTACTGTTGCCTTTTTTCACGCTGGAAGAGGAGAGTTTTAAAAGTTCCGGGGCTGGCGCCGATGCCACTGCCAGAGTTGACTCTCGCAGCGGATCCATAGGTGGCATTAGTTCCGGAAGGCCTGGAGCTAGTGACATTAAGGGGAATAACAATTCAACCTGAACGCTCTCATCAGGAATATTATTTGCGGTGATAAAAAAATCTTTAACGGTTTGCATGACATCAACTGTGGGTTGAGACAACTTATTCGCATTATAGTAACCTATGATTGTCTCACAGAACGCATGCTGTATAAAATTCTTCTCATTACATTTCCTTTTTAAATCGCCCCCCTTGAAAACATAAAAGAACCGAGAATTCTTGATTGTTCTTAACGAATCTAGAAAATCAACGCGGGCTTTAAAAGCTACTGAGGGCTGAGGCTTTTTGGCATTCTCTTCCTTATATAGATCCTTGAGCACGTCATCCATATACATATCTAAACCTCCAGTACCAACTACCAATTGAGGATAGTGATACCCATTAAGATGACTTTTATGTTGCGCAAGATCATCATCAATGGCCAAAAAGCAGTACTCTTGCTTGACATGATCCGAGGCAGCAGCCGGAGACTGCCATGCGAAAAGGAGGAAGGTCAGTCTTAAGAAGGAACCTGCAAAATTGAACATTGTTAAGCTCTCCTGATGCGGTGGATTAAATAATCGAAATATATTTGAGTAGCTTTAATAAGGTTAGGCGTTTCTGGTCACCCCGTCAAGTTGTCTGGCATACGTATAAAATACTTAGTTAGGCGGCTTGAGCCCTTTGTCGTCAGTAATCATAATCTCAGTGAGCATACTCAAGGTTTTCTTTGGTGAGCGGCTGCATGCTTTGTTGACGTCAAAAACATGAGTTAACGAAATATTCATTTCTCTATGGGAATATTAAGATAGCATGAGGCAAGAATTGCTCTGGAGCCTCAAATAGAATTTGATAGAGGATAAAATACATGCACAAGATAATTTCAAAGGTCATAAAGCTTGCTACTCTTGGCATCTTTTTGGCGATGGTTGCTGAGCCGAGCTATGCTCAAACAGCGCCCACAACGAAAGTTGTAAGTGAGAAGACAAAAGCAAAAGTGAACGATATTACGAAAAAGAAATTCAAGCGAAAAGTCGTGGTTTATAAAGCCCAGAGATGGCGATAAAACAATTAAGTATTATTTTAATGCGAATTTGCAGGTCATGGCTTACAAACCGACTAAACAATCGGAAATAAATGCTGCAATAGCGAAGAAAGGCCCAGCTTTTAAGAAAATGTGGAAGGATAAAAGGGACACGCAACGACGTCGGGCTGCGCGTGCTCAAAAACTTACTGAGTGGAAGACGTTGACGGTTACATTTAAACTTTCCAGTGCGACGGCAGGCGAGAAGTTTACAGCAGACGAAGAAGCTGCCCCAACAGAACAGGCTGAGGCAGGAACTTCCAGTGAACAACCTGCTACCGGTGCTGCTGCCGAGCAAGGCGGGGCTGGGGCATCCGGCGCTGCTGCAGAACAAGGCGGGGCTGGCGGAGCCGGCGCTGCTGCCGAACAAGGCGGTGCTGGCGGAGCTGGGGACGATGCTATAGGAGCAGCTCTAGATAAAGCCGGGCCTGCTGTGGATCAAGCAGCTACAGATGCGGATGCGGATGCAGATGATCCTAATGCCTATCTCGAGGCCGAAGACAATGCCGTTAATGCTCTTCAAGCCGCAGGTGAAGCTCTATTAGCTGCCGGCGACAAGGAAGATGCAGAGGCAATTGGAACGCAGATCGAAGAGATTTTGGGCAGTGAAGAAACCGATGACGATTCCGCTGCGGCCGAGCCGGGAGAAGGAGCAGACCTTCCTGCCGAGGAATAAGGCGAAACTCAACAATCGCGTCTAAATAACAGGGGGCGTTGTGCCCCCTGGCTGAACAAAACTGGTGAAGAAGACTAACTTCGACAACCTATGATAACACTTACATCTGAAGCCCTGAGTCAAATCAGGGCTTCTTTTTTCCCTCCGATAGCTTTTGTTTTTGGCTCTTATGCAAATCGACTGGGTGAGCATGATACCAGAACGAACGTAAGTAAGGGTAACTAGCAAAACGAATATTTCCGTCCCACGTCATCCTGAACGGACGACCGCGAAGCGGGCGGTAGGGAAGGATCCAGTCAAACATGTGTCGCGAAGCGACTCTGCTTTACATTGCCCCAATCATCTTGTTTGTCATCATCAAGACGGCTGGTTGTTTCACTTAATTGTTTGATATATTTATAAGCAGAGTCGCTTCGCGACACATGTCTAACTGGATCCTTTACTACCGCCCGCTTCGCGGTCGTCCGTTCAGGATGACGGGAGCCGGGGGTTGAAGATTACATCAAAACCACCCGTTTTGCATAAGAGCCTTGCTTTTGATTTCAACTTGCGGCCAGATACCTTCTTGTTTTATTGACACATTTAATATATGAATATCCTTTCAACTAAAGGGATTATTGTGCTTAATAGATGCATCGTCACGGCAATTTCGCTCCTCACCCTGGCGGGCTCAGTCATGGCTAGCGACCTGGGAGAAGATTTTTATTTCACCCCTCAAGCCAAGACGATCTTCGACAAACTTAAGCCTGATATCATCAAATTAGTGCACCGTGAGCTCGTTGCATATCGTAAAAAACAACCAGACGTGATTGACCGTCAACATATTAAGAGGATCATTGACCTAGCTGTTCAAGGACGGACAGATATCGCACGCAAGGCATACTGTCCGCAAGTCTTTAGTATCTATCGCCTTGATACTGATGACCAATTCGCTTGTGCAGGTTTCGCGAAGAATGCAAATGACCCAGAAGCCTTTAGTAGTTATCGCCTAGATAGTGATAACCAATTCGCTGTAACTGATTTGCAAAATGATAGTTATGATAATATGCGGGCGCACATTCAGGCTCGCATCCGGAATCTTATGCAAACAGAACATCATCAGGAGTGGGTTATGCAAGGACAAACCCGCTTTCGTTTGATTGTTCAAACTCCCTATCAATTTCCAGTGTCTGGTCTTCAGGAGCAGCTCATACAAGCTGCATTACGTTTTCAAGAAAATGCACCCGCCAGACAAGATGAAAGAGAGCTTCTGGACAACTTCCTTAACTTTACATATGCGGATCAGCTCATATCAAAAGGTTGTTGCGCCAGTTATTGTGAGGGAATAACTTCGTACTATCCACCTATGCTGCGTCTGCTTAAAGAAAGAGCCAGTCGAGAGTTAGCTGAAAATGAACAAAACATAAGTTATTTATCGCCAGAAGTTTTCTTGCCTGTTCAGCTTGTCGTACCTATGAATAAAAAGTTCCACACAACACCGAAGTTTAATGCAGAACAATCCCGCTTGGTCCGAGTTGATATAGAACACGACCCTGATGGACAAGGTTTTATCCCAGGCTACGGCTTTCTGGGTCTTCTACCGGGCAATTTATGCGACAAAGAAGGCGATTTTCCTTTGATGATCTGTCATCCGGCAAAACTATATCTGCCTGCATTGGTTGAGCAATACGAAAACTTGCTTCACCTAGCTATTATGGCCCCAGAGGATCCTGACCAAATTATTAACTTGATCGGCGCATTCCATTATCATTGGGCCAAGGCCATGCCAATGGCGCGCGGTAGTGCTGCCGATGGTGAATTCCTTGCAGAAGCTCTTTATCTTTTGCACGGCTTTAACATCAAGTTTAATCCAACCATACCAAATTCCGTTGATAACCAGGTGTTCATGTATTGGACATTACCCGAATTCTTGAGAAATTACTTCAAGGCTATCCGCCTGGATAATGTGAACAAAGAGTAGAGGAAGTAGTACGCCCCCTGCTCCGTCTGCGCAAAAAAAGAAAGACGAAGACGAGGCGAACTAGAGATTGACCAACAATCGTTCGAAGTCATTTCAACAGAAATGCTTGGATATAAACTATTAAACCTTTCACCGGCCCTTGTCCAAACCAGAAAAATAAATTATAAATCAAGCAACATTCAAAGATGATCCAAATGCAAAATAAGGCGATCCTTTCATTTTTTTGGCAGCACATTAAGCCGTATAAGTGGCTTTACTTTGTCATGTTGTTAGCCCCCATTATCGGCAGTTTTTATCCGCTCGCCTATAACTATGCCATTAAGCTATTTCTGGACACGATGTCATCTCCGAATCCTTTAACCTATCAGGCGATACTTCTTCCAATTGGTTTGTTTGTAGGGAATCAACTTATCTTAGAATCTGTGTGGAGGATCAGCAACATTGCCGAATGGAATTCAGAACCTTATGTAAGACGTTCCATTCTCTTGAAATCCTACGATTATGTGCAGCATCATTCCTATCTATTTTTTCAGGATAATTTTACGGGCACTCTTAGCAGCAAGCTCAAGGGACTCCTCGATGGCTACGACAAATTTTGGGCTGAGATGCATCATGGCCTTCTTTCAAGAGTTATGAAAAGTACTGTCGGCCTTTGTGCCCTTTTCATTGTGAATTTTTATCTTGGTTTATTTGTTTTGATTTGGGCTGCTATTTATGTTCCTGTCATGTATAAGCTATCCTCACGGTTGAATGAACTCTCCTTTCAGGAAACAGAAAGTCGACATGACCTCATTGGACAGGTTTCAGATAAAATCACCAATATTATTTCTCTTTTCGCCTTTGCTTCAAGAAAAAGAGAGCTTAAAACTTTAGACGATCAGATATCCCAGGACTTTATTCCAAAACAAATTAAAACCTATAAATTCAATTTTAAATTTCAAATCATCGGGGCAATTTTATATCTCATCATGTTTGGGTTCATCCTATTCTATATGATTCACTTGAGGATGATTGGAGCAGTCACCATCGGAGATTTTGCCTTTGTCTTTGGTATTTCCTTGGTTGTTGCAGAAGATATTTGGCAGGCAACCATATCTTTGCAAGATTTTTCTCGCGCCATGGGAGATTTAAAAAGCGCCCTCTCCATTTTGAACGTTCCGCAACAGAATTTAGATCAGAAAAATGCGGGAGATCTTGTTATCAAAAGCCCCACTATAGAATTTAAAAACGTGAGCTTTGGCTACGATGGCAAAAATGCTGTTTTCAAAGATCTCAACATTCTGGTGAGTCCAGGGGAAAAGGTAGGACTCGTCGGACATTCAGGCGCTGGAAAATCCTCATTGGTTAACTTGCTGTTGAGATATTTTAAAAACGAGAAGGGCGAAATCTTGATTAGTGGTCAAGATATTAACGATGTAACCCAAGATTCCTTAAGAGAGTATATTGCTGTTATTCCACAAGATACCCTACTCTTCCACAGAACGTTGATGGAGAACATCCGCTATGGCAAGCCAACGGCCACGGATGAAGAGGTCATTGAAGCCAGCAAACGTGCTCATCTTCATGATTTTATCATGCAGTTACCAGAGCAATATCATTCTTATGTGGGCGAAAGAGGCATCAAACTATCAGGGGGACAAAGACAACGTATTGCTATTGCTAGAGCTATTCTTAAAGATGCACCCATCCTAGTCCTTGATGAGGCCACCTCATCCCTTGACAGTCATACGGAAAAACTAATCCAAGAAAGCCTTAATTTCCTTATCGAAGACAAACGCAAAACAGTCATTGCCATCGCCCATCGTCTGTCGACATTAAAACATATGGATCGAATTATTGTCCTTGATAAGGGGGCGATTATTGAAGAAGGCACACACAATAAACTCATTCACGATGAACGGAGCTTGTATAAGAAACTCTGGGAACTCCAGGAGATTTAACGCTTCATTTGGTCCTCCTAACCCCCCTCATCATGAAAAAAAACAATAATAGTCTAGTTGTTAAAAAAACCTCTTGACCCTATAGTTGCTATATACCTTATCGTCCTAAATTAAGGAGATAAAACGATGACTCAATGGTACGTAAAAGACTTAAGTAAACTGACCGGTGTATCGGTGCAGACGATGCATCATTACGATCGTATTGGTTTGCTGAAACCGTCCGTAAGACTTGCCAATGGTTATCGTCTTTACTCTGAAAAGGACTTATTGAAACTGCAACAGATTATAGCGCTAAAGTTTTTTGGCTTTGAGCTTTCGAAAATCAAGTTCTTGCTTGATAGGGAAATGGATGTTCGGGCTCACCTGGAGGCCCAATCGGGGGTTTTAGCTGAGCAGGCGAAAACATTACTCAAAGCCAGCAAAACCTTGGATTCTATTATTTCTGATTGTGGCGACAGCAAGTCTATTCCTTGGGAAAAAGTCATTCAAATGATAGAGGTATATACAATGACACAAGCAGTAGAAAAAACATGGGTTGCCAAAGCGTTGAACCCGGATGAACTTAAAGAGTTGGCTGGTTTTGAAGCGAGCCTTAATAAACGGTTTTCGGAAAAAGAAAAGCAAGCTCTTCAGCAATCGTGGACCGATTTAGTGGAAGAGATCCAGCGGAATCTTGATCAAGATCCCTCAGGTCCCATTGGCTTTGAACTGGGCAAGCGGTGCATGGATAGGATTAATAACATGTACACAGACAAGTACGCGGGTTTGAAGAAAACCATCTGGGAAAAAGGCTTTATGGCTGGCCACTCAGATATTTCACCCGAAGTCGTTACTTGGCTGGATAATGCTATAAGCGCATATTATTTCGGAAGGATTTATAGCATCTTAGATAAAGCCGGTTCTAACCCATCTCCCGAGCTTGCCAAAGAATGGCAGCGTTTAATGACCGAGATGTATGGTCATGAGGAAGGTGGGAAGCAAGAAGTGATTGAAGCTGCCAAGACCGATGCCAAGGTCAGTGCCGCCGCCAGGACATGGCTGCAGCAATTTAAAAAGCCGTAAATTAACCCGCGGGCCCTGTGGCTTCACAAGGCCCGCGAATTTATTCGAGCGACAGGATACCACCCGTGATTTGGTAGGCTCCGCTCACCCCTATAGCCCCCAAGAAATCCCCTTCATGGGAGATGACAATCATTGAGATATAGTCTTAGTTGTAGAAAGCTATGCCAAACATAATTGGCTAAAACCCCCATCCACGTTTGAGACATATTTCAACGAACAAGATACGGGGGAGCGCCTTATACCGAAAATGCCTGATTTTGGGATCATCCTGAGCTAATGTATTGGTAAACATTAAAAAAACTTGCTAAATTGAAATCTGACACTATATTTAGAATGTAGGCGACTATAGAGTCGCTGTATTTTTGCTTTATTACAGGATTTAGGTTATGAACAAAGTGTTTTTTAATGTTATTCTAATGATACAAATCGTATTGCTTGCTTCTTCCGCTGTGGCTTCTAAGCGTGAAAGAGAGGATGCTGCGGATCCTAATCCATCTCAGCTCAAAACAGTTTGTGCGATTCAGCCATTAACTGCGGATAGTAATTCAGAAGATTCAGTCCTGATGGAGATTGATGATGAGCGCCTAACTCCTGATTCTTATGTAAGACAGCCAGACTCCCTCTTGCTTTCTCTTCCAAGAGACGTTTTAATAATGATTCTGAAGCAAAAGGGCGTTGCGAAAGCAACAGGCACTGTTTGCCATCAGCTAGAAACTTTACGCATGTTCCTTCTCATAAGGACCTTTTCAGATCAAGCGGCGATTGAAGAGTTCTGTGTTCAACCTATTTATCCAAAACACGCTATTAGATTGGGTGTTTTTCCCGAAAATAACGGGCTTACTCGACTTGCTGCGCATATCCCTCATCTGGCTCATCTAAGTTTTATTAAATGTAGGATTCCTGATGAAGGAATCGCTTCGATAGGACAACTGGTAAAACTGCGAACACTGAATCTGGTGGGCAGCCAGCTAGGCCCTAAAGGCGTACAAGCCCTGACAGCGCCTCTGGCGCTGCTAGTAAAACTGCAAATACTAGACCTATCAGACAATCAACTAGGCCCTGAAGGCGCACAAGCCCTGGCAGCACCTCTGGCACGGCTTGTAAACCTGAAACGACTGTTGCTAGCGTGCAACCAGCTAGGCCCTGAAGGCGCGCAAGCCCTGGCAGCACCTCTGGCGCTGCTAGTAAAACTGCAATTACTAGACCTGGGGAGGAATCAACTAGGACTTCAAGGTGCACAAACCCTGGCAGCACCTTTGGCACTGCTGGTAAACCTGCATACACTGGGTCTAGCGAGCAACCAAATCGGCCCTCAAGGAGCACAAGCCCTGATAGCGCCTCTGGTGCAGCTTGTAAACCTGCGACGACTGCACCTAGCGGAAAACCAGCTAGGCCCTGAAGGCGCACAAGCCCTGGCAGCGCCTCTGGCACGGCTTGTAAACCTGCAAGGACTGGATCTGGGGGACAATCAACTGGGCCCTCAAGGCGCGCAAGCCCTGGCGGCACCTCTGGCACAGCTGGTAGAACTGCAAGAACTGCATCTGAGGGGCAATCAAATGGGCCCTGAAGGCGCACAAGCCCTGGCAGTACCTATGACACTGCTGGTAAAACTACAAAAACTAGTCCTGAGGGACAATCAAGTGGGCCCCGAAGGCGCACAAGCCCTGGCGGCACCTCTGGCACGGCTGGTAGAACTGCAAGAGCTGAGTCTGGATGGCAATCAAATGGGCCCTGAAGGCGCACAAGCCCTGGCAGTACCTCTGACACTGCTGGTAAAACTGCAAAAACTAGGCCTGGGGGGCAATCAGTTAGGTCCTGAAGGCGCACAAGCCCTGGCAGCGCCTCTGGCACAGCTGGTAGAACTGCAAGAGCTGAATCTGAGTGACAATCAACTGGGCGCTCAAGGCGCACAAGCTCTGGCAGCACCTCTGGCGCTGCTGGCAGACCTGCAAAAACTGTTCCTGGGGAACAATGAGCTGGGCCCTGATGGCGCACAAGCCCTGGCAGTGCCTCTGGCACGGCTGGTAGAACTGCAATCACTGTGTGTGGGAGGCAACCAGATACGCCCTCAAGGTGCACAAGCCCTGGCAACGCCTCTGGCACTGCTGGTAAAGCTTAAAGTACTGAGACTGACGGGCAACCAGCTAGGCCCTCAAGGCGCGCAAGCTCTGGCAGCGCCTCTGGCACTTATGGTAAAATTGCAACAGTTGTATCTGGGGGGCAATCAGTTAGGTCCTCAAGGCGCACAAGCCCTGGCAGCATCTCTGACACTGCTAGCAGACCTGCAAAAACTGGATTTTTCGTCTAATCGACTGTTTGATTTTGGGTTTGGTTGTGTGATTGGGCTTTGTTCTCCTCTTAAGCAACTTAAAGAAGTGCAGGTACTAAATAACGGCATCTCCGTACTGGTCAGTCAAATGGTGTTCCCGGCCTACATTCGTCTGGTCTGAACGAAAGGAGACGGTGGTTGATTGGATGCTGCTGTGAATTTATAACTGCAAAGGCACCCTAAAGGCATGATATTATTCCTTACTCAATATTTTTTATGGAGAGGAAGGATCGTCGTATGTTATTTAAGGGCTGCCTTGCACCGTCCCTATTTCACGCGTTTTTGGCACAAAGCATTTTCTAGATGCGGGTTGGCGGCTTGTCTAAGATCACCCCCTGTGGGATCAGGTGTCATTCTTTACTTTGCCTCCCCAAATTATTAATCCAATAGGAATCAAAAATACACATAACGATCCCGCGAACAAAGCGGCTTCTCCAGCCGTCGTATAGTTTGAGGATAGATTTTTCGTGGAATTGCTTTTTTAGGTATTGGGTCACGGAAATACCTGCGCCATTGTCTTTTAAGCGCTCAGCTTGCAGTTTTGTTCTTAAGGTCATTAGTGGGTATGTGATTGTGGATTGTATTCCTGCTAAGGCTGTTCCAATCAGTGCGGACTCCCCTATGGTATATGGCCCTTTATGATTTGGGTAAAATAGGTTTGAAAAAAAGTCGTTTAAAAACAGGAATAGATTTATATGTATAAACCTGGTGTAGAGGGTTAACTTATTTCCCCTGTAAAGCCATTTTATATTTATTCCACCCTTGTCATAAATCCTCAATGGTAATTTTTCAATGATGCAAACTTTAAAGCGCTCCAATGGAGTAAGCAAAACCCCATCAACTGCAACTATTGCTGATGCGATTGTTAGTTTGGATATAAACGGGTATTTTGCATCGAATTCAGGGGCTTCATTCCGAAAACATTGCTTCAAGCCTGCCGCAATAGTATAGGTATACCAAGTTTGTATGCTTGATTGAGCGATTTGCGGGAGCATAATAGGCAGCATTCTCTTGCGCAGAACTTTGTTGCCTATGATCTTGATATAGGAATCACCAGAAAGCTGTTTTGCAATTATTACCGTATCGAAAGGTAAAGGAAGTAAGGAACGGGTTAGTGATGGAATAATAGTCTGAACTAGAAACGTTTTTTTAACAGGCTCGCCGTTGTTTGCATGACTACCGTGAGCAAGGCTTACGGGGTTCACCATCGAGATGGCTAATACAAAAATCCGAAAGGTTCGGGCCAGAATTTGGGTGCGGGGCATTAGGTGGTGATCCTTGTGATCTTCTTATCCTGTGCAATTCCATCCTAGAAATCCACACCTCGAATAATATATGCGACCCCTTTGTGGTCTCCAATAAAATCCCTGTTTCAGAGATGATTGTATCAGCATGAAAACCATAATCAAACCAGTTTTCCTGGGTAATATATGCTCACAGGTTACAGATCCTCAGTTATTGGGCCTGCTTCCATGCGGTCAACACTTCTGAGAATTGATGACCAGCACCCTTGGATAGGGGATTAAACTCTGGATGCTGGCTTTTGACGAAGAGGGCTAGCTCATTAAAGCTTTCCGCTGGCAAAGATAGGGTGTAGTCATGTAGATACTCAAGCGCTTGGATGATGGGCATTATAAACCCACCCTCAGCGCGGAATCCAGCTCCGCATGATGTTTCATATTCTTCCAGATGTTTTATACTGAGTAATGATAGCAATTTGCGCAACCGGGGCAGTTGAGCTTCTGCTTCATAGGTACCCAATGCTACTGCAAAATCCATGAACACATCTTGACGAGAAGAATTATGGCAATTATTACGCCGGCCATAGATATCTGAAACGGTATAAAGGAGCGGCCTTACCTTTTGTTCTGCGGAGACAGGATAATAATCTTCCTCCACGAAATCAGGTATGAAGGCCCGAAGTGCGGTTAATATTGACTGGGTATCACCATGAGTGATTTCTCCAAATGTATCCCAGTTTTCTTGTTCGGTTGATTTAGGAGCCCGACAAAATAGTCCACAGCCAAAATTAAGACGGAGTTTCATAACCTGAATATAAGTCTCCTTTATGCGAGGATACATGGACATCTTTAAGAATGTATAAATCATAGGGTGATAAGGTTTATGGCTGCGGCATTCATTATCTCTTGCATTAGTAAACCAAGCAGAATCTCTTGCATTAATAAGCCAAACAGCTGGGTCGCTACTAATATCGTCATAAGTATTTAAAGCATCCTCGACATATGTCCAATTATTGCCATCATTGGTCATTTGTCGAAGCCAAACTATGTAAGCACCCAAACGGCTATTCAAATGTCTCTTTTTATCGCCCTGAAAAACTTCCATTAAAGAGGTAAAAGCCAATAACCGCTTATATATTCCAGCGGGAATAGATCTGTGTTGGAAAAAATCGTCAACTAATCCTCCATCAAACTCTTCGAAGATAACAGTTACATTTACACCCTGCTGTATTAATCGATTAATAGATGTTTCATATAACCAATAGGTTTTGCGGTCACTGATACGAAAGGTGAGGTTCTTAAGGGTTTGTTCGCCGTCTAATACACCTCTAAATGCATAACGGTAGATTGTTAATTGAGCGCCATGGGCTTTTTTCTTGTGCTCAGCTTTGATCCCTAATCGTTCTAAATCGCGAGGCAAAAGCTGACTAAGATCGACGCTTGTGATATTTGTAGAATGTAACAGGAGGTTAAGATCTAAGTTGGTGGATCCGGCTACTTTCATTTTATCATAGGCTTGAGTCCCTCTATTAACAACGATCTCACACTCTGGTTCTGTGGAAAATGATGGATGATTAATAAGTATAGTTAACAGAAATAGGGTTAAAGTGAGCCTTAGAAAGTGCATCAGCTATTCTCCAAATGCAAAGGATGTCATCATGGTCTTGAAGATTATTATAGCTGGGCATAGAAATGCGCGCAAGCTTAAGCAAAGTTCGTTTGTTATGAGTTTTTAATAGGGAAACGACCTGCAATCTTTTTGTTGGTAATGATATGGTAAGCTTTGTTTTCCTATAATAAAAAATGAAAATTAGCGATACAAAAAAGCAGCAAGAATCAGCCTGGGCCCCGTTCCAATATCCCATCTTTAGGATGCTGTGGATAGCCTCTTTGGTGTCTAGCATAGGCACATGGATGCAGGATGTGGGATCAGGCTGGCTCATGACCTCTTTGACCAAAGATCCCTTTATGGTGGCTTCGATTCAAGCCACGACATCTTTTGCAATGTTTCTGTTGGTCTTGCCCTCGGGGGCGTTGGCTGACATCGTAGACAGGCGCCGGTACCTAATTCTATTACAATCCTTACTGATGGTTGCAGCTGGAGCGCTTGCCTGTACAACCTTTTTGGATAAAACATCACCGGAATTTCTCTTGTTTATGACTTTTTGCCTTGGGTCAGGAGCAGCGTTGAGTCTTCCCGCATGGATTGCCCTTATGTCAGAACTCGTCAATGCCAAACACTTGCCCTATGCTGTCGTGCTCACGAGTGTTAGCATCAGCATTTCCCGCGCCATGGGCCCTGCTTTGGCGGGTATTATAATCGCAGCTTCGGGCCCCGCTGCTGTGTTTGCCATAAACGCCCTTTCCTTTCTTGGTATCATCATTGTCCTGAAGTTATCGAGTATAAGAAAAACAAGTGTAAGCTCCCTCCCCGCCGAACGCCTTTATGGAGCCATGAGGGCCGGCTTAAGATATGTGGGAGGATCCCCATCAAGCCAAATTGTACTCATTAAGGCATGCGGCTTTTTTATCTTTGCCAGCGGCGTTTGGGCCTTGCTCCCCCTTATTGCTCGTATGAAATTACAGGGAGGCCCCTTGGAATACGGTCTTTTACTGGCATTGCTTGGTTTCGGCGCGGTGATTGGAGCTGCTATCCTTCCCTACCTTAGGCAAGCATTAACTTGTGACCAGCGTATACTGCTAGGGGCCGTCGGCTTCTCCATTACAACATTTATCCTTGCTTTGTCAGATCATTTGCTCACAGCTTGCTGTGCCATTACCCTTGGGGGACTATCCTGGACGACAGTGTTCTCAACTCTTGCTACTCTGGTCCAACAGATTGTACCTACCTGGGTTCGGGCTCGGGTCATATCCATCTATTATGCCATCGTTTTTGGTAGCATGTCCCTTGGTAGTTTGATGTGGGGGTGGATAGGCACGCATTATTCCATCGGATTCGCCCTCGTTTGCGCGGCCTCTGGCATGCTCTTCATTAATTTCTTAACCTATTTTATTGTTTCAGGCGAAAACTTAATTACAGATCATACACCGTCCAATAATTTGCCATTTCCCATGGTTGAAGAAGAGCCAAAATATGAGGCTGGGCCTGTCATGGTAATGGTAGAGTACCTCGTGGATCGAGGTGATGTTGCCAACTTCACGAAAGCCATCAAGGGTTTACGCCGCATTCGTTTGAGAGATGGAGCTTTTTTTTGGATCCTCTATAAGGATGTAGAAAATCCAACAAGGTTAGTCGAATGTTTTATGACCGAGTCTTGGGTGGAACATCTAAGACAACACGAAAGAATGTCCGTTTCTGATTGGAAAGTTCAAGATAAAATCTCTGCCTTTCACAAAGGGGAAAAACCTCCTATTGTCACCCATTTTGTTGCACATAGCTAAAATATATCAACAGTAAATATTGTCCATTTATCAAGTACTTAGTATCAGGGCATGTGGGGCCGTAAGCTCAAACATTGAAGCTAAGGAATAAATAGCTTGTTTCGGCAGGCATGTTATGACCTTAACCAGAAAGACTTTTCAGAGCCGCCAACGCTCTCGCACGAGCGAAAGCATGATCTACGATGGGAAAAGGATAGGTCGTACCCAACTTAATTCCTGCCCTCGCTAAAGCCTCAGGATTCGCAAGCCAAGGAGAATGAATATCGGCAGAACCCAAAGCTTGTAGCTCGGGCACCCATTTCTTTATATAAGTACCTTCGAGGTCAAATTTCTGACTTTGAAGAGAGGGATTAAAAATGCGGAAATAGGGAGCAGCATCCGCCCCACATCCCGCAACCCATTGCCAGCTTGCTCCGTTGTTGGCAAGGTCTGCATCAACGAGGGTATCCCAGAACCATTCCTCCCCCTTCTGCCAAGGAAGGAGAAGGTGTTTAACAAGGAATGAAGCCACAACCATACGGACTCGATTGTGCATCGTTCCTGTGTTCCAGAGTTCTCTCATGCCTGCATCAACGAGCGGATATCCAGTATTTCCTGTCTGCCAGGCTTTAAGATTATGGGGACTCACCTCCCATGGAAACTGTTCAAAAGATGACCTCAGGGGCTTGGAGGGGAGCTCTGGAAAGTGAAAGAGAAGATGATAGGAAAATTCGCGCCATCCCAACTGCCTTAAAAAAGGGAGGGCATCCACACCGCTGGTGTGAGTAGCTTGATGCCAGATTTGCCTGGGGCTCAATTCCCCCCAATGAAGATAAGGGGATAAATGAGATGTGCCATTTTCAGAAGGATAGTCTCTTTTCCCAACATAGATTTCGATTCCCTCGTCCAAAAAATGGTTTAGCTTTTCCCAAGCCCCTTTCTCTCCAGGCCGCCACGTTTCTTCCAAACCCTGTCCCCATAAGGTGGGCTTAAATCCCCACTCTTCTAAAGATTCAGAATTAATAGGAGCGCTCCATCCTTGAAGGTCAGGGATGGGGCTTGGTTTAGGAAAGCTATGCTTTTGTAGGACCGTCCAAAAGGGGCTAAAAACCTGATAAGGTCCTTTTGTTTTAGTTTGAATTTCCCATGGTTCAGCTAAAAGAGATCCATTGAAGCTTTGACACGGAATACCTTCATTTTTTAAATAGGATTTAATCTCGTTATCTCGGCTAATAGCATAGGGCTCATAACATCGATTCCAATAAACACCGCAAGCCTCTGTTTCTTGCACAAGGTCTTTTAAAATATGCAAAGGGTTACCACGTTTAAAGACAAGTTGAACCCCCTGCCCTCGCAGAGACTGCTTCAGAGCGCTCAGGCTTTTATAAAGCCACCACCGTGAAGCCCCTCCCGGAGACCAAGGATCCAACTCATCCCAAATATACACCGCAAGGATTGGATGTTTAGCTGCGGCATGAAGGGCTGGGTTATCGGCCAATCTTAAATCTTGTCGAAGCCAGAGAATAGCTGGTCTTTCCTGTGTCATTTAAAAACCTCTTTCAATCACTAAAACACTTTTTTATCAAGCCGTCATCCCCTTTTGTGCCACGATGTAGGCTCAGGAAATTAACTTTGGCTACTTATTCTGCATCAAAAGATAGGTTGTTTGACGTATGGCATGGAATAAAAGAGCCTGCTCAGGCTATCCACAACGCCAACTCCATATATTCGCCAAATGCCACATCTGCCGGTATTTGGGAGGCATCGCTGTTTGTGAGTGACCTCAAGGGGCCTACATAACAATGCACTCATCGTCACCCTGTTTAAATTCAGTGCTCCCAGGCGCTTCTTTAACAAGATCGCGGTAGAGGGCATCAGAGGTCTCAGTCTGAATTTTAAATAGTCTCTTGGCTTTTAACTCATCGATGAGGATTTGACCGGCTTGCATGAATTTTATAACTTGATCATGCTCGTATCGATCCTTCTCGTTACGTATATATCCATCAGAGCCTGGACAGCACATGGAGAAAGGGCACTCACCGTTTTTTAACAACTCTGCAGGTATCATTCTTAACTTTTGTAATGCATACCTTAGGGACACTCCGGTTTTCATAAGATCGCGACATTGAGATAAAATACCAAGTAAGAAGCTAGCATTCTCTCTAGCATCAAAACCCTTACTGGCGTTTCTTTGGGCATCAGCTTTGCCGGAAAGAAAGTCGGAGAATCTAACTGAAGCACTCTCACTAACACAAATGGGCGGAAATTGTTCTCCGCCAACTGCAAAGCAGGGGTCATCTTCCACTAAAATGATATGCTCGAGGGGGACTCCCAAAGCTCGCAAATCTTTTTTGAATTTCCCGCAAATGTCGTAGCTAGGATATTTACTAACAAGCCCCCCATTTGCTTCAATCTCTCGCGCAATCACATGCGTTTGTTCCAAAAATACACGCCTTTCGATCTTAGACCTATTCTGAAAGAGGCCTGCCAGATAAGGTGAAATCTTCTCTGAGGCAGCAAAACTTTTAAGAATCCCTCTAGGCTTAGCAATTGGTCGTGAAAGACAATCTTTAACAAATCGCTCTCTATCGGAGCGAGGCTTCGAATTCACTAAAGTCATCTCTTCTGCCTCGGGACTTGCTAACACTGGGATTCTAAATTGATATGTATTCTTCCCATCTTCATGACACATTTCCATAATAGCGGGCATGGTACTCATCATATCTACTTCGGCCGTGTTGATAACATCTTTGGATGAAAGCAAAAGCAGATCATAACCATAACGTTGAAAAGCTGGGTTTTCAGTCATGTGTTGTTTGGAATATATACGAAGTCTTGATTTCATAATATATTCCACAACTGTCTCAGTGTCCTTAAAGTATGGTGCGAAAGCAATTTTTAGAAAACTCGGGATAACACTTTCATTTCGTTCAGCCACTCCGGAACTAAAGCAATCAATGTTCCATCCCCAGATGAATATTGATAAGAACAGCTCTGCCATTCCTGGAAAAAATGCATGGGTATAAATCTCATTTTTCTCCAAAAGAACTGGGACCAGTATAGTTTCAGGTGACTTTTTATATATATCAGGCCGTATATCCATACCTTTTGGAATTCTCTTGCACAGGGTAGCTCCTATGTCAAAAACCACGTGCGGACGTTGCTGTCCTATTGGCCATTGATCATCGAGAATCAAGGATTCTAGAGAACATGAGGCAGGGCCCGACAAAACTACAAAATAGCAAAGAATGGCCCCTAGGAATGCATGGGATCGATAAAGTTTCATTTGTCTACTCCGTGGGTAAGCTATCGCTTGAATCATTAACATCTCTTATGCTAACAACTCCGGCGACCCCTTGCTTCTAATTGTTCGCCAGAAATGTTTCAGAGCACAAAGAAAATGAACTTCACCATTCCAAAACCATGTCTTATTGGCACTTGAGTTTCTGATCATTTTTAAAAAGATTTGAAGGTGGTCATCTTGCCCCCTCTTTTCGCTATCCAGAATTGCCTGAATATTGGACGCATAGGGAGGTAGATATTTATTTTACTTAAAATTCTGGGTGCCGTATATTTTATAAAATTCTATATAGACCAGGCAACTGCAAAAAAAAACAGTTACCTGGCCTTATTGGCTTACTTTGTTGATTCTAACTGAAATTTTCCATCAACTGACTTGACAATCAAATTAGATCCCAGTTCAGTTCCCAACAGATTAAATTCAGTGAAATCAGCCCAACCGCCTGTCTGAACCTGCAACCTATCCAACCTAGCCCGGGTATCTATCTCAAAGATAGCACGCATCGTTTGAAATTTTTGAGGCAAGTCTGACCATCTTATGGTCTCGGAACTTCCATTTGTAAGTTCCATCCCAGATATAAGCTCGTAATTATCTTCTGCAGATTCAAGAGTATCATCACTACTAACACTGAGAATCAGCGCTACTTCCTTTAGTGCCTTACCTGTCTGATTGATAATTGTACATAATTGAAGTTGCTGCACCTGTGGTAAAAGAGCAGCTGCCTTGCCACGCATAAGCTCGCGCCCCACTACATTTCTATCTTTCGATATCCAAGCGCTCGCGTCGATTTGCTCATCGGTTGGATGCTCTAATTTATAATAGTTATCCTTAATGCTCTCTAAGGTGACTTTAGATTGCGGTCTCATTTCCGTATCGTGTTGCTCACTAGCCGAACAGGTGCTGGCAAGAGCCAAGCTAATACCAACTATTGATAATATCTTCATAGAGTTCTTTGACATTTTTTAATCCTTTAACATGTTAACTAACAATCGAGGCCATTCCACAACGACCCTTCGAAATTTAGTAGTACTAAGCTCCAATTAAGTCAATATTTTTCTCATGGAACGCCTTTGGGGATTATTTTGCGAACTCAGTAATCATTTTTTTGGGGTTTTGTTGGTGGATCTGCCGGTCTTTTTACCTTAAAGCATAAAAAAAAATCCATGCCTGATTTTCGGTTACGTCATTTTAAAACCTCGCTATAATACCCCCAAATAGAGCTCCGACGAGAGAAGATGGAGCCACTTGTGCATTATTTCTGTTTTCGTAACCAATAAATACCGTATCCAATGAAGCCAAGGATTATAGCCCCGCTTAGGATAAAAATTGATAGATAGGTGGGGAATTTCAGAATCAACTCTCCTAAGAAATACCCAATCAAACCAATAGTAATGGACCAGAGTCCTCCAGCAAGTACATTCAAAAATAAAAAGCGGAGGGGTGTAACGCCGCTGTAGCCAATAACGATGGGGCTAACGATGCGAATTCCATAGATAAATCGCACGCCTATAATAAAGTATGTATCATACCTGACCAGCAGGTGGGATGCCCTATCGGCAGGGGCTTTTAATCTTGGGAAAATTTTTACTATGTCTTTACCATAATAATATCCAAGAAAGTAAAGCACTTCATAGGATAAGATCGCTCCCATCCAAGAAATTATCATGATGAGCGGGAGAGAAAGAAAGCCCCCTTGAGCCAAGAATCCAGCTGTAATGACAACTATTTCTCCTTCAAACATTGAACCTAAAAATACAGCAGCATATCCCCACTGCTCGATTAAAGTTTGATAGCTATGGTCCATATGGGCTTCTCGTGATTTATATAGGGAACTAAAAGTATGGCACATACTGAATTGACAGCAAATACCTAATCGCATTGCAAATTAGGCTTCTGCAGTCATACATAACAGCCTGGCTTAACAGTGGGATATGTATCCTATGATATATTCATGTCGTTTGTGTGTTAGCTCGCTATTACCCTTATGTTATAATGACTACCTATGAGCATTCATAAAACTGGTAGAGCAATGGAAAAAATAACTTTTTGGAACCGATCCTTGGGAGATAACTTCAAGGACTTGCATAGTTCAGCAAAAGGACTTTCGAGCCATGAAGCGCGAGCTAGATTAGACACTTACGGCCCCAATACGATTCGTTCCGAAACCAGAAGAAACCCAATTATAGAATTCTTAAAGCACTTTAACAGCCCTATTATCATTTTGTTAATGGTCGCTGCGGCTATTTCCGCGGCCGTGGGTGAGGTGCAAAGCGCTGTCATTATTTTTGTGATTTTGCTGGTCAGCGTGGTTGTGGATTATATTCAGGAAGCCCGGGCTTATAATGCGGCTGAGAACTTAAGAAATCAGTAGCTTTGCATGTTAGAGCTCTTCGTGATGGCAAGAAGGTAACTATACCTGCCGTCAATCTGGTGCCTGGGGATGTTATATATTTAGAAACGGGTAATCTCGTACCGGCGGACTGCATCCTTTTAGAAGAACGCGATTTGTTTGTTAATCAGGCGATTCTAACGGGGGAAACTTTTCCAGCTCAGAAGAGCATTGAACAGGATATCAAGAGCCAATCAAGCAATTTATCGGATGCCTTGAATTCGGTTTTTATGGGTAGCTCAATCATTGGTGGCACGGCAACGGCTCTCGTTTGCAAGACCGCAGACGAAACTTTCTTGGGAGCCATAGGTGAAGACCTAATTAAAGTCCCACCGCCAAGCGAATTCACCATCGGGATTACTAAGTTCGGTTATTTCCTTATACGACTGACGTTCTTCCTTGTGGTATTTGTGTTGATTGCAAATTTGTATATGCAAAGGCCATGGCTTGAAAGCGTCTTGTTTTCTTTGGCTTTGGCCGTTGGAATTATGCCTGAGTTTTTGCCGATGCAAATATCCATAGCCCTGGCACGAGGAGCTATTTTACTAGCTAAGAAAAAGGTTATCGTTAAAAGGCTGGCCGCCATTCATGACTTGGGTAGCATGGATATCTTATGCACGGATAAAACCGGAACCTTGACCAATCTAAGGTTACTATCGAACGTACCGTTAATATCAACGGCGAGGACTCTCCAAAAGTTGGATTGCTTGCTTATTTAAATAGCTATTTCCAAGGCGCCAATAACAACCCTCTCGATCAGGCGATTTTGAAGAATTCGCATTATTCGTCCTCCAATTACAAAAAGTTAGACGAGGTGCCATTTGACTTTGACAGTCGTTATGCCTCTACGCTGTTGACCTCAGATAAGGGGAATATCTTGCTTGTAAAAGGGGCTCCTGAAAGTGTCCTTAAATTATGTAGCAAATACGAAGAGGGCGATTCTGTTTTGGCCCTGTCATCAAAAATTGAAACCAAGGCTGCTCAACTTTTTCAAAGTCTTAGCGAACAAGGATTTAGGGCTCTCGCAGTGGCCCAAATAACAGGCTCATTTAAAACCGTTAAGGAGGCTTTAAAAAAAGGTAACACGCTTACGTTTGTGGGGTTCATTACGTTTTATGACCCTCCTAAAGACAGCGCCGCTAAGGCCTTAAAAGAGCTTAAAGATCAAGGGGTTAAAGTTAAGGTCATAACCGGTGACAACGAGCAAGTAGCGCTTCACATCTGTAAGTTATTGAATATCGAGATTACCGGCATGCTAACCGGCGATGAGATGTTAAAGATGAGCCCTCAAGCTCTGAAACATAAGGTTGAAAATACCAACCTATTTTCCCGTGTTAACCCATCTCAGAAAAACCAGATAATATCAATGCTCAAGAGCAATGGCCACGTGGTCGGATTTATTGGAGACGGCATTAACGACGCCCCCTCTATTCATAATGCAGACGTCGGAATTTCTGTGGAAAATGCGGTCGATGTGGCTAAGGAGGAGCTGGCATTTATTTTGCTAAAACGTGATCTGGGGGGTATCCATGATGGCGTAATAGAAGGACGGCGGACTTACGCCAACCTGATGAAGTAGATCATGATGCTAACCAGCTCTAACCTGGGTAATATGATGAGCATGACACTTGCTACGTTTTTATTGCCATTTATTCCGATGGCACCACCTCAGCTGTTATTACAGAATTTGCTTTATGATTTTTCCCAAATCCCCATACCTTTAGATAACGTGGATCAAGTAGTCGTGGCGAATCCCATAAATGGGATATTAAATTTATCCAGCGGTTTATGATCGTTTTCGGGGTTATAACGTCTATGTTCGATCTTATCACCTTCTTCTTCATGCTCAAAATATATGGAGCAAGTAAGGAATTATTTCAGACTGGTTGGTTTATTGAGTCCCTAGCAGCGACGGTTCTAGTCATATTCATTGTAAGAACGCGCATGTCACCGTTCAAGAATAGGCCCAATCCCATACTAGCTGTTACCTGCATCTCGCTCGTACTGGTTGGAGCTATTCTGCCCTATACACCTATTGGTACGTATTTCGGTTTTGCAGCACCATCCCCTGCATTTTTGGGCATCATCATGGTTATCGTCTTGGGTTACCTAATGCTATGTGAAGTTGGTCAAAAAGTGGTTTTTTGCTAGATTTGGATAATGGCTAATTCATTGTTAACGTAGCTCGCCTTAGCCCTGCTACCCACCTCTGCGTTTATTCCTAATTCATGCGCTTGCGGGACAACATTTAACCGTGTGTGTTACGGAACTAGCAGCTGGGCTTTCTATCTTTTCAGCAGGGTCGCAATCGGCCCAGCTATTTCTAACGTACGAATGTACGCGGGCCTATTTTCTAGGCGCTTTATATATTCTCTTAGGTGGGGTCTATCCGCATCTGTATCTTTGTATACCTCGGTCATACTCAGGCTTATGCCCATTTGGATATCGGCAGCGCTGAATTCCTTTCCTGCAAGCCACTTATTTTTCGCTAAGGTGTCCTCCAAATAATTCAGTTGATTGGCTAACTTAGGCCTAAAATAGACTTTGGCAACTTTTCACCTATGGCTTTAGCGATTGGTTTGATAAAAAAGGGGCTTGCGCTGTAAATAGCTTGGAATATACCCCTCAATAGAATCAGAGGCATGAAGCTGCCTTCGGCAAAATGCAGCCAAAATATGTAATGGATCCATTCCGGTGTACCCGATGCTGGTTTAAGTCGTTCGTCCCCATATTTATAGAGGATATATTCAATGATCGCTCCCGATTCAGCTAGAACCACTTCACCGTCTGGTTATAATCGGTGAGCTACCAAGTGGATGAATAGCCATCATCGAGAGAGGCGCGAGCTTCGTTTTTGCACGCCTTTGATAATTTATGATTTCATATTCTACGCCAAGTTCTTCCAATAGCCAAATGACCCTGTAGGACCGCGAGTTATTAAGATGATGTATGATGATCATGATTTGGTGGCACCTGCTGTTCACGTTTCCTGATTAGATTATCAGATTCGAATGAGAGAGTCTTCAATCAATACCGTACGAGTTCAGCATCATGAGGATAACCGTCAGCAAGAAATAACAAACTAACCCCTCATCACTCCACCGCCGGCGCCAATTTCCGGCGCACCTCTTCCGTCTTGCCTTTGAAGAAAACCGTATCCACGGGAAGGATTTCGAACTCCCTAGGCAGCTGCTGTTTCATGATGCGGGTAAATCCATACTTCTCATAAAATCGCTGCGCAGCTTCTAATTTGTCTACGGTTCCGAGGTATAACTCAGTGAATCCGTGTTTGACAGCTGCCTTAAGAAGAATTTCCATTAATTTCTGGGCAACTCCCTTGCGACGGTAATCTTGGACGACGAAGAACTTTTTGATCTCGCCCGTGTTATCATTAAGTCTTTTCAGACCAACACAGCCGATTATTTTTCCGCCATCGTCCGTTGCAAACCAAAAGTTATAGGCATTGTTATAGTAGTATTCCTCTTCCGCTCTTAAAATACCGCTGTTTATCTCAGCTGTAATTGGCACAGAAAACTCATGAACCTGAATGTTCTCAATCATATGGATGATCTGTTTACGCAACGTACGGGAGGTTGAAAGGGTGCGTATTTTGACTTGCTCACGGAGCAGCCTACTCGCCTCCAGCGCTGCCGCGTATTTCTGCATAGCATCCATAATCTGCACCTGGTCTTCAGGGGTCAAGAATTCAAAAGCCCCTACGATCTTCGCGTTAGAAAATTCATCGATATTGTTAATTTCAACCTGCCCTTTGTCCGTCAATATCAGCTGTTTCTCTCGTCTATCGATCCCATCTTTGGTCGCTACGAGTCCATGCTTTATAAGCAAATCAGCGATCCTCGAGGTCGCAGAGGTTGATAGCAGAAGAAGCTTACCCAACTTTGAAATTGTTATTTCAGGATCCTTTGCGACCTCAATCAACGCATGCCAATGTTGAGGCGTCCGACCCGATTTTGCTTGGTTAAGCTGCAACATTCCTAACTCACGAACAAGCTTTCGAGATGCGGTCCTTAATTTATTTATTCGGTCTTTGTTCATAGAGTTCCCTACCATATAATTGCATTCTACCATCATATTGACGATATTGCTTGCATATTGCAACTAAATATCTTATATATAAAATATAGTCAATTAGGAAGGTTAACAGATGAACACAAAGTTACAGTATTTTGAAAACACATACAAATTCAACAATTCCGCAGCTATCCAAGCCGCAGGACGAGACAATCTCGGGTATTTTCTAACCCTCGATCAAACCATATTATATCCCCAAGGCGGTGGACAGCCATCAGATAGCGGGACCATTGAGGCAGGAGATGTTTCCATTCCCATACATCTCGTCAAAAGCGTAGGCTCCGATGTCAGACACTATACCGATAATGATTACAGCCATATGGTAGGAACTAAGGGACAATGCACTGTAGACCATGAAAAAAGGCTCATGCATGCAAGGCTACATACCTCAGGGCACCTCATCAGCAATGTTGTAGAAATGCTTTACCCCCACTGGCGGGCCATAAAAGGCCATCATTTTCCTGAACAATGCTATGTGGAGTTCTCATCAAACTCGCTTTCATCAAAAGAAATGTCAATCGAGTCGGTTCAAAATGAACTTGCAAGCCTCATCGAACAGGACTTTGTAATCATACAACAGCAAATTATAGGGAGCCAATTAAAAGAATTCTGCCCAGACCTCCCCTACTCCATACCTGTTGATCAACAAGTCAGATTGGTAAGCATTGGCGACCTCCCCTTTTCACCCTGCGGCGGCACCCACGTAAAAAGCCTAAAGGAACTAGTCGGCCTGGAGATTACCAAGCATAAGATAAAAGGCAGCAGCATGAAGATCTATTACGCCATAGGGAGCCCCCTATGACCCAAAAATACCAAGCAATTAATTTCAAAGATAAGTTCTCAAAGTTCAATGAAACATGGACCCCCAAAATCCTGGGCCAGTTTGATGGCTACTATCTCAAAGCCGCAAAAATGAACGGCGAATTTGTCTGGCACTCCCACAAAGATGCGGACGAGCTCTTTATAGTTATTTCAGGATCCTTAACCATCCACTTCCGAGACGGCGAAGTAAACCTATCAGCGGGAGAATGCTTTATCGTACCCCACGGCAAGGAACACAAACCCGTTGCCCACGGTGAAGTCTGTTGCTTACTCATCGAGCAAGCAGGCGTGCTTAATACGGGCGATCAAGGGGGAGAAAAAACTGTGTCTGATGAGGAATGGATTTAACAATCATGGAACTGTTTGTTATCTCCGTTGGCATCTCACACCCTCAATCCCTTATTGAATTACATGGCATGCGATTTAAAGTGGCGGAACGGGCAGACTCTTACTTGAATTGCGGGCTAACAATCCTGCGTCAACCCCGTATCTTTTATAACGAGTACCGCCCGGCCAGCTCCTGGATATAATTGCGTGGTTTAGTTCCTGACGCAATAGGAGTTACGCATGCGGAAAACAATGAGCACATTTGCAGCAACCCTCAGCCTGAGCCAATTCCAAACCTAAGAAATCTTAGATTATTCCTTTTTTGTATTCCCGCTAACAGAGCCCTTACCGTTATTGTTTGCCTTAACTTTTCTCGCCCGTTTTCTTTTTTTAGCCTTACTTTTGCCAGGCTTCTTACCTTTAGCTAATACTTTTTGATCTGCTTCAAGCTTTTCTTCTGTCTCTGGCTCATCGGAGATATAACTCATTCTGCCCCAGCTCACACCTAAACGGCCGTGTCGAGGGAGATTCCTGTTTGCAGATGATTCGTAGTCCATTAACTGGCCGAAAAGTATGGGTTCAAGGTGATTTTGAACATTTAAAATAAGTCTCACTTCGTTGGGGAGTTTGAGCAACCCATAAGGTGACATAGCCATTGCTATTTCAGGAAAGTAAAGTAGCACTCTATGAAGAAAATTTACAGCTACGCCATAATCATTTGTCTTAAGAATTACTCGCCGGTCTTCTTTTCCCT
Source organism: uncultured Alphaproteobacteria bacterium (assembly GCA_963780985.1). Classification (GTDB taxonomy): domain Bacteria; phylum Pseudomonadota; class Alphaproteobacteria; order JAGOMX01; family JAGOMX01; genus JAGOMX01. Next base: position 303,434 of record CAWAEF010000003.1, read on the forward strand.
TAGCCTCAATTAGGCTCATTACAAAGAGCCCAAATAGATTGTTTGTCATTTCTGGAGAGGAAAGATCGCAGATAATAGGCCTTCTAAATAATATTTCATACATCCCGCCGCTCTCATCCAAAGTATAACTTTCAATCATAGGCTTGATGTCAGGTTCTTTTAACCACGTGGGAAGCTGCGTAACAAAGTATCCAGGTTTACCATCCGTCCTTCCCGCCCCCCAGCCAGTACAAATATTGCAGGAAGGCTCAAAGTTAATAAACTTTTCCAACAGAAAAGACTTGACCAATTCATAACCTCCTATAGCATCAATCCAACCGATCGGTGATTTCTTACTAAAGGCATGCAGATCGAGAGTTGGCCTCCGATCATTTCTTAGACAGCTATACAGACGTTGTTCATCTGGCTCATGGATCGTCGCAAGCACATAATATTCATGCAAACAGTCCCTTATGGGATCATTCTTATCGTTGAGTAAATCATTTATGGTAAATGCAGCTCCCTTAGGGAGATTAAATACAAAAGCAACATATCGTTCTTTGGCTTTTCCTAAGGTTGACAAAATCAGTTCTCTGATTTCACGCTTGCATGCACCAACTCTCATTTTTTCAAGCTTTACGGGTAACACTAGAATTCTTCCTTGCAGACCAGTTTTACCTGCCTCAAAGTGCTCTTTTCTAAAACCGGCTCGAACCATAAGATTATAAAAAGTACGTTCAGAAAGTAAGCTTTTATGGATGTTTCCGCCCTTCCAATGATACTGACAATCAGATCGAACAATCTCCTCGGCCAGGGTGCGATTATTTAAGCTTAGATGAGAGTGGTACAACTCATATACACCGTTAACGCGATCGCCCCTTGCTCCGTCATTCCCGCCGCCAACCGAAATAGGATATCCGCAATGTTGTTTCCACATGGACTTTTCCCAAGATTGGAATCTCACCCAATCTGCCCTTGAAACATCAAAGAGGAACTTACACCTTTCTATTTTCTTGTCCCCTAGCATATGCGTAACCAACTGACCAGCCGATGCCTCCAATTCCGCCCATGGCAAAGGGTGGAAACGAACAAGTTCGCCATCTTCTTCTATCGTAAAAGGCATCGTTTTAGACGTCGGGCTTTTACGAATGGCCGCCCCTGATATTTTTTGCAGCTGCTTATCATTTTCATCAGGGTTTCTCGAGGCCTGAATTGGCTCAGCAGCAAAGGCTGACAGACTTATAGCACTAAAAATTAGGTATGATGTAAGGCTTTTGGTTATCTGCATTTCTAACTCCATTTATTCAATAGATAGATCATTGTAGGGACGTGGGCGTTCGATACCCCTTAATTTGTTTCATATAGCAAGGTTTGGCTAATCTGGCAATTTTAATTTTGTTCATTATCACGCTAAAGTAACACGGGTGGAAAAAAGCTGAAAAAGCCCCCGGAAGTAGAGCTATTCCAGACCATCGGAGGGCGCATTTCTAGAAAGCCAGCCCTTGATTAAGATCCAGAAGCATCTGAAGCTAGAATTTGGCGTTAAAATAAACCAGATTCTGCATGAGGAGTTAGATTAGGATATAATTAACTTTAATCATTTAGGATCATCAATAAGGAACAAGAGATAATAACACGATAAATGATAACTAGATATCTAACCTCCATTGTCCTTTTATTATGCCTCGTTATGCCAGCCAAAGGTGTTGAAAAATACAAGGATGAGCAACATTCCATTGAGCTGATCTCCGGATATAAGTCTACCGGCAATTTGAATGAAATAATGATGGGCCTCCATTTCGTCATGGGGGAGCACTGGAAAACCTATTGGCGCGAATCTGGATTATTAGGGTATCCAATAAAGATAGACTTTTCAAACTCAGTAAACGTAAAGAATGTAGTCATTAACTGGCCTGCGCCGGAGCAATTCACTGTTCTCGGTCTTAAGGCATATGGTTATGAAAATGATTTTGTATTGCCAATTACGATCATATTAAAAGACCCCGGCAAAGAGGCAGTAGTTGATTTGAAATTAGATTACCTTCTGTGCGACCCAGGTCATTGCATACAAAAGAAAAATGAACTCATAGCTAAACTAGACCCCAAAGATAAGTCAGGAAAAATCAAAGCTGTAAAAAGCCCTAACTATGACCTTATCGATCGCTATTTAAAATTAGTACCTCAAGAAGATATTGGTCAGGGTATGACTATTGAACGCGTGGAGGTCGATAAATCACCTCAAAAATATCAAGTTTTAAAAGTATATGCTCGCAGTTCTAACGGCTTCAAATCACCTGTTTTATTCCTTGAGCCTAATGCTGTGCTATATGCTGATCTACCCGAAGTAACGTTTTCTAGTAATAAGAAAACAGCCCTCTTTACAATAAGAATGTATAGCAACGAGAATAAAGAGTTGCCACCCCGAGCTGATATAGTTCATAAAGATATAAAATTGACTCTTAAGGATGGAGATAATGCAATTGAGGCTCAGAGATTGCCTGTACAGGAGCAATCAGCATTTTACATCTGGCCCACTATAATCTTCTTTGCTTTAATTGGTGGATTTATTCTAAACTTTATGCCCTGTGTACTTCCAGTAGTTTTCCTAAAGGTCTACTCGATATTCCAGAGTCATGGGGAGACTAAACTTAGAATCAGAAAGAATTTACTGATGACGGTACTTGGCATCCTAAGTTTCTTTTGGATGCTTGCAGCCCTAGATATTCTCGTCAGAAGCCTCGGACATTCTATAGCCTGGGGCATCCAATTTCAAAATCCATATTTCTTGGTCGGAATTATGATTGTCCTGGCCCTCTTTGCTTACAATATGCTGGGTTGGTTTGAGATTATTATTTCTTCCGATGCTGCTACAAAAATGAATCGTATAGAATCAGGAAATACGGCCCTTGCACATTTTTTCTCCGGTGCTTTTCTCACCTTATTAGCAACCCCGTGCACAGCCCCCTTTGTGGGCGTGGCTTTAAGTTTTGCTCTTTCAAGAAGCGCCCTGGACATATTCATAATATTTACGGTGATGGGCCTGGGCTTGGCCTTGCCATTTATATGCATTGCTATATTTCCAAGTATTGTAAATAAATTACCAAAACCTGGACAGTGGATGGTTTTGTTTAAGAAATCTCTTTCTATTTTATTATTCGCCACGCTGATTTGGCTTCTGTGGGATATAAGCACAACAAATGGAGTAGCCGCTGCTTATATACTTACAGGTTTATTTGCCTTAATGGGATTCGTTTTGTATCTACAATACCGTGGCGCTGTTAAGCCTCGTTTAAGTTTGGTGGTCGTCATTGCCGCTTCCATATCAGCATTTAGTATTCCCTATTTCTTTAAAGCAACAGAATATGAAGAAGACCTGAGCAACACGATTTGGCAAAAGTTTGATGAAGCCAAAATAAACGAATATGTAAAACAGGGAAAAACGGTTTTTGTGGATGTAACTGCTGATTGGTGCCTTACCTGTAAAGTTAATGAGATTTTAGTTCTCAGAGACAAAAGAATACTGGATCTTTTTTCCTCTGGAAAACGTATAGCTATGGTTGCAGACTGGACGAACGGAAACAGCGAAATAACCGCATTCTTGCTCCGCTTCGGAAAGTCTGCTGTTCCATTCTATGTTGTTTTTGAACCAATGGACCCCGATGGTAAAGTATTATCAGAGATACTAAGTGTTAAAGAAGTAGAAGATGCCCTGAAAAAATGCCCTGTCAAATGAAAATGGAACAGGGCAGCTTAGATTTTTAATTACAACCACAACCAGCTGAATCTACTCCATATACGTCCACAATAAAAAACCACGCGTCCACAATAAAAAACCACGCGTCCACAATAAAAAACCACGCGTCCACAATAAAAAACCACGCGTCCACAATAAAAAACCACGCGTCCACAATAAAAAACCACGCGTCCACAATAAAAAACCACGCGTCCACAATAAAAACCCACGCGTCCACAAGAAACCACGCGTCCACAATAAAAAACCACGCGTCCACAATAAAAAACCACGCGCCGTCCAGCGCACAATCAAAAACCCACGCGTCCACAATAAAAAAAACCACGCGTCCACAATAAAAAACCACGCGTCCACAATAAAAAACCACGCGTCCACAATAAAAAACCACGCGTCCACAATAAAAAACCCACGCGTCCACAATAAAAAACCACGCGTCCACAATAAAAAACCACGCGTCCACAATAAAAAACCACGCGTCCACAATAAAAAACCACGCGTCCACAATAAAAAACCACGCGTCCACAATAAAAAACCACGCGTCCACAATAAAAAACCACGCGTCCACAATAAAAAACCACGCGTCCACAATAAAAAACCACGCGTCCACAATAAAAAACCACGCGTCCACAATAAACACGCGTCCACAATAAAAAACCACGCGTCCACAATAAAAAACCACGCGTCCACAATAAAAAACCACGCGTCCACAATAAAAATCCACGCGTCCACAATAAAAAACCACGCGTCCACAATAAAAAACCACGCGTCCACAATAAAACCACGCGTCCACAATAAAACACGCGTCCACAATAAAAAACCACGCGTCCACAATAAAAAACCACGCGTCCACAATAAAAAACCACGCGTCCACAATAAAAAACTGCTCGGCGCGCATCCGCTTAAAGTCCCCCTGCCCGGCGCGATTCTCGGCGATCCACTCGCGCGCAAAGTCCCCGGACTGGATCTCCGCGAGAATCTGGCAGCATCGCGGCGCGGGGCGTCTCCTCCGTGATCACGCGTTTGCCGCGCGTGTAGTCGCCGTACTCGGCGGTATTGGAGATCGAATAGCGCATTCCCGCCAGACCCTTCTCATACATGAGGTCGGCGATCAGCTTGAGCTCGTGCAGGCACTCGAAATACGCCGGTGGGTCATCGCCGGCCTCGACGAGCGTCTGGAAACCCGCCTGTACCAGCTCGGAGGCGCCGCCGCAGAGCACCGCCTGCTCGCCGAACAGGTCGGTCTCGGTCTCATCCTTGAAGCTCGTCTCTATCACGCCGCCGCGCGTGCAGCCGATCCCCAG
>CAWAEF010000004.1:0-14435 GCA_963780985.1 uncultured Alphaproteobacteria bacterium
CTGTGCTGAAAACATGGTTTTTACTTGATCTGAATTCCACTGCATTTTTATCTCATAATCCCCAAGGCTTGTTCAGCAATAGTTACGTCATTAAAGGGTTGTACGTCAGTCCCTATGATCTGGCCCGTTTCATGACCCTTTCCTGCAATCAACAAGATATCTCCGGATTTTAAATCTTCAATAGCTCGGTGAATGGCCTCTTGCCGGGATTCAAATTCTAGACCCGCGGAACAGGCCACGAGGATTTGCTGACGGATTGTCGTCGGGTCTTCCAGGCGGGGATTATCATCGGTAATATATACCACATCTGCGAGATGGAGGCTATCTTTCCCATGACGGGTCTTTTGAAAGAATCCCGATTTCCACCACAGCCAAAAACAACCAGCAACCGACCTTTGGTATGGGGGCGCAAGGCTTTTAATGCGGTTTCCAAGGCATCGGGCGTATGGGCGTAATCCACATAAACCTGGTTGCCCACTTTTTGTAGACGTCCTGGCACTGAGTGCAGCTGGGACAGGTGAGCAACCGCTTCTGTTTCATCTGCCCCGCTTATAATTGCATTGGCAAGAGCGCACATGGCATTGGATACCTGAAAATGGCCTATCAAGGGGAATTGAACATGATAGTCGCGGCCAAATACAGAAAGCTCAATATCTTGGCCGTCTTCGTGTTTTGAAGTGATATTTGCACAAATATCCGCCTTTTGAGTACCATAAGTAATCGTTCTTATACCACGTCCCGCCAATATAGCTTCAAGTTTGCCGCATACTGGGTCATCTCGATTTATGATGGCTGTACCGGTTGGAGATAATAACTTTGAAAACAGGAGGGATTTCGCGTGGAAGTAATTTTCCATGTCCCCATGATAATCTAGATGTTCATGGGTTAGGTTGGTAAATGCTGCTATGGAGACTTCCAAGTTGTCCATGCGATGCTGAACAATAGCGTGGCTGGATGCTTCAAGAGCCAGGTATTCAACGCCTTCACTGGCTAAACCGTGAACGGTTTTGTGGAGGGTGGTGGCATTGGGCATGGTGTAGCCATTGTCACCGTAGTCGTGGCCAAAGCTATCCTTGACACCTATGGTGCCCATGCGGGCGCAAGGGAATCCTGCCATACGCCACAGCTGGAAAGTGAAGTCAGCAACGGATGTTTTGCCATTGGTGCCAGTCACGGCCATAAGGTTTTTGGGTTGCAGGGGGGAGAAGGCCTTTGCCAACTTCGAAAGAGCCTCGTGGGCGTCCTGCACCTGCAGCCAGCATCTATCGGAGGGAAAACCCTCGGGGGCTGGTAGAACTGAAAGGATAACGGATGCGCCTTGGGCCAAGGCTTGGTTGATGTATTGCTCGCCGCCGGGTTTATCCTGCCAGACCGATGGTAGGGCGACAAATATATCCCCTGAACGCACTTCGCTGGTATGCATAGCAAGGCTAGCTATATGATTGGGACTTCCGGTGCAATGCACTGGTTCGATCAGGTTTATAAGGGTTTTTAATTCCATCACTCACGACTTAAATTAGCATTCCTGATCACAGGCATGCCTGTCATATCAGATTCTTTTTCAAACTTTGGGAAGATCCCTAATATAGGGGCCGCCCGCTTAATTACTTTACCCGCCAAAGGTGCCGAGTTCCAGCCAGAGGTATTGTAGCCATAAGTTTCCTTGGTGGCCTTTGGACCTTCTAGCATGACAAACACTAAATACCTAGGTTTTTCAGGGAACACGCACACGAAAGTCGTGTTCACAGCTTTGGCTTGATAGCCGCGGCCATGGGCTTTGCGTTGGTTCACCGTGCCGGTCTTACCACCGATAACGATACCTGGCACCTGGGCTTTCGTGTTGGTGCCATTTTTGACATTTTGTTGCATCAGGTCAAGTACTTTCGCAGAAACTTCTGGACTAACGATTTGAATATATTTGGTTTCTTCTGGGCTCCGCTTTAACAGCGTCATATCTTCGACCATTTTTCCACCCAGTGCAATTCCACCTACGGCCCTGGCCGACTGTAAGGGCGATACAGACAAGCCGTAACCATAGGATATGGTAATGGTATTTGCCTCACGCCATTTTAAGGGATACAGGGGCCTTGCCACTTCCGGAATTTCCAACTTAGCGGGATCCAAGAAACCAATCTGTTTCATGAAAGCCTCTTGCTTCTCGGCTCCTACCCGTAAAGCCATACGCGCAGAGCCGATGTTTGAGGAGAAAAGGAATATTTCAGAGACATTCAACCACGCATTTTTCGCGTGGAAGTCTGTGACAAAGTGCCTCCCTACTTTTAAGGGTTGGGTTGCATCGAACTTCGTGTTTAAGTCTACAGTTTTCGTCTGCAAAGCAAGGGCAGTATTGATGATCTTCATGGACGAACCCATCTCATAAACGCCCAAGGTATTGCGGTTGAAGAGCGATTGCGGGTCCTCAATGACGGGTTTATTGGGATCAAAGTATGGGAAGGATGCCATAGCCAGAACCTCGCCGGTGAGGGCATCTATCATCAAGCCGTTACCGCCTTCGGCGGAGAACCTCTCAATTCCCTTTTGCAACTCGTCAAAAAGTATGTGTTGCAGACGGATATCAATGGACAATTGAACGGGCTCATGGGAGCTGCGCAAGTGTTCATCCAGGCCTTTTTCTAGGCCCGATATGCCCGTATTGTCCACGTCCACAAAACCAACCGCATGGGATACCAGATGGCCGTAGGGGTATACGCGTTTAGTATCTCTCATAAACTCAAGCCCTGGCAGGCCCAAGCGGATTACGGCCGCCTTCTGCTGGGGTGTCAGGTGCCTGGCTACCCACATAAAGGTCCGATCGCCCTTCAGTTTGCTCAGGAGTTCTTGCTTATTAACTGCGGGGAACACGGTTGCTAGCTTATCTGCAGCCTCAGCCGGGTTTAGGATCTTTTTTGGATTGGCATAAAGCGAAGACGTTGCAATGGTTGTTGCCAGCACCTCACCGTTACGATCCACAAAAGTCGCCCGCCCCATGTGCAGTCCATTGGGATCACCTGATTGTGCAAGATAGCCATCTTGTCCTGAATGGAAACAGGTGACAGACACCAAACGGGCCCCTACCAAACCAAAGCCGAAAATAATACAAAAGGAAGCAATCAACAGCCGCGTTTTGGCAATATCCAAGGCTTGCCGAATCACACTGTGGTGTTCAGGCCCGACTTTGAATAGGTTTAGTGCCCTGTGGTTAAATGGCAATTTCTTTCCCTGCTTTTTTCAGAAACCAGAATCTAGAATCCAGAATCTAGAATCTAGAATCCGGAATCCTGACTTTTTTCTGGATTCTGGATTCTAGATTCTAGATTCTGGATTCCGGATTCTCTCTAATATTTCGCCTGTTTTAGCTCGCCAAAATCTGATCCTTTACGGGGTTTGGTGAGCTCTGGTATGTCTTTATAGCTCACAAGCTGAACGGGTTCAGATGGGCTGAGTTTTAAGTGCTTTTCTGCCAACATCTGCAGGCGTCCGGGCTCGTTGAGATAGGACCATTCCGCTTGCAGAATATGTATGGCTTCTTCGGTTGTGTAGATTTTACTGTGAACCCGCGCCAGCTCTCGTTCTTGCTCGTTTACTTTGTGTTTCAGTTGAAACAACGCCACAGCTACACAGATGGATATGATGATTCCGGCAAGGGCTGAGCGGCTGATCATCTTGAGCCTCCGATCTGGGGCGCATCTGTCCTGATAGCCCAGCGCAGTTTGGCTGAACGTGCTCGGGGATTTGTCTTGCACTCTTCCTCTGAAGGCTTAATGGCCTTACGGGCGCCCAATTTAAAGGTTGGGTCCGGGAAGATCTCGTTAGAATCGGGCACATGACGATAGCCGGAGGATGACTTGCGCTCACTGCGGGATTTCAGGAATTGTTTTACACACCTGTCTTCCAGAGAATGAAAGGACACAACCGCCAGACGTCCGCCTGGGGAGAGTAATCTTTCAGCGGATTCAAGGCCACGCTCTAGCTCGCCCAACTCATCGTTGACTTTGATGCGCAGGGCTTGAAATGTGCGGGTAGCAGGGTCAATGCCCTTGCCGTATCTGGGAAGGACTGAGTAAATAATGTCTGCCAGCTGCTTTGTGGTTGTTATGGGATTTTCTCTCCGCATGGCAACGATTTTCTTGGCGATACGTCTTGAAGCCCGTTCCTCGCCATAGTTGTAGAGAATGTCGGCCAGTTCTTCTTCAGGCAGGGTATTTACCAGGTCCGCAGCAGTCGGCCCTTTGAGGCTCATACGCATGTCCAGTGGGCCTTCTTTGGAGAAGGAAAATCCACGCTCTGCCTGGTCAATCTGTGGGGATGAAATCCCAATATCCAGAGCAATGCCATCGACTTTTGTGATGTTATGGGGCGTCAATACTGTATCCATTTGGCCAAATTCGCCTTCAATTATATGAAAGCGGCCTTGGAACTGGCCTTCAAGCGAGAGGCCTTCGGCCACAGCTTCTGGGTCCCGGTCTATGCCCCACACTTGACAGTTGGATGCTTCGAGAAAACCACGGGTATAACCCCCGCGACCAAAAGTGCCATCAACGATGATGTCACCATCTTTGGGTTGGATGGCTTCCAGTACTTCTTTGAGCATAACGGGTTTATGAGTCATGGTGCACCGCTGCTAAGTTCGTGGGGTGCATCTTGAGGGTCGTTTGCTGCTCCGCTACACGGGAGCGGGCTTGATCTTGGAACTTTTGAAATGCTTCTGGCATCCAAATTTGAAAGGTCGCGCCACGGCCTACAAAGGCTGCATTTTCTGTGATGCCTGCGTGATCAAGTAAAGATTGGGGCAAAATGATGCGCCCATCACCGTCAAGAGGCAGCTGCAAAGAATCGGCAAAAATGGTTGAAGCCAAATCATCTTGGGCGTCGGAGAAAAAGTCCATACTGTCAACGCTAGAGCACAAGCGCTGCATGCGATCCATGCTGCATGCCTCAATGGCTTGGTGTTTATAAGAACGGAAAGCAACGATACCTTGGAAAGATTCATTACTTAAGGCAGCACGAAACGGAGCGGGAACGGAGATCCGTCCCTTCTTGTCGATCTTATTGACAAATGTCGATAAAAACAACGCCATGTATTTGCCGCCTTTTACTTTCCTTCAGGTATGAATTAAATATGGCTCACCACAGATTACTAGAGCCTACATATTTGGTATACCATGGGACAAGATGGGCGTCAATGGGATTTCATGGTATACATCCTAATCCACAGAGTTATCCACAGGGGTAAAGGCAAAAATAGAACCCAGTAAAATCGCCGTTTACCATTTGTTAACCCTTTATTAACCATTGTTGAGACGCGCGCCACATAAGGGTTTTATGAGGTGTTTTTAGCATATCCAACGACTTGACAGATAATGACAGAGGGACTTCAATAACCAAATTTATCCACTTACCAATGTTGTTTTGAACGAAGATATCCACCGACCCGAGTAATGAATTTGACTTTGCTAGACAAAACTGAGACAATAAGATATTGAGAGTATGTAAGGAAGTCATGAAAATGAATATCCTGAAGCCTTTCCTCGGTTGGTCATTATTCTTGACCATCTTCACTAACTGTCACGCAACGAATACCGGCCTCCAAGATGCACCCAAGCCTAAGGCAAGGCACATAAGCTATAGCGAAGGCATACCACGCATCATCTTCGATCCCGACAAGTTAAGTAACACTGAGTTGTACTACTATCCAGCAAGCAGACTTTTGTCGGATGTTGAAAAACTCAAAATGTCCGATAAGGCTATAAAACTGAAATGCACACAAGTCGTATATAGTAAAACCAGAGTCATTTATTTCGACCCCGACGCCCCCTATATGGCGGTTACTCACGACGAAAAAATTATACGGGATGTATTCCAGGGACTGACTTACCTACGACCAACATTTGATTTAGAAACTTTGACCCTAAAGCTAGATAAAGTCACTTGTCGGCAGCAAGAACACCCGAAGATCACGGATGTGTATCAGATCGTGTATAATCTTATGAAGGTGGAAAATGCGAGCCTCAAGGCCAAAGACGCAGTCAGAAATACGCAAGGCGGTCTATAAGCCGGGTCCTGTCCCCAATAAATTGGGGGGTAATCATTCATCTAGGATGTCTGTTGCCAGACACCTCAAGCAATCTACCCGAACGACTGGTGCGAAAGGGCACCTGCCATTGCTGACACGTCATTCCTATTTGATCTTGCTCCAGGTGGGGTTTACCCTGCCATTTCTGTTACCAGAAATGCGGTGAGCTCTTACCTCGCCATTTCACCCTTACCGATTGCTCGGCGGTATATTTTCTGTGGCACTTTCCCTAAGGTTACCCTCGGCGGACGTTATCCGCCACCTTCCTTTCGTGGAGCCCGGACTTTCCTCTCCGCAGTTGCCTGCGCAGCGATTACCCGACCACCTTGCTGTTTATATATAGGGCGCTTGAGGGTATTTGTAAAGAAAAGGATAAACGCGATTAAAAATCCCTCTTTATCGTTTACAAAAAATTAACTTCTCCTGCTTTAGACTGAACTTATCTAAAATTTTAGAGAAGGAAGCAACCATGTATAAAATACTATTAGCAGGCGCAGTTGTGTCAACCTTGATGCTGGTTCAAGCCGGGGCTGAGGATAAGGCGGTTTCTAACGAAAACACAAGTAATGAGACAGCCGATAACACTCCTAATGAGACAGCGCAGGCGCCAACTATTGAGAATGAGCAATTGAAAGCTGCTTATGAGCTGGCGAAGAAAGATTTTGCTGCCCATCAGGATGCTTCTAGCTCGGTGAAAACCAATGTGGGTGAGTTGCCGCTCGTGCCTGAGGAAAAGAATATTGAGGACTTTCCTGCAGCGTTGACGGCGGAAGAAAGTGATCCTGAAACGATTGGATCTTATTATGAAGCGGTGGCGGATGCTTATGCCGTTGAAAGTGAAAGAGTTCAGGAAGCTATGCTGAGGGCTCATCAGGCTGCGGAGAAACACAAGCTTGATCATCAGCTGAAAGATATGCGTCATCAGGACAGACACTTGCCCGATGATATAACTCAGCACACGGCTGGGCATACGCGTGATGATGCTACTGTGCCTTATCGGTCTGCTAAATATACGCCACTTGGAATTCATAAGGACAACGATGTGCTTCAGACTAAGCGTTATAACGAGCTGAAGACTGAACATGATAGGCTTGTGATGAAGCATGATTTCTATGAGGAGATTGCGGACTTTTTGGAGAAGCCTGTGGCGCCTGTGGCTGAGGCTACTACTGAACAGAAATCGTAAGACTTAAGTTCATTATGGAACGTTCTTCGCACGTGCTTTAAATGGTGGGGCTCTGCCCCACGCCCCGGGATATTTGAGAGAAACCCAGAGATCTTTAGCTTATAAATAATTTTTCAACCTCGCGGGGTGGATGAATTCTTTCGCAATAAGAATTAAAGCTCCCTGGGTTTCTCTTATATATCCTGGGGTGTGGGGCAAAGCCCCACATTCAATCTACCGAGAGCGTTTTGCGATCTGATACCCTTGGGAAACCAAGAACAAGAATAACGCTGCCAGCACTATAAACGGCGCCGTGGGCACATCCGCTTGGACGGAGCCGTATATCCCTAGTAGGACACTCAACACGCCAAAGCCTATTGATCCTAGCACCATCTCTATGGGAGTGCGGGCGAAGGTGCCTGCTGTGGAGGCTGGTATGATCATCATGGCTGTTAGTAACAACGCGCCGACTGCGCGTACGCCCAAGGCAACCAGCAGGGCGACCATGGTCATGAAGATGATCTCGTAGATTCGGACTTTGATTCCCTCGACGGCTGCCAGATCGGGGCTAATGGTGATGGCAATCAGTGGTCTCCAGACCAGGATGAATACGCCACCTACCAGCGCCAAACCTGCGAACAACAGCCGTAGATCTGAATTAGATACTGTAAGAATATCGCCGAATAAATAGCTCTGCAGGTCTATTACGCCGCCACCCGCAAGCGAAAAGATGACGAGCCCTACCGCCAGAAAGCTGTGGGCCATGATTGCCAGCCAGGTGTCGACGGGTAGCCAACGTTGCTCGCGCAACAGAGCTAGCAAAATGCCGACGATTAAGGCAATTATGAAAATCCCCCAAAAGGGAAGTATACCGATAAGCAACGCTATGGCCACGCCCGCGATTGCTGCATGGGACAGGGTATCGCCGATAAAAGCGATGCGTCGCCAGACCACGAAACAGCCCACAGGGCCTAAAACAAGGGACAGACCCACACCAGCAAGCAAAGCATTGATGAGAAAACTAGCCATTGCACTCACCCTTATGGTCGTGATCATGATCGTGAACATGTTTATATGGCGCGAACAGCTGTCCGCCAAACAGGCTCATGTATTCGGGGTCTTGAATGACCTTCTCGGGGCGCCCCTGGCAGCAGATATGCTGGTTCAGGCATACCACCTGATCACTGGCCGAGAACACCATATGCATGTCATGAGATACAATCACCATGGCACAGCCCCAACGCTTGCGAATCTGCGCGAGCAACTCATAGAGTGCCTTCTGTCCCGTGATATCAACACCTTGCACAGGCTCATCTAATACCAGCAAATCTGGCAGAGACATCAAAGCACGAGCCAGTAGGACTCGCTGGAATTCGCCTCCGGACAGATCATGCATGGAATAATTTTTTAAATATCCAGCCCCGACATTTTCTAGAACCTCATCCACGGTCAGCTTGCCCGGCAGGGTCGTCAAGCCCAAGAAATAATCCACCGTAATGGGGAGGCTTTGGTCCAGGTGCAGTTTCTGAGGCATGTACCCTATCCTGGTGCCTTCTTGGATTAGCGCTTCACCGGTCGTGGGCTTAATCAAGCCTAGGATAATTTTAAGCAGCGTCGACTTACCGGCGCCGTTGGGACCAATGATGGTGACTACGCTGTTCTTCTTGACGACCAAGTTTATGTCCGACAGGATCTTGGTCTTGCCCGCAATCAAATCCACGTTCGACACTTTAATGAGGGTCTTAAGCATGAGCGCTCCTGAGAGCCAATGTACGCTTATACACGAGCATACTAAAACAAATATAAAGAAGCAAATTCAGACCCAGTTTCTGGAAGGATGGCTCAGCAAGGAAATAGTGAACAAAAGCCCCTTGAAGCAGGATCAGACCCGCGTACAACAGCGTTACCTGAGCGTGGGACCAGCCCATGTCCACAAGCCTGTGAAACAAGAATTCCCGGTGGGCCTGAAACGGATCCTTGCGCTTGATCACGCGCATGATGAAAGTTAGGGATGTGTCATAAATAAAGGGCAAAAAGAGCAACGGAATGATGTAAAATCGAAACTCACCGTTGGTTGCGGGCTCGATGACTAGGGTGGCAACGGCGAACAGGGTGCCTAAGAATTGGCTGCCCACATCACTCATAAAGACACGGCCGTAAGGGAAGTTATATCGTAAGTACCCCAACAGGGCAAAGATCAGCCCGTAAAACACAAACCACAAGGGATTATAGGTTGGCATGAAAAGTAATATCAAGAAACTGACAACCAGGGCTCCACCAGCCGCCAAACCATTGAGTCCATCCATAAAGTTAAAGGCATTGATAAAGCCAACCACCCACAAAATGGTGATCATAGGCCCAAAAGGCCCAAGGTCGATCTCATCTACGCCCGGCAAAGGGATATGATCAAACACGAAGCCGTTGGCAACCATTATAATACCGATAGTTAGTTGCGCCGCCAGTCTGGGTTTGTAGGAGAGCTGAAAAACATCGTCCAACACGCCCATAATTCCCATGGCGCCGGACAGCAACAACAACATTTCCACATCGGGAGACAAGACCCTGAACAACAACAGGTTCACTAGGCCTATGAAAAACAGGAGAGAAAAAATAATCGCCACACCGCCACCTTTGGGTGTCGCTACCGTATGAGACGAGCGCTCGTTAGGCACATCCGCGATACGCAAATACATCATGGCGCGCGTAAGGCCCATGGAAAAAAGCAGAGTGAATAACGCGATCGAAAATAATGCTGTAATAAGAATAGCCTCCATACAGAGTCTTCGTTTGGCTGGGGAACCAGGATTCGAACCTAGGCTGCTCGAGTCAGAGTCGAGAGTTCTACCGCTAAACTATTCCCCAGTGCAGTATAAAGCATTATGTTTATGCGTACTTTTGAGGAAAAAGTCAAGGGTCGGTTTGAATACCTAAGTAAAATATTTGTGCGCCCAGCAACGCATCATGTTGGATGCCGGGCGCCGTCGGTTATACCCGCGGCAATTGTCTATCATCCTAGTTTTGGTTTACAAACGAATATGAAAAAATGCAACGAGGCCGCGTGCCACCGGCCTATTGCGCACGCGCCCCCGCCACACCTCCTTGAATGTGGACTTGTGTATAACACTGCCTTGTGCCACCACATCATGGATCGTTTTGTCCTATATGTAAGTCAACTACTTCAAAAAATAGAATGGATGTACTATCATAAAATAAAAAAGGTGATCATCTCATGAACATCCTGTATAACATCATTACAGTTTTAACCCTTGTAATAACCATGACAGAACAAGTACAAGCAATGATCGTCGGCCATCGGGGCTGTAGAGGTATACGGCCGGAGAATACTCTGGCTGCATTCGAGCATGCTTTAAAGCTGGGTGTGGATGCTGTTGAGCTGGATGTGCACCTGACCAAGGATGGGAAGGTTGTGGTTTATCATGATTATAATTTGAGTTCTGACCTCACCCGAGATGCCAATGGGAACTGGCTGGTAAAGCATGAGGCTTTGAAGAATCTTACTTGGGATGAATTGAGGTCTTATAAATTGGGGAAGGTTAAGCCCAACACCCCTTACGCTGTGCTTTTTCCCGATGTGCAAAATGTTGATGATGCGCCCCTGCCCCAGCTTAAGGATGTCTTTGAGCTGGTCCGTGCATACCCGGATGTTCACATCCTGATTGAAGTTAAAACTTCGTGGCTGAAACCTTTTGAATCATCAGATCCTGTAGCGCTTTCAAATGCTGTGATGGGTGAGATTAATGCTTCAGGCCTTAAAGATCGCTGCGCTATTCTGGCCTTTGATACACGGGTGCTTAAGCATGTCAAGCTTGCGGATCCTAGTATTCCCCTCTATTTGAACTATATGGATCATACCCTCGACAATACGTCCGGGCTTGAGATGGTGGGATATAAGATTCTGCAATTATTTGACGGCGATCTTCGCAAACCGGGCCCCGTCCAAGCCCACGACTTGGGTGCCAGCTACTGGTCATCTTCCTTCAGCCAGATCACCCCAGAAAGCGTGCAACAGGCCCATGACTTGGGCTTGAAGGTCATGGCCTGGACGGTAAATTCCCCCGAGGATGCCAAACGCCTCCTCCAAATGGGCGTGGACACCATTGCGACCGACCGCCCCGATATTATGATCGAGGCCCTACGGGACGAAGGGAGAGCCCCACTCGAAAGCTATACCCGTGCCGCAGGCTAAATGCGTTGAGATTGATTACCTCTAACATATCCCAGAAACCCAAACATCGTAACTGTTCTGGGACCTGCAAAGGCCACGCTTGAGGCAAGTGTTAGGTATCTCGCTGCTAAGCTTGGGAGTCCCCTCTGTGTGAATGTTCTTTCCCCGGGCCCATTTCGACTAGGGCTACTAGTGGAATCATTTCGATGAGTTGTTAAAAGCTGCTCATAAGCATTCGGCTGAGCATGAGCATACCCGTATAGATTGTGTGGGGGCTTATGCTCGGTTCATAGTAAGTGATGAATCTCGTCTGGTAAATGGATCAACGGTTTACATAGATGCATGCTTTACCATTATGGCAGCTTAAATTTAATAAAAAGCACTCTTGCAAGATTTATGCTCAGTGCCAGAGAATTTTATCTATGCAGAACTTAGCAAGTTACTCCTGAACCCTGTCAGCGGGAGCGAGCTTTAATCATCCATATTTTCAATAGCCATGGCCACAGCCTCACCTCCGCCAATGCATAACGATACAACGCCCTTTTTCTTATTATGGGTCTTGAGAGCATAGATGAGTGTGGTGAGGAGCTTCGCTCCGCTTGCACCGATAGGATGGCCCAGAGCACATGCGCCTCCATGGACGTTAACATTGGCCTGTGTTAATCCTAGATCCTTCATGGTAGCCATCACTACAACGGCAAAAGCCTCGTTAATTTCATAGAAATCGACTTCATCTTTGTTCCACCCCGCTTTTTTAAGGACCTTTTCAATAGCCCCGCTTGGAGCGAGAGTAAACCATTCAGGTTCCCTTGAATACTGGGCATGAGCGATGATTTTAGCCAGGGGTTTAAGATTTCTTTTTTTCGCTTCACTTGCGGTCATCAGAACGACCGCAGCAGCTCCATCGCTTATTGAGCTGGAGGTAGCAGCAGTCACAGTTCCATCTTTGGTGAAGGCAGGTTTGAGGAGAGGAATCTTATCGAAATTAACGTTTTTAGGAGTTTCGTCTGTATCGATCGTTAACGTCTCTTTTTTACTGGTAACCTGAACCGGCACTATTTCTTCCTTGAAGTAGCCATTTTTAATTGCAGCCAAAGCACGCTTGTCCGTTTCGATGGCATAAGCATCTTGCTGTTCTCTGGTAAACCCATACTTTTTAGCCGTGTTGTCTGCAAAAATACCCATTGAAGTACCCCCAGAAAAAGAATCCTCTAGACCGTCGAGAATCATATGGTCTTGAATCTGATGAGTTCCCATACGCAAACCTGTTCTGGCTCCAGACAATAAAAATGGAGCGCCAGACATGCTTTCCATGCCGCCCGCTATGGCGATGTTTATCGATCCAGCTTCGATCAAATCATGGGCGATCATGACCGATTTAAGGCCGGATCCGCACACTTTGTTAATCGTAATGCAGCCAACTTTCTGAGGGAGGCCTGCATGGAGAGCTGCTTGACGTGCTGGCGCCTGGCCTAGCCCTGCTGGAAGCACACAGCCCATGAGAACTTCATCAATATCATCGCCCGATACCTCGGAAGCCTCTAAAGCACCTTTAATTGCTGCGGCACCAAGTTGAGTGGAGGTCATGTTTTTATACACACCTTCATAGGCACCTGTGGCCAGTCGCTTAGCGCTGACGATGACGATCGATTCTTTTGACATAGTTAGTCTCCTGGAGGGTGGGGAAGCATTAGTGCGGGTAGCCTTACTTATCGCCCTTCTGGGTCTTTTTAATTAGTTCGGAAGACTCTTCCATAACTTCTTTCATGCGGGCTTGGCAAGACTCCATAATCTGCTGATTAGATTTTGCTATAACAGAATTGACCTCACGCAAATGAGCGGTCATTTCATCGATTGTTTTTTTTATAGTTTCAGCTTGGTGAGCTGTTTTTTCTTCCTGAGCTACTTTCGAGAGGCTGGACTTCATTTCCTCATCCCATTGTTGGATAATTTTCTGAGCATGTTGGGTTTGTATATTAACTAAATTTTGCGTAGCTTCGGCTAGGGTTTTTTGGGCTGAAGCAATTAAGGCCATGTTTTTCTGAAAACTCGAGAGGAGTCTTTCCATATGGAAACTAGGAACCTTAGCCTGCTTGAATGAGTTTGACAATTTCTCAAACATCGGTGGTAGATTCTTCTCGCTAGCCATAAATTCTTCTCCTATATTGTTTCTCTAAAATCTCTAGATTTTCCCAAAACTAAAGCATAGTGAGTAGTGTTACACATAGTCCTTAACAAAATACAAATATCACGTTAATAGCTTTTTGTTATTTTACGCTCAATCTCACCGTAGCCGGTTTATTTGCAAAACGACCCCTATATAATCTACTCATCCGATATCTCACAAAAACATGGTCCGATAAAGACGGTTTCTGATAAGTAAATATTAACATATATTAACTAGAATAAAACCCATGGTAAAAAAGTTACGGGGACAAGTATGGTTACAATTATAAATGAAGAAAATGAAAAGCTTATTCACTTCAAATTCGAGGGCGAAATAACTCACCTTGATTACAAAAATATCATTATACCCATGCTTGAAAAAGATATCGCGGATTACCATACCATTAGTGTTATGTGCGATATAAGAGGTGTGGAGAATATAGAAGCGCGCGCTATCTGGGATGATTTTGAATTTGGGACTCATCATCTTAAAAATTTTAAGCGATTCGCAATTGTCGGGGATCAATGGTGGGTTAGCCCACTTATGAATATGTCGGGCATTTTCTATAAAATAGATATGAAACACTTTAAGGGCTCTCAAATGGAAGAAGCCCGTAAGTGGGTTAATGAAAAATAATTTAGATGTACTCAACTGGCTTACAATGTAGCCACAGAATGGTTTCAAACTAAGGAGAAGATCGATGCGTGCAAAAAAAAGCGTAAGCGCCACCCACGGACTGACAAGCGCCGAAGCAGCATCTCTTCTCCAGAAATATGGCGAAAACGCTCTGCCAGAAAAAAAAGAGAACCCCTTGCTGAAGCTGTTGTCTTATTTCTAGTTCATT
>CAWAEF010000005.1:0-13266 GCA_963780985.1 uncultured Alphaproteobacteria bacterium
TGTATGAGCGTACGCTGATTGTCAACGGCGCCTCGAAGGCCTATGCCATGACGGGTTGGCGTCTGGGCTATGGAGCTGGGCCGGTGCCTTTGCTTAAGGCGATGAAGACGATTCAGTCTCAAAGTACGTCGTATCCCTATTTCGATCACCCAAGATGCAGCCCTAGCTGCTATGATGAGCCCGCGGACGTTTATGGATGACTGGCGCCGGCAATATGTGGAGCGCCGGACGGCTTTTGTGGCTCGGGTGAATCAGATACCTGGATTGTCGTGTGAGATGCCGGACGGGGCTTTATATATCTTCATTCGTTGCGAAGGTCTGCTGGGTAAGACGACTGCTTCTGGCAAGACGTTAGTGGATGATATGGATGTGGCGAGTTTTATGTTGGATGAATGTGGTGTGGCTGTTACGCCCGGCTCAGTCTTTGGGATGTCGCCTTACGTGCGCGTGACCTATGCTACGTCTATGGAAAACATCCTTAAGGCGTGCGATAAATTAGAGGCGGGGATCCAAACGATCAAATGACCGCTGTTATAACTGCTCTCAGCAGGCCGGATCAGGTCAGGCAAGATCTTGCAATGGCCTATAGAATCTTTGCCCATTTGGGCTGGGATGATCTGACCTATACGCATCTGTCCGCAAGGATACCAGGAAGGGATGCCTTTCTGATTCAGCCCTTTGGTCTGTTATTCGAAGAGGTCCGCCCGGAGGATCTGATAGAAGTGTCTTTTGAGGGCGAGGTGTTGGATCGGAAAAATCATTCCTTTAACCATACGGGCTATGTGATTCATGGGTCCATCTACAAAGCACGCCCGGATTTAAATGCGAGCTTTCATCTGCACACCATTGACGGGGTAGCTGTCTCAGCCATGGAGGAGGGCTTGCTGCCTGTCAGCCAGTTTGCTTTGCATTTCTATAACCGCATTAGTTATCACGATTATGGATCTCTTGCCCTGGAATTTCACGGACAAGGAGGCAAAGTGGCGACTGACTTAGGTCAGAATAAAGCCATGTTGCTGCGTAATCACGGAACCATCACATGTGGAGAGAACATCCAAGAAGCATTCTTGTATGCTAACTTCCTAGAAAAAGCCTGTCAAACCCAGGTGAAATGCCTATCCAGCGGCCGACCGTTGATTATCCCGCCCCCAGAGATCTGCGAAAAAGCCGCCCGCGATTTAAGGGAGTTCGAACCAAATTTTGGCGCACGGGATTGGCAGGCGTGGATGCGGAAATTAGAGGTAAAGGGTGTATAACTTAAAGATGAAGATTGACCGAATTTGCGAAGACAACCCGGATCTATCTAGGCAGTTTGTTTTTAATATACTGTTGTCTGAGGCGGAAGTATGTATGGGTTTTGTCGCGAAATATGAGTTTCAAGAGGATGATGAGGCTGAAGCGAAGAAAAGGCCGCTGTGTTAGTGTTTTCGTGACTGCTCATCATAATGGTGGATAGTATAGCACGAACCTCCAGCTTGTCATCCCCGCGAAGGCGGGGATCCAGCCCTGATAATGTGCTGCGAAGCAGCTCTGTATAGAAAGAGCAGAGTCGCTTAGCGACGCATTTTGCGCTGGATCCCCGCCTTCGCGGGGATGACAAGCTGGGAGATGTTACCACCCCTGGCAATATTTGCTGAGTGTTTGCCTTCTATACAACCCTCTCCACCAAGCTTGGATCATTATTCCGGGGACTGTTGACTAGCTTTGAGACTTGGTAAGGGTGTAGCTTATCATAAGGTTGATGCTCAAGAAGAGTTTCAACCTGTTTATCTGTCCAAGGGTGGGGTGTGATCCAATCTAGGGTCTGGTCGGGCATGATGATGCCGGGCATGCGGGTGTGGATCGATGCCACTGGGCCAGAGGAGGGTAGGGTGATGATGGTGAAGGTACGCAAGATCTGGCCTGTCTCGTGGCTCTGCCATTCATCCCAGAGTCCTGCAAGACCGAACAGGGGTGCGTCTTTAAATCCAATAAACATAGGCTCCTTGCCGTCGCTGGTTTGTTGCCATTCATAGTAGCCATTGGTCGGGATGATACAATTGTGCTGGCCCACCAGTTTTTTAAAGCTGGGCTTACTGGTGATGGTTTCGATGCGCGCATTGATAGTGGAATATTTGGTTTTGGGTTCTTTGCTCCAAGGCGGAACCAGTCCCCAGGTCATTAATTCGCAGCTGGCTTTGGATGTTTCTTCATCAAAAAAGATAATAGGCACCTGCTGGCTGGGCGCGATGTTGTAGCTCGCCTCCAGCTTTAATGGGTAGCCTTCTATATGAAAGATCTCCATGATCTCTTCAGGTTTGATGAGAGTAAATCGCCCGCACATGTTTAATGCCCTGTTTTTTCGATTGTACCAAAATATTAGGACGGGCGCACTAGGGGGAGTAGACTAATAAATCCCCTTCACCAATCGTGTCTCCATCGGCTTATTAAGCCCAGGCAGATCGCGCTTCAGTTGCTTTTCAGCGGCCTCGAAATTATCGGCAACTTTGAGGGAATACTCGCCGCCCTTGGGATTGACGATTTCGATATCACCTAGATAAACCACTTCACCGGGTTTAGCTGTAAAGGTAATCCTGGTGTTCTTGGAAAAGCTCAAATCATATTCGGTGCCATAGATCTTATAGCGCATGGATTTCAGAGCATAGGTACCAGGTACAATCATATGTTCCTGAAGGTCGGCCGGCTGAAAGTAAGACAAAGCGCCGGGTACGTAAAAGTTGTACTTGAGCTCGCTGTTGTCAGTGTTTTGCCACACACTACACACCACTGAATCGGTCTCGCCTAGCACCATATTAGTGTGTGGCGCATGAATACGAGCAACCACAATAGCTTTCTCGGCCAAGGAGCGATCATTCATTTCCAACTCAGAGGACTGAAAGCCCGACGAGCAGCCTGACAAAGTGATTAGACCTAATATGGGAAGCGCCTTAAACCATGAATTCATTTTTATGCCTTTTGAAAGGGTCGGACTATAAGAATCTATAGATGAGAGGGGGCGGCGAATCAACAGAAAAAGTGTCCTTGTGCCGAATGCGTGGATATGTGGCCTGTTCATGATATTGTGTCCCATTTTAATTAATTCGCCGAACCTCCATATTAAAGCTCTATTAAGCTTAGCCCCCCATACTTAAAAAAGCGAACCTAGCAGAGTTTTATTCATGCGCCATTTTAAACTTCTCATTGTTGGCCTAGCCTTCTTAACGTTTGCTGCTAGCCAGACGCAAGATTCGGTAGCTGCTACGGATAATTCTGATTCATTCTTTCGTCAGATTGATAAAAGTAGCAAGCTTTTGCTATGCTCTGGAGATCCTAACCGAGATGAACTTGCTAAAAAATATCCCAACGCAATTTACGAGGAAAATAATGAAGATTGGTTCACTGTCGACAATGATCCGGTCATGAATCCAGACTATTTAGCCGATTTGGGTAAGGAAGAAACATATAGACATCTTTCCGAAAACCAATACGAAATCATTGTCGACGAATTCTGCCCAATTGGTGTTATTGAGCAGATTCGCAAACATGCACCCAAGCTTTTAAGAAAAGGCGGGCTTCTTGTTTCAAAAGTATGCGCTCCCTTCCGAGATCTTAAAAAGATTAAGAAGAAAATGTTGCAAAACGGCTTTTCAAAAGTGATTTTTGCCACCATACCGCCTGGGGACCCTTACTGGCAGAAAAAAGCAAGTCCAGATCAGATCTTAGAAGTCTTTCAACGACACGAAGCAAAAGTACCATCCACGCGGCTATGCAATCTCCCAGGGACTCAATGGTATGAGTTCGTGGCAGTTAAATAATGTGGTTGAAATAAGTCACAAGGTCAGAGGCAGTCTCTTGTCTCCTCGATATCAAAAATCGATAATGCGTGCATAAGCAGAAGACCCTTGACGAAAAAAGAATTTAACATTATTTAGTCTTATAGAAGGGCCGTCGTGAAGTGGTCTCCAAATTCATGTTAGGATGTTTATCCAGGGCATGAGCATTTCAGGGGGGTAGCTTAGATTGTGGTTAAAGGGTAAGAAATTGAAATATCTACTTATATCGTTAGCTATTATGTTTGGAATCGGCGGACTAGGATACCATAATATGACTAAAATCGAGATCAGTGGCACATTGCAGCCCACGAGTAATACGGTAGTTATTTTTGATTTTGACGGTGTAATTTGTGATTCATTCCATCAGTTCGTGGAGGTATTTAACGATCTGACCCCCTATTACAATCTGACTAAGCTGAACAACAAAGATAATTATGCCAAATTTAATACGGAAGATGTCCTAAAGGAGCACGGGGTGAGTGCCTGGAAGTTACCATTTGTCGCAACGCACATGCGCAGAAATTTAAAGGCACACCTTCTGACAATGCAGACGTTCCCAGGCATCAAGGAATCCATTGAGGAAATGGTCAGTGAGGGCATTGTCGTGGGGATTTTAACGTCCAACTCTGAAGAACTAGTTAGTAAGTTCTTACAAGCGCATGGACTAACAGATTTTCAGTTTATTTACAGTGGCAGCAGCGTATTTGGCAAAGCAAAATCTCTCAAGGAAATAAGCAAGCGGCTTGGAACAACAGATATATTTTATATTGGAGATGAAGTCCGTGACATCAAAGCCGCTGATGAGGCTAATGTAAAGTCTATTGCAGTTACATGGGGTTTTCATTCTAAAGAACTGTTAGAATCGGCTCAACCTGATGCAATTGCCTTGGCGCCCAACGAACTTCTAAGCCTTATCCGCAAAGGGCAGCTTTAGACAGACTTCAGCCAACTCGTTTCTGAAATTTATCTGGTGGATTCTGATATGGAAAATATTTTATCGGCATTCATGATTGAGCCTTTATCAGTACCTAAACCCGTTATGTGCGGGATATAAAAAGAGGGGGCAATAATCCCCCTTTTCCCACCCTCGAAAATTTACCATAACAAGGCAGCAAGTCTCGAAATGACATACTTTATGGATGGTAAGCAGTACTATCTGAAATATAAAACTGAAATATAAAACAGATTGACGGCACAGATAGTTGCTGTATATGTAATTCAGAGTGGCGAAAACAGAATAGTTTGAATGTTGTAAAAGGACGGGTTGTTATGAATAAAAACGTATTAAAATTTGCAGCACTAATATGTGTTAGTCTTACCTCAAGCTCCGCAATGGCATCTCGGGGTGGAATCCATGCGCATAAAGTAGAACCAATAACACTATCCGTCGTCTGCATGCCGACTGACGAGCCTCAATATGTAGGAGGGGGTCAGGGTGAATTTATCACCACGCCCCTTGTCTATGCTAGGCAGGTTTTGAAAGAGCCAGTGATCGGGCTTTTCTGCAATCTCAATGTTATGAACGACTTTGTTAAGGTGGGTGACTACAATCTACCACCTGTAAAAATTACTTTTTTGCCGACCCCCGAGAACATTCGATTATTAGGCGAATTTACTTATCTTGTGAATTTGGATCTGTTTCAATGCAACCTTGGTAAGCAACATGTTGACTCTTTGATCTATGTGTTGGAACGAGTAAAACATCTGCAATCGTTGAGTTTAGCTCAAAATTTTCTAGGAAAGGACATGAATCTTTTGGCGCCAGCTTTGGTTAATTTAGGAAGTTTGACATCCTTAGACCTTGCAGGTGTTCTCCCCGATCCTGACTTTTTTGTTGTCTTGCCTCGCTTACCAAGACTCACACGTCTAGTTTTGGCGAGTAACTATATACTACAGGGCAACAGTGGATTGCGCCTAGCCGACTCACTACGTCAGTTTTGTGGTCTTATATATCTAGATTTGCACAATAATGAGCTGGATGAGGCAGGTTATGTTGCTATAGAGGCTCTGGCAGGCCATAAGGATATGGAATATCTAAATTTAAGTGAAACGCACATGGGCCCGAAGTATTTATCTGTTTTGACATCAGGGTTGCAGGGCAAGGCTAAGCTTAAAGGCTTAGAACTTAGCGATAACCTCTTTGGTGATATGAACTGCCGAATGACAAGGGATAATACAATAGCTTTAGCTAGTTTATTAGAAAGTTTACCCACTCTAGAATTATTAGACCTAGACCATATTCGTATTGCTGACGACGTTGCCGAGACAATAATTCCTGCTTTGAGAAATCATAGGAGCCTTAAACGTTTATCATTAAGGGGAAACCAGATTTCGTTTAGGGGGCATAAAGCATTGGAGCAAGTTCTAGGTGACCTAGGCTCACTTGAGGTTCTTATGTTTGATCAGGGGGGGTGTACTAACTATCATAATACAAGTGGTCTGTATGAAGTAGCCCTTAAACACCCCAGTTTAATGACAGTGGACTTGTGGCCAGACCTCGCGCGAGAAAAAGACAGGCATCGCAAGTACGCAAAAACAAGTTCAGAACTCGAATAGACGTACCATCAAGGTAGACGTACCATCAAGGGGCTGATTCTCCTGATAAGGTTGTTGTAATAAATCCTTTACTTTTACATGTTAACATAATGTTATCACCACAAATATGTTTAATATGAGGGGCGGAGGATCAAATGGATAAGAATAAAGAATATATCAAGAGCTATGAAGATTTGTTAAAAAACTATAAAGACTTGCTGTCCAACATAGAATCTGCATTAAAAGACACAGATGGCAGCAAAAAGAAACAACTCCTAGCGAAAAACAAGCAGCTGAAAGATAAATATAAAGAAGCTGAAAATAATTTCAAGAAGCTGAAGAGTGCGACTGAAGAAGGTATTGAAAACGTTAAAGATTCATCCCTAGAAGGACTAAATGTTCTGAAAGATGTTCTTGCTGAATACGCAGAGATAATTGGTTCCGACAATATTAAAGAGAAAGTTGCTCAAGCAAAAGATCAGGCAATTCAGTTTGGAATGAATAAAGAATATGAACTGGAAGAACATGTACGAAAGAATCCTCTAGCAACCATAGCAGTTGCTGTGGGGGCAGGCCTCCTATTAGGCTTATATCTTAGGCGTTCACACTAATGTCGATTTTATTGCATCTATTGGATATGCTTCTAAAGCCAGAGACGCCAAAACCTTTCTTGAGTGCCCGCGTTTTAGGGTTCATTTTATTGTGGATCGCGGCTGCTATCGGCATGTATTTTCTATTTCAAGGTTTAGTTCCCGTTATTGGCTATTTAGAAAGTGGAGCTGTTATATGTGTGATGTTAGTTTTAGCTGGCTTGCTATGCCTCCTTCTGCACACCGAAAAGCAGGAACCTAAACCTCTCGACAAGATTGTCAAAAGTGCAACGTCTGTATATACAGAGAAACAAGAGGCCGTAGAAAATATATTTAAAGAGGACGCGCCAAATTTAATTTTGTATTCATGTCTCGCCGGTTTAACCTTGTATCAAATTATAACCTCCATTAAAAATAAGTCTAAGAACTAGGGCCCGTCCACATATCCGTTCCAATACAGGTTCAAAACCATGCAGAACATTGTCACGAGTGAATCTGGCGTCGCGTCGATCGATTATGCCCCAAAACTAGTGCCACTTGCTTTTGATACGAAACCTCCTTGTTCGTGGCAGAAAGCTGCCGGGAGAAGGCAGTCATTATTCATTCAAGCCGGTATAGATCCTATCCAATGATTTTTGTTCAAAAGCCGAAAAAGTTATGATTTTAGTTGACGAAAGTGCGGGTCTGAGGGTATATAGGAACTACCTGTTGGTGCGAGGTGCTGAATGTCAGGCTTCCGCCAGCATCGTCTTTAGTCGAAAACTGATAGAGATGGAGATCAATCATGAATTTTAGACCATTATACGACCGTGTACTTGCTCGTCGTGTTGAGCAGAAACCAAGACCCCTGGGGGGATCATCATTCCTGATTCTGCAAAAGAAAAGCCCGTTGAGGCTGAGATCATTGCTATAGGCACTGGTGCCCGTGACGAAACCGGTAAAACTATCCCAATGGAAGTAAAGCCTGGTGACCGCGTATTGTTCGCGAAGTGGTCCGGCACTGAAGTTAAGCTTGATGGCGAGGAGTATCTGATACTAAAGGAATCAGACATCCTGGGTATTGTTACAGGCAAAAAAGCAGCTTAAAAATTAGGAGATTTCAATAATGGCAAAAGAAGTACGTTTTTCTACCGATGCCCGTACGCGCATGCTGCGTGGCGTCGATATTTTAGCTGATGCAGTTAAGGTAACTTTGGGTCCTAAGGGCCGTAACGTTGTGTTCTCACGCAGCTTTGGTGCGCCTCGGGTGACCAAGGATGGTGTGACAGTTGCAAAGGAAATCGATCTGGAAGATCGTTTCGAGAACCTGGGCGCTCAGCTGGTTCGTGAAGTTGCAAGCAAGACTAATGACATTGCTGGTGACGGAACAACAACGGCGACCGTTTTGGCTCAGTCCATTGTTAGTGAAGGTTCGAAGGCTGTTGCAGCTGGTATGAACCCAATGGATCTGAAGCGCGGTATTGATGCGGCTGTGAATGCTGTGACGCAGGAACTTCGCTCTCGTTCAAAGACTGTAACCACTACTGAGGAAATTGCTCAGGTGGGTACGATTTCTGCCAATGGCGAGGAATCTATCGGTAAGATGATTGCTGAAGCTATGGAAAAGGTCGGTAAAGAGGGTGTGATCACCGTTGAAGAGGCTAAGTCTCTGGATACCGAGCTAGAAGTAGTTGAAGGTATGCAGTTTGACCGTGGCTACGTGTCACCATACTTCGTAACCAACTCCGAGAAGATGGTTTGCGAGCTGGAAAACCCATACATCCTTCTTCACGAGAAGAAGCTGGGCGGTTTGCAGGCGATGCTGCCGGTTCTTGAAGCTGTGGCTCAATCGGGCCGTCCGTTGCTGATCATTGCGGAAGATGTGGAGGGCGAAGCCCTTGCAACTTTGGTTGTGAACAAGCTGCGCGGTGGTTTGAAGGTTGCAGCTGTAAAGGCTCCTGGTTTTGGTGATCGTCGTAAGGCTATGTTGGAAGACATTGCTGTGCTGACCGCTGGTCAGGTGATTTCTGAGGACGTTGGTCTGAAGCTGGAGAACGTTGAGATCTCTATGCTTGGTCGCGCCAAGAAGGTTGTGATCAACAAGGAAAGCACGACGATCGTCAGCGGTGCAGGCGATGCCAAGGATATCGAGGCTCGTTGCAGCCAAATCCGCGCGCAAGCTGAAGAAAGCACGTCAGACTATGACCGTGAAAAGCTGCAAGAACGTCTTGCGAAGCTATCCGGTGGTGTGGCTGTCCTTCATGTAGGCGGTGCCACGGAAGTTGAAGTGAAAGAGCGCAAAGACCGCGTTGAAGACGCATTGAATGCGACTCGTGCGGCCGTTGAAGAGGGTGTCGTGATCGGTGGTGGTGCTGCATTGTTGTATGCCAGCCGCGTTCTTGACAAGCTTACAGTGGATAACGATGATCAGCGCGTTGGTGTTGATATCGTGCGCAAGGCACTTCAGGCTCCGATCCGTCAGATCCTCAGCAATGCTGGTGAAGACAGCGCGGTAATTTGCGGTAAGCTGGTTGAGAGCAAGGATGTAAATCTTGGTTTTGACGCTCAGCGCGGCGAGTTCTGCGACATGTTCAAGGCTGGTATTATCGACCCAACTAAGGTTGTGCGTACGGCTCTGCAAGATGCGTCCTCTGTTTCTGGTCTGATGATCACGACAGAAGCGTTGATTGCTGAAATACCCGACGAAAAAGGCTCAGCTGCGGCAAATGCTGCTGCGGCGATGGGCGGCGGAATGCCTTACTAAGTCTCTGACTTATGTATGACTAAGCGAAGCCCTGCACAGATGTTTTTGTGCGGGGTTTTGTTTTTTTGAGGGGTGGTCTAGCAGGGTGAACGGGAGTTTGTCGGACTGGCCGTAGCCCCCAGACGTCATCCTGAACGGACGACCGCGAAGCGGGCGGTAGAGAAGAATCCAGTTAGATATGTGTGAGCGAAGCGAACTCTCTATTAAAAATGCACCCCTGTAAAGTAGTTTCGAGTTCGCTACGCTCACACTATTGCGCTGGATCCTGTCCAGCAACGCTTCGCTTATGCTGCTCAAGGATGACGGACTGGGGGTTTTGACTAGCTTTATAAACTTTAGAGAGTTTAAACTGAATGAACCGAACGAAAATACTTAAATCCATAGCAGCGATCTGCATCGGGGTCCTGGTGTATTTCGTGTATTACGAATACCAGCAAATTCACGAGCTGAAGAACTTTCGCACGTCCGCCGATCGCCAGAAGCGGGGCCTGATCGCGGAGCGGCCTTCTACGGAAGGTTTGGACCAACTCCATATTTCGGGCAGTGCTCGTCCTACAAAGGAAGGCCTGCGCAATGCGCTTTCTTCCATTGATATGCCTGTCTATATCTTCGATGTGTTTGCGGAAAAACAGTACTATATCAACGGCATGTCTGAAAGCTGGTATGGCTATAAACGCTCGAAGGCTATAGGCCTTGATTCCAAGAACCCCAGCTTGCGTTCCAAGGCGCACCGTCTGTTTTATACGGGCAAGCTTAAGCATGATGAGTCCGATGCCCAAACGCCGCAGGCCATGGCCGAAGAGCTGGGCTTCCACCATATTCGTTTCGATTACGTCCGCAAGCAAATTCCCACCGATGCCCAGGTCGACGAGTTCGTGCAGCAGATAGAGTCCTTGCCCAATCCGGTGTGGGTGCATTTCCACTGCTCCGCAGGCCGAGGGCGCACAACTATGGCCATGGTGATGTACGACATCATGAAGAACGGCCGGAAAGTATCTCTGAATGACATTGTTACTCGCCATTATCTGATGGGGTCGGAAAACCTGTTTGATACGACAGTCTGGCCCAATGGCCGTTACACAAAGAAGATGCTAGAAGATCGGGTGAGTTTTATCACCCGCTTCTATGAGTATATCAATAGTCCCGATGGCTATGGGACTAAATCGTGGACGGAGTGGATCCAGTCTAAGACCTAACCCTTCTCCAATGCCAGCACCTTTGTCTTGCCCGAAATCGTACCCCAGACACGGCTGAACAGGATCGCAAACACATTGTTTCCCATCACGTTGGCTGTTGTGATCAGCGCATCAAACAAGATGTACAGCATCATAATCAGCGACAGCATCTCATCATTAAAGCCCAGATATTGTTGCAACACAGGCATCATCACCAGGATTCCGCCACCAGGAACGGCTGCTACGGCGAATTTGTTCATGACGAAATAGAAGGCAAAGATCAAGTATACACCTACCTCGGGTACGCCCATACCATAGCTGGTCATGATCGCCAAAGCCATGGTGGGGATAGCGATCGAATCTCCCATCAGATGGATGTTGACCGTGGCTGGCACAATCACATCGACTAAGGGATTGTCTTGGGTATTAGCCTGAGCCGCTTTCAATGTCAGGGGCATCGCCGCAAGGCTGGACATGGTACTGAATCCTGTAAGCCCAGCTGGGAGCGCGTTTAGGATGCTTCGGTACCAGGCCTGCAGCCTAAAGTTAGCAGCCACTCCAAATAGGAACGCGATATAGACGATCTGACACGTCACAAACAACAGGACAACTGGGGCATATGTCGTCAGTGCATGCAGCAAACGTCCCTCGTACTCAATCTTTAGGACAAAGCCCAGTACGAACAACGGCAGCAAGGGTATAAACAAGCGATTCAGGATCCAACTGGCGGTGGATTTAAGGCGCTCACCCGCCCTGTGGCCAAGGTCTGGGGTGGCATAGGCCATCGCCAAGGCCGAGAATATGCCCCCAAATAGTGCTACATCATTGGTCAGCAGCTTGGGTATATAAATGCTCCAAGCTGGGTCCAGTACATGGCCCATCTCCGTGTGAGTAGGCAGGTGTCCCATAAACTGGATCAAGTAATAGCAGGTGCCAAAGGCAATCAGCGTACAGACAAAGTTCGAAAGGCAAATGGATCCCAGTAGGCCTGCCAAAAAGCTAACGGTGCCATGCCGAAAGGACACCAGGCACGAAAAGATATAAGCAAAGATGATGAACGGCATAACCAACATCAACAAATCCTTCAAGGTAACGCTGATGGCATAAGACCAGCTTTTGATCTCCAAGGGTATCAAATGTCCCGCCAGCAAGGCGAAGACAATTATAAGAGCAAGTTGGGCCGGAAGCCCCACAGATAGTTTCTTCCACATGATAGTTCTCTTCAATTAAGGATTCAGTCCTGGATCTGTCCTGGACGTCCATGGTTGTATTTTATATTCAAGATGAGGGATAAGAGATATGACCGCCGCTACACAGCGGTGGTGGTGAGGACTAACGTGGTGATGGTTGTGCAAATAAATCTATTCATGGGTATTATTGTAATGCATTTTGCTTATGAGTCAAAGAGTTTTTTTCTGGGAATCTTAATGCGGAGAGCCACTATAACCAATTGAAAACAATATTGACTATAATCCAACGGCATGATATACAATAGTCGCGGCTTTATATCTAAATAGCCCATCATATTATTGTATCTGCTTATGGAGTTTTCTATTAATGTTATCGATTCGTAATTACTTGGCTTTGTTTATCGCCCTTTCGTTGTCTGTGCCAGCATCTAGTTCCAAGGACCAGGATGGTGACCGACGAGATGATGTTGAGCTGGCTCATAGCAAGAAGCATAAGAAGCGTGCGTCTTCCAAAAGTTTAACTGCGAATGAGGCTTCTTCTGAAGAAGAAGATGCACCTTTAAGCCATAATCGTAGAGCTGTTTCTAAAAAGCGCGGACGTAACGCTGGTCAAGAACAGGAGCCTGAGCAGCAAGGAGCGGATGTCTCCAAAAAGGCTGCTGTAGAATCAGAAGGCAACTTACCTAAGTTGTTAAATAAGCTACAGAAGATAAAAACTCTGCTAGGCCAAGAAGCTGATTTCCTAGATGATGAAATTCAGAAGCGCTGGGATGTTTTAAGTGCGGAAAACAAACAAGAAGTAGCCAATTGCATGGCTAAATTTGAGAATGTCGGCGTGGAAAAAAATGAAGTCAGGCAAGAAGCTGTAGTTAGGCAAGAAATAAGTGACCCCCTATTATGGTGGGAAAATTATGGAGTTGATGAAGCAGGTGCAGTTATTGAGGCAGCTGGAGTCAGGGAAGACAAGAGTGAGGCTTTATTATGGTTTGACATTTTTATGGCAATGTCATCTGCAACTGCAGACGAGCAGCTAGAAAAACACGACATTGTACTTTTTCGAGAGGCTAAAAAACTCCTTGACGGTATGGGCCCTCATGATATTGAGGATCAAGATTACTTCTCAGTGATATCTACTCTGTCGTTATTCTCAGAGAGCAAGCTGTCAAAAATAGTTAAAGCCTTCGAGGGTAATGTTACTAAGCATATCGAGGCCTTGGGATC
>CAWAEF010000006.1:0-63370 GCA_963780985.1 uncultured Alphaproteobacteria bacterium
CCTATACAAAGCCATGGGCTGGGATGTACCGCAGTTTGCCCATATCCCCCTCATCCACGGACCCGATGGCGCGAAGCTCTCCAAGCGTCACGGTGCCCTGGGTGCTGAAGCCTACCGGGACATGGGATTCCTACCCGAGGCCACATGTAACTACCTACTAAGACTAGGCTGGGGCCACGGCGACGACGAGATCATCAGCCGCGAACAAGCCATCCAATGGTTCGACGGCAGCGGCATTGGCAAGTCCCCTGCTCGTTTTGACCTGGTGAAGTTAACCAATCTCAACAGCCATTACCTACGTGAAGCCGATAACGCTCGCTTGGTAGGGCTGATAGAGCCGATGTTGATCCGTAAAGGTTTGGCGATAGATGACACAGGCAGAGACCTGCTCACCCAAGGCATGCCAGGCCTGAAAATGCGGGCCAAAACCCTGGTAGAACTGGCTGACAATGCAGCGTTTTACATCGCACCTCTGCCCCTAGCACTGGATGAAAAGGCTCGAGAACAACTAACCCCCGAGAACCTTAACTTCGTACGCGAGTTCGTGAAAGGCTTATATGCCGTCGATGTCTGGGCCGAAAGCGACTTAGAAGAATACGCCCGCACCTTCGCCGAAAGCCAAGACCTTAAACTAGGCAAACTAGCCCAACCGCTGAGGGCACTGCTGACGGGAAGTACTGTGTCGCCGAGTGTGTTCGACGTAATGGCGGTGTTGGGAAGAGAGGCTAGCTTGCAGAGGTTGCAGAGGGCTAGCATGTCGTGATGCTTTAAAACTAACCATCTCCTCAGAATTCTTTAACGAGGGTTTTGAGGTTTATGTAAAAAATGCTTGTATCCTATGTCGCTATGAGATAATATAAAAATGATAATGAGTTTTAAGAGTCACGATACTGAATTAATTTGGAAGGGTATTTTTGCGAAAAGACTACCTACGCAGATTCAAGAAGTAATCAGGAGAAAACTTAGATATATAGACGCAGCCGAAGATCTAGATGATTTAAGGACACCACCTGGCAACCGCCTAGAGTGTTTAAAAGGAGATCTGAAAGGCCTTTATAGTATACGCGTTAATGACCAATGGAGAATACTCTTTTCATGGCAAGATAATGACGCACACGACGTTGAACTGATAGATTATCATTAGGAGTGCTAAAATGACCGAAAGATTGAAAAACATACATCCAGGCGAAATCCTCTTGGAGGAGTTTCTAGTCCCTATGGGCATTTCGCAGAATCAACTCGCAAGAGACATTGGTGTAACCCCGAGGCGAATCAATGAAATCGTCTTGGGACGTCGTGCCATTACAGCGGATACCGCCATACGACTGGCGTATTACTTTGGCACATCAGAAGGTTTGTGGATGAGTCTTCAAAAATCGTATGAGCTAGAAGAAGCCCACCGGAAGCTGAACGGCAAGCTTAAGGATATTGTTCATCCGCTGAACCGCTAAACATATTAGCCCTTACGGCCGCATACCGTTAAAAAATCCATTTGGTCTAAAACAAGGGATTATAATGCCTGAACAAGGAATCCAATAACCCCTTATTTTAACCAAAATACATGGAAATTAAAACGAAACAACCACTTGCTTTCTCGACGCCGTAAGCCCCCCATTTCTCAATACCCATACCAAAGAAACCATGCTAGAATAGAACCAACGGCAGTAAATATAAACAGGTCATGGCAATAGTTCCTGAGCATATTGAGCAACAACTTCTCAGTCTACTTCAAGATTTCCTTGAAGAAATGGGTGCAACTCGTGCACTCAAGCGTATCAGTTTGACCGCAGACTTTGAGTCAGATCTTGGCATTGACAGTTTAGGGCGCATCGAGTTTATCAATCGGGTGGAAGAGCTCGTGCAGGTAAAACTCTCCACCAATGTTTTTGGGCAAGCCCAGAACCTGAAAGATGTGATCCATTTTCTCTCCACGAGTGTATCCTTCGAAGAGCTTGCCAAGCTGCGACTTCCCAAAATTGAGAACGAACAGGCAACCGGCGCCACGCCCAAAGGTCGCACTTTGGTGGACTGCCTACTCAATCAAGCAAGACATACGCCTAACCTGGTTCACATCTATCTGACCCAAGAAGATGGCTCGGAAGTCACAATCAGCTATAGGGGGCTGTACGACAAAGCTATGGCTGTTGCGGGAGGTCTGGTTGCCAAGGGACTCAAGCCCGACGAGACTGTGGCGATCATGTTGCCCACCTCTCAGGATTTTTTCTATTCCTTCTTCGGCATTCTTCTGGCGGCGGGATTCCGGTGCCGATCTATCCTCCTTTCCGGCCCAATAAATTGGAAGAATATGTGCTCCGAGAGGCCAATTTGCTGCGCAACGCGGGCGCCAGATTCCTCATCACCTTTGACCAAGCGGAAAGGTTAAGCTACCTGATCCAGGGAATGATCCCCAGCATGCATGCAGTGGTCACCGTCAAGGAACTCAGCGAGAACACCGTTGAGTTTACACCCCCCGTAATCCTTCCTAATGATCCGGCGTTTATCCAGTACACATCAGGCAGTACGGGTAACCCCAAGGGCGTGCTGCTGACCCACGCCAACATTCTGTCCAACCTAAATGCGGTAGGCGAGGCTATCCAGGTGACCTCTCAAGACCGAGTCGCCAGCTGGCTGCCGCTGTATCATGACATGGGATTGATTGGTTGCTGGTTTGGCAGTCTGTACTATTCCGTGCCCCTTTCCATTATGTCTCCCCTGAATTTCATCAGCCGGCCCGAGTCCTGGTTGTGGTCGCTTCATAGCCATCGAGCCACACTGACTGCGGCGCCAAACTTTGCCTATGAGCTGTGCATACGTAAGATCAAAGATCAGGACATTAAAGGACTAGACTTAAGCTCCATACGCTTGATTTTGGATGGCGCAGAAGCCATCCAACCAGAGACCCTTCGTCGGTTCATCGATAAGTTCGAACCTTACGGCCTGAAACCCAGCGCCCTATATCCGGTTTATGGCCTCGCGGAGTCAACGGTGGCCCGTCCTTTCCGCCCCTGAATCGCCAGTACCCACGCATTGATCGCATCAAGCGAGACGAGCTGGAGAAAAACCGCCAAGCAGTACCTGCGGAAGCCAACGATAGCCTCATTACAGAGTTTGTGGGATGCGGCAATGCGATCCCCGGCCATCGTCTGAAGATCGTCGACCGTGATGGACAGACCTTGCCGGACAGATCCGTCGGACGCCTCCTGTTTCAAGGCCCCTCTACCATGCAGGGCTACTATAATAACCCAGACGCCACCGCCGCCATCACCTTTGACGGCTGGATTGACTCAGGCGACTATGCCTACCTAGCTGAGGGCGACCTCTTCATCACGGGCCGCACTAAAGACCTGATCATCAAAGCCGGCAGGAATATCTACCCCGATGATATTGAGGATATCACCGGCCGGGTAGAGGGCATCCGCAAAGGCCGCGTCATCGCCTTTGGTGTGGCCGATGAAAAATCCGGAACTGAGAAAATGGTGATCGTCGCCGAAACCATGGAGAAGGATCAAGACGCTCGAGATAAAATTATTGCGGAAATCACCGCCAACATGGTGACTGAGTTAGGCACACCGCCCGATGAAGTGGTCCTGGCCCCACCAAGCACTATACCCAAAACATCCAGTGGCAAGCTGCAACGCTCGGCGTGTAAGGCTGACTACCTCAACAACACCCTCCTGAAGAAATCTGTGCCCGTGTGGATGCAGATAACGAAAATTGCGACCCGTAGCTACGTAGAACGAGCCAAGCGCCTTGCAGGCTTCCTAGGACGCTTACTCTTTACAGCCTATGCAGTCGTAATTAGCATTCCCATCCTTATACTCGCTCTTATCTCCATCGCCCTCAATACCCAGCACGGAGCGCAAGTAATGGCCCACTTCTGGGTGAAGACGCTGTTCTTCTTCTGCGGTTGGCGCCTTAAGGTAGAAAACCCGGAATACCTTACAAAGCACAAGACAATGCTCTATGTGGCCAATCATACCAGCTATATAGATGCCTTCATTATTATAGCTCTGCTACCACCGGGCGCTCTATTCGTTGCCAAGCGTGAAGTCATTTCCTTTGCTCCCTTCCGTTGGATAATGAACAAACTAGGACACCTCACCGTAGAGCGTCAGGATATCACCCAAGGGCTGTCCGACCTGGAACTGATGGAGACGAGCCTGCTGGAAGGCAAGTCTCTGATGATTTTCCCCGAAGGCACCTTCACAACCGTGCCGGGTCTACGCGCCTTCAATCCGGCGCCTTCAAGCTAGCCATCGACACAGAAACCCCCGTATGCCCCATAGCTATCAACGGCGCGAGAGACATTTTACCCGATGGTCGCTATCTACTAAAACCAAGGGCCATCTACATCACAGTCTACCCCCCTATATATCCTGAATCAAAGGAATGGTCCGAAGTCCTTAGAATCTCCGCCGCTGCCCGAGAACAAATAGCCAAAGGCTGCGGCGAACCGGTTTTTGATGGACGATAGTGAGAGCATTTCACCTCTCCCCTTGTGGGAGAGGTCCGGAGTGGAACTTAGGGGTGAGGGACACTAACAAGCAGTATTTATACCCCTCACCCGGCCTTCGGCCGACCTCTCCCACAAGGGGAGAAGTGATTCTTAACGGCCAAATGGGGTGTTTTGAAATGGTCTCATAGTATGATTTGACAGTTTCGCGATTTCTCTTTAGAAGAATATCCTAATGGTTCACGATGATGGTAGATTATGGTAAAAACACACTTATTCGCTGGATTAAGCGCCCTCCTCCTCACTTGCCCATGTTTGGCAAGTGGAGAAGAGCCCACTGTTAAGAGGCAGAAAGATGAAGATGCCCAGGACACGGGTTGGTACATTCTGAATGACGACACCAAGTTAAACATCCTGTCATACCTCACACCCGATGTACGCGCAGTCACAAGACGCGTGAATACAGACTTCCGCAGACTCGTTGAATATATGGAGAACGAAAGCCAAGAGTGGCGCAGCCAAATCCGGTGTGCAAAAAAGTTTCATTCTCGAATTCAGGCGTATTTTGATGTTCCTTATGAATTGGCTTACATAAACTTGCTTTGGCTCGCCTTTCCAACACGTGGAACCCTCTGGACCTCTGATGTTCCCATCAAAAGACAAAATAAGGAAATCGCAGTAGGATCTCCGGGTCGAAATTATACTGTTTCACTAGAATATGGTGAATTTATTCAAAGTGTAGTGAAGTGGATTCCAGTAGACCAAGAGGATTATGAAAGCCAGGAAAGCCAAAGCTTCAACAGAATGATGGTTGAATTAAACGTTCATCCTCAGCAATCAGTTTCCATTTTTAATAACCGATTCATCCACGACCTCCGGCACCCCGGGGAAGATCCTGTTCGCATTGTGATGATGTTTCGACTAAATCAAGCCCCCGCAATAAACCAACAACCACCGCAACCGGTTCTTACCTGCCAGATACAGTATCATTACGCAGATGAGCCCGCACAACACCCGCAGGATATGGTGGATGACCCAGAAGGCGCCACCGGAGGGCCCCTGGGGATACATATGTATTAATAGTAACTACTCACCAAGACTAGCGGGCTAGCCACAACCCACGCGATAACAATGTACCAATCGATAGCAAATTAACATGAATGACAAACCCGGCATTCGGGCAAAAAAAAGCCGGGCAAAAAGCCCGGCTCAGTTTAACAGGGAGGCTTCACGTCTGGGAGACGTAGGATCATAAAATGACCCCTCGGATCCGTAAAGGACCCTACCTGAGCTTGCGCCCAAGATCTCTTGTTTTTCAGGCGGTTCGCCCTTCAACTGTTATTATATTTATATATTTTATTAACCAGTGACAACTAGAATTTTTGCATAGATGATATGTGTTTTTTGCATACCTGGAAATTACGCCGCTATCATCATCTGCTCGTCAAGCACGTCATCCCCAAGCAGGGCATAGCTTTTAGCGTTAAACAGCTGATAGTGCCACCACTCATTTTCATAAAAATCCCAGCCCGCTGCGGTCATAATTCCAAGCAATAAAAGACGATTTTTTTGTGCATCCACAGAAATTTCTAGATTGCGATGGTGAGATTTCTCAGTGAAATCATCAAAAGGCGTCCCCATGTCCAACTCATGGCCCTGGGAATCCACCAGGGTCAGATCCACTGCTACCCCGCGGGTATGAGGAGAACCCTTGTCGGGGTTAGCTATATAGCGCTCATCAGGAACAATCGACCACAGCAGCCGCTGCGCCTCTTCCGGGCGGAAAGCGTCCAAGATTTTAAATCGCAACCCCAAAGCCGCTGCCAACCCCCTCGCCTTCTCAAAACAGGCCGCCGCATCGGGATGCAGATAACACTGTGGATTCTGATAGATAACGTGGCCCGTAAAGTTATTGGTGGTGCCGTAAGCCAAATCGATGAGCAAATCATCTGATGCTGTTATTTTCACTAAAGTCATGGTAGGTTCCTTTCTGTTTGTAATTTATATTAAGGTCGCACGAAATGACAACAATTTTAGCATTCGACACATCGCAACAATGCTGTTCCATTGCCATCGCCCAAGATGGCGCTATTCTCACTCAACGGAGTGAGCCTATGGCCATGGGTCAAAGTGAGGTGTTGGTTCCTGCTTTATTACAAGCATTAGCGGATGTAAACCTAAAACCTCAAGATCTCAACAAAATCATAACTATAACTGGCCCAGGATCCTTCACAGGGCTTCGCGTAAGCCTCGCCACGGCCCAAGGGATGGGTCTGGGGCTCTCTATCCCCGTTGTTGGCATCGATGCCTTCACAGCGTACGCTAGTTGCGTTTTCACAGAACGAAATATCTTGGTTGTGATCGACTCACAGAAGCAGGATGTCTATTGCCAACTATTTTCAGCCTCCCGCGGACCGCTTAAGGAACCAGCAGCCATAAATCCAGCCCATCTACCCGATTATGTCGGCACAGAGCCATTTGTCCTCATCGGCACTGGGATAAACAAAATTCTGCCTATCCTAGATGAAAATAATTTACATTATGAAACATCCCAAGTAAAACCCGACCAGATTTGTCGGGCTATCTGCTTGCTGGCAGAGCTCCCCCATGAGAATTTGCTCCCTATCTACCTCAAAGATGCACTCGTGACAAAACCCACGTCTTAACTTGATCTGACCTAGGATGGACGCTCTAAATCCACAGCCTTGAAAAAAAAGTGAAAATTACACTCATTTTTTTCTTGCTTTTATCTTCATAATGCAGTTATTTATGAAACAGTTTTAGTGTATCTAAATATTCGAAATACAGATTGTTTAGAACCGTAAATTAGGAAAGTATTGCTGATAAGCGCTTTCGGAGAGGCTTTTGATAATGAAACAATGGGTTAGGTTTTCTCGCTCTGTTGCAATTTGGTTCGAATCCTTGATGAAAGAGCAAACCGTTAGTACATTCCTTACATAATATATTAGAAAGGTGAATCAAATGACTATGCATACAACAACTCCAAGCGCGACTATCGCGACTTCTGAGCTCTTAAACCTCACAACGGAAATCGTAGCTTCCTACGTTTCCAACAACAGCGTTGAGGCTGCTGATCTTACAGAAGTAGTAAAGACAGTATACGGCACGCTTTCAGAGCTGGCTTCAGGCCGCGGTTCATTTTCCGCGACTCGCCCAGAGCCCGCTATTTCTGTAAAGAAGTCTATCTCTGACGACTACATCGTATGTCTTGAAGATGGCAAGAAGCTTAAGATGCTGAAGCGCCACTTGAAGTCGGCTTACAACATGAGCCCAGAACAGTACCGTGAGCGTTGGGGCTTGGCACCAGACTATCCTATGGTTGCGCCAAGCTACGCACGTCAACGTAGTGAGCTAGCTAAGAACATCGGTCTTGGCACACGCCCACGCCGTCGCGAGAAGCAAGCTGCGTAAAGCTGAACAAGCTTAAAGCAAAAGAAAACCCAGCCATAACCGGCTGGGTTTTTTTGTGCCTAGTGCGAAGAATAATTAATAGTCCCCATTGTGTTCACCTCGTATTAACAGTATAATAACACTTAGGGAAAGTCTACGTGAGTTACCACATGCGTATTTTATCTAGTGCCACAGCTCTTTACCTTGGACTTACCTCCCTCTGTCTTGCATCACAAGCCCAAGAAGATCCAATCCTCCACAAACCAACCCAACCGGTGGAGATTAATCACGACTACAATCCTGCACAATTCATTCCCGTGGCGCCTGGAAAGGATATGAAGTCCATCAAGCTCTTAGAACCAGTAACCCAAATGGAGAACTATAAGGGGAACAAGGGCAAAAAAATCCCTTTGACAGCCCCGGTTCCCGAAAAGCCCGTAGGCTTTGCCAAGCAAGTTCTGCAGAACGTCGGTTATGGCCTCTATAAAATAGGTGAACACACAGTACGCATCACCCTGGGTTGCATCAGCAATCACTACCTTAACGATGCGGCAAGCCTAGCTTTTGGCCAAGTCGCATACACAATCACCATTAGCCTTACCGGCAATCCCTTTATCGCTAACTTCATGTATGCTTTTGGTGCAAACACCTGCAAGCCTATTATCGCCTCTTTGGTGTTTTATACAGGATCTCGCTCTCTCGATATTGTGTATTACGTCGGCAAGACTGTGTATAAAACCGTGCAACTGTCCGCAGAAGCTGCTACAATCTTGATCCAAGGTGCGCAATGGAGCGCCGAATGTATTAACAAGCTCATGAAAAGTGAGAAAAGTGTAAACAAAATGATTGAGATGGTCGCTTTGTATGATCCAAACATGACTGACCAGACGAAAGGGAAATAACCCATGGAATTTTTAAAGCGCATCCTCTTTTTTGTCGCCGCCGCCTGCTTTTTGGCCCTGGTGCTTACACTCACATTCTCGCTGTTTTTGATCGTATGGCCATTCTTGGTCATCGGTATTCTGGCGTCCTTCGGCTACGCGTGGCTGGCAAAATACAAGCGATCGAAAGATGGCGGTCAATCCGATGGGGGCGCCTATTATCACTCCGAGAGAATCATCATCATCGAGCACGATGATAATAAGGACGAGAAAAAAAAGAAAAAATAACAACCAGGACCTAGACTTTCCTCTAGTGATCTATATAATCGGCTGAGATCACACAAGGATGATATGCTAAAGATGTTTCGAGCCCTAGCTACAACAATACTCATGGTTATTTGCCTGTCGCCCGCCTATGGACACTTGGCCCTTGACCATATGAAAGAAGGCCTGGAATCCCGCTTTGATGCGGTTGCTGGTTCTCACCAACTGAGCCAAGATGACAAAGCACAAGCTCTCTCACAGATCCGCGCCATGCAAGCAAAGTACTCCCTTGTTGTAACCCTCAGCCAGATCCCCTCCCAGAAGAAAACCGCCGAGCAGGAGCTCAAGCAGCTGAACCAACAATTGCAAGAGTTTGATAAAAACCTGCACAGCCTGATGACTGAGTAGACCGAGCTGCCCCAGCTTGTCATCCCCGCGCAGACAGAGATATTTAAGCATATAGAGAACACGTGCCGCTCAACCCATTATAAGCTGGGGCAGCGCTATCTTTTCGGCCCGATGCTTGGACCATATACCTCTGACAGCTTTTAGATAGATTAAATCCCTCCTCATGTGCTAATATATGCCACTAACATTTATTGGGGTATATTATCTGTGGAAGAGTGGCTTCAACAATACGGCGCCGTTGCTGTTTATCTGATCGTCTTTGTGGGATCATTTGTAGAGGGTGAATCCGTCATCCTATTGGGCAGCGCTCTTGCGTATAAATACGAACAGATCTCGTTGCCAACTCTGATGTTTCTAGCCTTTCTAGGCTCCCTGGGCGCTGACCAGCTCCTGTTCTTCATCGGCCGTCATTATGGCCCCAGAATCATCGAACGCCGCGAGACCCTTAAAAAAGCCTCCGAACGCGTGTTCTACCACTTACAAAAGCACAGCACACTGTTCATCCTCAGCTTCCGGTTCATCTATGGCATCCGTGTGGCGAGCTCGCTCATCATAGGCGCTGCCGGCATTCCTGTGCGCAAGTTCGCCATCCTCAACGTGATCGCCGCAGCCATTTGGTCCGTGCTCAGCTGTTCTGCCGGCTATCTCATCGGTTATTTCTTTGCCGATCACATAGCCGATTTCATCAGCAAGCTCGGCAAATTCCAGGAATACGCTGTTATAGGCGGCGTAGCCCTCGCGGTCGTGGCAGGGGTCGTTATTTATTACAAGCGACGCAGTAAGCAATAGATAAATCTTTCAAAAGAACCAAATTATCGTTGACCTCAAACCGTTCACCGCCTAATATAGCTATGAACTTGGCCGGGTGGCAGAGTGGTTATGCAGAGGACTGCAAATCCTTGCACGTCGGTTCGATTCCGGTCCCGGCCTCCAAGTTCCCCATAGGATTCCGCCCGATTCTACACGCCTCCAGCAATCTCGATCACAAAAGCGATTTTGACTTACCAGCAGCAGTATTCATGCAGAACATGACAGATATGTTTAAAATATCGTTGCAAATATAATATTCGACACTATATTAAGAGTGCAGGCTCTATAGTAATAGTGGCATACCACACAACTTAGGTACAGCTTGTTTTGTTTTTATTAGGTGAGTTAAAATGATTATATTTGGAAATATTAAGAGAATAGCAAAGCTAACACTGACAGCATTCGTCTTTCTGTCAGGCAATTACGTAATGGCTTCTGGACTTCCAGAAGAGCCCGTTAAGGCGGCTCAGGCTGCTGGAAAGAGCTCCTGCCTCTCTATCGAGACACAAACGGAATTGATAGGCATTGGATATTTTTTTCTTAATCGCATCGTTAACGATAAAGATCTCAATTTCACTCGAAATAAATCATTTCCGGACAGTTCGCTGTTCAAAGATTTGACCGCTGAGAAAACCAAGTACGCCCCCACTTGGTCTCAATTTGCACTTCAGTATCATACCAGGAGACTCACATCAAATTCGGATCTTGAACTGAATGTCGAACGTAAAAATCGGCTTTTCGCAATCATTTCTATATACTGGGCATTGGCGGATATGGCCGAACAGCAGGGCGAAGCATTTAAGCAAGGATCCTATACCATAGTTGATCCAAAACATCTCCTAGCTAGCTTCTTCGACAAATATAAAGAGGTATGCGCCAAGATAGCGACTAACCTCGTATATGAAAGGATTTCCACCCATCACAAGGGTCGTTGCCCAGCAACTCAATTGGGCATAGACGCCCGATTTGAACCTTGGGAAGGTATTCGGAAGTTGTTCCCCCATGACATGACCCATCTGCTCACTGCCAGATTTAACACCGATGATAAACAAGAGGCACAGCTATTATTCATCAAACCGGAGAAGGTCGGCATGGGAGACATTGGAGCCTGGATCGTCCATG
The DNA here is from genome assembly GCA_963780985.1 of uncultured Alphaproteobacteria bacterium. Lineage (GTDB taxonomy): Bacteria > Pseudomonadota > Alphaproteobacteria > JAGOMX01 > JAGOMX01 > JAGOMX01. The sequence goes on from CAWAEF010000006.1 coordinate 11,350, forward strand.
GCGCTCACCTGGTCGAGAGCAAGGTATACGGCCCTGCCCCCGGCTCAAGACGCGAACGCGAGTCTGACATACCTGCTGATATAACCGGTCAATTCAAGGAACTGCAAGAGAGTATAAGATTTCCTGGCGAATACAAAACGGTTCAATCGATGTATACCAAGGCCACAGAAGTCCTTGAAAGCGAGTTTAAAAAAGGTCCCGAGCTTAGTCTCGTTGGCAATAACGCAAGATACCTTATAAATAAAATAGATACCCTCTATCCTAATGGCCATAATGATAAAAGGACAGGAAATGAAGTTATTATCGATCTGTCTAATAAAGAACCAATCAAGGCCAGAGTGCCACTCGCTTTGAGATTCAACGATTGAAATTAGAGGCTGGGGCAGACTGTAACGATTAGTAAGAAAACCTTACAAGAACATTTAAAACAAGAACATTTAAAGCGTCGAGACCATAGGCTCTCGGCGCTATTTTGTAAGAGACCTTGAAGCCACAATCATTGATTCCGCCCCTCCCAGGCACCGTCATCCTGAACGGACGACCGCGAAGCGGGCGGTAGTGAAGGATCCAGTTAAACATGTGTCGCGAAGCGACTCTGCTAATAAATATACCAAACTAACAAATGAAACAACCAGCCATCCACATGACGTCATACAATAGGTACGGGACCATCCACAGCAGAGTCGCTTCGCGACGCATGTCTGACTGGATCCTTCACTACCTCCCGCTTCGCGGTCGTCCTTTCAGGATGACGGCAACTGGGGCAGCATTAATGAATCAATACCCTAGAGCTTAATCCCACAGCTTACCTCTACAGCTTAATCGAAATCCCAGCCATAAAATTCCGTCGCCCCACCAACACATTCGGCGTCACCAGGAGCTCCTTCTTCTCTGCATACTCCAGATAAGCCAGGTTAGCCACAACCTCAGGCGGCGCATCCATAAAGATGACGGCTTCTTTTCGGTACTGGGGTGTGACCAGGTATGTAAACAAGTTCACAATAGCAAAAGTTCCCAACATATCACCCCAGCTATGAGCTTTGTTGTTCACCCGATCGGCCGCAAATATCGCCGTCGCAATATACGCCGGCACGCCATATTCCCAGCTGTAACGGTAATGGAGGTAGGACGAGCTGGCCGCGTAAATTATCATATGGCCCGATGGAAAGGCTCCATCGCAGCCACAAGGACGTCTCTTGCCGATCTTGCGCTCAAACTTGTCGTTCAGAGGATACAGACCATGAGCCAACACTTGCGAGAATACCGCGCCATACCAGTCTTCTTTCAGGAGCGACACACCCAATGCGGCCAACGGCATAGCCGTCTTACCAAAATCTGCCAGCTTGGTATCATCGCGCTTTGCCTTACACCCTGGCGGGCGCTCTGCAACTGCAGCACCAATCGCTACCAGCCCAACCATCAGGGCCAATACGGTTATTCGCACTTTACCCATATTAATCCGCTAATTCCTCTGTTTCCGCCGACTCTTGATTCCGAAGCCTGCAATAGGCTTTATAGCTAAAGTACAGCGAGCCAAGATACACTATACCCACCGCAAATAACGTAAACCAAAAGGCATTAATCAACGCCGTAATGACCACCCCTGCTCCCAACATGCACGGCAGCACCATAGATCTGGGAATGTGTACGCCCTTACTGGAAGGAGTAGGAATCCGCGAAGGCATTAAAGCCCCCGCCACGAGCAAACTCAAAGCACACATATACGGCATAAAGGCATAGCTTTCCTCCATAGCGAAACTAAACATCAACGGCAGCAAAGCAATGAAACCACCCGCAGGTGAAGGCACACCAATGAAAAAGCGAGATCTCCACAACGGTAGATCTTTTTTGTCCAACAAGGCCGTGTTAAACCGCGCCAGACGCAATGCGGAACAGATCACGAAAAACAGGGCCAAAGCCCAGCCAAAACCCTTCCAGGCATGTAGGCTAGAAATATACAGCACCAAAGCAGGCGCCACACCAAAACTCACAAAGTCCGATAAGGAATCCAGCTCCGCCCCAAAGTGGGAATCCACACCCAACATACGCGCCAGACGGCCATCCATCATATCAAGAATAGCCGCGATCAAAATCGCCACCACAGCCATTTCATAGCGATCAATCAAAGCAAAACGCACGGCGCTGAGCCCCGTGCATAAAGACATCAAGGTAGTAATATTCGGCAACAGCCGACTAAAAGGCATCTCCTTGAGGCGTCTGCGCGACACCTTTAACGGAGCCACTTTTTTTATGAGAGTCTTCTTAGCAGGCATAACTACCTTTTCTCCCCTTCGCGGGCAGGTTCTTTGCTCTTCAGGTCTGCAAGAACGGTCTCACCACCAATCATCCGCTGGCCCACAATGACATGAGGCTCAACCCCCTGGGGCAAATAGATGTCTGCACGACTACCAAAGCGAATCAACCCAAACCGTTGTCCGGCCTTGACTTGGTCGCCTTCTTGAACATCACAACGGATACGCCTGGCGATCAATCCAGCAACCTGGACAAAACCAATCACAACGCCACCCTTGGTCTCAACCGCCAAAGATTGGCGCTCGTTATCCTCGCTAGCCTTATCCACACTTGCATTGAGGAATTTTCCCGACCGGTAGTGTGATTTGATGATCTTACCATCGATGGGAATACGGTTAATATGGACATCAAAGATATTCAGGAAAACACTGATCTTAGTCCAGGACCCCTCGTCCAGCCCCAGCTCGGCAGGCGGGCTGGCTGGCGAAATCCGCAAGACCATACCGTCGGCAGGGCTAACAATAAGCCCCTCGCGAACAGGCGTAACCCGTTCAGGATCTCGGAAGAAATAAATCACCCAAGCGGTGATCACAGCCCCAAACCAACCCAAATTGTGGTTCAGCAAGGTCAGCAGAAAAGTAATAGCAATCGCTGCTAAAGCGAAATACCAGCCCTCGCGATGGATGGGAATAACAGATTCGTGAAATGGAAGTTTGGTCATAAAGGCCCCTCGATGTGTCAGCCTAACAGTAGGACATACCTACTAGCCGCAACAGATAACTGGCTGGGGCGGAAGGATTCGAACCTACGAATGCCGGTACCAAAAACCGGTGCCTTACCACTTGGCGACGCCCCAATCATATGTGTCGGTAACATAGCGATATTTAGTAGCCAACGCAAGCAGAATATTGCAGGGCGCACGTATGAAAATTAAAAGCGCACAAAGCCCCAGCTTGCCTCCCCTGCGAAAGCAGGGGTCCAGCGCAAAATGCGTCGCATAGCGACTCTGCACTTACTTCGGAGCTGCTACGCAGCACATTATCAGGGCTGGACCCCTGCTTTCGCAGGGGAGGCAAGCCGGGAGCTTTCCCTACATACACTTCCTTTTCATGCGTAGGCCCTTTAGAATATTGCACTTGCAACTGAATAAACTTTCCTCTAGCATGACCACAACTTAGCGGGTGTAGCTCAATGGCAGAGCAGTAGCTTCCCAAGCTGACGACGGGGGTTCGATTCCCCTCACCCGCTCCATTGTTTCCTGTGATTTTAGATGGGTCCTTATTGAATATTAAGCATCTAAAATAGGGAAATATGACATGACTCGTTTCATTATCATCCTAACTCTTCTGTGTGGCACAGTTGCACAAGCATCACTGGATCCCTTAATGTTGAGTCCGGGAAGAGCACCTGGAGACCCCGTACCCACAGTAGTCCTGGACATGGACAACAGTGTTTGCATGCATATACGCACCGAAGAAAGCAGCCCAGGACTGTTTTATAAGAACTCGCCTGAGACGACATTAATTCCCTATCATGAAAATTTTGACCCTAAAAAACGGGGCTTCTACATGCACGCATTTTTCCCGGGCACACCCGAGTTGTTCATCACCCTTCTCAGCTGGGGGTGGAATGTTTATCCCTTCAGTGCTGGGGTCGACAGGCGGAATAAAAAAGTCATATCCGTCTTTCTAAAGCAAACCTTTTCTGCCTATTTCAGCCACGCAAATGATACTGTAGACCTCCTGCTGAATGACAGCATCCACAATCGTATCCGCATATACTCCCAAGATCATCTATTGGTCACCCGCTCCCCATTATCTATTCGTGTAACTGAAGATCCTAAACCAATCCATAAGAAAAATTTAAACCACATCAAATTGCCAGTAGAACACAGTATCCTCGTGGATGACAATTTGGACTACGCCGTAGAAGGCGAACAGTATCCACCCTTAAGTTTAACGAATGGATCTGCCACTCTCTTTCGTGAGAGACATTTGAGGGGAAAGCCATTTGACACAAATGTCCACGGACATGACGCTTCTAAAAATGCGGCGTATGTCTTAGGAGTTCTATCCCGTTGTCGAAATTTGATGCTGCAGGATAAAATAACCTTACGACAAGCACTAAGGACGGTTCTAACCATCCCCCAAGAGCTTCGAGACCCCATAGATGAAGAAGAATGGATACTAGACGGCCCAGGCTTTCACGTTGAAAGAAAAGACGCCGGCGCGCCCCTGGCAACGTACCAAAAACAATTTTTTGATACACACATCAAAATTGGATCTGAGATCATAGAAAACTTGAGAAAGCAACGTACGGGCAAGATACAGTCTCAATTATCAAAAACGCCCTATGAGGATCTGACCGATCAGCTTTACGGGGTAAGAAACCACTCAGATATCCCCTTACGTTCATCACAACCCAAGAGAGAAGACCAGCACAGGGCAAAACCACGCGGCTGCTCGCAAATCCATCCACGCACACCCATGATGCTCATAGGTATTTTCCTGCTATACATTTACACACGTTTCATGTAATGACAAAGGTGTCATGCATCACCTAGGTCACAGACAACGCCTCCGGGAACGTTTCCTCCGGGGAGGAGAATCCGCCCTCAACGACTATGAGTTGCTAGAGCTATTGCTGTTTGGCGCCAACCCCAGGGCCGACATGAAACCCCTGGCCAAAGACCTGCTCGAAGAATTTGGCAGCCTCACAGGTGTACTCAACGCAGACCACGCAGCCCTTTTAAAGGTAACCGGCGTCGGCGAAAGCGCCATCGCCATACTGAAAGCCGTCCAAGCGACCCTCACCCGCTCTTTACGCGAACAAATCTCCCAAAGGCCTATCTTAAGCTCCTGGAGCCAGTTGCTAGAGTACTGCCACCTAAGCATGGGCTACCTGAAGCAAGAACAGCTACGCCTGCTATTCTTAGACGCCAAAAATTGCCTAATCGCCGACGAAGTCCAACAAACCGGAACCATCAACAACACCCCAATCTTTCCAAGAGAAGTCGTCAAACGAGCCCTAGACCTGGGCGCCTCAGCCATCATCCTGGTACACAACCACCCCAGCGGCGACCCGAGCCCTTCCACGGAAGACATAGAAATGACAAGACACATCCGCAATGTCTCGACCCAACTGGGGATTATGGTGCATGATCATTTGATTATTGCCAAGAACCGCCATTATTCGTTCAGAAAAGAGGGATTGTTATAAAGAAAATGTCTTAGGCAAAACGGGTGGGTTAGATGTAATCATCTCCCCCAGGCTCGCGTCATCCAGAACGGACGACCGCGCAGCGGGAGGTAGTGAAGGATGACGGAAGCCGGGAATATTCGCTGTGTTAATTACCCTCTCATATGTTCAGTTTAACATACTGATCACCTACTCGTTTTTCCTAAGAGCCTAAAGAAACGGACAACTCCCTCAAAATAACCTGACACTTATTTACCACCGATTAATTAAAAGTTAATACTTCATTTATCAATATTGGTATACAATTACTATATGGTGAATAAATTATTGTGGAGATTTAACATGAGAAACGTATATTTGACAGCATTGATGGCCTGTTTATTATCGACTACGATGAGTGGCAACTTGCATGCATCACTTAACAACAACAATAATGAAGGCCCTGCCGCCCCTAAGGCCCCCGCAGCTACTAGCCAGCAGCGCATGGATGAAGCCAGGGAACAACGAGAAGCACAAAAACAAAAACTGATCGCAGAGAGGGAAGCGGGTCGCAAGCAACTAGAAGAACAAAAGAAAGCCAAAGCAGAGCACAAGGAAGATTTCGTAAAAAGCAATGCGGCCATACGTGAATCACTGGTCGCCCAGAACAAAGATCTGGAAGGCCTAAAAGGTAAATATCAATACAAGGGAAACGATAAAGCTATGCTCGGCTTGTCAAAAGCCATCCAAGAGAACATCAATACCACGATAGTGAAGAACACCCGCTACGCTGAATTCCTAGAAAAGAACCCCACGATGGGCAAGGGAGGCGCGAAAGTTCATTATCAAGACCAACTCGGGGCCCTTTCGAAGAACTTATCTGACCTAAGAAAGCAATACGACGACCTTGCAAAAAAAGCTATGGGTGAAGGCTGGATTGGATTAGAAAAATAATCCCGTAAATCTAAAACAATATATGCCACAAGATTCCTAAAGAATCTTGTGGTCTTCGTACGATTTCTTTTTCTCAGACGCAAGCTTACTGCCTAGATTGATATACTTATCAAAAAATGAGAGGACATCAGAACGAAACGTCTCACCGAAAGAATCATGCTCTCCTAAGACTCGCTTTGCACACCAGTTTTCGGTGTAAATAAATAAAGGGGTTCCGTTACCCGCAAGCTCCGCAGCAACCAGACATTTGGAAAGCTCAGAATCATTGGGAACAGTCTGCTTCCTTAATCTAGCACCCAGCTGAACAAAATCTCTTGCAATAGCTTCCCTCCAAATTACCATCAGTTTAAATATTGGAAAATGCGAAGATAATTGCCGCGCTATCTTCTGAACCCTCTTGCTCTCTTTTGAGAAGATCTTGCGCACAGCTTTACTATACTGCTTATAAAAATCTAACTCGAAAGGTAAATACACCGTCCGCGCCCGCCCCCATAATTCGTCTGACGCACTCACATCATGCCATCTTTTACTTACAAGAGCATAATTTCCGAGATCTTTAATCCCAGGCTCCGTCCTTAAAAGAATCGTCACTTGCAGGTCGCGAGGAAGACCATCAAAAGATGCCAGCACAGGCAAAGCGGTCAATGTAAATAGAGCCAAGGTAATAGATAATAATCTTCTAGGTAGATTCATAATTGATTCCAGTATTAAATGTTAATATTCTAATATAGGTAATATAGTTATTTACATGCGATCTGTCAATACCGAATTTCGCTCCCCAACCCACAGCCCGAAAGCCGAAATTTCTACCACACTACAAGGATGGGCACATCCGTAAAAAATACGGATTGAATAAGAAAGCACATGACAATAAACTTTAATCAACCAGATTCAAACAGAAAAAAAAGGGAAATCAAATGAATTTAACAAGATCTATTCTAGCCGTTCTCATCATGACACTATCTTTATACCCAGAGGGATCCTATGCATCATCCGGCGAAGAAATGTTCTTAATCGAAGAAGCCTATGAGAAAGCCGCGAAGCAACAAGCCAATGTTGAACCGCAAGCAATCAAAGAAGAAGAACAGAAACAGGTTAAACTCGAAGACCTCCCCGTTAGCACACGCGCATTTTACAACTACATTTGTGTCGATAAGCATTCCACTACCAGGAAATACAACTGGTTTATGTCCCTGGATAAGACACAAGCGACCACTTTTCTTTTTTTGTGCAAACAGTTAGTTCAGAGGGGCATAGAATCTCCCGCGCACGCTGACGCGTTTTATGCATGCCTTGATGGCGTTATACAAAAAGAAAAAACACACGGGCGCGCCTTCAGCAAAGATTTTTTAGAATTGCTTGGTCATATGCCGGCCCCGGAAGCTTGCCAGTTTGTGGAACAAATGTGGACTATTATCCCCACGGACAGCTACAAATGGTTTTGCGTCGTGCAAAATTTCCTTTGCCAGCTACCCGTTGATGAACACAACCTTACGGCACTGAACTCTATTATGGATTTACACAACGTAAGGGCGCACCAAAACGCCTATCGAACAACTGAAACAGACTTAGACACCAAGGTCAAATTACGTAAAATGCGCGCAGCACTATACACAGCAAAAGGCGAACCAATTAATGTCGAAGCTCTCAAAACAATCTATGCAGCCCCGCTGACAAATACCGACATTGTGAAAGTCAAAACTGAAAGATTTTTAAACGCCTCCAGCGTAGCTCTCAAAGATGCAGGTGAGGTCGCATTTGGGGTTATAGTCGGCCCGCCGTTCCTTCTCTACCTACTCTTAAGCGGCCAAGGAATTTGTCATTGAGTTTATTTGTCACACACACCGAGGCAACAGAATTAATCAGGCTGGCTATGGTACGTCCATCTTGAACTCCATCCCACATGCGAGTATTATCTGAGCAACCTTAACATGGCATGAAGTCAATTGAAGCGGAAAGCGGGCGAGCACATGGGGAACGGAAATCACCGGACTATGCTCTGGAGGTTAGGGGTTCGAGTCCCTTCCGGTGCGCCAGTTCTCGCCGTTATCAATAGTCACAGCAATTAAAAATATACACCGAGAGGCAACTATGAAATCAACGCAATTCCTTTATCTGGTCATAGGCATCCTAAGCGCAAACAGCGCTTGTGAAGCAAAACAGGATGCACCTGAAACGTTCAAAATCACCCTCGGTGATTACTCCCATGTCTATAATGTGGTTACTCCCAAGGGTAATGGGAACGTTAAAATTGTCTATGTACCTGATTTTAGCGACAACTACACCATGGGCGATGCTGCCACAAAAGCATTAATCCAAAAGATGCCTCAAGATCTGATAACTCAGATCGAAGCTGTGGTGATGCCAGGTGACAAGGCAAACATGATGGGAACCCTGCTCTATCAGGGCATAGCACATAAAAGAACACAATCCGATTCTGGCTCCACAGAATTTGTAATCCTACGTAGCGCTGAAAAAGGTCAAATCGAAAATTCAGTTACCTATGACTCCATCACCGGCGGCAATAAAACCCTCAATATCCGTGAGGATCAAGGAAAGCGGATTAAAGGCAAAAAAATCCTTCTATTTGATGACGTCGTATCCTCCGGCGGAACTCTAAAGGCTGCCAAGGACCTAGCTGAAAAATATGGCTGCGAAGTGCTAGCAGTCGCATGTATCGGCACAGAAGGCACCCCACGGGATACCTTTGAAGGTAAACCGCTTTTTTACCTGACGCACGTTCCTGTATGGACGAAGTAAGGTAAGCTGTTGTTGTGTCCACAAATAGAATAGAACATAAAATGACAACCACATCTCATACCAGTGCCGATGCGTCACATTATAACGGCGAGGCAGAGCACTACGATGCTTTTAACGAAGAGAATTCTAGGGTCATAAACACTACGGTGGAATCCATACTCAAGGAGCACGGCGTACATACGGTGCTTGATCTGACCTGTGGCACAGGTTCCCAAGTTTTTTGGCTAGCTGAGCACGGGTATGACGTTGTCGGATCTGATTTCAATCAGAAGATGCTGGAGATAGCCCGTCAAAAGGCCAGGGCCGCTGGCCTGGATATCAAGTTCGTTGAAGGCGATATGCGGTCAATGCAAGTTGGCCACTTTGATGCTGTGATCACCATATTTAATGCCGTCGGTCATCTGACTAAAGCCGATTTCGAGATGGCGATGCGCAACGTGCACTCAAACTTAAACCCAGAAGGTTTGTATATATTCGACATTTTTAACTTAAGCTACCTGCTGCACGAGAATAACATCACGAAGCTTACCATAGATTGGCAGAAGTCCGCAGGCAACACGACGATGCGCGAGATCCAATACAGCACCATTGATGAAGAAGGCATCCTTGAATCCATCACCACCTCCTACCAATGGACTGGATCAGAAAAGCCGTCGATAACCACGCACTCACAGACCTTGCAAGTATATACCACTGAGCAACTAGAAAAGATGCTAGAGCAGAACGGGTTTGCAGTCCTTAGCAAATGTGATCTTGACGGCTCGACCTTTGCGGAGACTGAATCTGCAAGCTTAGTCATGGTTGCGCGGTCAGTAGTGTAGAATCCACTAAAAGATGCGTGAGTGCAGCTACTCTAAAGCTTCTGCACATACGCACTGGATTCTTCGCTTAGGCGCACTTAGACTCACGGGTTGGGTGGTGCGCCAATGCCCCCTAATAATCTGACAACCGTTTAAAGTCTTTTGCAAGCCAAGGATGGTTAATCTCAAGGAAGCTCAGGTATACTCTATTAGGAGCCTCGTATCTAGGCATCATGGCATACATAGCAGCTTTGCTGGGACGAAGTTGTGCCTCTCCTAGATTGTTGCTCTCTAAATATGCAAGCAAAGATCCTCCATAGCTCTTGAAATAATCTAGGTAAACCCTATCAACCGCATCCCTGCTCGGAATAAGTTTCAGATCAGCCCTGCACACCAAAGTCCTCAGCCATGAAACTTCTCCTGCTATCTTAAGAAATAATTGGTCTATGCATGCCTGACTTGGCATAACTATGGCATTACACATAAAAGATTCAATTGCCCACCGGTTAATTCGTGCGTCCCAGATGTTCCAATCAGCTTCCAGACTATTCCAATTAGCTAGCAGACCACCAAGACCTCTATCCGCAGCCTCTTGGGACGGGTGTATATATTCATCGCCCAGGCTTGAGAAATATCTGAGGATAGGCTTGTTAATATACTGTATAGCATTTGCATACAAATCATCCACAGCTTTTTGACTGGCCGTTACAAAGGGTGTTTCTAGAATACGCGCGACCACTTGCCCGGCCCCATGTATCTTAGAAACCTCAACATAATTCTGTATGGTTGCTTTAATGTCGTGCTCAGCAAGCGCATCAGATCCCAGCTTTGATCTATAACTCTCATCAATAGCTCTTTGAGGGTCTCTCTTCGCCATATTTTGCAAGACTTTGGGGGTGTAGTGGTTCTTACTCATACAAATTGCTTTTTGCCGTTCCGGTTTCAGGAGAAATACGTTAAGCAAAACGGATAGATTTTGGTAATTGGTATTATCCATGAGGCATAAGTGGAAGGTAAGATGCCAATCAACTGCCCTTTGCCAGCCCGCATGGTTAAGACTCGGCAGCTTGGGATGAGTCTGCAGGTACGCCGCTACCCTTCCCAAACGACGATTCATCAATGCTGCCTCGTAAGCGCGGCCCACGCCGTCCGGACTGAAGGAGCCATATTCGCATAACAGGTCAATTAAATGAGAGTAAGGCTCAATATCTGAACTCTCAATAACTCGCAGAAGAGCCGCATCCATTCCCTGCTGGCTGGGCCGCGGTTTTCCTTCGGGAAGATTATATAATTGTATTATGACAGACTTCGCATTTCGCGCTAGCCTGGCTCTGTGTCGCCGCAAGTCGACACTTGCATGGTAAGACTGCGATGATTCAGCCAAACCCACGCAATAAAAACGTGCGGCTTTTTCAAGAACTGCATCGATGCCTGACTGACTGGGTTGTAGATGGGGCTCGGAGCAGTTAAGCAATATGTCGAAATTTTGCCTTATATCGCAATCCATAGCCAACAATGCCGCAGACAGAAGTGCAGCATCGAATCCTTGCCGACTCGGGTGTACATCTAAATTAAGGACCAGATGGATCAGTTCCTTCGCGGTTTGCAATACTGCAGCGGGAGCTTGTACTGCATGATAAATGCGAAAAGCGTCAGAAGCCGCCAAGAGAGCAAGGCCTATTCCATTCTGGTCGGGTCTTTTCTGTTTATTAGGAAAGCTAAATAAGTACTTAGCGAGCTCCGTATGACCGCAAAGGACTGCAGCCCTGACCGCCTGATTAACACCGTCCTGGGAAGGAGCCTGCCGTGGATCCAATTTCCATAAAATATACTGTACCACATCACCTTTCCCCCCATAAGCAGCAGCCTTCAGCGCGACATCCACTCCAACTTGAACGTTGACTCCATGCTTCTCGGGCAGGGCGAACAGCAAATCCAAAGTACGATATTGCCGACAATGTGCCGCTTGCCTATAAGAGTCCAAGATCCCCTCTTTACTGGGATGTCCATTGTTAATGGTATTGTTCAACAGAAAGAATAACGATTCCACATCCCCAGCCCCTGCCGCTGAAGCCGTGGCGTGGTCCAGAAGCTTTTGATCTGGAAACGCCCTGGAAAGGATTTGTATGACGAAAAAGAAAATTACTTCAGAGTTGCCCGAAGATGCCGCGCCATCTAATCCTGCTTTTATGTTTGATGTAAAGATTTGTTCCCAGCCCCACTCTTCATAATCGACCGGCCCCTGAAGAATGAGCTGAACGACATCCATACGTCCGATTTTACTGGCATTATACATCGCCCAATAACGGCCGTAGGCATCCTTCAGTGCCCATTCAGCAGCCCTTTCTCGATTAAATGAAAACCAGCTACGTGGACCCTTGTTCCATTCTGCTTCTTTCCGTTCCGCCACGAACTCTTCGACAAACTCAGATAAGATCACCACATAGTTAGGCAGTCCTGAGACGGCTCGACGCCTCTTACTATCCCTAAAGTCATGCCCCATCTCATCAGGCTCGCGCGAAGCAGATGACTCACCCACAAGAATAGCGCACAGTAATAGAAAAAACAGGCAAATTCGACTCGTAATACGATGCATAGTCCACACTCCTAATCCCAAGAATATACCCAGGTACCACCCCCCACCAATAGTGTCAAGATTTATCACTTGATCAACATTCCGCCCGACTCGCTGTCATCTGAATTAGATTACAAACAATACAATACAGATAATTCTCTTGATTAAGATACGACATGATGATAAATGAATAAATAAGTGTTTGTCGCCATATTATATTAGATTAATCAATGGAGTAGAAATATGTTAAATAATTTTAGAATACTCTCCTTAGGTCTAGTGGTTTGTTTCTCTCTACCGTCTGTTCACGCCTCAAAAGGCCTTGAAGACTATGACCCCCTTTTCCCAAAAGAACTCGTCGGAGAAATGCAAATTAGGTCAGGACTGGAGTTGGTTCGCCAAAACATAGACCAAGCCTTTTCAGCCGAACAAAGAGTGGTTGTATGTGACACATCGCTTGAAAGTATCTACTCAGGCGATGCTCTTCCGAAAGATATTGATCTACCCGCAGATTATCAGGAAAATCGTGATTACAGAACCTATGGAAGTAAGAATCTGAGTTTGCTGCTTGGTGACGGGGGGAGTAAACTGGCAGTTAAATTGAAAGCTGACAGTGAATCTGTAATTCTGCTGCCAAGTAAATATTTCAACGCAAAAGAAGAATGCCAAGCCTATAAAATTATAAATGCCTTTGGTCTCATATCACAGCAGAATCCTGAATTAGTTACCGTTCAGTTTGATAACGAACAAATCAGGAATATCCTTTCTGTAACTAACTTTGAGTCCCTTGCAAAAGGTACGCACAGAAGGACTTGGGACCCTAAAAACGCTATAGGCTTTGGAAATATATGTATCTTCAACGGTATAGAGAACTTTAACAGCATTGATTATAACATAAACCTGATCGCGCCTTTGGTTAGAGATTTGACTCTTTGGAAGTTTATACATGGTGTCGAGATGGATGTCCTTAACCTTATTCTTAAAAGGACAAACAATAATACTCAAACGATTTGTCGGTTATTTTTGTATGATACAGGGCCTATTTCAGAATCAATTGTAAAACAGACAATACATGCATTTCTTGAGGCTATAGATAAACACCCTAGCGAGGTCGGACAAATATGCATGTCTAAACTGGGTGAATTATACCAGGAAATTTGCTGCTCCATGTTACCTCAAGAAACACTAGAACTTTGGGGTGTGCAGTATCGTAGAGATTTTATGGTTAAAACTAACGAACAAGAGGTTGCAATCATGTGGCAAAAATTAAAACCATTTGCGCTAAAGCTCGTTAATGAGGAATTTATAAGACTTGCAGGGTTATTTAAAGAATTCGTTAAATAGGTCTTCTTTGCGAAGCGTCCCAAATTCAGGCAGTTCTAACATATATCAGAAAGGGAGCAAAATGCCTCCCTTTTCTCATCCTTCGAAAAATGCTCAAAACTCACTATGAGTCCCAAATAGACATGTTTGTGGGATGGTCATTCATATGTTTCCTAGGTTCATTTTATCGAGAAGACCCCATAAGCGACTCATTATTGCTCACACTGCATGTTGAAAACATAGAGATACCATACTCACTCAGGTAATTACTCAGCCTGCACATGCTAAAACCTGAGTTCACTATAAACGCTCCCGAGATAGATCGCGCAAAACACATTACCCCTGTGTTTTCAAATGCGCCTGCACACTTAAGTACAGGCTTGGTGATTATGTAGCCATCAATTTCTTCTTCTGACAACTCGCGAAATTCAATTCGGCAGCTATCAACCCCGGATAGGAGTTTGCCGCTAGCTCCATTGAATACAGTAAGCCCAGCAGTAAATTCAAATGATGTCCCGGACAGGGATTTTAGCATAGCCTTTGCCTCACCCAGATCCTTTGGTTTTTCGAACAGCTCGTCATTGCGATGGACAAAGGCATCGCTAGCTATGATTAAGGCTTCTGGATAAAGGCTTCCCACAACTCGCGCCTTAGCTTCTGCTAATTTTAATGCCCTCAGACCAGGTTCTTGCTCAGTTATGGAAGTTTCATCAAAATGACTCGGGATGACCTCAAATGCAAGCCCCGTCCCCTCCAGAGCTTGTTTGCGAATATATGACTGTGATCCTAAAATTATACGCATATGTAGATTCCCATTCTGGATATTATCTTGCAAAAGTTACCTTATTTGAAGCAATTAGCGATGTATAGCTTTTTTTGTTTATCCAAAACGGCAAACGGCATCTGATTAAACAAAGCCACTTAGCCTGCTCCCCTATCAGGCAGATATTAGGCGCTTGCATACGAAGGAGATCGCTCCTATATTGTTGGAAGTCATAACTCTTCTCGGCGAGACTATTAAGGGGATCAGCATCAATGACACTTCATCCATCTTTCAAAGTTTTCATAGCTTCAATAATCTGCTGTTTTATAACTCCGCTCGCTCATGCTTCTGACTCTCTAGAATCTATGATTCTGAATGATTCGTGGCCTGAAGGAAAGCAAAGGCCGCATGTGGTTTTTAACATCGACAATACCTTATGTAAGCCAATCGACGGGGGCAAAGATTTTCGATTTGAGATTCATAAAAGCTCCCCTGAGGCCATCCTTATACCTTTCTGTTACGGGGATAAAAAACATAAGCTTTTTACCCATGTATTTTTTCAAGGCATAGGCGAGTTATTCCTAACTATTTTCAGCTGGGGATGGAATATTGATATTTTTAGCTCGGGGTCAGCCGATAGAAATGAACGCGTAATTCCAACCTTTCTTAAAGTTGCATTTGCCCCCTATTTCAAGGAACCCAATCTAGTTGTCGAAAGACTTATGAAGAGCCGATTACGTATGTATGCCAAAGAGCATCTAACTTTGCAGCCAGATACAAGGCGTCATGGCTATGATATGCTTCTAATGTCAGCTTCATCGCCAATTAATGAGGTAAGCGAAGGGGTGGAAGATAAGACCCCGGCTATTTTGGAAGTTAGGCAAAATGAGGGCGTCGCCTATCAGATTATAGCCCCCAGGGAAAACGGTGAGCTGCAAGTATTTTCCGCCCCTCCAGGGCTATTTACAAACCTGGGTGATCTATTTCAAAATAAATCAAAGATAGAAAAATTCGTTTTTCTGGAATCGAATACTCCCATTGCACAGGAGATTACCTCAAGAGGTGGGCGCGAAAAAATATATCCTAAATATGAGGTTTATGGTTATCAAAAAAAAGATTTGCGCGTACTGGGTGTGCCTCTTGAGCATATAATTCAAGTGTCAGATAACTTAGCCGATATTGTTGGAGGGGAACAATTCCCTCCCATCATTGTAAGTGGGTATATGGCTTTCGAAGGCATTTCCTCACAATGGGGTGAATCATCAGAAAGCGACAAAGAGTGCGATTCTGATGGCAAAGAATCTTCAGGCAACTCCAGCTCAGATGAGCTCATTGAACCCTCAAGTTACTACAAAAAGTACGATGCCCGGGATAATGCTGGATTTTTGCTGGGCATTCTATCTGGGTGCCGAGAACTGATGAAAGCGGAAGTGCCCTTAAGACAGGCGCTTCAGGAACTCAGAAGGATGCCAGCAGAGCTCTTGAAGGCACGTGAACCTTTTAGAGAAGATGACGAGGTTTTCCCTTGGTCTGTGTATCATCCGGACAGGGCACTATGTAAAAGGGACAAAGATAGAGTTTACGAATGGGAACAAGGTCTAAAATTCATGCAAGATGGAAATTTGCTCATCGAAAAAATGAAAGCTCTGCGTCAATTTAAAATACAGTCTGAAAGCAGTGCTGACCCTTATCTAGATCTTATACAGTCTATATATGGCCATGTGGATATCACCCAGGCAACTAAATAGTATACATAATCCCACCGCCCGTCATCCAGAGCGCAGCTCCTCGCCAGCGGAGTAAGCGTGGCATCCACGGGTCGTGTGGTAAAAATATTTTTAATTTAAACATCAATTAACGTTTTCAATATAGAGTTACAATGGACAATTGAAAAGACAGGGAGCCTCTATGATGAAAATGTATTTAGCTGTGATGAGCTTGATTCTTTGCTGTTGCGTCACCCATAACTGCGACGCATCAGTTGGCCTGGACAAAGATAAGGTTTGCACGAAAGACGAAGATTGTAAATCCCTCAAATGTAATGAAATCAACGGTGAAAAAAAGTGCGGTGATGGCACCAAAGCCTACGCCGCTGAGTGTAATTGGAACGAAGAGTGCGATACACAAAATTGTGGACCCAATTTGCAGGGGTGCACTGTGTGTATGAAGCAATGCCAGTGATGAATTTAATGGCTGCGATCAATATGTGAACTAAGATATGGATTATTGACATGGATCCAAGATTAATATCTTGACGCCTGGTGTCAAACAAGCAAAGACACCGGGCAAAAGGGTTTGCACGCAATGTTCAAACTCCCTAATCGTCGCTAATCCGCAGAAAAAAAAGGAAACGATATGGGATTTTTTGATAATTTTCTGAGGTATTTCTTTCCTAAGAATACAGAAAGTCCGACTGCCAGGCAGTCTGAGACCCGTCGTCCTTCCTCACCGGAGACTGCCAGTCAGTCTAAGGCTCCTCGTCCTTCCATACCCGAGACTGCCGGTCAGTCAGAGACCCCTCGCCCTTCCTTACCCGAGACCGCCCCAGGCGGGCTGCGAAATCTCGATGTGGCATCGTTCAGTTACGAAGTTGAACCCATGACAGATACGGCTATCATTTGCGCCTTCGATCCAGAAGCACTGGCCCATCGTGTAGATCCAGTGAATGAAGAGTGGTGGGTCATGGATTTCCACACGACACCAGAGGTAAAAAATGGTGTCATTGTAATGTTGGCGACGTTTGCGGATGGCTTTTATAAAACCCGCTTGACCAACCAGGATTTGACAGACGAAGAACGACACTTTGTAAAGTATGTACTACCCGAATTGGGCCTACATATTGTTTCAGGTCATCTATACATAGGTGCAGCGGAAGAAATGCCCGCCGGGACTGAATTTTCTACAAGCTCCATGCGCGAGGCTATAAGTGGCGATCAGCTTTTCTCTCTTAAAAATGGGGATTACACCGTTCGGGTCTATGGCTTGGATTTAGACAATTTTGACGACGAATTTACGGACGAAGAAAAGCAAATGGCCGTAAATCTTCCCCAACTTGTGATGCAGATTTTTCCAGGTAAGGCGAAGATCCCTCGTTTAACGCAAGAGCCATCAGCTTTTGGCGATCCCGATGCGAAGTACGTATTCAGAGGAAAAAAGACCAAGGCGGCTACAGAAAAGGTCATGATTGCAGAAGGCACGAGTTTGGCAGACAAAACTGTTGTTTTCACAGGCAAGCTGACCAAATTCACGCGCAAGCAAGCAGAAGAAGCTGCCAAAAAGCAAGGGGCAACCGTAGGGTCTTCTATAACAGCTAAGACTGATATATTGGTCATAGGCGAAGCGCCCGGCAGCAAAGCAACAAAAGCTCGCGCGCTTGGGGTGCAGATTCTGACCGAAGACCAGTGGCTTGAATTGATCGGCAGGTAGGCAATCTGGTAAGATCGGGGGGGGTGCAATTCATACCTCAAATGCCTAAAAGATATGAATGCGGTATTCTACAGCGTGCCTAATATTTTATAAAACTTATTTATAACCCTAATTATTCCAGCTTATCTAAAGACGCTCACTTACGCATCGACAAATCCCTTTAAAGAAAATCACTTAAAGACAGAACCCAACCACTTCAGAACTTTATTAACTACAGGCATTTCTTTATACGCGATCACTTTCTTAGTTTTATCAATTGCCTCAATTACTTCTTTATGTAAAGAGTGATCGTGAAATGCAGCATCTTCGAGCTGTTTAAGGCAATCCATGTAGATATCGAGAGCAAGTTCATTTTTTCCCGCCTTGAAAATTTCATGTCCCATTTTGATTGAATTACGCACGCGCATCATATTGATCGTGTGAATAGACCTAAGCGCCTGCTCGTACAGTGGATCATTACGATTTAAATAGCTCAAAGCACTTTGAAATAAACTCGAAGCCTCGTTATAATGACTTAGAGCTATAAAATCTTGCCCAAGTTTAATGTCGCCGATAGCTTTTATCATTTTATAAGCCTCATGCGTCTTGTATTCTAAAATATAATAACGTGGGTCCGTAATTAATATTTTTTCAGTTGCTTCCATATAGGCTTCATATGATTCATGAAAGCAACGGCTTTTGAATAAATTATCACCTTTGTTAATGAGAATGCCTATTGATTCTGATAAAAATTCGGCATCTTTTTGTTGTTTTATAACAGCAGCTCTCTGCGCTGCGGCTGCCGATTGAGCAGATACCTGCTTGGCCAACAAGGCAGTTGTCTCATTCGCCGCAGTAGATTGGGCGTCTACTTTTTTTGCAAGATCTCTGGTGCTCTCAATTGCCGCATCCCTAGCCAAGTCTGCAGCACTTTGAGCCTCACTCTTTTTTTGAGCTGCCGCAGTCGATTTGGCAGCTGTATTTTTTGCCAGGACATCTGCTTTCTGAGCGGCCGCTTTTTTTGCAAGATCACTGGCTTTCTCAATTGCCGCATTACTTGCCAAGTCTGCAGCTCTTTGAGCCGCACTCTTTTTTTGAGCCGCAACTCTTGCCTTTGCTTTTAACTCTTGAGCCCTGCTAATATTATGCGCCTTTTTCTTCAAGGACTCAGAGACAGGCGCGTCGACAACATGTTCCTGGGTATTGGGCTGCATAGGAATTAAAGCTACAGGTTCCTCCACAGGCGCAAAGATGTTATGGACATCAGCTAACGACAAATGATCTTGCGGATCTAATTTATCCATATCTCTTGTAGACCACTCCATCGCATCCTCATGGTTTCCTTGAGCAAGAAGTGTATCTCCTTGAGTTACGTTCATGGCAGCTGCGATGAACATACTTGCTACTCTCATCTGGGCTTCCAAATGTTTACAGCGTGGATCATTTGGACTCAAATGGCTTAGAGTGTAAAGAAAAGCCTTGTGAGCAGCTTCATATGATTTTTGCGTAAGAAGCTCTTCGCCAATTTGCGTTAGGGTCTCAACTATGGAGTTTTGTATTTTGTTGATTTCATCATCTATTTTATCTGACGGTGTGATTTTTCTGACATTATCTGTCTCTGAATCAGCATTATTAGCCGTTATCATTGGGACTGCTTTAACAGGCTCCTTAGATACTGCGGCTGCAACTTTGAGCGTGGTGGGCAGATTTTGCAGCACCCCCGACTCGACATTTTGTAGGTTTCCTTTGGCCATAAGCTCCACGTGGGGCTTAGTTGCTTTTTGGTCAGATTGGTCCAGGTTATTTGCAGCAGTACGAATCTCTCTCAAGTGAGAGGGGATCCTTTTGCCTATTAAAAAGCTAGAACGATGCTCTGGTGCCAGGAGGTCAGACTGATTCCTAGTATTATTTTTCATTACCTTCCTCATGATTTGAGGAGCATTCTTACTACCCCAGTGAGACATAATATATTCAGATGCCTTTTCCATTCCGCCATGTAAATATAAATGGCCCAAGTATTTCTTCATGCCATCAGCATTGACATCCATATTCATGTTCCTGCATAAGGCATCAATAGATTCACCTGAACTAAGAGCAAAATATTTACGTGTTAAGATCCCCTCATCAGCCTCAAGGAAGTTTCTACAAAGGTAAGTTTTCAGAACTAGACTTAAAACACTTTCCCCTAAAAAAGCTATAGAATCGTCATATTTTTGATCAAATTCTTCGCGAGAAGGTACATGGCCCTGATTTGTTGCTTTCAGGCTATCAAGTCTAGCGACGTGATCTTTAATTATGCCCCTTAATTTTTTGGGTACATTTTCTCCACCCAAAAATTTGTATACGAAAGACCTGCTTGCTTCCATTCCTCCATCTTCATGAACCGCTGCAATAAGAGCCTCCACAAAGTTAGCCTTACTTCGGACATTCAAGGAACTAGGATCTAGCTCTGACGGTGATAATTTTAATTGTTTTGATATATGTGGGAGTTTTAGATGCGTTGAAATGCAAGCCAAGGTGGCATTTTCAACCATCATCCTACACGTTTCGCGTAGCTCGCCATTATTGAGAAAAGGAAATTCTCTCCAAAGCATATCCCTTATAAGGTGCTCTAGGACTGCATCACCATAGAATTCTAGGCGCTGATTTCCCCTATAAGAAAGGGTGTGGCCATCATCCTTAGCAGGGTGCCTCAAAGCCAGGATAAGGAGTTCTACATTACCGAAGCGGTAGCCTATCGCCGTCTGAAGATCCGCAAAAACCGGATTCTGAGCTATTCTGCTCGATTCCTGAGATAGGCTAGCCTGAGTCGGGTTATTTTCCTCTGCAACAATCAATCTGTCTGGGTAGTTTAAGCTCTGAGACCAAGCAGAAGACGATCCGTTGACCAGATTATTATTGTTGATGATGTCAGAACTAATTGACGGAAAACTAAAAGACAGTGAGGCCAAGGTAAATAGAATAAAACGTGAAAACATAACAGGTATATCCATAAACACTAATATTAACAACTACATCAGATATAGTGTAGATTTATAAAAATGCAAGTTTTTTCGTAAATATATTCTTAACAAGCAAAATTCTAGGGTCTCTAGCTATTACCGGACAGCTAATGCCAGTAGAAATTGGATGGAGGAAAGGAATAGAAAACAAGCCCTTTTCACATCCACGGAAGAACAGTATCAAAAAAACCATAGCCCATAAAATAATTGCCTTATGGAAATGAAAAAAATATTAGATGATAATTATTCGCGTTTCATTACTAACGTACTTTAAGGTGGATGACTTTGTGCTTTGCAAGTTCGCCCCAAGACCTCAGAGTTACGATATGTGGTAAATAATGTCGTTTAAGAAATTAGTTTCCAAAACCAGCAAATGGTCATCATCCAGCAATATTATCTTAATTGCTGCCAAGATGGAGTTGCTCCCTGTACGTCAGCGTGGTAACTTTTGAAAGACTGGACGAGATAAGTAGTACGAACAAATTGTACACGCGAAACAGATCAAACGGAAGGCGAGGTTATGGCCCCGGAACAAAACTTGCAATTGATGAAGACGTTGGACGATGCTTGGAATGCCCAGGATTGGACGACGTTCAGCAAGCGACACTCCAAGGATTGCGTGATATACTGGCCGAATCAGCCAGCGACCCATGGAATTGAGGCGCATAAGCAAGAGGGTGTTGAGATGTTCAAAACCTTCCCTGACAATCGGGTTGGGAACGACCCATATAAAGTCATGTTTGCCCAGGGGGACTGGACCTGTACGATCGCTGACTTCACCGGTACAATGAAGGGGCCAATGAAAGGTGCGGACGGAAAGATGATCCCACCTACGAACAAGGGCTTCCAGGTGGATTTCTGCACCGTGGCCACTGGGTGATGGCGAGATCGTAGAGGAAAACTTGTTCTACGATGTCATCGGCCTTCTAAAACAAATTGGTGTGATGTAGGGCTTACTAAACGCTGCTGAAATGAAGGAGGAGGAACGAA
This sequence comes from uncultured Alphaproteobacteria bacterium, assembly GCA_963780985.1. GTDB lineage: Bacteria > Pseudomonadota > Alphaproteobacteria > JAGOMX01 > JAGOMX01 > JAGOMX01. The sequence continues at coordinate 33,352 of CAWAEF010000006.1, forward strand.
GTGTCGGAACTGATGCCAGCTATCTTCTGGGACACGGCAATCCTATCGACGCCATCCAGACCAACGTATACACTGAAGCTTGGCGACGTATAGGTGCGCAAACGCGCAAGCCCAAAGCGATTCTTTCGATCTCCGCGCACTGGTTTGTTCCGGGAACTGGCGTCACGATCAGCACCTCCAGGACAATTCACGATTTCGGCGGCTTTCCGCCTGAATTGTTCCGGTGCAGTATCCAGCGCCCGGTGACCCTCAGCTCGCTCGCCGAGTCCAGCAACTACTTGCACCCCTACCCGTCAATCTCGACAACACCTGGGGGCTCGATCACGGGACCTGGTCGGTGCTCGTGCATGCCTATCCGCAGGCCGATATTCCGGTCGTGCAACTGAGTATAAACGAATCCCAGCCCGCCTCCTTCCATTTCGAGCTCGGGAGAAAAACTTGCGCCACTAAGGGATGAGGGCATTCTGATCGTCGGTAGCGGAAACCTGGTCCACAATCTGCACGCCTATGCCTGGGGCCAGCATTTGCAGGAGCCCTATGATTGGGCGATTCAGTTCGAGCTAGAGGCAAGGCAGATGATTCTCGCCAGCGATTTTAAGCCCCTCATCGAATATGAAAAGCTCGGCCCGGCGGCGATGCTCTCCGTTCCGACGCCCGATCACTACCTGCCGTTGCTCTATGTGATCGCGACCCAGCAACAGGGCGAAAACATCACTTTCCCTGTCGAAGGTTTCGATGGGGGATCGGTCTCAATGTTGTCAGTGTGTGTAGGTTGAGGAGTGGCAGCATGAAAGTGGTTCTATTGGGAAATCTACGCCCAAACGGCCGGAATTTCTAAAGTGTTCGGTGGGGGTAAAAAATTCTATTAGAGTGCACTATGCACTGTCCCACAATCCCATGAATTAGGAATAAACAGCTTGCAAACATTTCAGTAAATAGATATATAGTAAGTAAGTTTAGTATATATCAGGAGATAAAAATGTGGCACAGGACTTATTCCAAGGTGTACCCCGGCGTAAAGAAAGAGACGATCTGGTCTTTGTGGGAAGATGTAAACAAGTGGGGCAAATGGGATCCTGACATTGAGTATGCAAAGATGACTGAACCCTTCCAAGTCGGTAGTAACTTCATATTCAAACCCAAGGGCGCAGGTGAAGTAACTTTGCAATTGGTTGAGGTGGAAAAATTCAAGAAGTTTACCGACCATTTAAAATTCTTCGGTGCCAAATTGTACGGCACCCATGAGATGGAAGAAACGCCGGAGGACTTAAAATGACGATAACTTTACGGGTCAGTGGCCCTCTCACATTTATCTGGGTTAAGCTTGTAGCTCAAGGAATTGTTGATACAATCCCTGAACAAATGGATTCATTAATGAAATTTGCGGAATCCGGCAATGAATAAAGAATCTTTAGCGTCGAACAACCAGAAGATAGTCCTGGTTTTTTGCTATGGCAAACAACTATGACATGGCAAAGAAGGATTAAAGAAGGAACTAGAACTCCTACGGGATTGCTCATGCCCAATTTGTGCTTCTCGCCATCCTGCTGTGGCACGATAAAATCAAACAAGAGCCAACCCAAGTGATCCTTGCTAACTGGTCGAAACTGGATAAAATGACGGTATCTAAGTCGTTAAGAGGTTTAGTTGATCAGGGGCTGTTGCAAGGCACGAACATCCAGAAGATACGCGCGCTAAAGTTGTCAATCTTACAGCTGAGGGCAAGTTCATGGCCTCAAAGCTAGTACCGGTGGTGGAGCGAATAGATGCTGAATTTTTTGGTAGGCTCCCAGACAGTGACAAGCAATCTCTAATCCATATTTTGAGCAATTTAGCAGAGGCGAATCATGAGTAGATATTGGATAGGAGTGGCCTCTAAAGAGCACGTCGAGAATGGTGTAAAATTGGGGATCTGCCAATTTTGTCATGGCAAATCAACACTAGCAAAACGTCTTCAAAAAGGGGACTATGTGATTTACTATTCCTCTAAAGTTACGATGGAGGGGTCAGAACCGTATCAAAAGTTTACAGCGATCGGCATTGTGAATGATGACATGCCATATCAGGTCGAAATGGAAAGTGGCTTCAAACCTTTTAGGCGCAACATCGATTATTTAGCTGCAACGCACGTGGATATAAAGCCCCTGATCCCCATACTGCCGTTTATCAAAAATAAAAATGCCTGGGGCTATGTTTTTAGGTATGGTTTTTTAGAAATTGATCAACAATCATTCGAAGTTATTTCAAAAGAGATGCTTGGGTCATAGCTCGAGTTCCAAATCACATGGTTATGGTACATTTTTATAAGGAGCATCAAAAACTATGAGCTGGTAATGTGTTGAAGCAGTACACATCTTTCTATAACAATTGACAGGGATGTTGAAAACAATTACAACGAAACAGTTTTATATAATTTGGAGAGTTAAGTGTTCCTAAATAGATTGATTATAGCATCTCTGTTGGCCTTAATGATAACCGGTAAGTCTTTCTGTAGTTTTGAGAACGATCCCCAGAGCAAGCGTTATGCGCACATCATCTGATCCTCAGTCCGCCCAAATGATAGCCAAGCCAGGCAATTTGTTCTTTGGCTGCATACCATCGGATGTGGTGGTAAGTTGCTTACTGCCACATGTTGGCTTGAGAGAATTGGACAGCTTATTAGCGACCTCTAGAGGCACAAGATACATTACGTTGAGGTATTACAGACAAGCCATAACCGATCTCAGAGAGATGTGCGAGGTTATAGGCCCTGAGATATTCAAAGACAAAAATTTACAAGAAGCACTACTGATGGGCGAGAACCTTACGTTGGTGTATTTCGGGCCAAACCATACCAATCGCAAGCAGATGTGTTCGCATCTTGTCTTCACAGTGAGAGGGTATGAAAGAAGATTTGATAACACCGGAGGGCTGAGCGGGCTGAAACTGAGTCTTGCCCGCAGATTGGTTAGGCAGTTTGTCAGCTTGAGACAAAAACTAGAAACCGAGGGCCCAGCTGGTTTATCAGACATTGACTTGGTCGTGGACCAGGTATTCCCAAAACTTCTGAAATTAGGATTCTACCGATTCGATGGAGAGGGCGATGTGCCTGTAAAATCAAGAGCTGAGATGCTAGCAAAACGCAGTTCTTGCGACAGTCCTGATATGTCAAGCCTGGAAGGTACTCTTCAGGCTATGTCGGTGAGTTGTTATCACTGGCCAAAGTATTTAGGAAGAGTCTGTTTTCCACCTGCCTCTCTAGATCGTATCCGTCATATCGAAGAACTTCATCTTGATCTCAATTTACTGCATCCGCTACCAAAGTGCATGGGGCAATTAAAGCAACTGAGAAGCCTTGAGCTGGACTGTCGTTCTGATTTCCCTCATTGGGTGTTGCAACTGTCTAATCTAAAAAAACTTAAATTCAATAGGGGGACATTCGGCTTGCTTCCAAATGAAATGGAGAAGTTGCAAAAGCTTGAAGAGCTGGCTGTGATTGATTGCGACCTATCCGCTATTGATCCGTGTATCCGAAGTCTACCCAGCTTACAGACACTCCTCTTGTCTGGGAATCAGATAAAGGATATTCCAGAGTGGTTGGTAGGGAGCGACCACCTTCGCTTTCTCGACCTAGACCGGAATCCTGTTCAGTTGCCCCAAAATGTAAGATACGAATCGAACCCATCCGCGATTTCTCATGCTCAGCTGTCAATCCAAGCCAATAACCAACTGTATTATGTCCAACAAATTGCATCAGCTGGGCTTGTTGACAATGAACCAGCTGTGTCTGGATTCTTTAGTTCGAGCTGTTGGATATTTTGAACAACTCGACTTGCCATTAAGGAACCGTCAGTAGCTTCTGTAAATGTTGCACTGCTTGAGAAAAATGGGGGTGGCTTTGAGGTGACTGCCAAAATCGCATGAAATTGGTACAATGCGTGAACTGTTGGGGAGCGCTATAAAAAAGGGGCCCAAAAGATGGGCCCCAAGATGGATGGAATTATCACAATACCTCAATGACTTTGTTACTCAAGAGCATGAACAGCTTGTTTGAGCCGAGGAGAATTGTTTGTATACCAATGCGGCGTTCATTTCCCTGGGCACTAAAACCAGGTTTTTTTCCATAATCCTTGGGGTCTCTCGGACAGTTTTGGCCCCATGGTTGATTAATAAAAAAGGGGTTTTCCGTCACTCAAAGCCTTTAAAAGCTCGGCGTTGTTTTCCTTTTTATATTTCGCTGTATCTGCGTTATAATAGTTAGGGTTCCAATCAATTGGAAGTCCACGGCAACCACCCCATGAACCGTTGGTAACATAACCCCCGCCATAGCCATCATCATAGATGTTTTTAATTGGGGCTCTTGTTGCGGGTTCCCGATGATCTACCCGAGAAGACCGCACCACTGCCGGACTTACCTTAGAAAAGGCACTTGTTATTGTCTTTGTTGTTGTATTCGTTGTTGTCCTCGTTGTTGTCGTCGTTATTTTCCACGTTGATGTTTTCGTTGTTGTTTTCGTTGTTGTCTTCATACCCTCAACGACAGCTTTCTTATTGTCTGAACTTTGAAGCTCGGATATATGCTGAGCTTGATTAATGGCGAGCAGTTCGAGCAATTCATTGTCCGTGATTTGAAGCTCGGATATATGCTTAGCGTAATTAGCGGCAACTTGTTCGAGCAATTCATCTACGGGTTGCAGTGTAGGTAGCATTGCCGTTGCAAGTCTTGCCAGTTGTTGCTCGGGTGCTCGACTCGGAGCGACAGCTTTCTGATTATCTGTGCTTTGAAGATCGACTTCATTTTCGGCTCGGACTTGGGCCTGGGCTATGGCTTCATTTTCGGCTCGGACTTGGGCTCGGGCTGCGTTTCTAGCCTTAAGTTCGGCTTGAGCCTGAGCACGGGCTTCATTTTCGGCTCGGACTTGGGCCTGGGCGTGAGCTTGGGTCTGGGCTTGAGCTCGCGATTCAAGTACTGCTCGAGTTCGCATAGCCATCCTAGCACCTAAAGTCAATTCATCCTGGTTATGACCACCATCCGAGCCAAAAGCTTCAAACTGCCCGGTAGTAATCGCCAACAAACCTGCTACACCTAAGATCTTCTTAGTCATGCTCAACACCATGCATATTCTCCTAAAGTTAATGTGTGTTTTAAATGAGACCATTTCATAATGCCCTCTCCTCTTTCATAAAAAGAATGTGAGTAACTGTCAAGTATTTATATACATGTATTTAGATGTACTTATAATTTTCCTGATAGGTAAAATGCGTTATATGCATATATTATGTTATGTCGAGCGCTGCACCCCAAAACCAGGAAGTTTTGGCATATATCAGAAAAGGGGCAACATGCCCCTTTTTCATCCTTCAGAAATTAGCCAAAAACCTCCTCGAGTCCCAGTAAGACATGATAAAGGGATAGCTTAGGCCTTATAAGTGACTAAGACGGCTCAGCTCATGGCACCTTTTATATACAGCGACAACACGTCTACTAGCTTGAGTGGTTACCGACCGACAAGCAGATGGTAAGTAGCCCGCCAAGCTTATTTCTTCGCCGGCTCTCGCCTTCCTGCGAATTCGAGAATGCGACCCGCGGCCCAAGGAATTGAGTCTCTAATTCTGATGGCCCGATGTTGGAACGCAATCTCATCATCTTGGAGCTCAGGATCCTGGGACAGCTCCTCCAACAATGCAGCTTCCTCATCCGTAAAAACGATTTCCAGGTCCAGGAGATTATCCGTTTGATTGATGGCCGGCGTAGCTAAAAGAAGATGGGCATAACTCAGACTCAATTCCTTTTCGCAAAGCCGAGCCGGCAAGTATTCCAGCGGGTTCCCTTCAATCTCTAACTTGGAAAGCTTCATGCGTGAGATTTCATCGGGCAGTATCCTGATGCGATTATCAACAAGATCAAGATGCAACAGGTTAAACAACTGAATCAACCCCGCGGGTATTGCTTTGAGTTTATTTTCCTCCAAGCGCAACACCTGGAGACGGTGCATACATAATATCGCTGGGGGGAAGACTTTCAGCTTGTTGAAACTCAAATTCAGATGCGTCAGCAATGTGAGGCGGCTCCAGTCAGTCGGAATCGTGGTCAGCATACCTTGGTGAAGGCCTAACTTCTTCAAACCCGTCAGAGCCCCACAAGATTCAGGCAACCCTTTCATCTGATGAATGCGGACACTCAGCTCGGTCAGTGAGCCCATATTCGTCACCACGGGCGGCAGCGTCTCAAACGGATTGCCACCCAATTCTAAAACCTTAAGGGAGGTCCAATAGGCAAAATCATAGGGAAGGTCTCGCAGGTTGTTCGATTCCAAATTCAAATCGAAGATTCTCGTCAGGTTACACAAGCCCACGGGCAGAGATTCGAGTATATTATCAGCTAGTTCTAGTGTATACAAGTTTGTGAGGCGCGATATGCTAGCTGGCAAAGCACATAGCTTGTTGGAGGAAAAGAAAAAGCTCTTCTAGGCCAAGGCACCCGCCAAGCTCTTCGGGCAACCCCATTAACTCGTTTGCCTCCAGTTTGAGTTTGGTTAGGCAATTCAATTGCCCAACCTCACTTGGCAATGAACTCAAACGATTGCGCGTGAGCCATATATCCCTCAGGTTCTTGAGCCCTCCAATGGTAGTTGGTAGACTCACCAACTGGTTTTCTGGAATCCATAGATCTTCAAGAGTTGTCATCCGGCCTATCTCATCGGGCAAGCAGGTCAGCTCATTATCATTCAGGCCTAGCCGGGTTAGAACGGGCAAATCAACTATAGAACGCGGCAACGCCTTCAACCCACAGTTCCAAATATAAACGCTCTGGAGGGTGGAAACAAAGGTTCGATTTACAACCTTAGGATCGTCACTCACGTGCTCATAAGTCACACCCTCTCCCCATTCCGTGCTTGTGCGAACCTCGCCAATCATCAGGGTTGCAAAAAAAGAGAAGACGGTAACGTATCTGCGCATAAGGTGCCTCCGTGGTATTTTTCTAGTCTATCACAGGAGGATGGCGATAGGGAAGATTGAGGAAACGTTATTCATGTCAATGACGTATAGTTATTCGGTTTAATAGTACTCTATTGGCTTCGAGAGCAACGAGTTCCTTTTCACCCGCTTCATCCGTCCGCACCTCTTTGAACGACGATATAAAATATTTAAGTTTTGCTGTCTGTGATTTAGAGAGATTTTCTGTCTCCACCTCACGTGCCGTTTCTACCTTAGGGGGAGTGCCTGTCGCCGCGGAAGTTGGGGAAATAGAGGTGTCCTCTAGACCAGGTACAATGGCTGATAATACTTCCAGCAGGTTCTAGACATATATTTTTGAACTCTGTACGCGTATATACTCAGCGATTTTTTGGTTTTTCTAAATACCATAAAACCCATACAGATGTTGGCTCCCCGGGACGGATTCGAACCGCCGACCGAGCGATTAACAGTCGCTAGCTCTACCACTGAGCTACCGGGGAACAACAATTGGTGTATAGCAAAATATGGCGCCGGAGAAAAGCACTTTTGTTGATATAGACGATATTTTTTGAAAATGCAGAAACAAACACCCCGGCTTTTGAGGCATCCGCGGGAGATTATCCTTTGACCCCCTCCTGCACGATGCAGTTAAATTAGTAAACAGTCCTTTTTCTTAACAACTCACCTAGCCCGTCATCTACATGTGAAGGAGCGTACTTCTGGGTACGTGAGCACCGGAGCGCAGGCTTTCGCACGTAGATGATGTGCTAGGCTTCTTAACAACTCAGATAGTGCGTTAGCTATGTGCGAAAGTCGAGCACCGGAGCGGAGCGTACTTTTGGGTACGTGAGCACCGGAGCGCAGGCTTTCGCACGTAGATGACGTGCTAGGTGAGTTGTGAGTTAGATTATTAATATTCTTATGTTATTATCCTGTATATTGATGGAGGTTCCCTTGTTCATGCCCGTGATGTTACTCATCATCTTTCTCCTGCACTGCGATAGCTGCAGCGCGAGCTTCCGCATATACCTGGAAGATGCCCTTACCCCACCTTCACAGATCACCCAACCTACAGCCTTCACATGCGAGTTGACCATAGGATACAAAGGCGATGCCAGGTGCAAAATCTCACACACCTATTCGCCAAAGATGGATACAACAAGGCCCATAATTGAATTGGCCGAAACACCCGAAACGATTGCGGTTCTTCTGCATTTTCCACTGGATGGAGAACAAATTGTTGTTGATAATATTATCGGCTTTGAGAAGATTGAGGATGGATGGAGGACACAAAGCTTCGTCGTCCATACCGTCTCGAATAAAAGTGACTTTCAACTCTATGAAGAGCTGGTATCCACGACCCCACCCAAGCTATTAAAGCTGATCATCAAGGGCCCCCAGCATGAGTGCCTAACAGACCTCAAGCCGGGTCCTCCTGCAAACTCTCTTGTTCGATACCAACGGAACCAGGTGTCTTCTTCACGAATACAGCCACAAAAAAGCCATCCGTATGATTCGCATGAGGGCTTAAACGAAGCCATGGGGTAGTCACCGGACACTCACCTCCGACGCACGCCTCCCACATACTCTGCACGGGCACGATCTCATAATCAGCATGGGACTTAAGAAACGACTCAACGTGGCCCTCGTTCTCATCCTGATATAAAGAACAGGTCGCATAGATAAGCTGCCCACCCGGCTTCACCAGCTGAGCCGCTTGCTCAAGAATCTCTTTCTGTTTCAACAGCAACTCCTGAAGCTCAGCCTCCCCGAACCGGAATTTCAGGTCCGGATTACGACGCCAGGTACCACTGCCACTGCAAGGCGCATCCACCAACACCCGGTCAAAACGACCAGCCTGGCGACGCAGCCATTGATAACCTTGCTCGTTCAGCACCTTAAGCTCATGATTGTTGACCCCTGCCCTGCGCAGCCGCAACTTAGCCTTGGTAAGCCGATGTTCAGCCACATCCGTCGCAAACAAACGCCCCTTATTCTCCATGGTTGCAGCGATGGCCAAAGACTTCCCCCCAGCTCCCGCACAAAAGTCCAAAACTGCCTGCCCAGGCCGCGCATCACATAACAGCGCAATCAGCTGCGAGCCTTCGTCCTGCACCTCAACAAAACCATTCCGGAACAATTCATGGTTAGATAAAGGTTTACCCCGCTCGATCCGCAAACCCAAGGGAGATATCTGCGTCTCTTCCACGGCCCAGCCCGTTTTCTCAAGCTTGCGCGCCACCTCCGCCCGCGACGTCTGCAGGGTATTAACCCGCAAGTCAAGCGGCGCCTGCTGATTTAGCGCCAACATCTCAACCTCAAGCTCGTCGCCAAAAACATCCCGCAACTTATTATACGACCACTCAGGCAGATCCAGACACACGTAAGGCGGCATATCCTTGTGATCAATACTGTTAGAATCAAGATGGCCCAATCCATAGGTCTCAACCTTTGTTAGCGGTAAAGGTCCATACTCCACACCCGAAAACACCTCAGCCACTTCGTCCTGGTTTTTATCCTGCAGCAAAGCCAGCGCCAAAATCACCCAAGCCCGCGGCCGAATAGCATCAGACAACCCCACATGGGCCACCCACCAATTGAGCTTCTCGCGATGGCGAAGAATACTAAAAGTTAGCCCAGATATAACCCGCCGATCCCCCGAACCAATATAGCGGCGGGTGCGAAAATACTTCGTCGCAACCACATCCGCAGGAACATCCGTTCCTTCGATCTCAGTTAACAATTCGATAGTGGCTAGCATTTGGGCGGGAAAGTGCATGATAAATCTCTTCAAATCCTGTGAGGTTTGAACCTACTATAATTCAAGCAATTTGCAAAGAGAATGATACGAGGCTTCGGCTGATATGGAATTGCACCCCGGATTGGACGGACTTGCCAACCTAGATAACTTCGGCTAATATGGAATGAGACTCCATTTTGGCCGGGATATGATCGTGAAATATAAGAAACGAACATTAAGCACAACAATTAAGCAGGTTTCAGCATCGTTCCCTGTACTCCTATTGACGGGACCACGCCAGGTTGGAAAAACAACATTGTTAGAGGAATGCGCCTCGACTAAATATGGTTATGTCAGTTTAGACGACATTGAACAACGGGCACTCGCTCAAGAGGACCCCGCGCTTTTTCTGCAAACCCATGAACCACCCGTTATTATCGACGAAGTACAATATGCTCCTCAGCTTTTCAGCGCCATTAAAATATATGTAGATAAAGAAAAACGACCCGGCATGTTTTGGTTAACAGGATCTCAGAAATTTCACCTCATGCAGGGCATTTCGGAAACTTTGGCTGGCCGAGTCGCCATTTTAGATCTGCTGGGCCTATCCCAAGCTGAAATACACGACAAGGCAGAAGCATCTCAGCCGTTCCTGCCAACCCCTGAATGGATAAAACATGCAGCATCTGAAGCTATAGACATGAGCCTAATGGACGTCTATCGAGCCATTTGGCGCGGCTCGTTCCCCATGGTAGCCCTAAACGAGCAGACCTCTCGAGATATTTTCTACAACTCCTATATACAGACCTATATCCAAAGAGACGTACGCGATCTGACCCGTGTGGGAGATGAGCTCTCCTTTCTCAAGTTCATGAGAGCCGCTGCAGCCAGGACGGGGCAACTCATTAATTACATGGAAATGGCACGAGATGTGGACGTGGACACAAAAACAATCAAATCCTGGCTATCTATTCTAGAGGCATCAGGGTTGATTTACATGTTGCAACCCTATCACAACAACGTAACCAATCGGCTTATTAAAACGCCAAAGCTATACTTCCTAGATACAGGCCTCTGCGCATACCTGACACAATGGTCGACACCTGAAGCTCTTGAAGCAGGGGCCATGACGGGAGCAATATTAGAGACCTATATGCTGGCGGAAATCATCAAGAGCTATTGGCACAATGGTAAATCAACTCACTTCTATTTCTATCGAGACAAAGATCAAAAAGAGATAGATCTGTTGATCGAACAGGACGGCCAACTCTACCCCATTGAGTTCAAAAAAAGCGCGAGTCCGAGTGTAAACGCTGCTAACAATTTCTCAGTGCTGGAGAAACTAGGACAACCCATAGGGCCTGGCGCGGTCATCTGCCTTAAGCAAAAAGCGGTACCCTTATCAAGAGGCGTGACGGCCATACCCGTCACATATCTTTAAGCAGCCTTCACGCCGTTTTCATCGCGATAAACAACGCAATTTTACCCAAAGCGATCTTAGCATCATCAAGTATATCGGTAAAAAGAGGATAGACGTGAAACAACTCATCATGAACATCAAGAGTCACATCCACACCCGCCTTGCGGGCCTTTTCAGCGAAATTGATACTGTCATTAAGGAGAATTTCTTGACCGCCCACGATAATGAGCAATGGAGGCAACCCCTCCAGATCCCCAAACAAGGGAGAAACCAAAGGATCGAGCGGCGATGCACCTCGCAGATAAGTAAAATAAAGGATCTTATGCTTATCCACCGCCAGCACAGGATCTGCCTCGGCCTTAGTGGTAAAAGACTCTGCTTCCATATGAAAATCCGTGACCGGCGAAAGGGGAATCGCGGCTCCTGGCATTGGGAGTCCTTCTTGTTTAATTTTAAGCAACAGCGCCAACGTTAAGTTACCACCTGCGGAATCGCCCATGATGATGATCTTCTTGGGATCATGACCATCCCTCAACATCGCTTGATAAAGTGCAAAGACATCGTTCAAACCTGCAGGAAAAGGATACTCCGGTGCCAGTCGATAATCAGCTACCCATATTTTAGCATTTGTCGATCTGGCAATATTGGCTGCAAAATTCCTATGGAGCTTTTCGAGCTTCAGCACCCAAGCACCACCATGAATATAAAGCACGAGCTTATCATTGGGATTGGCCGGCGTCATAATAACCGCCTTTACCCCTCCCCTGACAGCCCTTTCCTGTAATACATCTTTTGGGTCTTTACTCATAAAAGACATAAACCTGGAAAATCTCTCAAAGCCTTTTCGAGCAATTTGAGCACGAATGAGATCTTCTTCTAAGCTTTGCTTGGCGGGATCATATCTAGCCATAGTCCTTTTGAATTCGGACTTTCCGCTTAACATTAGACTATAAAGTATCCGACTTTTTAAACTCATAACAAACCCCAACATCATTACTATTCTAATTGTGACACATGGAGATTAAGGATTCGTTAAATTGTGGCAAGAACTACGACACACTAAATTAACTCACAGGACCAAGGCAAATACTAAATCCTCACCTTCGCCATGTGGGTATTAAGATTATTGACCCATTGTTTAATTTCAGGAGGATTAACCAAAATACTACCCGGATTTCCCGAAAGATCGAGAGCTTTTATTTTACTTAACCTGGTAATCTCCACCGGCAAAGAAGCCAAATCATTGTTGGCCAGATACAACCCCTTCAGCTTCAACAAATTTCCAATTTCCGGAGGCAGCTCTTTGATCTTGTTATTACTCAAGATCAACTGCTCTAATTTCGCTAATTTGCCAATTTCCGCAGGCACCACCTTGATTTGATTCCCAGAAACGTCCAGCCATTGCAGGTTATTTAGCCTTGAAATACCTGCAGGGATTTGGGTTATCATTTTCCCCGAGATCTTCAGGCTCTCTAAATTCGGCACATCAAGCAAACGCTGGAATGTCGCATCATCAGCTTGAACAACCGTTAAATCGAGCCCCTCTATGCCCTTCAGCTGAGCAAGACGATCAGCACTAGCAATCTCAGAGGCATCCACATACAACTCCCCAGAGTTCTGCGCAAGCCCATAGCGGTTATCAAAATCATGAGACAAGCTATAGCTAGCAGCCGCATCACTGCTCGTGTCATCTTCATCCTCGTCACCTGCCTGATCCTCTACGTAAGGTGTATTGTCGGAAGAATCATCCGAATAATCATCATCGCCATAGGGATATACAAAGAAATTATCTATCACACCATGATTGTGGCGGTGGTGACGATGCTCTCCATGACCGCTCTTTGCCCCTGCCTGAGGTGTGGCGAGAGCCTGTTTAGCTCCAACGGCTGCTTCAGGCAAGATCTTTTTAGTTTCAGCACCCGTCGTCTCAATGGCTTTGCCTTCAGCCGGCGGGGTAACTTTTCGCAACAATGGCTTTTCCGACTTTGACTTCTCGCCTATTTTTATGCTTTCCGCCCCAGGAACAACAGGCTCCTCTTTCTTTGATACGATCCCTCCCTCATTTTTGGGAGTTTCCAGGGCTTTTGGTCCCTGCACATGTCCAGCCTTAGGTGGCGCCATACGTAAAGGCGCTGGACTAACTGGCGGACGTGGCTGCTGTATGTGTGGAGGCTGCATGCGAGTCGCGTTCTCATCACCATCCCTTGCATCCAGGGGGGTAGCAAAGAACATGGACAACAAGATAAAAACCAAAGCAGCTAGCGCTGTAAGTAAAATTATGACAAGTGCGTGGTGCTCTTTCTTTATCATCTGATCACCATACCCCTTTACCTTACTGTACGCTCATTGCATCATTATCTTATTGTATTATATATAAGTTTACACTTAGTTAATCGACACATTGGTATGCGTGCCACCGGTTGCATGGTGACATGATCGTTTAAACAAAAAACACAGTTGCAGATGAAAAGCCAAACCTGCTATACTTCCATCATGAGATACATTCTACTGATCGTCACCTTTGTTATCCTGGGCCTGGGAGGATATTTCCTCCTGAACTCAAGATATGAGGAAAAGTACGAGGTTATGGAGGAAGATACCTTCCCAGGCTGCGAAGAGAGTGTGCTCATATACACCTCCCCCTATTGCAAGTACTGCACCAACGCAAAGAAGCTTCTCGATGACCTCAAGATGCCTTATGAGGAAGTGGATGTACACAACAGCACATCCAAAAGGGCTGAACTCGCCCAGAAGACGGGCCGCAACACCGTCCCCCAGATCTACATCAATGATCACCACGTAGGCGGTTTTGACGACCTAAAAGCCCTCAATGATAGCGGCAAGCTGAAAAAGTTCCGTGAAACCTGCGATCTTGAACAGCTGAAGTAAGTCTGAACAATTAACGACTACGTCCCAATCCCCCTACTCCACAATCGGCCCCGTAAAATCATCATGCAATTCAGTAAGCTTACGCAGAGCCGTATCCGCATCCAAGGGCGTCACCGGACAGGGCACTACCACTCGAAAGTCATGAAAACTCGCTTCATGTCTGATTCGACCAAATGCGGTCGCAACCGATGGAATCACAGCATCAAATTGCCCTAACAAACGTGGATCCCTGACTATCAATCTCAACGATTCATTAAGATCGATAACTCTCCCTGAAGCATGGCAATAAGCAGCAACATACTGACTATAGGTGGATAGATATTGAAAGACACGATCAACGCGCGCACTCATCGCTTTCTTCAGTACAAATGCCTGCCCGCGGTTTAATACGACACCCACGATTGGCCTTTGACTCTGAAATATTTCATCAATATATGCCTCTTGAAAACCCGCCTCACCGAGTTTAAGACCAGCTATCTCCCGCTCCCTGTTTTGCATGATTTCGGCACAGACCGCCTCATATACCCGACCTTCCAAAACAAGCTCATCCATAAGAATTTGCGCGCCCTGGATTTGGGCCTGCAGGGCTAAATCCAACAGTGGAAGCGCCTTTACTCGACGTTCGTAGGAATCCAGTTCTTCAACAAACATCCAGGGATAACTACTCCTATCCTGCTTCAAAATAGCCTCAGCCAGATAGAAAGCCGCATGAGGCCCCTTCTTTGCCACAGCTGCCCTCACCAGAGACCGAGCCTTATCAAGATTTACCTCCGCATCCAATCCATTAGCCATCAGGATCGTATTATTGAGCAGTATCAAATTGTCATAACGACGCAACAACTCCTTTGCACCGGAGACACCTTTCCTCTGTGCTTCTTCCAAATGAATGATTCCTGTCCGCTCATCGAACGACACATGAGAAAAGAGAACCCGCCAGCGGCGATCAGGCAGACCAAGCATCAACCCACCCATGTGAAGAAGCGCCTGGCCGTTACCATCAGCAACACTAAGGAACAAGTGTTCATAAGCTTTATCGACTTGCTCTTTGCTCAAATTATCATTTTTGAGAATATCGTCTGCCTGACGGAAATTCTCGGCCGCTTCAATTTCCTGCCGCGAAGGACCTGAAAAATAAGCAAAAGGAGCCGCAATCAAACGCAGAAGAGTACTTGTTGAAGCATACACAACCCCGGTACTAAGCGTCTGAGGATCCGAGTTTACTTCTGACTCATTTGAACAATAGACGCACGACGTCTGACAAAACCCAATGATTATAAGGAAGTAGATACACAGTCTCATGGATAATCTCCCCCATTTACAGTATATCTGAAAGAGAGTGAACAAATCCTGATAAATATTTAAATTTGTATGGATTAACATCCCCCCGTTTTTTTGCTACAATGCCCTCGAAGAGAAGTTAAAGGTATAACATGAAAAAGTTCCTCGTAGGCTTATTGGCTTCCATCGGCGGTTTGGTGATTTTTGCCCTGCTTGCCCTCATTATTATCGCTAAAATCACCCAGAGCCAGCATCAGACCATCCAGCCGAACACCGTTTTGACCATCGACTTTAAAGGCGCCATGGCTGAAAACAGCCAAGAGGCCGGCCTCAGCAGCTACTTTGGAAACAAACAAGACTCCCTATATCACCTTGTACAAACCATCGATCAAGCCAGCAAAGACCCCCGGGTTAAAGGTATTGTGGCCCGTATAGATCAGGCATCCATGGGACTGGCACAAGCGCAAGAGCTGAGAAATGCAATCATGCGCTTCCGCGTTGCCGGCCGTGACAGCAACAAGTTCACCATCGCCCACGCCGACACCTTTGGCGAGGTCGGGCAAGGTACCGTACCCTATTATCTGGCCACAGCCTTTGATGAGATTTGGCTACAACCCGAAGGCGACGTATGCCTGACCGGACTCTACGTGGAAGCCCCTTTTGCCAAAGAACTACTGGAACACATCGGCATTAAAGCCCAAATGGGCATGCGCGAAGAGTACAAGAGCGCTGTGGAAGGGCTGATCGAAAGTCATATGACCAAACCCAACCGCGAGGAACTGCAAACACTATTAACCTCGCTGATGAACCAGGTTGTGCGCGACACCGCCATGGGCCGAGAGCTCAATGAAGTAGATGTGTGGGACGCGGTGAACAAGGGGCCACTGTTTGGCCCAGAAGCCTTGAAGTTGGGCTTCATCGATCGTCAGGATTATTATGACGAGATCAAGGCATACGCAGAAACCAAGCTACCTGGTGGCGCTAAATTCATGAAGGCACATAATTACCTAGAATCCAACCCGTTGCCCGAGCCTGAAAAAGGTAAAAGCAAAATAGCCCTCATTTATGGAACAGGTGCCATAACGCGTGACTCTAGCAACTATCCAGGGCTTTTAGACAGTAAAGTCATGGGCGGAATTGAGATTAGCAGAGCCTTTGAGAAAGCCACACAAGATGAGGATGTTGCCGCCATTGTCTTCCGCGTCGACAGCCCCGGCGGATCCCATATAGCCTCAGAAACCATCCTCCATGCCGCTCGCAAAGCCCAACAGGCCGGCAAACCAGTAATTGTATCCATGAGCGACGTAGCCGCTTCTGGCGGTTACTGGATATCCACCTTTGCCGACAAAATTGTAGCCCACCCCAGCACAATTACGGGCTCCATCGGCGTGGTCAGCGGTAAACTGGTCACCAAAGACGCCTGGGCCAGCATTGGTGTCAATTGGGACGGTGTAAAAAGCGGCGAAAATGCAGACATGTGGTCCTCATCGGAAAGCTTCTCTCCTTACGGATGGGAGCGCCTACAAGGCGCGCTGGACAATGTCTACAAAGCCTTTATCGATCGAGTCGCAGAAGGACGTAAACTACCAAAAGAACATGTCCTACAAATCGCCAAAGGCCGCGTTTGGTCAGGAGAGGACGCCCTCAAGTTTGGCCTGGTAGATAAACTGGGCGATCTAAAAGAAGCATTGGAGCTCGCCAAAGAAGCTGCCTCCCTAAAGGATCAAGTAATCCCCGTAGAGATCTTCCCCAAGCCAAAGAGCTTTACGGAGACACTACAAACCCTCCTGCTGCATGACGACGATGCAAACACATCCGACCTAGGCGTCCTGGCCCCCGCCATACGCGCGCTGGGCTTTATTAACAACATCTATATGCAGGTATGCGAACACGCGAATGTTTCAGGTGATATGACGGTAACGTCTATAAAGAAAATAAAATAACGGGTTACGATGGTTTCTTTGGGTGGCAATCACCTCCAGCTGCCTCCCCTGCGAAAGCAGGGGTCCAGCCCTTAAAATGTGCTGCGTAGCAGCTCCGTATAGAAGTACAGAGTCGCTCCGCGACGCATTCTGCGCTGGACCCCTACCTTCCCAGGGGAGGCAAGCTGGAAAGCTAGGTCTACACTTGCAGCATTTGGTAAAGAAAGAAAAACAAAAAAAGGAACAAACCCATGAGCGACTTACTCGCAAAATTCTTTTTAATCCTAAGCCAACCCGAGACCGTGGCAGTTGTTTTCCTCATCGGCTTCTGGTTTCACGACCGCGCCACCTGGGGCATAGCCATCATGCTAGCCGCATTCTCCATGGTACTAAACCCGGCCCTTAAAGAATTCTTCCAAATGCCACGCCCCTCGGGCGCAGAAGGCTATGGCTTCCCCAGCGGCCATTTCCAGGGCGCCATGTGCTTTTACGGCTGGCTATTCGTCAAGCTGCACAACAACTGGGCCCGTCTTGCCATTGCCATCCTTCTTGCCGGCGTAGGCTATGCTTTGGTACACATGGGCTTCCACTTCCCCCGCGACATAGCCGGATCCATCGTCGTGGCCAGCATCATCATCGGTCTGACCTATGCCCTATTGCAAAGAGAACCGTTCAAGACGAAACCCTATTTACTGGCATGCGTCTTACTAGGCATCGGCATCCTACCACTGGCCTACATGCTGTTCCACTCAGGCATGCAAAAACATTCCCTAGCTGGCTATGTGGCCATAGCCGCAGTGATGCTGGTGTGGTGGAAGTTCTTCCAGGAAAAGGATGAGAAAGAAAAGGTGTGACAACTCGTCATGAGTGGCAGGACTAGCAAAAATTTTCCCCTGCGACCGTCATCCTGAACGGAAGACCGCGAAGCGGGAGGTAGTGAAGGATCCAGTCAAACATGTGTGAGCGCAGCGAACTCCCTATAAAAACACTAGCCCAACCAAATAGAGTAGTTTCGAGTGAGCTGCGCTCACACTATTGCGCTGGGCGCTATATTCACAAGCTAAAGCCTTCCTCAATCGGCCTAAACTCACCACTAACAGCATCATAAGCCTCAATCACACCATCAGACATATTAAAATTCCAAGCATGCACATGCAACGACCCCTGATCCACCCTTTCCTGTATCCAAGGAAAAGTACGCAAGTTATTCAGCGAGTTCACCAACGAATACTGGCCACACAAGGTAACCCTCTCTTCCAAAGACCGATCAGCATATTTGTCCTCGATCTGATCGTGCGCACCTCTAGCCAGCCCCATCCACGTGTGAAGAAAGCTTTTAGAACCACACTTCTCACAGGAATGATCAAATAAAGACTGAATCCCACCACACATTGTATGACCAAACAAAATCACATGGGGAATGCCCAACACTGTCACACCAAATTCCAACGCGGCACTGGTACCATGGTAGGAAAAATCTTGCTCATAAGGAGGCACCAGATTCGCCACATTCCGGACCACAAACACATCACCCGGCTGGCAGTTCATCACCAATGCCGGATCTACCCGCGAATCGGAACAAGCAATCATCAATGCCTTCGGATGCTGACCCTGACGCACCAGATCCGCATAAAAAGTATCGCCTTCTGCAAAGTGCTGACTACGAAACTTTTGATAACCCTCAATAAAGGGCAATAATGAGTTCTTCATGATGGAAATCTAAATGATTTTAAAGACGAGGTCAAAGCAAATACGGGGGCTACCCATGAAAACTAAATCTATACTGAGAGGCAAACAGCCCCTAGCAAGCACCCCAAATCATTAATTCTGCCCCCCTGGGCCGTCATTCTGAACGGACGACCGCGAAGCGGGCGGTAGTGAAGAATCCAGTTATACATGTGTGAGCACAGCGAACTCTTTATATAAACTCTCGCCCCAAGTAAGCTAGTTTTGAGTTCGCTCCGCTCACACTAGAAACTCCTCGCACATTTGAAATGTGCAGGGAGTTTTTCTAAATATTTACTGATGCCTCAGACCTCGATACCCCACATCTTCTTGTAAATCTTACTTGTGATTTTTTCAGATATTTTGGGAGTTATAAACCTATTTAAAAACAACCCGATTTTTGTGCCGGTATCATGAGGTAAGTTCAAGACTATGTTCTTGCCCAAGGCATTTAAAGACTTTTGCACCACATAAGATGGCTGTAACAAATTAGCCTTAGGCATAGGAGTCCCAGAATTCTTAAGGAAATGGGTATCAACAAGCCCTGGGCAAACTGCCAAAATATCAATTCCTTTTTTGGCGTACTCGGCATGCAAATTGATAGCTAAATGCAAACTAAAGGCTTTGGCTGCGCTATAAACTGCAATTAGAGGGGACGGAAATGCGGCAACAACACTCGAAATGAAAACGATTCCGCCTGAGCCTTTTTCAAGCATTGGAGGTATAAACTTATAAGTTAGGTCCATAAGACTCGAGCACATCAAGTTGATCATCTCCATGGATTTGTCTCGAGGTGTCTCATGAAAACTGGAAAAAGTTGAAAATCCTGCATCATTAATCAAAAGTCCAACATGAACTTTCTTTTTCTGCAAAGTATTAAAGATGATGTCTGTGGACTCAAGTTTGGATAGATCATGAGAAATAGTTATAACATCAACTGAATATTCTTTTCTTATCTCTGCAGCAACACCTTCAAGACGAGTCTCGTCTCTCGCGACCAAAACCAGATCATGTCCTGCTGCAGCCAACTGCTTGGCGAACTCAGCTCCAATGCCACTTGATGCGCCAGTGATCAGAGCGTATCCCTCGTATTTTTTCATCATACACCCTATAAGTTTTTATGCCCGCTAGATATTGAGACCATATCAAAACCCTCCATTTGGCGGTTTGAATTCACCTTTCCCGTTGTGGGCACTAGTGTCCACAAGGGGAGAGGTGATATGGCGTTTTGAAATGGTCTCAAATTATCGAGCCTCAAATGCTGCCTCGTCAATAATTCCAAATAATTCCTATAAGGCCAAAAATGTCACTGGCCTTAACAGTAATATTACGTGAAAAGCTGCCTAAAGCCCCGTTGCCAGAATCCCTTAACTTAGTTTCAAATCCATAGGATACGTCAGCGCCCAGAATCATAGTAGATGACAGATTGTATTTTAAACCTGCAGTAACATTATTTTTAACAAATGCATGTGCGCCATTAAAGTTATTCTCGTAAAGAAATCTTTTCCTTATAGGCGTCATCGAGTACTTATAACCTAGCTGTACTGTCCAGTCTTTATCAATCTGATGGTTAATCCCCGTCGAAACAATAAAGGTGTTACGTAATCCAAACCCTCCCTGAGCAGGTGTTTTCCTAGCTATTTTAGAAAGCTTCCAAAAATATCCAACGACATCGGTAAGAATATCGGTGGTCGGGCAAAGATGCCATGTGAGGCCACCTCCAACTTGCATAGGCGCTTCAATTCTGTAAGGTAGTATATCTTTATATTTATTAAACTTCGTAAAATAAACAGGAGATGAAACGGTCAGGCCCGTTGAAACTTGGGAACCAATATCCCATTTTCCGCCAATGCGAACTCCAAGCCCCGCCGCAAACTTGAGATGATTGTGCCCGTTTGTTTCCTGAAAAGGATTTGTTGGTAGGGTGACATTGGTTTTCAGGCCAGCTAGCCCCACAATCAGGCTTATGCCATAAGATTGGTCAGGCGCAGGCTGAACTGCTACAGTAAGAGGCAGGAGCAAAGCTCCAAGGTTGAAGCTATTATTATGAGGTATGGACGGCGAAATGGGATTATGTCTATATCGAACATAGCCGCCACCTCCACCCCATGATGTACCTATAACAATTTTCTCACCGATACGCTTTGTAACCCCTCCTTGACCGACAGGATAAAACTTAGTTCTGTTCTTGAGGGGGTGACTATTAGGCGGAAATCCGGGACCAACTATTGTGTTTAGGGTGGAGTTTGAGGTATTAAGTTGCTGTTTTTGATATTGAGGAGCTGCCGAAAACACAAACTGATCATTCAGCTGTGCATCGAGAGCAGGGTTGAGCTGCGCGGAACTTGCGTTATTAACGAGCCCCCCTGCAATACCAGCTCCCCCAACACCCTGATTAGAAAATCCGGAGAATGGTGCCAAAAATCCATTTCCTAAGCACGGTTGATTAAGGGTAACGATCGCCAAAACAACAAAAGTTTTTCTTCTTAAATAGCTCATAATTTCATTCCTTTTTTTATTGAGTTATTATTTTTAGAATGCTAAAGGATTAGGCCTGTTTAGAATGAATTTCATCGCCCCTTACAGCAAACGCCTCCACGATTATTTCCGCACCTCAACCCCGGCAATATGCATCCCCACCAGATGAGCAACCAAAACAGTCAAGTAAACCTGCCCCATCATGGCTTCCAGCACCGAAAAGAATTTAGCCGGTTTCGATAAAGATGTAATATCCCCATACCCCAAGGTCGTAAGACTCACAAAACTGTAATAGATCAAATCCTGAGCAGTCTCCGAATAAAACCCAAGCCCACCATGCCCTGGCTCAAGACTAAAGGACCCCGGCAAGTAAAACTCCAACAGCGTATACACCACACCCCAGAAGAAACCAATCAGCATGTAAACAGCGATCGCAGCGAACAGGATATCCGTATTGACCCTATATGTATGAAAGATCTTTTGAAGAAGCTCAAAAATAACAAATCCAAAAAACAAGGCATTGAACGCCAAACTGATCTCATCAACCAACAACGTGGGATAAATCATCCGCAGCAAAGCCGGCGAGGCCAGCACCGAGGCAATGACCACATTCCTCACACTATCTGAGCACATATATACAGATAAAATAAGGATCACGAGAATAGAAAGATCAAGAACCAAACGAGCATGAGCTCCTGCACTGAAAAACGGCGCCACACAAAAGAAAAAGACGAGGGAAATCAATAACCCCAAGTAGCTGAAACGCGGCAGTGTGTTTGTAATATTCATGATTGCATCATATGTTCTTTCTTTTTAATCTACCTGCCTTTATACTTGAATACAAGATATGTAAATCTAGCGGAGAACTAGATGTCACTAAAAACCACAGCACTGGCTCTATTCACGTGCTCCCTGCTGGTTGCAGGCTGCGGCGAGGAAAAAAAGACAAAGGCGGAAGTCGTCCGCCCCGTCAAAGTCTATCAAGTAATAGCCCCAGAAGGCGGCTCCCAGCGCAGCTTCCCCGGCAAGGTAGAAGCATCGGAAAAAGCAGATTTATCCTTCCGCGTATCCGGCAAGATTATAGAATTTCCAGTCAAAGAGGGTGACCAAGTTAAGGAAGGCCAACTCATCGCCAAGCTTGATCCCAAAGACTATCAACTGGCCGTTGACGAGACTAAATCCAAGTATGAATACCAAAAAGGCCAACTAGACCGCTACGCCGAGCTGCTCAAAGAAAAGTTCGTCGCCCAATCCAAATATGACGCTCAGAAATCCGCAACCGACGTCGCAAAAACGAATCTTGACGCCGCGGAAAAGAACCTGGAATACACCAATCTGAAGGCCCCATTCGATGGTGAAATCGCCAGCCGCTATGTGGAGAATTTCCAAACCGTTAAAGAAAAAGAGCCCATCGTCCGCCTCCATAACCGCGACCAGATTGACGTAAGCCTACAAATACCTGAGAGTGTCATGATCCGCCACGGCAAGAATACTGACCTCACTTTGGAAGCCGAATTTGACTCGGCGCCGGGCAAACGCTATCCAGCCACTGTCAAAGAAGTCTCCTCCCAGGCAGACCCAAGCACCCAGGCCTACAAGGTCACCGTCACCCTGCCTGCGCCAAAAGGACTCAACATCTTCCCGGGCATGACCACCACCATCTTCGTCAACTTTAAGCTTACCGAAAAAGGCGCCAAAGGCGCTATTGTTATCCCCACCACAGCCGTATTTGCCGATGCTCAAGGTAACAGCAACGTCTGGCAAGTGGACCCCGCCACGGGCATCATCAAGAGCATACCCATCAAGTTCGACAAGCTTGAAGGCGAAACGGTCTCCGTCACCGAAGGCCTAGCCCCCGGGGAAACCATTGTCGCAGCCGGCGTTAAGTTCCTAAGGGAAGGCATGAAGGTCCGACCCGTCGACAAGATAGGAGACTAATCAGTGGATCTGGGGCGCCTTTGCATAGAAAACAGAGTGTTAGGCTGGCTCATCATCATCGTTCTGGTGGGCGGCGGCTTTTATTCCTTTGATCACATTGGCCGCTATGAAGACCCCGAGTTCACCATCAAGGACGCCAAGGTCATCACCCCCTACCCTGGCGCCAGCCCCATCGAAGTAGAGCAAGAAGTAACCGACCGAGTTGAAAGCGCCATCCAACAGCTAGGACAAGTCAAATACGTAACCTCTGTCTCCACAGCCGGCAACTCAGAGATTACGGTCACCATCAAGGACAAGTACGACAAGTACTCCCTGCCCCAAGTATGGGACGAACTCCGCCGCAAAGTGGGTGACATCCAAAGCAAGCTACCCCCAGGCGCAGGCCCCAGCATCGTCAATGACGACTTCGGCGATGTGTTTGGTATTTTCCTAGCCCTTACCGGCGAAGGCTTCAGCTACAACGAGCTAAAAGAGGTCGCCAAAGACATCCGCAAAGAACTGCTTCTTGTTCCCAATGTGGGAAAAGTGGTCATCAGTGGCACAGTGGAAGAACAAATCTTCATCGAGCTCTCCCAAGCCAAACTCGCCCAATTCGGAGTCTCCCCCGAAGCGATCTCGAACCTATTAAAAACCCAAAACGCCGTCACACCCTCAGGCGTCGTCACCGTTGCCACCGACCGTATCCGGATACAAGCCTCTGGCGAGTTAAACTCCGTAGAAGCCATTGAAGATCTACAGATCCCTACCGCTAAGGGCGGGTCCGTATATCTGAAAGATGTCGCAGTCGTTAAACGAGGCTACGAGGAAATTCCCTCCCACCTGATCCACTTCAACGGCCAACCAGCCCTAACCATCGCCGTCTCCATGGTCCCCAGCGGCAACATTGTTGTGCTCGGAAAAGCGATTCAGAAAAGACTCGATGAGCTCCTAGATATCATCCCTGTCGGCATCGAGTTAAACCCAATCTACTATCAACCAGAACTCGTAACCGCCTCCGTTCAGGACTTCATGATCAATGTAGGTGCAGCCCTAGCAATTGTCATCATAGTGCTGCTGTTCTTCATGGGTCTACGCAGCGGCATCCTGATAGGCATCATCCTAGTACTTACAGTCGCTGGCACCTTATGCGTCATGTACGTCTACGACATCAGCCTCCAACGCATTTCCCTGGGCGCTCTTATCATAGCCCTAGGCATGCTAGTGGATAACGCACTCGTAGTCGTTGATGGCATCCTCGTAGGCACCCAAAGGGGTCAAGATGCTATCACCGCATCAAACAAGATCGTCAAACAAACCATCTGGCCCTTACTAGGCGCCACCATAGTGGGCATCCTGGCATTCGCCGGAATAGGCCTCTCTCAGGACAAAACCGGAGAATACGTACGCTCCCTGTTCCAAGTGATCGCCATCTCCCTATTCTTCAGCTGGTTCCTAGCCGTCACCATCGCCCCCATGCTCGCAGCCATATTCCTAAAACCCCAGAACTTGTCTGACGTCAAAGATCCCTATGACAACAAGTTCTACAAAACTTTCCGCAAGTCCCTAAACTTGGCCATAAGAAACCGCAAGATCAACCTAATGGGATTAGGCGGCTTACTAGTACTCTCCCTAGTCGGCTTTCAGATGATCACCCCCGGCTTCTTTCCATTTTCGACCACCCCCATTTTTTATGTAGATTATTGGCGCTCCGAAGGCACAGATATCCGCGACACAACCGCCGATGTGAAAAAGATTGAAAAGCATATCCGCCAGATGGAAGGTGTCAAACAAGTCACATCCTTCATCGGCAGAGGCGCCACCCGCTTCATGCTGGTCTACTCCCCCGAAAGCCCCAACTCAAGCTTTACCCAGCTCATCGTGGAAACCACCGACCACAAGCTGATCCCAGGGCTCGAACAAAAAATCCGTCACTACCTAGCAACAGATTTTCCTAATTCCGATCCAAAATACAAAAAGATCATGATCGGCCCCACCACCGATGGCAAGATAGAAGCACGCATCAGCGGCCCCCATACAGGCATGCTTCGAGAACTATCTGACAAGACTAAAACGATTATGTTTAACGACCCCTACACTGACAGTATACGGGATAACTGGCGCCAAGAAGTCATGCTCTCAAAGCCCATCTATTCCGAAAGCCTCGCCAGAACCACAGGCATCAGCCGCAACTTACTCAGCGAGTCTCTCCAGATGACCTTCGGCGGTCTGGCCGTGGGTCTTTATCGAGAAAAAGACGAACTCATCCCCATCATAGCCCGATTACCAGAGGCCCAACGCGACAATATCAACGCCATGTACAACATGTTCATCTGGAGCCCCATCAACAACGCCAACATCCCCATCCAGCAAGTGGTCAAAGATTTCACCACCACCTGGGAAGACACCCGCATCCACCGCCGAGACCGCAAGCGCACCATTACACCATCGGCCGATCCACTACACCAGCCAACAGGTATGGTATTTGAACGCCTGCAGCCCCAAATCGAAGCAATCGAAAGGCCCGTAGGCTATGACCTCGTCTGGGGCGGAGAACACGAAGCCCAATCGGACGCCCAGAAAGCTCTCGCCTCCAAACTACCTCTCAGCTTCCTGTTGATGATTTTGGTGGTCATAATGCTCTTCAGCCGGGTAAAACAGCCCCTGATCATTTGGCTGACGGTTCCCCTATCCGTAATAGGTGTAACCGTAGGGCTACTGGCCGCAGGCCTACCCTTTGACTTCATGGCCCTCCTAGGATTCCTCAGCCTAACCGGCCTACTCATCCGAAACGCCATCGTACTCATAGACCAGATCGACATAGAAATAGCCGAAGGCAAAAATCACTACGACGCCGTCATAGACTCCACCATCAGCCGCGTACGACCCGTAAGCATGGGCGCCCTCACAACCATCCTAGGCGTCGTCCCCCTACTCTTAGACCCATTCTTCAAAAGCATGGCCATGCTCATCATGTCCGGCCTAGCCTTCGCCACCGTCCTCACGCTATTCGTGGTGCCGGTTTTGTATACGATATTCTTCCATATTTCTCCGCCAAGAGACAATCCAACTTCGCCGAAATAAGCCCCAACTCCCCCCGACCGAAATGCGCCTGAAAGGCCATCAACACGTCCTGGGTCTGCGAATCATCCTCACCGGTCACATCAATCCTATACCCATAAGCCTTCAATTTCTCCTGCACATCCAAAACAGACGACTCAAACCCATGCACCACCTCGGGATACAACCCAACCCCGTGACGGGCCAGAGACTGCCAATCAAAATGCTCACCGGGATCATCTTTTCGCCCAGGCGCAATATCACTGTGTCCCAGGACATACCACGGCAAAATACCATGACGAGCTACAATATCCTTAGACAGCTCCACAAGCGCATCCATCTGCGCCGCAGGATACGCCTCACCACAGTTCACCAACTCAATACCAATAGACAAAGCATTCAGATTTTCATCCTCTTCCCAAGCACTCACCCCCGCATGCCAGGCACGCTTTGCCTCCGGCACCAAGTTGTATACATCTCCAGATTCTGAAATTAAATAATGAGCACTGACTTTCGCCCCCAAAGGGTTCTCATGAATAAGCCATTCCAACGACTCCTCCAACGATCCACCGGTAAAGTGATAAACAAGATACTTAACAACCACCCCGTCAGGACGATCGTCATAGTTCAACGATACATGGCTCTCAAGCGGCCTTTTCATCATCCAATTCCTCCAACACCAGCCCCCTTATGGTCGTCAAAGTCGCGCACACCTCCGCCGTCAGACGGTATTTACCCGGCAAAGCCAGACGCACCAGCTTACCATTCCCCACCGGCACCTTCATCTGAATCGTAGATCGACCCACCGCCGCAGCCTTCAGAATATCCTGGACCTGAGCTACCTGAGCCTGATCACTCAAAGTCAGCTCAAACCTTTGAGACACATTGGCCAGCTTCTTCTCCAGGTCCTCAATAGATATCAAAGTCAGCCGCAAAGACTCATTTTCCACCCGGCCACTCACCGTAACAAACACTGTCCGCCCAGGCATCAATAAATCCTGAAATTCCACCAGATGCTCAGAAAACACCGTAAACTCAAAAACACCCGTAGGATCGGACACAGAAATGAAGGCATACTTCTTCCCCTGCTTGTTCGTCCGAATCTTTTTGGCCAAAACCACACCAGCAACCTTCGCAAGCTCTCGCTCCAGGAAGTAGCTATCCAACTCTCGACACGGCACCACCTTAAGCTTCTGCAAGCCCTTGATATATGCATCCAAAGGATGCGCCGTCAGATAAAACCCAATAGCTGCAAACTCGAACTCCAACCTCTCCAAGGGCTTCCAATCGACAAGACTAGGCAGCCTCGCCGCAGACGTAATAGAAGCATTCCCCATCATCCCAAACAAACTCTTCTGCATACTAGTCCGCTCATTCGTCGCCGTACCAGCGATATTGAGCAGCATCTCCACAGCCTCATACAGCTCCCGACGATTCCCATGCAAACTATCAAAAGCCCCCGAAACAATCAGATTCTCCACCTGACGCTTGTTCAAAGCCTTGGCATCCACCCGCATAAAGAAATCCCAAATATCCTTGTAAGGCCCCTTCGCCTGACGCTCCGCCACGATACACTCCATAGCCACAGCACCAATATTCTTAATAGCCGCCAAGCCATACCGAACACCGGCCTGACCTATTTCCACAGAAAACACCGCCTGCAACGACATTCACATCGGGCGGAAACAACTTCACGCCCATCTTGTCCAGCTCTTGGCGATAGATATTCAACTTGTCCGTATCGGACAGATCCAAGGTCATCACCGACGCCATAAACTCAAGGGGATAATTAGCCTTCAGATAAGCAGTTTGATAAGCAATTAACGCATAAGGCGCCGAGTGGGACTTGTTAAAGCCATAGCTAGCAAACTTAGCCGCCTGCTCAAAGATCTGAGCCGCCACAGCTTCCTCCACCCCATTAGCCACCGCACCATCCACGAAGATCTTCTGTTGAGCATCCATTTCGCTCTGGATCTTCTTACCCATGGCCCGGCGCAACAAATCCGCACCCCCAAGGCTATACCCCGCCAACACCTGGGCAATCATCATCACCTGTTCCTGATAGACCATCACACCAAAAGTCTCTTCAAGAATATCCTTCAAAGCAGGATGCAAATAATGCACCTCTTCCATCCCATGCTTACAAGCCAGATAACGTGGAATGTCATCCATAGGCCCCGGCCGATAAAGCGCCGCCAAAGCAATCAGCTCATCAAATCGCGACGGCCGCAACCGGCGCAGCACGTCCACCATGCCCGTACTTTCAAATTGGAACACGCCAACGGTTTCACACCGGTTGAGCAGCTCAAACGTCACCGGATCATCCAGCGGCATGGTCTGCAGATTCACCTCCACCCCCCGCTCCGCCAACACATCAATAGTACGCTGAATCACAGTCAGGGTCTTCAACCCCAAAAAGTCAAATTTCACCAGACCAGAATTTTCTACGTCCTTCATATTAAATTGCGTCGCAAGACGGATCTAGCGCGGATCTAATACAGGGCCACCGTTCTTCAACGGCCCGCCCCAATCACCACACCCGCCGCGTGGGTGGAAGCATGGCGATACAAACCCTCCAATTCTTCGCAAGATCCATCAGAGGTGCACCCGGACTCTTCTCTTCGCACTTGACGCAACATCCGATCCGCTATCAATGCTTCTTGTAAGGTCATAGGATCGCCGGATTGTTAGGAATCATTTACAGATCCGATCCACCACCCAAAGGCATCTGCAATACACGCCCCACATCCCGCAGCACTGCCCGCGCCTGTATTTCCAAAGGTAATAATCTGTGCCACACGGTCAGCCCCATATTGTGGCGGACATAATCAATAACTTCATCCCGCCGGTCTTGGCAAAAGTCGATGTCAAAGTCCGGCATAGACACCCGTTCAGGGTTCAAAAATCGCTCAAAGATCAGGTCAAACCGAATAGGATCAATGTCCGTAATCGTCAAAGACCAGGCCACCAAAGAACCCGCTCCCGATCCACGACCAGGCCCCACAGGAACTCTCTTGCTTAGCCCATTTAATAAAGTCCGATACGATCAAGAAGTAACCCGCAAACCCCATGCGTGTGATAACACCCAACTCCGAATGCAACCGAGCGGAAGTACTGCTTGCTGGTAATCAGCTGCTTCTCTTCATCGGTCTGATCCGCCGTAAACACTTGAGTTTCCAGACGCCCACGCAACCCTATTTCCGCTTGCTCCAGCAACTCTTGCTCCTCACCCTTTTCCGTGGGAAAGGGCGGCAGGATGGGATTACGCGTCGTCACCATAAACCCACAGCGCTGGGCAATCACTAAGGTATTCGAGATCGCTTCAGGAATATCCTCAAACAAATCCTGCATCTCTTGAGGCGACTTTAAGCCGCGAGTTAGCCGTAACCGCCCGCCGCTCCTCCTGGCCCATAACAACCGCATCGGCAATACACAACAAAGCATCATGAGCCTCATGCATATCCGGATCCAAGAAAAACGCCTCATTCGTCGCCGCCACCAGAGGCAGCCCGCGCTCATAAGCCAAATTAATCAAATCTTCTTCAATAGCACGCTCTTGAGGATAGCCCAGCCGTGTGGGCTCTTCTATATACAAACAATAAGGAAACAAAGCCTCCAACTTACTCAAATAATGACCAGCCGCATCCTTCTATT
>CAWAEF010000007.1:0-20244 GCA_963780985.1 uncultured Alphaproteobacteria bacterium
CGAGGATGCGGGCATTGCGAGCCTTGGACACTTGGTCGTTCCTCATCCTTCGTTTTGACGGTTATCGTGGTGAATAAATCTGTGGCCTCACGATCATGGCCCTCTATTGGTGGTGGCAAAAGACATGTGTGAGCAATCTATTCGTACATGCCCGAAAACATCAAAGCAAGGCGGCGGTGGTAAGGAAAAGATGAGCGTATGGACAGTTTCCGGCACGGTGCTGCTGTTTCAAAGTATATCGGGCTCGATTGCTCTCTTGGTGTTCGGCTATGCCTTTACCATGGACCTTTTGGGCCTGATGTGGAAGAACAGGATAGAGCTGCAGTACCCGGTAGATGTGGATTACGCGATACATGGGTAACTTTTACATGGCGACTGGTGTTATTACGGTGACGATCCTGTTCTTCTTTAAGGGAATCGTGTCCCACTTGGGTTGGTGTTAGAGGCGCGATTATAACCCCATGGCGATTTGATTACATCGGTTTTATTTTTCGCCTTTATCTTCTTCCAGGATTCTTTGTCACCGGCTCTGGCATTTTATGGTGTGACGCCATTGCTGGTGTCCGTATGGACCTCCAGTACTCTCCAGCAGTCTCTCATGAGTAAAAGGCTGTAAATTTCGTTGTTTATCCTGACCAAGGAGATGTCCTACATCCCCTCTGGATCCTGGTGCTGCGAACAAGGCAAGGCAGCGGTAGATTAACTGGTCACTTGTTTAGCAAAGCCAGCGGTGGATATTTCACGGGTATCATCCTATCGCAACGGCGGTGGTGATCTGATGTCCATCCGCCGATGATGGCGGTGGCTGGTACTGATTACCTTGGGGTCTGGGTTCGGCGGTGTTAACCTGAATACGGAATACGCCAAGCTTACTGAGGAAACCGAGGCTGCGGAGAATGCTGCGAGTACGGATGAGCCATTGTTTCGGAAGAACAGCGGAAGCAGAAGGTTGTTGCTTTGGTTTCATGAGTGTTAAAGTGACGCCTCAATCGAGGTTCTGCCCATGCAGTCGTCATCCTGAACGGACGACGCGCCCGTACACGTCCGTTCAAGGATGACGGCCATGGGGAGTAGTACTTTGATGCGGCAGTCCTCTGGGGCCAAGTTAATGATCGGGCTCCAGGCGACCACCACTGACTGAGACCAGGGATTCGTGGAAGGCATTGTGTTTACGAAAAATAACGTTAAGTGACCTATGGTGAGGGTACCAATAGAACGAGTGTCTAGAGTATATAGAAATGAATAAGTTATTTATAAGAGTATCATTATCGGCTGTTCCTCTGGCTTCTATCGTAACGGGGTGGTTGTCTTGGAATCCTGGAATGGAAGAGCGCTTTGCTTAGCCAACTGTTTCTGCCGTTAATTCAACGATCATGAACCAGGGCCCGGCGTGGATTTTCCTGAGTTGGCTTACGATGTTATGCATGCTAAAATGGCTCAGATAAAGATGCTGAGGTTACTTCAAACTTGGCATCGACCAAGCTGAGGAACGAGGGATTAGTACTGTTTCCACCTTAGAAGGGGAAGATGGGCCATATAGTGCTGCCATTGCTGTCCAATTTTCGTAGAGGAAAAAAACGATTATTGGAGTCTTTGCCCAAAGGGTGATGATGTTGTGATTGCATTTCGTGGACACGGACAAGGGCTCAGTCGATTGGCTTGCAAACTTCTATATACTCACGGTTATCTGCAGAAGTCTGCGTTTCCTCGGAGAGGAAAAGGGCGGCGTTCATGCGGGCTATAATCTTGTATTTGAATGCTGACAAAGACAATAAATGAAGATGTATCTGGATGCGGTTGCCAAAGGTGCAAAAAATATATAATTGTTGGACAACAGCTTGGGCGGAGCCATCACAGTTAGCGGAAACATGTATTTAGCTAAGCTTGCCAAATATAAAGGTCGGATGAAAGTTACGATCAGAATTGGTAACGAGAAATGCGCCACGTGTCGGTTAGCCCGGAATATTGTTCAAAAATTAAATGATGAAGTTGGGTGTTGCCGAAACATTGTCGTATGACAAAGGGTCATCATGAGCTGCTCGCATCCGCCATCCCGGTATCGCTGGAATTAAGCAACGCGGCACAAATGTAGTGGTTCCCACTGAAGGTTGGAATAAATTAAAAGACCACGGTTTTCCTACGATTTAAAAGCGGTGAAGCGGCAAAAATGCGGTTAGACACAACGCAGGACCCAATCAGTTCCCTGGTGTCGTGACCGCATCCGTAGCGGTCTGAGGTGAATTTTCTGAAGGCGTGAAAACTGCCGGACAGAAGAGCTAAAGGAAACTTTTGTTTCAGGATTCGAATCCTTTAGGAATGGTGTTGCTGGGTTGGTTGGTTATTAATCTGGATTAATGGATTATAGCAAGGGTGGCTCCAGGGCCACCCTTTTTTTTATTGTCCAGTGAATCTGTGCCAATGCATCTTTAGTCCCAGAGCGTAGGTCTTTGGCAGGTCCTACGCCACGAGTACATGTACATAGACGATCTTGGATACCTCTTCAAACATGCGATATTGTGGATACGCAACCATGTAAATCTGCTTTTCAGCAGAGACTTCGAACACATTCTGGACATCACTTTCCTTCATCTAGATTTCCGCCCATGAGGACGGCATTATCATCGGAGCCTGCCAAAGGCTGCCCATGAAGTGACGCCCATGTCTGACTCAATTTCCTGGCCGCGCACTTTTGTCGTACTTGCTTTTGTGATTTTATAAACACCATCCGTCATTGTGCCCTTCCGATAGAGGATATCATCGATCTTTTTGCCATCGAGTGTGGACTTGGCCGGATCAATTTCGGCCGCTGGAGCCGGGACGGTTTTGGTCTTGTTGTTCACTTCCTGAAGGACTTTGTTGACGGCCGAGGCTAGCTCGTGCAGGGTTCCTGTGGCTTCAATATGTAGGAACATGACCTTGGGTGAGTCCAGTGAGTGGCGGTTGTCAAGGGCTGTGACCTTCAAACCGTTATCGAGGGCGGTTTTTATCTAGACAGGAATCACCTGGTCATCGGTCAACACCATGTCGCCCATGAGTTCCGTGCCTTTTTTGGCCTGCTTAAAGGCAACCCAAGAAGTCATCGCCAGCGCTGGCGTGACTTTCACACCGTTTGCTGTGGCTACGAGATCCTTGCGGGGAGAGGTTATTCTGAAAACCCCTGTCTTGTCATTGTATTTGCCTTTTATGCCTGTAAGTTCTTCAATCAGGCTCATCTCAGTCTTCTGAAGTTTCTGTGCGTACGCATCCCAATGAAAAGTAAATAGAAGTATGACCTGGATTAAAAAAATGGACCTTATCATGTTGCCCCCTTATCTTTATTGCTTTGTTGTTAGTATACGACATTTACGTAGGTGTGCTCAAGGCCTTGTACTTAAGCATCTGATTACTGGGGGGGTATGGGGGGATTATCTCATTCTTTGCAATATTTATTTAGGTGCTGGTTACATAAAACACACTATTTCTTTAACCAAATGTAAACCCTTAATAAATTGACTAGTGATGACAAAATTGCTACTATTATACTATAGATGCATTAATAACATGGTGTAATCATGTATCGTATTCTTACTTATCTATTAGTATCGGTATTCGTTGTGCTAGGATCATCTGCGGCAATATCATTGCGCAGGAGCCTAACGATCTTGGAAAAGCCGTGGTGCGTGGTGGCTATGTTAATCCTCAACAACAGGTTTTCCAAGCATTTAGAGCAGCAACGCGATGCTCTCAAAACTATGAGGTCCATGTCACAAAAGGATCTGGATGAATTAGCGAATGATTTTAGGCATGCTGTGGGCCGTGGTTCTTATATACAGCAGGATGTGTGGGCTAACCTTGCGCCTAAAAATGGCTTTACGGCTTCTCCTTGGGATATCGCTTTCAACAATTATGAGCATATGATTAACCAGACTCTTGCGCGTGGGGAGTTGGGCAATTTTAATACGGAACAATTTGCTGTCCATGAACACTTTCTTAATGCGTATAACCGAGCCGTTGTTGATCTTGCTGCTGGTATTATAAGCCAGGCTGCCGCAGCGACAGTTCCGGCTCAATCAAATATATTTACAGGTGACCTTTTTGCTAGGTCCGCTGAACAAGCTTCCATTATGAAGGAGCAATAGTTTCTTCTTTGTCAAAATGTCTTAATTAATTGACTATTAAAGACAAATTCGTTAGAATGAAATATAGTGAGTATATGAACAGCGGAGTTATATCATGAATCGTATTTTAACCTACCTATTTGCATCAGTATTTATAGTCCTGGGGGCTTCCACGGCCATAGCGTCGACTGCCCCGAATCAGGAGGCTATTGCTGATAAGATCGTCAAACAGGGTTTTGTGGATCCAAAATTTTACGACAAGCCAAGCCATTTGGCTGAGCATAAGGCCGCCTTGCAATGGATGAACACTCTGAATAATGAACAACTCACAAAGCTAGCCAATGACTTTTATGTGACCAACAAGATTGGTGGTCCTATCGAGCAGGATTTATTAAAAGCCTTCAAAGGTGGTATGTACAGAGGTGGGAAAATTCTAAGGATATCTATGCTGCTCGAATTCAGGCTATGGAGCAATGTGCTCAGTCTGGTGTCGCTGGTGCAGCCAGCATTGTAGATTTTAAGCCGATCCAATCAAAGACAATTCAGAAATATTACAGGCGTGCCATGAATCTGGCAGCGGCCTTCATCAGTGTTATTCTGAAGGAAGGCCAGCAGCCTCCTGTGGTTCCTGCTGTTGTTAATAATAACAATAATGCGCCTGCGGCGGCCCAACCGGCAGCCGTTTTGTCTGAGCGAGAGCAGGCTAGGCAATTTGGTAATGATTTGTTGGGGAATTTTCTTCGTGCAGTCTATGCGCCTGCAAATCCTCTGGCGCAAGAGCCTCCTGTGCAAGCTGCTCCAGCAGCGCCCGCGCAGCCAGTCAATGTAATGGAAGAGCTGATGAAGGTAAACTATAATCCTCAACTTGGCGAATATGTGAATAAAGACGGTTTGAAGCCAATGCCCGTAGATGAAGATACTGTACTCTTTTACGATAAAGGGAAAGATCTATACTTTATGTACGATACGGTAAATGGTAATTACTACCAACCATAAGACAGGGATTATGATCGATTAATCTTTAAAGGCTGGCTGGCATTTAGTTTGCCAGCCTGTCTTGTTTTTGTGGCTGCCTGCTAGCAAAAATTTTCCCCATCCTTATCAAATCTTTCAAAAAACTCTCCGAAAAAGTTGAGTCTATTTCTTGACAAGGGTTTCTTAATCTGCGACAAATTAATATTGCACATTGTTTTCGTGAAAGGTCGTGAATGAGACAATACATACTTCTTTTGGTAGGAACCCTGGCGTTGGCCGGTTGTAGCCCTAAGGTACACCATCAAGGCAAAGCTGTTGAACAAGCTGAAATTGATCAGATCAAGGTGAACCAACACCGGAAAGAAGATGTAGCCCAAATCTTGGGCAGTCCGACCATGTACGCGATGTTCCAGGATGATCGCTGGTACTATTATTCCAAAATTACCGAAACGAAAGCCTTCATGAAGCCTGTGGCTTCTGAACAGAATTTGTACGTTATAACCTTCGATAAGGGAGGCGTTGTACGTGATATCAAGCACTTAGACCTTGATAACTCTGAGGATGTAGCTTATGTAAATAGAGAGACCCCAACACCAGGGCAAAACACGCGGTCTTTTGCAACAGTTGTTCGGAAACTTTGGACGGATTAGCCCGTTCCGATAAGATGGATGGTAAAAGCTCAGGGGCAGTTGCCCCCACGATTGCCTAGCGTCTAGGTTTACGACGCGCAGACGATATTTGAATATGGGTCCAACGATAAAAATAGCTCAAAGTAGAGAGCAATGAACATTAAGGAGCGATGATGTCAGCCGTACAAAGATCAGAAGTTCAGTCAAAGTTTACAACCATCCTACCATGGATCGTCTGGTCAGCACCTGTGCTGTTTTATTTCTACCAGTTTGCCATTCGGGTATCCCCAAGCGTGCTTGCGGACCACATTATGGCGGATCTTGGCCTACACGCCACCGCCATGGGTGCTCTGGCGTCTTGGTATTATATCGGCTATACCGGTATGCAAATCCCTGTAGGCTTGCTTATTGATCGTATCGGCGTTCGTCTGCCCTTGACCTGTGCGGCATTGATGTGCGTGACGGGCTGTTATCTTTTCTCTATCTCCGACAGTTTGGCTGTGATGTCTGCAGGGCGTTTGATGATGGGTATTGGTTCTGCACTGGGTTTCTTGTCCTGTGTTAAGACGGCGAGCTTGTGGTTTTCTCCCCAACGCTTCGGATGATTATTGGCTTGACCATGATGATCGGCACCATGGGTGGTATATTTGGCGGCTTGCCTTTGTCTGAGCTGGTTGAGCATGTGGGCTGGCGCACAAGTGTCCAGGGTCTGAGTATTATCGGGCTTGTTCTTGCTGTTTATGCTTTTACAGTTATCAGGGAAAATGACCATTCGCCTTACCAAGTAAAGGTGGATCATTCTGGCAAGCATTGGCTTGAGCCCGTTAAAGAAGCTTTGAAGGACATTCTGACGAATAAGTATTCGTATATATTTGGTCTTTATGGCGGTATGATGTATGTGCATTTATCGGGCTTTGCGGATCTATGGGGCCCGACTTTTCTTTCCCAGACCTATGGTGAGGATATCAGCTATTCGGCGGGTGCTGTCAGCATGATCTATTTTGGTGTTGCCATCGGTGCACCGCTGTCAGCGTTGCTGGCTGACTATCTGCAGAGCTATAGGAAGGTCCTGTGCTTAGGAGCTATGGGTGCGGGCGTGCTGTTTACGGTCAATCTTTATATGGTACATCTGCCCTTTGACTATCTTTATCCCATGTACTTCTGCATAGGTCTTTTCTCAGGTTCTCAGTTCCTGTGTTTTGCAGCGGTTTGTTCCGGTAACGATCATCACAAGACAGGCGCAGCGGCTGGTATTCATAACATGATGTGTATGGCCAGTGGTATTATCTTCCAACCACTGATCGGTTATTTGTTAGACTTTAACTGGAATGGCAAGACCGTTGATAACACACCAATTTACGCGTCCAGCGACTATAATCTGGCGTTGATTGTTATTCCAGCGAGCCTGGCTATTGCGGCTGTGGCATGCTTCTTCATGAAGGAAACCTACAAACATAAGGATGCCCATTAATGTCTGCTGCGATTGAGGTTCGACAACAACAGTTCGCACAGTGGAGATCATGGGCAACATGGGGCTGCGCAGCAGCCTTTTTCTTTTATCAGTTTGTGGTGCGGGTTTCGCCCAGTGTGTTTACCAACGAGCTTATGCTGGATTTGGGAATTACAGCTAGGGATTACGGTGCCCTAGGCAGTATCTATTACATCAGTTACGGCTCGGTCCAACTGTTCGTCGGTCTGATTCTGGATCGCTTGGGCGTTCGTTATCCGTTGGCTATTGCTGCTCTCATGATCATGACCGGCTGTTTGATGTATGCCCTTGCCACCAGTATGACCGTGTTGTTGATAGCCCGATTTATTGCCGGTGTGGGATCTGCACTCGGGTTCTTGTCTTGTATTAAGACGGCTTCTATGTGGTTTTCCTCTGAGCGTTTGGGCTTGATGATTGGTCTCAGCATCCTAATAGGTATGGTGGGCGCGACTTCGGGTAGTTTCCCTATGGCATATTTGGTATCCCATGTGGGCTGGCGTGACAGCATGATGGTTTTGTCAGCTATCGGCGGTGTGCTTTGTGTGGTGACTATTTTGCTGTCAAGAGACCGCTCTGACCCCGTGGGGCATTCCCTGGTCGAAGAGGTGGAGAATCTGTCCATAAGTGAGTCTTTGATGATTCTGCTGAGGAACCCTCAGACCTATCTATACGCTCTTTATGGTGGTCTTATGTATATCCCCATGTCAGCCTTTGCGGATGCTTGGGGTAACAAGTATCTTACTCTGTTGTACGATGTAGAAGCTCTAGAGGCTTCTCACAGCGCCTCGATCACCTATATCGGTCTGGCGGCCAGTGGCCCTCTGATTGCGATGATTTCTGACCGCTTGCGCAGCTATAAGAAGGTCATGTTAACGGGTTCACTCGTGAGCCTGGTGGGCTATACCGTGGCTATCTACTTCCCAATGCCCAGCTTCCTGATGACTTATCCGCTGTTCTTTGTCATCGGGTTCGCTTTAGGCGCCCAGTTCTTCGCCTTTGCCAGTATATGCGAGCTTAACCCGCGGCAAGTTTCAGCAACCGCAAGTGGGTTCCAGAACATGGTTAACATGATCGTCGGCGCGCTGTCTGTTTTAGCCGTTGGTTTTATCCTTGATCACATCAGTGAAGGCAGGCTGGAAGATATCGTTTCTCGCTATACAATCAGTGACTTCCACATCGCCCTAGCGACGGTACCCATCAGTATATTCATTGCATGTGTACTGATGCTGTTTGTGAAAGAGGCTTACCCTCCGGAAGAGGCGTGAGTACTTTCGGGAGGTGAGGTATAGATTAGTAGCTTAGCTTGTAGCTTAGGGTCTTTAGCTGAAGTATGCAGTGGAAATACCCCTTGCGTGCTTCCCCCGTGATCGGTAGAGGACTTTTGTGGCTCTTATGCAAAGCGGGTGGGATAGATACGACCTTCTTTTCCCTGCAGACGTCATCCTGAACGGACGTCCGCGAAGCGGGCGGGAGTGAAGGATCCAGTTATACATGTGTCGCGTTGCGACTCTGCTTATGACTATTTCAAACAAATAAATGTAGCAACCAATCGTCTAGATAATTTCAACGAGTTAAATGGTGACTATCTACAGCAGAGTCGCTGCGCGACGCATGTCTAACTGGATCCTTCACTCCCGCCCGCTTCGCGGTCGTCCGTTCAGGATGACGGGAGCTGGGAATATTCGCTTTGCAAATAGCCTGCGCTGTGTACAGCCTGGCATAGTGCTCTCCCACCCATTTTGCATAGGAGTCTAACTATCCTTGATAAAGGATATTCTTAGGCTATATAAAATACAAGGAGCGACCTTCATCAAGGAGGGCGAACGATGTATTATTGTGAAACTTCTCCCTGTAAAACATCTGAAATATCTTGACTGAATAGTAACAGCTGTTTATATGTAATGAAGGACGTGGCATACAACTGTTTATTATTACGGTACTGAGGTCAACTATGTGGTCTAAAACATTTAATATTATCTTCTTCGGATTATCCTTCATAATTATCCCTTTTTCATTAGCTAGCGGTCAAGAGATCGAAAGATTTTATACGGGTAATGAGGACATTTATGCTAGATATATTTTAGAGACACATTATGGCAAACCTATTAAAGGAAAGTCAGGAAGTGGGCTTACATATTATTTATCTAATGAAGCCCTCGTAAAACAGTATGAAGCAGATCTTGCCGGATTATTGCCAGATGCTAGACTGACTTATATACCTGAAGATTTTATAAATACAGAAGTAA
Organism: uncultured Alphaproteobacteria bacterium; assembly: GCA_963780985.1. Classification (GTDB taxonomy): domain Bacteria; phylum Pseudomonadota; class Alphaproteobacteria; order JAGOMX01; family JAGOMX01; genus JAGOMX01. Next base: position 9,437 of record CAWAEF010000007.1, read on the forward strand.
ACGATAAGGATGTTTCTGTAGTTAAAGAACGTGACTGCGTTCTTACCATTTTCAATAGTAGGAATGCCAGGTATCAATACACACAAAATGTTTGCGAGTGCGTAGCTTTGATGATTCACAAAAAAGACCAGACGCCTGCATGTTTACTTTATCACGTTTCACCCCAAATATTTACTGATGACTACCGTAGTGAAAACTCTATGAGTAGAGGAAAAATAGAACTTCTTAGCCAACTGCGGAGAGAAAGGCTTATCAAGGAAGTGCTGTCGCAGGCTGAGCTACGAAATGTAGACTTTCGTAAGGTGGAGTCAAGAGTAGTGCTTGTCACCTCATACTTAAGTAAAAATCTTCTTGAGCTCGTTCGAGTTCTGAAAGAATTAGATCTGCATCCAGAATGCGTTTACTATAGCCCTGTTGTTCATGAGGATATTGCTTGCCCTAAATTTAGTTCCGGCTATAAGCGAATATGCGCTCTCTCTTTTAATCCAAAGCAGGTAGGTGATTATGATGAGGTTGCTCAGAAACATTTCCTCGTTGATGAAGACCAAAAGCCTATAGGATATATTGCTCGTGGCAGAAGTCTGTTAGTTGATATCTCTAGTGGGGAGTTTGCAGTTAAAGATAATTGATTGCTCTAGGGGTCAGTTCTTACATGTTAGATACTAAAATTAGTGCCTGACTAGAGCGGGCATCAAAAAAATAGGGGAATCTATAGATTCCCCCGGGTTTTTCAAATTATTTATTAAATGGGTCCTTAAAACCTACTACATGCCTCGGTTCCGTATTTCCCCAACGCATGTCGCTCAAAGCAAAACTACCGTCTGCTTTCTGTGTGTTCCGATATAACCCTGACTTTATGTACCACTCTCGGTACCCATCTTCAAATATTATACGGAAACTTGAGATGTCTCTAATTACTTCCCATAATTCTGGCTCTGTAATAGCCTTAACTCTATTGTTTATAACCGCATCATCTTTTACAGAAAGGTCATAGGGCCGAATAAAGCTATCTGCGTAAAACAGAACATTTACATCTAAGCGATTTCTTTTTACGTATTCTGTTACATCTTTCAAAGTTAACTGAAAGTTGAGAAAATCGTTCTCTCGTGATGAATTTGTTCCTGAATATTCGCAGCCATAGTCCCTTCTGATGAATCGATTGTACCAGTACAGGTTCTTCCAAAGTGGCGCCCTAGATTTCATGCCAGGGTGAGCAAAATACTCTTCCGCTAACTCTGGTGGCAAGTTAATAAGATAAGTATCTATTATCGCTAAATTATCAATAGATTGTTCACCAGGCCGATACGTATTGTATTTGGCGCGTATTGCTTTGACATATTCATCCATTGCTTTTGGTGATTCCACAAGCCTTGTTCGTCCTATTTTTTTCTGGTGAAGGTCCTTCAAAAACACATTATAAAGATCTAAGCAGAACAAACCATTTTCCTTTTTGATTCTTAGTTCCACATCAAGCATATCTAAATATTTAGAAAATAGGTCCAATTGTTCCAAAAGCGGCCCAGCATATGCACTCAATGGGTGAGTTTTCTTGACCTGAAATATTTCTCGCAGATTCTTTATTGCAACGCTGACCAACACAACGTAAGGTTCAATGTTGAATTTAGTTAGATCATTTCTATTTCCAGGGTAATAAATTCTTTGCTCAACCAAATTTTGTATGTCAGCCAGCATACGTATCTGAGCTAATATGCCATCCCTTGGAATGTTTGATACGGTTTCCTTCCCATAGGAAACGTGGGGTTTATCAGCCAGCAGGCTTTTGAAAAAATCAGGCGTGTTGATGTTAATATTTGTGTCAGCTAACATAGCCGTGTCTTTATAAGAAAACTCTTCTCCTGACTTTTCCTTCAGAGTAACTTGCCAAACTTTTAGGGACACTAGAAAATCCATCATTGCTTTCCGAAGGTCGCCCTTATAGGTATGAATTACTATTCCATCCCTTTCTACGTTATTTAGATCCGTGCCTTCAGGCATAAATAGATGCGCACACTGTGCCTTTTTTAAATCAAAATCACCAAGTGTAAAAACATCCGACGGACAAACATTAAGAAGTTGGCCGTATAGCTCACGAAATGGCAAAACAATACCAAAGTTGTGGTCATTGAAGCTAGCCCCCGTGTGGTCATGTATAGGAGATCCTAATGCCCAGAAATTTCCCCCTCTAGGAACGTCCTTATTGACTTTATAGGCACTGGGGAAACTGTCATCTCTGACAACTCTGTGAGCTTTGATAACCAGATTCTCAGGAAATTCACTTGTTAGATGCGTGGCAAACAAAGAATCGCCAAGCTCTTCAGAAGAGTAAACATGACCTGCGGGTTGAATTGCGGCAACGCGAGACTCTTGGGCCTCTGTGCTATAAGCAACCGAACCAATTGCACCAGTTGATAACGCACACAACATTAAAAATGAAATAATTTTAGTTTTCATGATCTTTATTTCCTAATAATAAAAACAACTAGATACTAGACCATAAATGGTCCTTCTTTATGATATATAAGAATAATTTCCTATAAGTCAAGGTGTGCATGAAATTTCTGAGGCTCATTTGCAAAATGAGCGGGTAGGTTCACTTGTAGGCACTCTGTCCCTGTAGCCCTGAAATATTTGATTGAAGTGATCTATGCATAAGCTGGTGACTGTTTCAATTCCTATCATAGTAAATGAGCACTTCACAAAAATATCCTGGAGTGCAGGAGCTGAGCCCCGTTAGAACAATGTGTGACGCCGCCAAAAGTAGCCTCTGCGGGCTGGGCCTACTTCTTTTCCTGTTTTTTTTCTTCCTGCGCCCGTTGCCAGGCTTTGCGGCGTAGTAGATTTTCGCGCAGGGCTTTGCTCAAGCGGTCTCGCTTTTCTTTGTCAGGGCCGGCTGGTTTTGGTTGTTGGTTTGTCATGGGGGTAATGTAGCTAAAATATCGAATTGTTGCAAAGGAAAATGTTTGTGGTCACCTCAGGGGGATATTAGGGCTTCTGGTTTGAAATCACAGAAGCCCTAACATAGCCTATATAACTATTTAAGGTTGTTTCGTGCCCGATCAAATCGGGGCATCGTCAGTTTATATCGCCTTGTTGCTGGGATGTCTTGCCATAAACTTCTTGCAGCTTTGCCTCAACCAAATGCTCTTTTTCCTCCATGAATTTGGTTCGGTGCAGCAGGGTTTCGGTCTGTTTGGTGAGTTCAGAAACTTGTCGTTCTAGATGCGCTGACCTGTTGGAAAAATCTATTAGCTTCTGTTCGAGGGCCGAATTTTGGTTCTCTAGAAATGTCTTATAGAGCAGCTCCTCACGCAGCTGAGTTTTGAGATTTAAAATCGTTTGTTCTGAATTTTTGGAGACTTCGTCCAGCTGCGTTTCTGCCTCATTCTTTTTGTATTCCATGAATGCCACCTTGTGTGCCAGGTCACGAACTTGAAGTTCGAATTCAGCAATCGTGGCTAATAACGGCATTGTTTCTTTAACATGATCATCTCCAAGCGTCTCTGTTTTCTTTGATAAATCAGACGCAGCCTTAGAATTTATTTTTCCCCATTCATCCAATCCAAGGTTGATAGAAGTTTTCACGATTTCGGGTCTTTCAAGAGCTGTCACCTGTGCTGGGTTCGCAGGGTCAGTCAGAGTACTGTCTTCTTTGGGGGCAATAGTCTGCTCTAGCACGGTAGCCTCACTAGGGACATTCGTTGACTCTACGACTGTTTCAAGATTTGATCCATCCATAGAATCCACCGTTTGGGTGTTCAAGGACGCGGAGGCTTCTGTCAGTGATGCAAGGCCTGCAAGTAATGATATTGATAGGGTGCTCTTCATGGCTTATTCTCCTTATAGATGTCTTTAATATTTAGCATAATTCCATAATTAGTCAATCCACGGGGTGGATGCTTTATGCAACTAGGCTTTCATTACTTTATCCAGATTTCTCAAAAAACACCTCAGTTCCGTAACATATTTACACGGTTGGTTTTGACACAGCGTTAGATCAATAGCTTGGCGTGTGAATCGGTCTTGAGCTCTCAATAGGCTATCAACCGACTGCCAATCTTGTTGGATTTTGTTGAGTAAATTATCGGACCATACTTTGCCTTTTACCAGTGTAGGGTCCAGTTGGGTTGTTTTAACCCGAGGCGCCTCGATAGCGGACAGGTTTAAATGCCAAGTGCGGGTGAACCAAAGCGCGGCTTGGTATTCGTGATCGCTGAGTATGCCCTTTTCATATAGATCCTCGATCACCGTTACGGTTTTCTGGCGGTTTGGCCCATAAACAGGCTTGCCTTTAGGTCTGCCTGAGGGCCGTGATGTAGCTTTTCTTGTAGGCCATTTGTGAAATGTAAACATGTACTCTCCTTAATATTGATAAGTACATGTTAAAGGAGAAAAAAATTGTCAGGAGAAAAAAGGTGAGGGAGGAACAATTTTGGAGGTGGGGGGCCGGAATCCGGAAACCAGAAACCAGAAACCAGAAACCAGAAACCAGAAACCAGAAACCAGAATCCAGAATCCAGAATCCAGAAATATAGAATCCAGAATCGTTAGTGTTGTTCACCGCAGCCGTCATCCTAAACGGACGACCGCGAAGCAGGTGGTAGGGAAGGATCCATTTAGAGATGTGTGAGCGTAGCGAACTCAAAATATCTTTATGGGGCCAGGTTTTTATAAGGAGTTCGCTACGCTCACGCAGATGTGCTGGATTCTTCGCTTCCTCCGCTGCGCGGAGGCGCACTCAGAATGACGGCAGCGGGGGGTAGAATAATGATTCCGGATTCTGGATTCTGGATTGCTGGATTCTGGTTTCTGGATTCTGGATTCTGGATTCTGGTTTCTGGATTCTGGATTCTGGTTTCTGGTTTCTGGATTCTTGTTTCTGGTTTCTGGATTCTTGTTTCTGGATTCTGGTTTCTTGTTTCTGGATTCTGGTTTCTGGTTTCTGGATTCTTGTTTCTGGATTCTGGTTTCTGGATTCTATCCTCTTCCTACTGCTCCAGCCGCTTAATAAACTCCGGCAGGCCTAGCTGCCTTTTGCGGTGGAGGCGTTCGGCGTGGAGGACTGCTTTTACATCCAGAACTGTTTGTTCGAAGCCATCGTTGACCAGGACATAGTCGTATTCGGCCCAGTGGCTGATTTCTTCGTGGGCGCGAGACATGCGGTATTGTACGGCTTCTTCTGTATCTTGCGCGCGTTTATGGAGGCGGCGTTCTAGTTCGTTCCATGAGGGCGGCAGGATAAATATGGATGCCAGGTCCGACCGGGCGGTTTGGGCGAGCTGTTGGGTGCCTTGCCAGTCAATATCAAAGAGGATATCTTTGCCTGCGGCCAGCGCTTGTTCCGCGGGTGCCCTTGGGGTGCCATAGTAATGACCGAAGACTTTTGCGTACTCTAAAAACTCGCCAGCGACAACCATATCATGGAACTGGTCATGGTCGACGAAATGATAATGGTCGCCGTCAACCTCGCCCGGGCGGGCAGGGCGTGTCGTCCATGAAACGGAAAGTGCCAATTCAGGCTCAGTTTTTAACAACTCTCTAGACACAGACGTTTTGCCCGCGCCAGAAGGAGAGGACAAAACCAGCATTAATCCGCGACGTGATAATTTAAGCATGGTCGAATTTTAACATTGCAATCTCGCAAATTCAATGAGATAATTTACCTGTCAATAAGTCAACATAGAGGAGCGAACTTATGCATCGACATCATACAAGGAGCATGACTATGAAACGAACGCTATATATACAATCTAAAACTGGAGCACTAAATTATGAAGGACTTTATTTCACGATCACTTAAGACATTTACGACTGCTATTGCTTTATCACTTCTATTCTTTACTTTACCCTCCCTTTCAGAATCACACAAACCCCTTAAAATCTCTGTCATACAGGTCATTCAGCACCCGGCGCTTGATGCATCTCGTCAAGGTATTTACGATGAACTCATCGCGCAAGGATTACAGCCGGACAAAGACTTTATATGGACCTATGAGAGTGCCCAAGCAAACGCAGGGCTTGCATCTCAGATTGCCCAGAAGGCTGTTGGAAATAAGGTCGATGCGATAGTGACCCTGGGCACCATGGTGACGCAGGCGGCGCTGTCTGCGGCTAAGGGCGAAGATATTCCCATTCTTTTTGCTTCCGTAACCGATCCGGTGGGATCCGAGATCGTTGACTCACTGGAAAGGCCTGGCGGCAATGCCACGGGTGTGTCCAACCTAACGCCATCGGAGCCGCAATTCCGCATGTTCGAAAAGATTCAGCCTGGGTTGAAACGTCTTGGTATTATCTACAGTCCCGGCGAGGCTAATTCCCTGGCTCTCAATGATGAAATGAAGGTGTCTGCGCAAAAGATGGGGATTGAGTTGGTCTTTGCCCCCGCGCTTAAAACCTCAGATGTCAGTTCGGCTGCCATGAAGCTGGTGGACAAGGTAGATGCATTTTTCGTCAACAATGATGCCATTGCGCTGGCGGCCTTTGGCAGTATTGTACAAGTGGCTGAATCTGGCGGGAAGCCAGTATATGTAAGCGACACAGACATGGTTGAAAAGGGTGGGGCTTTGGCGGCTTTAGGTCCGAATCAGTATGAGCTGGGACGACAGGCTGGCAAAATGCTGGTAAAAGTGCTGAGGGGTGCATCCGTAGCGGATATGCCGGTGGAGTTTGCCAAGGGCCGAAAGGTAGTGGTAAATCAATCTGTGGCGGATAAGCTGAAGATTACATTGCCACCTGTGAATAAACTGGAAGCTGACGGAAAATAAAAGCTTGTCAAAATAAAAAAAGTGATTATATTTAAGCTGCTATGGCATTGGGGAGTTCTTCCCCTTTCGCCATGGTTGGCTTTCTTTAACTCTTTCTCAATAACTCTTATGTCTGACCGTCAACTTACTCAATGAAATCGTGTCTTTAGGCCCTTTTTCAGGGGAGGGGTTGCATTTATACCAAAAATAGATCAAAATGTACATAACAATATTTTATGCACAGGGACAATAAAATGAAAAATAAAGGATGGCTTGTATTAAGCTTGATCTATTCGTTTTTGAATGTACCTGTACATGCGGCGGAAAAACAAGTCACGATCGCCATTACGCAGGTGACTGCGCATCCGGCCTTGGATGCTGTGAGAGAAGGTTTTAAGCATCAGCTAGAAAAGCAGGGTTTTCGTGAAGGCCATAATCTGAAGATTATCTACGAGAATGCCTATGGCAATATTGCGACGGCTAACCAGATTGCCCAAAAGTTTGTCGGTGCTAGTCCAGATTTAATACTAGCTATTACCACCCCCTCTGCTCAGTCGATGGTGACTGCCAACAAGGATAAGGCCATTCCCATTGTGTTTTCAGCCGTGACGGATCCTTTAGGCGCGAGTCTGATCGCAAGTTTCGAGAAGCCTGGTGAGCATATTACCGGAACTATTGATATGCCTCCCTTAAAAGAGCAGCTGTCGTTGATACAGCAGACGCTTGGCAAAAAGAATATCAAACTGGGTGTGGTTTATAACTCTGGCGAAGCAAACTCTGTTTATCAAGTAAAGCAACTGCAAGCGTTGGCTCCTAGTTATGGGATTCAGGTGATTACGAAAGTTGTGGATAGCTCCACCAAGGTGATTTCAGCGGTTCACAGTCTGGTGCCTCAGGTTGATGCCTTGTATGCGCCTCTCGATAACGTGGTGGCGGCTGCTTTCCCAAGTATTGTTAAGACCTGCTTGGAGAATGATCACGGTAAGAAAATTCCCGTATTTGCCAGTGATCCTGAAGGTGTGCGTCAGGGGGCCTTGGCAACTATCGGCTTTACCCACTATCAAGAAGGCATGCTCGCAGGGCGTATCGTTTCAAGGATTCTGGCAGGCGAAAAGCCCGGCAACATTCCTGTAACCGGGCCTGAGGTGAGTGAGTTGTATATTAATACGACTTCCGCTAAGGCTTTGGGGCTCGAAGTCCCTAAATCGGTGCTTAAGAATGCTTCCGAAGTCGTTCGTTTTGAGTGATTTCTTTCAAGCTTGCAATCTTATCATTTTGCTGCCATCCCAAATATAGTCTTGATGGCTGGCCAGCCCCATTTTGTGAATGAGAATGTCAAAGAGGGTACAAATGTGCTTTTGAAGCCAGTCCAGACGTCTCTAAGCACGCTAGGCTGTTGACCCCCGTGCGCAGCTATCCATTCGTTCCGTTCTTGTGTGGCTTTTGCTAGGCCTTGATTATAGATATCAAGATAACCATCCTTCACTTCCGTGAAAAACTTACCAATGTCGCCGCCAACTTCTTTGGTGAAATTAGTGGCGCCTGTTTTAATGAGGTCGATAGTCGTATCCTTAGCCGCAGGGGCGGTTTTTGGTACCGATTGCTCTTCAGCTATCACAGGTGGCGCTGTTTTCGCTGGTGGTGCTGCTTGCTGTTCTTCTGGGGCCACACCCCCAAATGCGGGCGTAAGAACCATTCCATGGCTACCTGGCTCATATAGTCCAAGGCTCTGACTATTGGCGCTAGCGCTGCCAAATGGGCATATCGACAAGATAGTAACTAGTAATATCGTTCCAAAAAATCCTTTAGACATCTCTGTATCCTTCCATCTTAATAAGCTATATCTGAGCGACAGCTCCTATAGTTTAATATTGACAGAGAAATGTAAAAAAAGAGTTAATGAAGGGAAAAGTTATAGTTAATGTTGTGTGGGTCATTGCCGTTCGGCTGGCACGCTCGTTATTACAATATTCGAACATCCCCCTTTTTATACCTCCTCAAGTTTGCTATGTTGGCTTTAGATAAATCTGAGGTGTCATATGAGTTTTTTAAGTGATCGTGTCCAGGCGGTGAAGCCGTCTCCTACGTTAGCCATTGACCAAAAGGCTAAGGAATTAATTGCAGCGGGTGTGGATGTGGTGAATCTGGCCACGGGCGAGCCCGATTTTCCAACGCCCCAACATGTGTGCGAGGGGGCGATTAAGGCAATTCACGAGGGTAAGCATAAGTATACAGCCGTGGATGGTATTCCTGAGCTTAAAAAGGCGATAATTGCGAAATTTAAAGCCGATAATGGGTTGGACTATCAGGCCGATCAACGAAAAGCTGCATTCCCCTTGGACCGAGCGGCTGTTGGCGGGCACGCTCGGCTATCGATATCGCGCGGGTGGCTGAAAGCCCGCATGCCGGCGTTTCCGGCTCATGCCGCCTTGATTACGCGGGGATTGGCCGCCGAGCATGGGATCTCTTCCGACGACCCTGGGCCGGCCGACGATCCGGCCATGATCGAAGCCGGCCGTCTGCTGACGTTGAAGGCCCGGTTGGATTGCCGCCAGTGCCACAGCTTGGACAGCGTGACTGCCACGCAGGAGATCGCGCCGAAGGGATCAGCTCTTGTATACCGCCGAGAGATTGCGGTACGACTATTATAGCGCTGGATCTGTTCGATCCTTTGCGGATCGATCCGCAGACCAAGATGCTGCGGATTTCCGCCGACCGCAAGCACACGGCTGCCACGACCATTTTGGATGGGGACGCCGGGCGCCAGTTCGACGCACTTTGGCAGTACATCCACGGCGTGCCCAAATTCCGCCCGGCGAAATGACACGCGTGGCTGGGCGCATCACCGCTCCGGCCAGACCACGCGAAAACCGTTGTGGCAGTCGCGGTCCGAGGGCTCGTCGTCGTCGCGATAGGCACAGCGCAAATGAACCGGCGTGTCGTCGAAACCGCCGCCGCGGGCAACACGCACACGCCAAATTCGGGGCCCTGCGGATCGTCGACCGGCGTCTTCTCGTAATAGAGATCGTCGTGCCAGTCGGAACACCACTCCCAGACGTTGCCGTGCATGTCGTACAGGCCGAAGGCGTTGGGTTGAAATCTGCCCACCGGAGCCGTCCAGGCATAGCCGTCGCGACCAGACAGGAACGGGATAGGGACCGGGGCGGTCTTTGGGTTTCCCTCCTCGTCGAATGCCGCGAGGGTCGCATGTTCGTCCGGCCACAGCGATTTCCGGTCCTGATCCGAGACATTCGCGTAGCGAACGAGATCCTCCGGATTGTCGCCGAAAGAATATCGGGTCTTCGAGCCCGCGCGGCAGGCGTATTCCCATTCCGCCTCGGTCGGCTTTTGCTTGGAGAGCGGAGAGAGTTCGGTCGGGTAGTCGTAGATGATGGTCAACTGGACGAGATTGGGCTCTGCGGTAGCCTCGAAGATCTCGTAAATCGCCCGTCCTAGCGTCAGTGCGCCAGGTCTCAATCGGTCGTAAATGTGATCGAGGGTTCCAAGCAGCGCCAGATGAGGGTTCTTGTGCGGCTCCGACAACGGTTCGACCAAGGCTTCTACGATGTCTTGAAGCCACGCGAGAAGCCCTTCGCGGCTCGAAAGGGATTGAAGCGTCGGCGCCCGCCAAGCCCCGAAATTCCAGTGTTCGATAATCGCCTCGCGCATCGTTAGCCGTCGCCACTTCGCCAGATCAATTGGCTGCCCTTCCGGATCGAGCCGCGGAATCGGATTTCCTTGCTCGTCCGTCTCGCCAGACGGAAGAATCGTCGTCCCGTTCACTTCCATGGCCACAAACTCGATCAGCTCCTCGGTCAGATCCATCAGGTCGTGGTAGTTCGCGTAGGCCTGGTAGAACTCCAGCATCGTGAATTCGGGATTGTGCTGCGTGCTCACGCCCTCGTTGCGGAAGTTGCGGTTGATCTCATACACCCGATCGAGCCCGCCCACCACCAGCCGCTTCAGATACAACTCCGGCGCGATGCGCAAGAACAAGTCCATATCGAGCGCGTTGTGATGCGTCTTAGCAATACGAGAATTCTAACCAAGAAGCAGGCAAAAAAAAAA
>CAWAEF010000008.1:0-76708 GCA_963780985.1 uncultured Alphaproteobacteria bacterium
TATACGGTGAGTCAGCTTTCAGGGATGTGGAGCGTCGGGTAATTGGACGTCTGCTCAGTGAGAAGCCGCATATTCTTGCCACCGGTGGTGGAGCGTTTACGGACGAGGAAAGCTGCAAACAGATTCAGGAGAATGGTATCTCCGTGTGGTTGAAGGCGGAAGCCGAAACGCTTCTGCCTCGTTTAGAGCGGCGCGATCATCGGCCCCAGTTCCATCAAGGTGATATTGAGCGAGAGCTGAAAGATCTGTTGGACAGATATACGCCATTCTATTCCAGGGCGGTCATCCAGGTAGATTGTACTGGAAGCTCGCCTGAGGCTACCACCGATAAAATATTACTTGAGCTAAACCGGTACCTGTCCAAAATGCAAATGAACAACAATCAGAAAATTAACCATGTCTAAGATAGCGTTGGTAAAGTGGTTGAAGGAAATTGGTGACGATGTGTTAACCGCATCGAACCCCAGTCAATTGATCGACGAGCCAGTTCAAACCTTGAAGAAAAAACCCGTCGTTACCGGCGCTCAGCCGGCTCAAAAAGATGTCCAGGTTAGTGCCGTGCGTGAATTAGTGCAGCGGGCTCAGTCTCTTGCCGATTTGCGGCAGATCATGGAAAACTTCGATGGCTGTGATCTTAAAAAGGTTGCTAACAAGATGGTCTTTGGGGATGGCAATCCAGAATCCAAGATCATGCTGATTGGCGAAGCGCCCGGTGCAGACGAGGATCGTGAAGGTCTGCCGTTTGTGGGTGTCAGTGGCAAGTTGCTGGATCAGATGTTGGCGTGTATTGGGTTGAATCGCTCTAATTATTACATCACCAACATCATTCCCTGGCGGCCTCCCGGCAACCGTAATCCGACGCCTGAAGAAATTGCTATGTGCATGCCGTTCGTGGAACGCCGTATTGAGCTGATCCAGCCAGCGGTCATCGTGATGATCGGCGGGGTGGCAGCTAAGTCCCTGATGAATGTAGCAACAGGCATAACGGGTCTGCGTGGCAGCTGGCATGAGTATAAGACACCTGGTGGGACGGCCAGCGTTCAGTCTTTTGCTATTTATCATCCGTCTTATCTGTTGAGGTCTCCGGGTCAGAAGCGGGTGGCTTGGCATGATATGTTGGTGTTGAAGCAGAAGTTGGTTGAATTGGGGTTGGTTGGGTAGGTTTGTGCCTTCTCTGTAGTACTAGTGAACGGTCGCAGATATAAAACTGCCGACGGTGTTGACAGAACTTCCGTCCCATTCAAGATCGCCTTCAAATAGCCACAAATTTTGCTTACGTCCTAAAACCGCATGAAGTGGGGCTGTATATCATGGATTATGTTAACTGTCATATATAACTTGACAGTAATGGTTGGAATGCATATATAAGACATATGAGTATTTATTTAATAATACGCCTGTTTCAGAATAAAGTTGTTTAGGGAATTGAATATGATTAGTTATATTTATAAATTTGTTTTATTAGTTATGCTGTTTTTTACCAACCATGCACAATCAAGTTATGAACCAGTGCAAGAAATTAAACCTGGCCTATTTGTAGCCAGCAAGAGCGTTGATGGTCAAACACTGCATTTTGCGTTACAGAATAAACCTGAGTCAATCACTTCATTTAGAGATTTCGTTTTCAATGTAGGTGCTTCTAATAATAAAAGCTTGAGGGAAGCCATTTCTTATGCTCTAGGTAACTGCAGGCAATTTGGGCAATCTGCCTTCTTAGATTCTGTTGCATTGGACGTATATAATGAGTCTGGCTTGGATACAATAGAAAAGAAAACAAACTTTGTAGAATACGTATGCGGTAGCAAAAGTGATTTAGGGAAGTTATATAGGGCAGTGGAATCCATTAAATCAGGCGCAAATCATGTGGAAAGACCTGGCCAAGATATGTTCGCATGGATATCAACAGACCCCATAACAGATTACAGAGATTTTGGGTACTCAGGTTCTGCACGTCATGAATACAAAATGGATATTGAGAAGGCCTATACCTCAAACCGTGATCTCGTATTGCTTGTGTCTGCATCCTTCCATAATGTTGAGGAAAGTAAGCTGAATCAATATGTTAACGTTGTAGGAATATTCAAGCCACCACATGAAATCTTGTATGGTAATCATAAAAACCTTTCTTTGATGTTTCACGGATTTATTGCACATGCATCCAAAACTCTAGGAAAAAGAGTTTACCATATCCTTGATCCAACATATTTTATGTCCAAAATCTTACAGGATGTTTTTGTAATGGGCGAACCTTATCGCGGTGTTAATGCCAGTATAAAGGACTTATATGGAGATATTGATGCTCAAACCTTGGCTAAAGAATATGGCGGTCCTGTATTTGCAAACATAGAAACACTAGAACAATTTTTTACAGAATCGAAATAAATAAAAAGAACCAAGGTTAATTAAATATACTATCAAGATAACCATATTCGACGAATAATTCTGCCTGTTCATCATCGATGATAGCTGGCTTATTGTCTAAATAATAAAATACATAACCTTGACAGAATAAATCTGATTCGCTTATTTTCAAATTTAATAGCGCGTGTATTATAACTTTACGATACAAGTGGAAATCAGCGGTTTTTTCTTCAGGTGTTCGTTTAAAAGCATCATTTATAGGTATTTCGAATTTATGCCCATGACCACTGGCTAATCTGTGGCTGGGCCCAAACCTCAGCTCATAAAGAATTGCTCTGACTACTTCAAGAGGTTTCTCATCTTGAGCGAGGGGCATGCCGAAATACTTGAAAAATCTGATATTAATTAATGCGCGAGCAGCTTCTCTCACATCTTCAATTGTACGTGGGAACTTATTCATTCTCATGGCCACAATCGCTGAGTTAATGAGGTCTTTTAGTTGATTATTTTTACAGCTTAAAAGGACTTCTCGGCAAATTTTCTCAAGATGTTCAGCAACCTTTGATTTCAAGCAAGTTATGCTATATTTTCCCTTATAAGTATGGAGGCCATGCACATCTTCTTTCACTTCCACGGAATGAGAAAAATAATAACGGTCATGCAATATTTTACCCCAATTGACCATTTTTAGTGGACTCAAAACGAGAAACGTAGCCTGAATGCCTAATATGCCTTCTTCTTTGTAAACTTCAGGGTTAACCATCGAGTTTATATAACTGATAAGCCCTGTGCTTGCCGGCATATTACGATAACCAGCCCCAAGAGGGAGGGAGGGGGGGTAACTCCCGCTATAAGTGGTATAATTTGGTATATATATGCTCTTCCCTTCTTTGGTCTTCACTATAAAAACATTTCTTAAGTCCTCTATAGATAACAAGAATGGCACTATTTGGATTAAGTATTCGGCACTGGCTGGCTTGGGTGTAGGAAGAGGGCCTGACTTTTTTATAACATAGAAAGATTGATCATCAACAAAGAGGTCTTCTCCTAAAAGAGCGATAGATCGCTCATCGAGATATTCCCAGATATTCTTTCTTATTTCGGGTGGAAGAGCGTAAAAATCTCCTCTAGGGCCATCTACTTCTGGATTCGATAATGGCAAATGTTCTTTTAGGTATTTCTGCAAAGCATCCGTATTTCCAATGCAATTGATGACGTTACGAGGGGGTTGGGTAACATGCTCTTCTGAGGCATGTGCCGTAAAGGACAGCAACGTCACTAGCGCAGCAATCAAAATATTTTTTTCAAACATTACATTCACCTACAATTATATCTTATATCTCGTAAGTGTTACCACATCACCCGTGTTTTTCAAGCAAAAAAACATACGGTTTTCATTGCATACATGGGTTTTCCTTGCGAGCGCACATTAGATGGGGTCCTTTTTCTTTCAACCCAGATTCCGGAATGGGATGTTTTATACGTATTATCCCACGATTTAGGCGGGGTAGAAATGGATGTGTGGACATCCTGTTGAGGAATGTTGTTGCAGTTTTATTAGGAAAATAATGAAGTGGAAATAAATAATGATTGCTGTAGTTCTTGACATTATCAAGATGTAGTCTTATAAGTATGTAAAGTCACCTCTAAATAGCATCCTTTTTTGCCTATTTTAAAGGAGACGTGTGTGTTCTTAAATTTATTATAATAGGATAGTTTATTATGAATAAGACTATAGTAGGAATTGTCACAGCTGCTTCGTTTCTCGTTTTAACGGCGGGGCAATATTCCGCTTCTGCGTCGAAAAATGAACGTGATGACTTAAATGCGCCCAGCCAAGTTGCTGTTGCCAAGAAGTCTAAGGTGATGGAAGAAGCTGAGGCGGCTGCATTTCTCAACTCTCTCCGGGAGGCATCATATAATTCCTCCGATTCTGCAGCTTCCAGTCGACGGCCGTCTTCTACTTTCACTGTCGATCAGACTGCTGGATTACAAGCAAGTCTTGCCGAAGGCGTTGCTTTTTTAGCTAAAGTTGAAGAGATAGAAGCTCAAATATGTAAACTGAGGGCCGAGAAGGCTCGATACGATACGCTTCTAAAGACTCAAGGGTACCACAGCGGTTGGTTGAGCCAATCATGTGAGGCAGAATTGAAAATAAGAGAATTTATTGCCGAAAAAGACTTTCTCATTGATCCGCCCATAGATCAACCTATGAACTTGGAAAATATCGTACCTGAAGGGTTTCGGAGTGCTCAACCACTTTATAAAAGAGCTCGCGGTGACGATTTGAGCAGAGCTCACGGTGAGGACTCGGGTTCAACGGATGATGCGATCCAATATGCAGTTGGTCGTGGAATAGGAAATGTTCGTGCATCCTTCAATCCTAAGCAAGCGTGGTTGGATAGGAAGTAGAACAAATAGGCGTTAATGAACTGGATTATGCATTATAGACTAGCAAAAAGCCCCGCAAGAATCTTGCGGGGCTTTTTTTACGGGTCTCAGAATTTATGCGTCATTCTGGGGTGTTTTGTGATTTTCTTCATCGTCTTCTTCTAGCAATCCTAGGTCACGGAAGATATCGATAGGATCTATTTCCAAACCATCCAAGTCGGGGCCCCAGTTGATTCCAATGAACACGCCTTCTTGTGCCAGATAGGGCAGTAGCTCTGTCAGGAATACTTCCATGGGTAGCTCGACGGCCTCATACTCGGCCCACTCGCCTGTGAGGTTCGCTTCGGCTTCTTTGGAATAACCTGAAGACCAAACAGGGATAACCGTGATTGGCTCTTCATCGTCTTTGTTGACGTAAGTATTAGAAGCACAACTGGCAAGGCCGTCGTCAGTCTGGAGCAGAATGATAAACGCATCCTTCTCGAGAGAGGTTATAAAATCTGTATATTTAGCATCGGTCGTTTGCGCAGTCATTGGAGGTTCCTTAATAAAATTTGATACGTTTGTAGCATTTGTAAGATATTATCCTCTCGGGAGCAAGCACGAAATGTTGGTCCGGGTATTTTTAATTTGTCCGATTTTGTGACTGCCTACGGAAAATAACGGAGGGCTTAACGCTCCGTATCCGTATATGATGAATCTTTCTGATGAGCTCGGTGCTAAAAACGAAAAGGAAAACCCCCATTCCGTCCTCGCAAGGTGCTGTGCGTAGCGCGGCGCCAACCCAGTGAGGTCGTCCGGGGCACCGCACTGAGTTGCCACGAAGCTGCGCTTCTCGTAATGAGGGGGTCGGGTGGCTTTAGTCTACCCGTCACCCTTTTTGGTTACCAGATGGCGTCGTGCCTAGCACAGCTTTTCGCAATGATGGCTGTGGGGCTTATATCTTCCCTTGAAGAAGGAGCTCTCGGCCCTATTTTGCGTTCATGGCGGCAAGTTCGCCAATCGCGCGGTCGGCCACTTCTCCGTCGACCTTGTCGGTGACGACTTTCTTCATGATCTTCTCGGAGGCTTCGACTGCCATTTTTGCTGCTGTATCGCGGATGTCTTTTATGGCTTCTTTTTCAGCGAAGTCGATCCTTTGTTCTAGCAGCTGTTCGCGATGCTTCATATACTCATCCAGTTCTTGAGCCGCTTCCGAACGCAGGCGTTCCGCTTCGAGTTTCGCATGATTGATAATAGACTCCGCGTGCTTGCCAGATTCGAGCTGTTTAACTTTGATTTGTTCTAGCAATTCCTGGGCTTGTTCTTTCATGCGCATGGCATCTTGGATGTCTCCTTCGATGCGTTTTGCACGATCATCGAGACCACTCCGAACACTAGCCCAAATGGTTCGGCCAAAAAGGATGAAGAATAAAACGAATGAAACCAGGAACCAGAATGTGGAAGTTTGAAACATCAGGCC
The DNA here is from genome assembly GCA_963780985.1 of uncultured Alphaproteobacteria bacterium. Lineage (GTDB taxonomy): Bacteria > Pseudomonadota > Alphaproteobacteria > JAGOMX01 > JAGOMX01 > JAGOMX01. Next base: position 6,215 of record CAWAEF010000008.1, read on the forward strand.
ACCTTTTGGCTGAATAGTTTGTTCACGATATCGCCCGCAGATTTAGCATCGATCTTCTGTTGCAGGAGCTTTTCAACCATTTCTATGGCCGTATTTTCGGCAACAACTTTAATACCATCCATAGCCAGTAGCTTTTGTTTGGTGATGCGTTCTTCTGCGGATTGTATCCGCGAGACCACGAGTGCGTTCATGTCCTTTTTTTTCTGAGAGCTGGTCACGGTTACCTTGTGGATCATTTGCATCACGTCCTCGTGGGCTTTACTCCTGGTGGTAGCCAAGAAGGCCTCGAACTCCTGACGTACCCGCTCCGCATGGGCCTTCAGCTCGTCAGCGCGGCTCAGCGAACTTTCGATACGCTGGCGGCGGGCCTCAAGGATACCGTTTATCCGCGGCATTGTTACCCGCACCGTAAAGACGTAGAGGCTCGTAAAGCATATGAATAGCCAGAAAAGCTGGGACGGAAACGTACTGACGTCTAGCTGTGGCATCTGCTACTTATCCAAACAGAATCAGAACTGCGATAACCAAAGCAAAGAGGGCAATGGCTTCTGTAAATGCAACGCCGATAAGGCTCATCTTAAACATTTCCGGTTGTGCAGAAGGGTTCCGAGCGATCGAGCTGATGAAATTGCCGAAAATATTTCCGATACCAATACCAACGCCCAGCAACGCGATCATCGCAAGACCCGCACCAATCATTTTAGCCGCAGCTACTTCCATTTTTATTCTCCTTTTTTATAGATCCAACTTAAAAATGCCGTCCGTACCATAAACTAATCACGACCATCCTAACTGCTTTAGTGCATATGCACCGCATCATGCAAGTACAAACAGCTCAGAATCGTAAAAATATAGGCTTGTATACAAGCCACAAAAAACTCAAATCCCGTCACGGCGATGTTTAATGCAATTGGAGCCACGCCGAATATGCCCAACGCAATGGTAAAGCCCGCAAACACTTTAAGGATGACGTGACCTGCTAACATGTTAGCAAAAAGACGAACCGACAAAGTGATGGGCCGCATACAATAGGATATAATCTCGATGGGAATCAGAATGGGTGCCACAGCCAACGGGGCGCCTTCGGGAAAGAATAGACGGAAGTACTTCCGGCCATGGCGCGCAAAGCCAATAATGGTGACGGTGATAAACACCAGCATCGCTAGGGCAAACGTTACTACGATGTGGCTAGTTACCGTGAACCCGTAGGGAATCATGCCCAGGAGATTTGCGACCAGGATAAACATGAACAACGAGAAGATAAAAGGAAAGTACTGAAGACCCTCAACACCGACGGTATCTTTCAACATGCCGGCGATGAATTCGTAGGACATCTCCACCATGGACTGAAAACGACCAGGCACCAGCGCCTTCTGACGGGTGCCCAAGACCTGAAAGGTCATGACCAAGCCTATGGCAATGAACATAAATAGGGAGGAATTCGTAAACGAAATATCGATGCCCGCTACCTGAATCGGTATGAGCTTTTTGATCAAAAACTGATGCAGTGAGTCGTGCATGAATTACATTCGTTTTATATAGCCTACTGGTTCTTCTAACAAAAGGCGGAGACGTAAGCAAGAGGCATCTTCAATTTTCTTCAGTTTTTTGTAACAAACCAGATGGTTCCATTTGTTCCTAATTTTAACCATTTGGCAATATATGGATGATATTCTGAAAGTGTGGCAATGCAAGTCTATCTTTTCAACGAGTTAGTTCACAGGAGATTTACCATGGGAAAACATTTGGTGTTGGTTGCAGATAGCTGTGTTGCGCGGCTTATGGAAAAGAATGGTCAGAAACTTGAACTTTTGGGCCCGGTCTACGAGCGAAAAGAAATGATGGTGGCGGTGGACATGGGGGCAGACAAGCCAGGCCGAATTAAGGTTGCCTCGAGTACGCGCACCTATGCACCACACAGTGATGTTCATCGCGTTGAAAAAGAGCAGTTTCTCAGAGTGATCGCAAACCTTCTAAATGTCGACCAAGCCGATTTGGCAAGCCTCGTTTTGATAGCGCCACCCCAAACGTTGGGAGACTTGCGGAAGCTGTTGGCGCCACACATATTGTCCAAGGTTGAGCATGAGGTTGCAAAAGATCTGACTAAATTACGGGAAGATAAGCTGATGGTATATCTCGAAAAGCCTTATGCATAGAATATCCTTTACAAAAAACGCCCCATAATCGATATTATGGGGCGTTTTTGTAACTACTAGGATGACTAACATTAACAATTCCATTCCTGATTTAGTTGAGCCAGCATGCCCTCATTTTGGGGTCTGTGGAGGTTGCGCTTTACAGCACTTGTCTGCTGAGGCATATGGTGCCTATAAGAAAGAGCTTGTAGTCCGCGCGCTCGTTCACCTGGGCATCGAAGTGGCGGTCCATGATCCTATTCTATTTCCTCCTCATAGTCGCAGACGCTGTAATCTCAAAGCTGCTCGCATTCAAGACAAAATCCATCTGGGCTATCATGAAATCAAAAGCCACAACATTGTGGATATCTCCGTTTGCCCGCTGGTGGTGCCTGAGATAGAGGCTCTTTTTTCACCGTTGAGAGTTTGCCTCAAGCGTGTTCTTCATAACAAACAAAAGGCCGATCTATTCATAGCGATGACCGATTCGGGGATTGATATTCTTTTGATGATTGAAGGGGTGAAAGCCTTAGAATTCGAGCAAACAGAAGCCCTTATTGAATTTGCTCGAAGCTATAATTTGGCTCGAATATCCTATAAATATAAGAATGACACACAACCCATCGTTACCTTCCGGCAGCCCTACCTAACCTATGGGGACGTTGCTGTTGAAACGGATGCTGATGGCTTTATGCAGGCCAGTGATCTGTCCGATAAGATCCTGACCCAGCTCGTTTTAGAATCAGCTCCAAGTTCTATAAAACGAGCCGTAGATCTGTTTTGTGGTCGTGGGACATATACCCTGCCTTTGTCGACGATCGCAAAAGTGGATGCTTTCGAGCTGGATTCTGTCTCTTTCGAGTGCACTGGAGCGGGCCAAAAACAAAAGCCAAAGGGCTATAAGAACCTGTTGTCGTAATTTGTTTGAGGATCCTATAGCAGCAAAAGAACTTGATATTTACGATTTCGCGGTTATAAATCCGCCCCGTGCTGGTGCCCTGCAGCAATGTAGAGCGCTTGCCTTATGCAAAATCCCAGTGGTCACGATGGTATCTTGCGACCCAAGAACGTTTGCTCGCGACGCGAAGATCCTGATACAGGGCGGGTATCACTTAATCTCAACGACTCCTGTGGACCAGTTTTTATGGTCCAACCATATTGAAGTTGTAGGCATGTTTTCTCGCAGCTATTAGGTGCATAAAAATTTCTGTTATGCACCGATCATATGCGCTAATTCTGATTGAAGCCTAGTAATGTCTGGACCCATCATATATATGTAGCTTCGAGAGAAGCTATCTTAGGAGAAAAGAGCTCTTAGATTTATTTTTTCAGCGCCTGCAGTATTTCAGCCAATAGCCTATTACTTTCTTTTAAATTCTTCAAAGCTTCCTCCTGCATCTCAAGACCTTTCAGCTGTCGTTCCAGCGATAAATCATGTTTTTCATAAGCCTTGGCCTGTGTATCAAAAGATTTTCTGGATCTGGAGCCTAAATATAGTAGGAATATGATGAAGGTTGCGGAAAGAATTAGTGTGAAATAGGTGTTCAGAAATTCCAAAACATCATGCATAGTTTTCTCCTTTTTTGTATCCTTGAGTCTAATTGTATCAACCAGTTGCCTTTTTGGCAACAACAATGGCAGACATGGAAAAACAGCTCAAGAGGGCTGAATTTGCTAACGCCTACCCATGTCGTTTCCACGACCCAATAAACGCATTCTAGGTGTAAAGGCGTTGGCCCATGGGCCTTACTAGCCTATATAATCAATTATTAAAGTAGGGTGTTAAGGAATTTCTGTGGAAACTCTTGCGTTTCTTTGATAGAACTGAGCAAGACGTGAATAGTAACGATAGAAATATGCCATGGAAAACTTATCAACGCTAAGATCTGAGATACTTAGCAATCTGGAAAACTCACAGGATTTAAAATCTTTGGAAGATTTGCGTGTGGCCGAATTGGGCAAGCATGGGCGCATATCTGTGCTCATGAAATCCTTGGGCGCACTGGATCCGGAAGAACGCCGCGTTAAGGGGCAAGAGTACAATGATCTCCGTACGATCGTCGTTGCAGCCCTGGAGCAGCGTAAGGCCTTACTTGAAGGACAGGAAATCGATCAACGGCTCAAAACCGAGTCATTGGACGCCAGTCTGCCCATTCGTGAGACACCTGAGGGCCGGATACATCCCTATACACAAACGCTCTACGAGATGATTGCCATCTTCCGGGACATGGGGTTTACGGTTGCCGAGGGTCCCGATATAGAAAACGAGCACCTCAACTTTTCTGCACTGAACATTGAGCCAACGCATCCCTCCCGTCAGGAATCGGATACCTTTTACTTACCTCGTGCGGCCGATGGTACGCAGATGTTATTGCGGACACAAACATCCCCCATCCAGATTCGATCCATGCAGCGTTTGGAGCCGCCTATCCGTGTTATTGCGCCCGGGCGAACCTATCGTAACGAATCAGATGCGACTCATACACCAAACTTCCACCAAATTGAAGGTATGGTTATCGACAAGAACATTAACATGGCTCACCTGAAGGGTTGCTTGATCGAATTCTGCGAGCGTTTCTTCGAGGTCAAAAACCTCTCGGCACGCTTCCGGCCAGGTTTCTTCCCCTTTACAGAGCCATCCGCGGAGATGGATATTGGTTGCACCCGCACCAAGGAAAAGATCACCATTGGCGGCAACGACGAGTGGCTGGAAATCTTGGGCTGTGGCCTAATGCATCCCCAGGTCTTGCGCAATGGCGGCATTGACCCGGATGTATACCAGGGCTTCGCCTTTGGCATGGGCATTGAACGGCCGGCAATGTTGAAATACGGCATTCCCGACTTGCGCTCTTTTTATGATTCTGACGTACGCTGGATGCGCCATCATGGCTTCCCGTTCGTGCAAGCTTTAACGACAAACGAAGGCTAACCTCATGAAGATTACATTGTCATGGCTGAAAGAATATCTGGATACCAAGGCTTCCTTGGAGCAGATCGTGGAACAACTCAGCATGCTGGGTTTGGTGGTGGACGACGTCATTGATAACAGCAATGGCCTGGAAGAATTTACCATTGCTCATGTTGTATCGGCCACAAAACATCCTGATGCGGATCGCCTCAATGTGTGTACCGTTGATACTGGCAAGGAAACCCTGCAGATTGTTTGTGGCGGCGTGAATGTTCATGATCAGATGAAGGTAGTGCTCGCCCCTATAGGCTCTACCATTCCCACCAATGGCATGAAAATAAAACTCGGCAGTATCCGAGGCGTTGAAAGCCAAGGCATGTTGTGTTCGGCCGTTGAACTTGGCGTGGATGAAGATTGCCCGGAAGGTGGCATTATCGACCTGCCTCAAGATGCGCCGGTGGGTGCTCGTTATGTGGACTATGCTGGTCTGAGCGATCCTGTTCTGGATATCGAGATTACGCCCAACAGGGGCGATTGTTTTGGTATTTACGGTATTGCCAGAGACCTGGCTGCGACAGGGATTGGGACCCTCAAATCCTTTGCTGTTCCAGAGATTCAACCTGCGGTGAAAAGCCCAATCGATGTGGTCATTGCAGACGAAACTAAAAATATTTGTACCCTGTTTACCCGTGTGTACATCCAGGGCGTCAAGAACTGCCCAAGCCCGGCTTGGATGCAGCATCGCTTACGCTCTGTGGGTTTGCGTCCCATTTCGGCGCTGGTAGATATAACCAACTACATGTCTATGGCGCTCGGACGTCCCATGCACGTATTCGACGCAGATACCCTTGATGGCAACCTGATGGTTCGACAGGCAAAGAAGGGCGAGAAAGTCTTAGCCCTTAACGATTTGGAGTATGAGCTCGATGAGTCTGTGACCGTTGTTGCTGATCAATCTCGCGCCCATGCGGTTGGTGGCATTATCGGTGGTAAAGATTCAGGTTGTACGATGGATACCAAGAACGTACTGATGGAATGTGCGATTTTTGATGCCATCAACATCACCTTAACCGGACGAAAGCTTAATATCATCACCGATGCGCGCCAGCGTTTTGAGCGCGGTGTGGATGTGAACATGACTTTCGTCGCTCAGAAAATCGCGACCCAATTCATCCTTGACCATTGTGGTGGTCAGGCCAGTGAACTGGCCTCCGTTGGCCTACCGCTGCCTGAGATGCCTGTTATTGCTTTCCAACCCAAACGTATTAAGGAAATGATTGGCACGGACGTGCCTTTAGATAAGGCTTGCTCGATTTTGGAAGCTTTAGGAATGATTGTCGAAAATAAGGGTGATAGCTGGCAAGTGAAGGTTCCAACCTGGCGTCATGACTTGACTATTGAAGAAGATATTGTGGAAGAAATCATCCGTGTCTACGGCTATGACCATATCCCGCGAGAGCCCCTTACCCACGAGACGCCCAACGCTGACTATGAGAGCTATCCTGGTTCACGCACCCGCCAAAAGTGGGGCTGGCAGGTTCGACGCGCTTTGTGTGCCAAGGGTCTGCATGAGGCTTTGACTTTGTCCTTCTTGGATGAGAAAACTGCAAAGATGTTTGGCGGCGGCAATCCGGCCATTAAGTTGGTCAACCCGCTGAGCAGCGAACTATCAGATATGCGTCCTTCCTTGTTGCCCAATCTTATCAACGCGGTGCAGAGAAATCATGACCGGGATCAGCATGACGTTAATCTTTTTGAGGTCGGCAAGCAATTTACAGATATTGGCGAGGATGGCGAGTTGATGGTCGTCACAGGCGTTCGCTCCGGCAAGTCTGGTCCTAAGCACTGGGCGGCTCCGCCACGAGATGTGGATATTTATGATGCCAAGGCCGATGCTATCACTACTCTTAAAGCCTGTGGCTTGGATACGGATGCGTTGACCGTGATCTCTCCTGGTCCCGATTATTATCATCCTGGCCGTTCAGGTTACTTGAGTTTAGGCCCTAAAAATAAGCTGGCTGCTTTTGGTGAGATTCATCCCAAAATCCTCAGCGAGATGAAGATTGATCCTAAGATCGTTGGATTCGAGGTGTATTTTGGGCAATTGCCAATCCCCAAGGACACTAAAAAAGGTGTTCTTGAGCTTTCGCCTTACCAGCCTGTAGAGCGCGATTTCGCGTTTATCGTCGAAAGAAATGTGGCGGCTCAAGATCTGGTAACAGCGGTGAAAAGAGCAGGCAAGGATATTATATCTGAGGTGCGTCTTTTCGATGTATATGAAGGTAAAAATCTAGGGGAAGGTAAAAAATCGCTGGCTATTTCCGTGCGCATCGAACCTAAAGAGGGAACGATGACGGAAGAGATGCTGACGTCCCTATCCAATAAAATTGTTGAACAAGTGAAATCTTTAACTGGTGGTGAATTACGCTCATGACAATGCCTTTAGAGCGAATACGTAACTTTTCAATCATAGCCCACATCGACCATGGTAAATCTACCCTGGCCGATCGCTTGATTGAGAAATGCGGCGCAATTGAAAAACGTGAACTGCAAACGCAAATGCTCGATACAATGGATATCGAGCGGGAGCGCGGTATAACCATCAAAGCACAAACGGTGCGCCTGAATTACAAGGCCCACGATGGGCAAACCTATCAGTTGAACCTGATGGACACCCCTGGACATGTGGACTTTACCTACGAGGTGAGCCGCTGCTTGGCTGCCTGTGAAGGATCCTTGTTGGTCGTGGATGCTAGCCAAGGTGTCGAAGCCCAAACACTGGCTAACGTCTATTTGGCCTTGGAAAACAATCACGAGATTATTCCTGTTCTCAACAAGATCGATCTCCCGGCAGCAGAACCTGATCGGATTAAGCAACAAATCGAAGATGTCATTGGTCTCGATGCTAGCCAGGCCCTGTTGGTTTCGGCTAAATCCGGCATAGGAATTGAGGATGTGCTGGAAGCGATCGTCACATTGCTTCCTCCTCCTACTGGGAATAAGGATTCAACTTTAAAGGCATTGCTGATCGACAGCTGGTATGATCCATACTTAGGCGTGATTATCTTGGTGCGCGTTAAAGACGGCATCATGCGCAAGGGTATGAAAATTCGCATGATGTCGACAGGTTCCAGCTATCAAGTGGAGCAGGTGGGTATTTTCACCCCAAAACGTGAAAACGTTGATGAGCTGGGCCCAGGTGAAGTTGGCTTTATTACAGCCAGCATCAAGTTCGTGGCCGACTGTAATGTGGGTGATACGATTACCGATGACCGCGACCCGGCTACGGAGCCTTTGGCAGGATTTAATCCTAGCGTTCCTGTGGTCTTTTGCGGTCTCTTCCCTATAGATGCGGGTGAGTTCGAACACTTACGTCAAAGCCTTGAGCGTCTGCATTTAAATGATGCCAGCTTCCATTACGAGCCTGAAACATCAGCGGCGCTGGGCTTTGGTTTCCGCTGCGGCTTTTTGGGTCTTTTGCACTTGGAAATTATTCAGGAACGTCTTGAGCGTGAGTTCGACCTTGATCTGATAACCACCGCGCCCAGTGTGGTTTACAAAATTCACCTGACTAATGGTGACTTGCTTGAGCTTCACAATCCCGCAGATATGCCTGATGTGGTGCGTATCGATCACATTGAGGAGCCTTGGATTCGGGCTACCATTCTGGTTCCTGACGATTACTTAGGTCCCATCTTAACACTTTGTACCGATCGTCGTGGTGAACAGGTCGAGCTCACCTATGTGGGCAGTCGTGCTATGGTTGTTTACATGCTACCCCTTAATGAAATTGTTTTTGATTTTTATGATCGCCTGAAATCCATCAGCCGCGGTTATGCGAGCTTTGATTACCATCTGGATGAATACCGTGAAGGTGATTTGGTGAAGCTGTCCATACTTGTGAACTCAGAGCCTGTGGATGCGCTTTCCATTATCGTCAACAAGGCCCAAGCTGAAAAGCGCGGACGAATCCTGTGTTCCAAACTGAAGGATTTGATCCCGAGGCAGCTATTCAAAATCGCTATTCAAGCGGCTATTGGTGGCAAGATCGTTGCCCGTGAAACGGTGTCGGCTATGAGAAAAGACGTTCTGGCCAAGTGTTATGGCGGTGACGTTAGCCGTAAGCGTAAACTGTTGGACAAGCAGAAAAAGGGTAAGAAGCGCATGAGAAACATCGGTAACGTCGAAATCCCTCAAAGCGCTTTCTTGGCGGCTCTTAAATCAGGCGACGACTGATACGTCGTCGCTTTCTTCCACTTGTTCTTCCCATGGGAACACAAGCCATGTGTCATGGCTGAAAAGTTTGAAGTAAGTGTCTGTGGTTGGAATTCCCGTTGGCTTGGCATATACGCAGGCAAAGTGCGCGTTGGGTAGCATTTCCCGCACAAGTTTAAAGGTCTTACCGGAGTCCACCAGGTCATCGATGACCAGTATGTTGTCGCTCTCGCTACTGAATTCCGTGAGAATCTTGAGCGATTCTTGCTCTAGGGTGTCGTCGTTATAGCTAATCGTGCAGATCGTTTCGATATGGCGAATGGAAAACAAATGGGCAATAATGGCCGCAGGAACCAAGCCCCCGCGAGCAATTGCGACAATCGTAGTCCATTCTTTATTAAGAGCGCCTAGTTTTTCTGCAAGCTGTTTTGTGTCCTCTTCAAACTGGGACCAACTAAAGGTGTGATAATTCGGCATGTGCTTTCCCCCTGTGGCTGTAAAAAATATTTATGCCGTCTTCTTGTCAGTTTGTAAAGCACGTAGTGTGCGCGGGTATAATATTGAGTGTTCCCAATTATCATAAAAAGAAAAAGCGCCGAGACATCTCTCGGCGCTGATTTTATTAAAACTATACCTACTGTAATTATCTTACATGTTAAGTCAGTTATTATATACCTCCAAGGAACCAGGTGCTCGTTGGCTTCGAGGGAGAGGTAGGTTCAACATATGTATCCAACTCTTGTCGTGGCGCAGTAGCTGAACTCCAACCATAGTTGAAGTTCTTACGCATTTGTTCTGAAGGAGTAAGCGGACGGAGGTGCTGTGGTGTAGACTGAGATTCCGGCTGCGCAGCCGCAGGAGCTGCTGGCAATTGTACAGTCACAGTCACTGTCGCTGTCTTAGGAGCACTGTGTGCGCCTGCAACGAGAGCGTTCGATTGGGCTGCTGCATCAGCTTTTGGCTGAGCTGCTCTCATTTCCTCTGCTTTTTGCTGCTCTGCGATGCGAGCACGCTCTTGTTCCTCGGCTCGCCCTAATTTTTCAGCAGCCACTCGAGCAGCTTCCTCCTGCTGGATCCGTGGAGCTACAGTAGCTTCCACATAGCTCTTAACAATGCCAAGCTTAACCCCACCATCATCTGCCGGGTGTACATTTACAACCGATCCCCAGGAAATGAGCTTAGGTTGAAGGTCCTTTAATTCTTTCAAGGTTACCGTCTTATTTTCAAAAAGTTCCCTGAATGCTGCTTCATTATATCTAACAGGAATATCTTGGAAAATCTGCTTAACCATCGCAACGTATGCTGTGGCATCCTGATTAAGAGGGCTCGTACATTCAGGATACTTGCCAACAATTCTCTCTAAGGATGGAGTAAGGAGATGAATCACAACATCCCTATGTAAACGGCTGACTGAATCTGATGCAGGGATTGCATAAGCTATAGGCTCAACATAACCGCGCACATGGTTATACTGACCATCGTAGTAACCCTTCGCACTTTGCTGAACAACCTCATCATTGTTGTTCCAGGACGACATCGCCGAGCTGCAACTCAACAAACTAACACTAAATGCTACGTACATAAACTTCTTCATAAAAGTACCTCTATAATTAAATAAAATTAAACTACCAAAACCATTTTAAGCGGTCTTATAATATATATATAATTCAGTTAAGTTAGAATGCAAGTTTTTCTAGCAATTATTTACATTAACCTGGAGAAGCGCCGCTCATGCGAGAGACCGCATTCCACGGGCGATTTTTTATGTGTCAGGAAGAAGTTTGTTGACTGATAAAATAAATATCTTTATTAATCATGGCATTAGTGGGCCACCATGATATGGTCGAATATAGAAATGTTTGATGGGTTATTAAAGATGAACAATATTACAGTCAAAAATAGATTCGCACAACTTCTGACAATTGCCCTTACATTGCTGGCAACCACTGCTCTAGCCAGTTCTGACTCAGATTGCGGAGACAGTTGTGGGGAACAAAGCTGGGGTAGTTCCGACAGCTTTGAAGAAAGCCTTTGTAATCACTTTCGTGAAATGTATAGGCAAGAAGACTTTATGGCCGTCTTAGATAAGATGTTTGAAGAAGAGCGTCAGGCCCCGGCCATAAATATGCCAACTGAAGCCTGTGGTGAAAATAAAGAGCCAACACATTGGCTTAATTCGATACCGCAAGCTGTAAAAGAAAGCCACATCTTTCCTTATCTTGAATTGCAGGACATAGCAAATTTAAGGCTGGCCTCACGAGAAATGTGTGATGGTCTGAAGAACTTATGGGGGAGGCTGTGCGAGATTATATCAAAGCGTGACTCTGGAGAAATCAAAAGCCTCACCTCTAACCTAATGGGTCTGGCTGTCTTGTACCGCCTGCCTTTGTTGCCTATCAATTGCAATGTTGAAGAATCTGAAGGCAATTTCTATCATAAAGGTAACGGCTCACTTCGTATGTGGCGCTTAATAGAGAGGAACTTTCCTGTATCCGATGACCCAGAATCTGATCGTTTTCAGAGGAAATTTAACTTGGCCTGTCTGTACTATCCTAAAAATGTCCTGAAACATTTCCAATATCCAGCTAATCTTGGTTGGAATTTTTTTGATATAGATGTTACACCTTCATGCCTATGGCAACTACAAGGAATTACTCACCTTAATTTGGATTATAATAAATTACAATACCTGCCTGATCGCATTGTAGAGTTGACGAATCTTGTAGAGCTTAGCCTCGAGGTAAATGAACTAGATCATGTCCCAAGTAGTATTGGGAAATTGACAAAATTATGTAAGCTAGGACTTAGTTCTAACATCCGACTTTCAACCTTGCCGAGCTGTATCGGTTTACTGCCAGCTCTTGCTGAAATCACCCTGGAGCGTACTGGAATTAATTCTCTGCATACTTCTTTCAAGAGAGAAGGTTTAAGTCTTATAGACTTCAACGGGGAATTCGAGGGTGGCAAGCTATAACATCAATTTTAATGATTAGGAGTAAACTATGATTACATATTCATCTGATTCACTAAGAAAGCTGGCAAGTCTAGCTTTTGTGGCCCTTTTTGGGCTATTGATCCAATCACAGGCCGTGTCAGCTTCTTCTCCGGAAGAAATAATTTTGACTCATACGAATCATGCCCGCAAAAAAGCGCATCTTGCTCCTCTCAGGTTCAATGGTCAGCTCAGGAAGGTTGCCAAGGAGCAGTCCATCTCTATGGCCAAGACCAAAACCCTCTCTCATGAAGTTAATGGCAACGGCTTAGCCGCACGGATCAAAAAGCATGGATATGCTTATAGAAACGTGGGTGAAAATATTGCTTATGGTTGCTCGCCCAGTGAGGTGGTTAGGCTGTGGATGAAGTCTCCGGGGCATAAAAAGAATATTCTCAATCCAAAGTTTGCGGAAATCGGCATTGGAATAGCAAGGGCCAATGACGGATCGCTTTACATAACGCAAGTCTTTGGCAAAAGTGCATTAAAGACAAAAAAGAAATAGCTTAAATTACATACACCTTATTCAGCTAGCCGAAACAACCTTGGCGGGGATGATCCGACCAGGGTTTTTCCTGCTTTTCCAAGAAAACGTGTTCTGGAACTTGTCATAAAGTGATACAATCTACTATCTTGTGTACGGCAGATCGGGGTAACCATGGTTAATAATTTATATGAAAGCGCGCTGAATTATCATCGGCATCCTACGCCTGGAAAGCTCGAAGTGGTCGCGACTAAGCCACTTGCTAACCAGCGTGATTTAGCTCTGGCCTATTCGCCCGGAGTTGCTGCTGCTTGTGAAGAAATCGTCAAAGATCCCATGACCGTTGCGGAGCTCACCTGTCGCGCCAATTTAGTTGCGGTAATTACCAATGGTACAGCTGTTCTAGGTTTGGGAAACATAGGGCCGCTGGCCGCCAAACCTGTGATGGAGGGTAAAGCCGTCCTTTTCAAAAAGTTTGCCAATATTGACGTTTTTGACATTGAAATCAATGAAAGCGACCCCGAGAAGCTGATCGATATTATCGCCAGCCTAGAGCCTACCTTTGGTGCTATTAACCTTGAAGATATTAAGGCACCGGAATGTTTTCTGGTGGAGCGAAAACTTAAGGAACGGCTAAAGATACCCGTTTTCCATGATGACCAGCACGGTACGGCCATCACTGTCAGCGCGGCTTTTCTCAATGGACTGAAGCTCGTTGGGAAGGACATATCAGAGATTCGCCTTGTTTGTTCCGGAGCAGGGGCCGCTGCCATCGCTTGTGTGGATCTGATGGTTGCCTTGGGTCTGCGCAAAGAAAATGTGCTCATGGTTGACCTTGATGGGGTTATTTATGAAGGTCGCGAAGGCTCGATTGATCCGTTTAAATCCAAATATCTAACTAAAACAAGGTGTCGAACTCTTTGTGATGCCATCGATGGCGCCGATGTGTTTTTAGGTCTTTCTGCTGGTAACGTTCTGACCGCTGAAATGATCAAGAAGATGGCGGATAAACCTATAATATTAGCTTTAGCTAATCCGGTTCCCGAGATCGACCCTAATCTGGCTAAGGAAGCCCGTCCTGATGCCATCATTGCAACGGGGCGCTCTGATTATCATAACCAGGTGAACAACGTTCTGTGTTTTCCGTATATCTTCCGAGGTGCCCTAGATGTGGGCGCAACGACTATCAACATGGAAATGATGCTGGCGTGCGTCAAAGCAATCTCCGAGCTCGCCCAGGCGGAGCCATCAGACGTGGTGGCTAATGCTTATGGCGGACAGGAACTGCAGTTTGGACCGGACTATATCATCCCCAAGCCATTTGATCCCCGCCTAATTTTGGAGATACCTCCCGCGGTGGCCAGAGCCGCCATGGAAACAGGTGTCGCAACCAGGCCAATCGAAGATTTTGCAGCCTACAGGCAAAAACTGTCTGAGTTTGTATTCCGGTCCGGTTTGGTTATGAAGCCTGTATTTAACCGCGCAGTCGAGAATCCCAAGCGTGTTGCCTATTCGGAGGGCGAGGATGAGCGAGTCTTGCGAGCCGTCCAAGTGATCGTAGACGAGAAGCTGGCCGAGCCAGTTCTCATTGGCCGTAAGGATGTCATCGCGTACCGTATCTCGAAGCTGGGATTACGCCTTAAACTTGATAAAGACTATATCCTGGTGGATCCCCAAGATGATCCGCGGTATAAAGCATATACGCAAAACTATCAAAATCTGATGGATCGATCCGGTGTCACGCCGGATTCTGCGCGCACGATCGTCCGCACAAACACCAGCGTTATTGCGGCATTAATGGTTAGGCGACAAGAGGCTGATGCCATGATTGCAGGCCCCATCGGTCAATTCCGAAGCCACCTGGATAGTATCAGGCCTATCCTTGGTATGCAGGAGGGTGTTACGGTACCTTCCACGCTATCGATTCTGGTGACCAACATGGGAACTTTCTTCTTTTGTGATCCTTATGTGAACTTGAATCCCACTGCGGAAGAAATAGCTGAAATCACCATACTAGCTGCGGAAAAAGTTCGTCAATTTATGGTGGAGCCTAAAGTGGCTTTACTCTCCCATGCGAATTTCGGATCCAATGCTTCGGGGACCTCTACTAAGATGCAGGCCGCACTTGAGATCATCAAGGAGCTGGCACCTGAGCTGGAAGTTGATGGCGAAATGCAGGGCGATACGGCCGTAGACCCATCCATACGCGAGAAGATTCTGCCCACGTCCCTTCTCAAGGGCCGTGCTAATTTGCTGATTATGCCGAATATGGATGCTGCCAATATTTCCTTTAACTTGGTAAAGTCCATTGCAGAAGGGCAATCCATTGGCCCTGTTATGCTGGGTCTCAACCTTCCGGCTCACATTTTAACGCCGTCTTCAACCGTTCGCCGCATCGTGAACACTACCGCTCTGGCCGTTGTTGATGCTCAGAAACGTGACGAAAATGAGCGCAATTATTCTGCTTCAACGTTTTAGGATAAGGTTATGGACGAACAAGAGAAGCTAGAGCTGGAAAATTCAACGCCCACTTATGGTGTGTCCTCCGAGCTCGTGGACTTTATCAAGGAAGCCCTTGAGGCCGGTGATTTCTCGCGGGTGCAAGAAATCATCGAGCCTCTGCATGCGGCTGACGTTGCGGAT
Organism: uncultured Alphaproteobacteria bacterium; assembly: GCA_963780985.1. GTDB lineage: Bacteria > Pseudomonadota > Alphaproteobacteria > JAGOMX01 > JAGOMX01 > JAGOMX01. Next base: position 21,592 of record CAWAEF010000008.1, read on the forward strand.
CTTATTACTAATCTTGATTCCGATTTGCTGGAAAAATTTGTCACAGTTCTCAACAAGCCTATCGATCCGGAAATTCTGGCGCACCTGGAAGATCAGGATAAAGAAAAGTTCCTCAAACTCGTCAGCCCAGACGACATCGCCGAAGCGCTTGCGAGTCTTGACTCCGACGACGTGGTTCACGTACTTGAAGATTTGGACAAACATGAGCTAAAAGCGATCCTGCGGGCGATTCCTGCTAAGAACCGGGCGATGCTGGAAGAGGTTTTGAACTATCCAGAAGGCAGCGCCGGAAGGCTGATGCAACGAGAAATCGTTTGTGTGCCTACGTTTTGGACCATTCAGGAAGCGTTAGATTTCATTCGAGAATCCCAAGAGCTCCCGGAATCTTTTTATGAAGTTTATGTGGTGGATACGAAGCACCATCCTATCGGAACGGTCTCTTTGGACATGCTTTTGCGCAACGACCCCAGCAGTCCCATTGCGGAGGTCAAGAATACAATCACCAGCACGATTCCCATGAGCATGGGTCAGGATGAGGTTGCGCGTATTTTCCAGCACTATGGCCTGGTTTCGGCGCCAGTGATCAGTCCGAACGGCCGTATCGTTGGTATGATTACCGTGGACGACATCGTGAACGTGATCGAGGAAGAAGTCGAGCAGGATATCATGCACCTGGCGGGTGTATCTGAATCCGACTTTCATGAGCCCATATTCCAAACTGCTTATGCGCGTTCCCGTTGGCTTATCGTGACTTTAATCAATACCCTGATTGCCGCCAGCGTTATCTCTCAGTTTCAACATTCCATTGAGGAAAAGGTAGCTCTGTCCTTCCTTATGGTAATCGTCGCAGCCATGGGTGGAAACGCCGGAATGCAGACAGTTACTGTTACGGTCCGCGCCCTTGCTACCAAGGAATTGGATTATGCCCATAAAGGCAAGTCAATCGCCAAGGAGATCTTTGTGGCCTGTATTACCAGTGTAGTGTTTGCAATAATCTTGGGCTCCGTGGCAGCTGTTTGGTTGAAGGATGTCTATGTCGGCATCGTGCTGGGGATTGCATTGATCTGCAACATGCTGTGGGCGGGCTTTGCTGGAACCTCATTACCCATTCTGGTCCAGAGGCTGGGGTTGGACCCTGCTATCAGCGCTGGCCCCCTCTTGACCACCACTACAGATGTTCTTGGCTACGCTATTTTCCTAGGTTTGGCGACATACTTGTTGTTATAAAAGAATATTTTTATCCCCATCGTTACGCATTCTTCATCACGTCTAGTCTGGGCCTAATTTTTCTGTCTATAAAAATGGTTTACCAAATGGGAGCTTTGCGCTAGATTCATTCTGTCGCGCCCTTAGCTCAGCTGGATAGAGTACCGGCCTTCTAAGCCGGGTGTCGCAGGTTCGAATCCTGCAGGGCGCGCCAAGTAATGCAAGGAACCAGGGGGGAGTTGCGTTTGTTAATTGCGCAGAGGCTCAAACCTGTGTATGATCCTTTCACATTCAGATTCATTTTAAAGGAGTTATCATGCCTCAATATAGTCTAGCGGATCTTTTGAACGCTATAAGCCCGATCGGACAAGCTCATGCACAAAGCGCTGGGGGGAGCTCAGCTGGTTTTGATTATGCGAGTTTTCTGCCCTTGGTGGCGGTTGCGGTCGCGTTCTATTTCTTGATTATTCGGCCCCAGACAAAACGGGCCCGTCAGGAAAAGGAAATGCTCTCCACTGTTGCCAAAGGTGATCGTATCGTTACAGCCGGGGGAATCCTTGGAAAAGTTCATTCTATCGAGAATGATATTGAAGTTGTCATCGACGTTGAAGGTGGAAGCCAGCTTCGTATCCTCAAGACGGCTATTGTGCAAAAGATACCGTCTGGAGCCAGTCTTAAGAGTAATGTAAGTACTCTGCCGGTTGAAGGTGAGAGTGCTGTCAAGTCAAAGCCCCGTAGGCCTGTAAAGAAGAAGTCTTAAAGGTATTAATAGGAACTAGGTGAGTCATGCAATTCGCTAAATGGAAAGCTTTTCTGGTATTGGGAATCTGTTTTTTCGGACTTCTCTTTGCGAGCCCCAATCTTTTGAGTCCGGAGCAGCGTGCTCATCTTCCTGAATGGTTGAGGCCATTAAGTCTTGGCTTGGACTTGCAGGGTGGATCTCAATTGCTCCTGGAAGTAGACGTGAAGGCCGGTCTTAAGGATCAGCTTAACACTCTAGTTGACTCGGCGCGGACGGCTTTGCGCCAGGAAAAGATTGGTTATACGGATCTGACTGTTAAAGGGGATGCGGTTATTTTCGCGATTCGCGACCAAAGCCAGATTGCTGACGCACGTAAGATTCTTGAAAAAGAAGTATCTGACGCTAAAATCGAGATCAACGCTGATGGCACGGGGCGTATGGAATTTACGGATGCAGCGATTAATGACCGTACGCGGACGATGCTGCAACAATCCATCGAGATGGTTCGCCGTCGTATTGACGAATATGGTACCACCGAGGCTAACATTCAACAGCAAGGTGATGCCAACATTCTGGTGCAATTGCCCGGTGTGAGTGACCCTGCTCGGGTTCGCGAGTTGTTGGGCCGGACGGCAAAGATGACGTTCCGTTTAGTTCATCCCGACTCACAGCAGTTCTTGGCTCAAGGTAAGGTTCCTCCAGGCTTTGAAAAGCTGGCTGGGAATTCAAAGGCTGAGGCTTATATCGTCAGCAAGCAAGTCTTGCTGGGTGGTGAAAACCTTGTTAATGCAAGCCCAGGCTTTGATGATTTTGGTAATCCAGCCGTGCATTTCAAGTTTGACACCTTTGGTGGCCGTAAATTTGGTGATATCACCCTCAAAAATAAGGGCCGTCAATTAGCGATTGTGTTGGATACTCAGGTTATCAGCGCGCCTGTCATTAATTCTCAGATCACGACCAATGGTATTATTACCGGAAAATTTGACGTGAAAGAGACGACGGACCTGTCGATTCTGATGCGAGCGGGTGCGCTTCCAGCGCCTCTGCATGTGATTGAGGAACGTACGGTCGGTCCTGACTTAGGAGCAGACTCCATTGAGGCGGGTAAACGCGCCACGTTCTTGTCGGTTGTCTTTGTGGCTGTGTTTATGTTGCTCATATATTCTTTCTTTGGGGTGATGGCCGATATTGCGGTGATTTTCAACATTATTCTGCTGATTGCGTTTATGTCGATCACCCAAGCGACTCTGACGCTTCCTGGTATTGCAGGTATCGCCCTGACCATTGGTATGGCGGTGGATGCGAACGTCCTGATTTATGAGCGTATCAAGGAGGAGCTGCGTAATGGCCATAAAGCTGCTTCCGCGGTGGAGGCTGGGTATACCCGTGCGATGGCGACGATTATCGACTCCAACGTGACAACCCTGATCGGAAGCGTGTTGCTTTACATCTTCGGCACGGGCTTGATTCGTGGGTTTGCGGTTACCACATCCATAGGTATTTTGATCTCGATGTTTACGGCCATTACCCTTACGCGCATGATTGCAGTGTATTGGTTGCGTTGGCGCCGTCCCAAAGAACTGCCGATTTGATTTAGGAGAGTTGACTCATGGCATTACTAACACCAGTTCCTTACGATACAAAAATCGACTTTATTCGCCAGCGATTTATAAGCATGGGGCTATCCCTGTTTATTTCCTTGGCATCCATTGTGGGCCTTTTCACTATTGGTCTTAACTATGGTGTTGATTTCAAAGGCGGCTACCTTTTAGAAGTGCGCTCCGAAAAGCCTTTCGATTTGTCTCTTCTTCGCGGGAAATTAGACGCGTTGGGCTTTGGTGAGGTTAAACTCCAAGAGGCGGGTAGTCCTAATGACGTTATGATCCGCATTGAGAAGAAAGAAGATGAAAACTCAACTCAAAACGTGACTATTCAAAAGGTCAAGGAGGCTCTGGGTGAGGACGTACAGTACCGTCGTATTGAGACTGTCGGACCTAAAGTCAGCGAGGCCTTGAAGAGAAACGGTATCCTCGCCGTGGTTTGCGCACTGCTTGCCATGTTGGTTTACATTTGGTTCCGCTATGAATGGCAGTTTGGTATTAGCGGTATTATTGCCCTGATACACGATTGTATCACGGTGATCGGGTTCTATGTCTTTACAGGCTTCGAATTCAACGAATCGGCGGTCGTCGCCATATTGATGACGGCGGGCTATTCCATTAACGATACGGTGGTGATCTATGACCGTATTCGTGAAAACATGCGCAAATTCAAGAAAACCAGTCTCATCGACCTGATCAACCGCAGCGTCAACGACACCTTATCGAGAACCGTTTTGACCTCGAGCACCACATTGATCGCTTTATTTTCGTTATACTTCTTTGGTGGTAAGGTTATTGAGGATCTGGCTTTGCCGATGATCGTTGGTATTGGCACGGGTACCTATTCATCCATCTTCGTATCGTCGGTGCTGTTGCTATACTTCAAACCACCCCGTGGTGAGGATTTTACACCTGAGGTGGAAGTGGTGGCTCCTGCCCGGTAGGGGGGAGCTCCCATAGGCGCACCGCACTTTGCGCTGGCCCATGCTTTCGAAACTGTTCAAACATACAGAGAGCGTGCTGCTCTTGCCCACTATTAAGCTGGGGCTTTGCACCATAGGCGCTTACTTAATAGCAGATAGTTGCTAACAACGAGTTCGAAGCCCCGGCTTGCTTCCCCCGCGAAGGCGGGGGTCCAACTCTCAAAATGTGCTGCGAAGCAGCTCAGTATAGATTTACAGAGTCGCTGCGCGACACATTTTGCGCCGGACTCCCGCCTTCGCGGGGGATGCAAGCTGGTATTTTCCCTCTATTTACTGCAGCTTAATTCATTAAGTTAGCGCCTATGGGGCTTTGCCCCACACCCCAGGATTTTTATAGAAAGCCTAGAATTTCTGAGTCCCTTTTTTTCCCAAATCTATAATATTATCCTGTTTAAAACTACAATAACTTAAGGGCAAAGTTGTTGCAAATAGGACGTTTGAGCGCCCCAGCTTGCCTCCCCTGCGAAAGCAGGGGTCCAGCTCTTAATATGTGCGGCGAAGCAGCTCCCTATAGAAGTACAGACTCGCTACGCGACGCATTTTGCGCTGGACCCCTGCTTTCGCAGGGGAGGCAAGTTGGTGATATTCCCTCCATTTACAGTGATCTAGGCCTTAAGTTGACGCCTTCGCGGGGGAGACAAGCTGGGCGTTCAAACACCTTGTTTGCAACGGTCTGCCCTTAAGAACGGTCTGCCCTTAAGTTAGCGCCTATGGGGCTTTGCCCCACACCCCAGGATTTATATAGAAAGCCTCGAATTTCTGAGTCCCTTTTTTTCCAGATTTATAAAACTATTCTGTTTAAAACTACAATAGAGCCGAACTCCAGGCTTTCCCCAAATATCCCGGGGTTTGGGGCTGAGCCCCATAGGCTCTAACTGAAGGCTTTAAGTTGGTGTATCAATAGAGGAAATATTACCAGCTTGTCTCCCCTGCGAAAGCAGGGGACCAGCGCAAACTGCGTCGCGTAGCGACTCCTTCTTCTATACAGAGCTGCTTCGCAGCGCATTATTAGGGCTGGACCCCTGCTTTCGCAGGGGAGGCAAGCTGGGACGTTCAAACGCCCTGTTTGCAACGACTCTGCCCTTAAGTTAGCGCCTATGGGGCGCCGCCACTGATGTACATTTTCTGACGGGTTTACGGGTAGCAAGAGCAACTAATGCTTTGCATAAAGCGCTCTAGTTCGTGAAAAGAAAACTGTCAGCAGAGGTTGCCAAAGAAATGGCAGGTACTGTCCATCTAGGCAAGCCTGCTGGCTTCTTTCTTACTGATCCCACCTATAACAAAGCTTTGGCCAAATTCGGGGGTGATAAAGCTGTCAGCGGCCACTTGATATTTTTGTTTGGCAATCTCCAGATCAATGGGGGGTTGCTCATAGGCTTCATCTGTCAGGTGGAAGGTTTGGAAATGAATGCCAATGCTGCGGTTTGATTGAAGATCTTTGTGCGCAAGAACCGCATCATCCGGATCCATATGACGGGGGGCCATAAACCAGCGTGGGTGGTAGGCACCAATAGGTATAAGAGACACATCCATCGGGCCGAAGCGCTCGTGGATTTCAGTAAAATGGGGCCCATAACCGGTATCGCCTGCAAAATAGAGTTTCAGGTTGTCGGTCTCAACCACAAAACCACCCCATAGGGTGTTATCTGTGTCTAACAAACCACGGCCTGAGAAATGTTGTGCGGGCACAAAGGTAAAGTTCACGCCATCCAGCTTAATGTCCTGCCACCAGTCCAGGGTATGTACACGCTCCATAAGGCCGAATGTTTTCATATGGGAGTCACAGCCAAGACCGGTAAGATAGATGGGTTTGTGATCTCTTTCTAGCATCAGCAATGTTTCTGCATCCATGTGATCATAATGATCATGGGAGATAAGAACCACATGAATGGGTGGTAAATCCTTATAAGCGATGCCGGGCGTGTGAACACGCTTAGGTCCTGCCCAAGTGACGGGGCTGGCGCGGTCGCTATAGTGAGGATCCGTGAGTATGTTTAGATGGCCAATTTGAATAAGACAGCTTGCATGGTTAACATATGTCACCACAATCTCGCCAGCGTTAGGGGAGGGCAGTGGCATCGGCTCAGAATGGATCAGCTGTTTTGGCCAGGGCTCGCGATCGGTTGACATACGCCAACGTATCAGATCTATGATAGTTGGCTTAGGAATGCGATTTTTGTTTTGGAATCGACGTCCGTCAAAACGTTCGGTAACCGGCCCATCATAAGAACCCGTGCCGCGGAAACGGTAAAAGACGAAACCTAAAAAAATAATCCAAGCGAGTATAATCCACATAATGTATATGTCCTCATAAAAACCATAGGTATATTATAGCAGATCTGGCAGGTAAATATCAAACAATGGCCTGTTTTAAACAGGGGAGAAGTTGGGCATTGGGAGCCGGCGAACTCCCTCCGACTCACCGGCTCAGGCTTGTAGACGACTACAAGCCTTTTACCGAATTGCCACAGCCTCAGACTCTCCCCTATAGCAACCCATGCATCTTAAGCACATAGGCATACATCTGGCCCCGTTCTATTAATCCATCATCTAGAGATGTACCACCGCCGTGGCCGGCTGTTTCCATACGGAGATATACGGTTGTTTCTGGGGATAAGTAGCGTAATTTTGCAACGTATTTCAGGGGCTCCCAATAGGTTACACGGGGGTCACTAACACCTCCGGTAATATACATATCTGGCATTGTATCTCCCATATTGTCATAGGGAGAATAGCTCTGCAATCGAGCAAACACTTCAGGACTGGCTGCAGGATTTCCCCACTCTTGGTACTCACCGGGTGTCAGGGGTAAACTTTCGTCCAGCATCGTGTTCAGAAGATCGACAAAAGGGACGACGCTCAGCATGCTTCGGAATAGCTCCGGTGCCTGGTTGGCAGCCACTCCAAGTAGGAGACCACCAGCGCTTCCGCCATGGGCGGTTATATTGCCCTGAGATGTATAACCTCTAGCTATCAGTCCTCTAGCGACGTCGATATAATCGTTGAATGTGTTTTGCTTCTTATCCATCTTGCCGTCCAAATACCAAGAGTAGCCCATTTCGGATCCACCTCGGATGTTAGCGACAGCATAAACAAACCCTTTATCCAAAAAGGGAAAGACCCCATCTGCGAAATCAGGGTCGATGTTGATGCCATAAGATCCATATCCATACAATATCATGGGTTTTGTTCCGTCCTGAACATAAGCATCCTTTTTATATATGAGGCAGACAGGAACTTCGGCACCATCCCTTGCTGGGATGAATAGGCGGTCAGTAACATAGTCATGGGGATTATGTCCGCAGGGAATTTCCCGTACTTTTCGCACAAAAGTCTCAAGTGTTTTAAACTTGACCTCGATAACCGAGGGCGGGGTTGACATTGAGGAATAGCTATAACGAAGACATTCACTTTTGTAAGGCATGTCCATAAGCTCGGCAACATAGGCTTTTTGGGGCATAGGAATATATTGTACCCTATGGTTTGTCTCGTCCAATATACCTATCTCGGTTACCCCATTCAGTCTGGATTCTATTGTTATTCCTTGCTCCATGACCTGAAAGCCTGTTAGGAAGCGGTCTTTATCTACAGGTAGAATTTCTTGCCAGGTCGTCTCATCCAGAATCTGGGCAGCGGGGGCCTTAACTAAGCGAAAATTGGTGCCCGTGTCATTGGTGATAAAATAGAAGAAACCTTTCTTATGTTCCATTCCAAATCTGCGTTTTGGCTTGCGTTCAACTAATTCTGTTACTTTATGGTCAGACCCCGCTCGGAGCTCAAGGCCATAGTAGCCATCGTCATCGTAAGTCGAATGCTGTATAAGGAGATATTTTTCATCTCCGTCTGCATCTATGCTCAGGAACGCCTCTTCATCGCTTTCAGTATAGAGCAGCACGTCTTCAGATTGGGGTTGCCCCAAAACATGGTATTGCACGAACTTGGGGCGGTTGTGCTCATCTTTTCGTACGTAGTAAAAACCCCTGTTGTCCGGCGTCCAAATTACGGTTCTTCCAATGTCGGTCAGCTCATCTGTTAAATCATTGCCAGTGTCTAGAGTACGAACCCTCAGCGTATATTTCTCATGCCCTTCTGTGTCCGTCGAGTAGGCCAATAACTGACCATTTGGGCTTGGAGTCAAGCATCCAACACTAAAGAACTTGTGGTTCTGAGCTTCTTTATTTCCATCAAAGAAAACGACAGCATCGCCAGGCTTCTGATTGCGTCCATAGCGCAAATAGATTGGGTATAGAGTTGTTTTGATCACTCGAGAGAAATAATAGAAACCATCATCTTTCAATGTGGGGCAAGAGTCATCTACCTCTGCCATCATTGCCTTGCGACGCTGAACATATGCCTCGATGACAGGTTTTAAAGGTTCTAGAAAGGCGTTCGTGTAGGCGTTCTCAGCACTGATATAGGCATTAATTTCGGGGTCTTTAACGCCATCCTTGGGTTCTTTCCAATCTTTGTCCCGCAACCAGGCAAAAGGATCAACTGTCCTGAACTTTCCATCATGAAAAACACTAACTTGCAGTCTGGGTTCGGCTTTGGGTACTTGCATTGTTTCGGCTTTCGATCTCTTTAAGGGAGTTTTGTCGTCTGGATGTAAGAAGTCTTCCTCGTCTTGGCCTGATGCAATGGCTGGCATTGCCATACATATGGAAACTAAACTGGTCAGTATTATGCTCTTCATGCGGACCCCCCTATTTTTCTGTAGGGTAGGACACTTTTTCCAGCGGCGTCAAACGAAAAATATGGAAGAACTGTCTAAGCCAGGTCGCTATTTCTTCTCTTTGGCTTCCGGAAGGAACCCGCCCACTTGGGCATCCCAAAGAGTTTTGTAGAGGCCTCCTTGAGTCAATAGCTCCGCATGGGTGCCGTCGCCTACGATCTTGCCCTTATCAAAGACTAAGATGCGATCCATGTGGAGGAGAGTAGACAGACGATGGGCAATCACCAGGGTGGTTTTGCCCTGCATGAGATCCCAAAGACTGTCCTGGATTAATCTTTCTGTAATCGTGTCAAGTTGGCTGGTGGCCTCATCAAGAATTAATATGGGAGCATTTTTCAAAATAGCCCTGGCTACGGAGATACGTTGACGTTGGCCACCGGAGAGTTTGACGCCCCGCTCACCGACAAAGGATTCGTATTTCAGCGGCAAGCTCTGGATAAATTCATGGGCATGGGCACGTTTTGCGGCGTCAATGACCTCTTTGTCTGTGGCCTCGATCCGACCATAACGGATGTTATCCATGAGGGACCGGTTAAATAACGACGGATCTTGAGGGATCATGCCGATATGCTCACGCAAGCTCCTTTGGGTTACGTCGCGGATATCCTGAGCATCAATATATACATGTCCGTCCGATACGTCATAGAGTCGCAGAATAATGTTGACGAATGTGGTCTTACCGCTGCCTGAATAGCCAACAAGCCCGACTTTCTGGCCGGGTAGGATGGTTATGGACTTGTTTTCAAACAGGGGTGATGCTCCCTTGTAATGGAATTTAACATGATCAAAGCGGATCTCGCCGCGGCTGACCACCAGGTCTTTTGCATCTGGGACATCGGTGATTTCAACGGGTTGAGCCATGGTGCGTAACGCTTGGGTTGCTTTACCCAGCATTTGTGAAAAGTGAGAAAAGTCGCGGGTCATCTCCCACAGGAAGTCAACAATCGAGATGTTAATGCCCAATACGAGAGCAAAGTCACCTACCGAGATCGTGCCGTCATAGCGGCCCTTAATTAGCAAATACAATGTTATACCCAGGTAGGCCACGAAGGAGTAACCATACGCAAGGAATATCCAGAAATAAGACCACTGCAACCTTTGCTCAGCCTGGACGGCAGTCTCAAAGACCGCATCAAGATTTTCCCGCTCGCGTTTGGTACGCGCAAACAAGCGCACGGACAAGATGTTAGAAAGCACATCCACCAGCTTACCCGTAATGGTCGAGCCAATTTCCGACCAGGCATCCGATTGCTTGGTTAAGCGGCCGGAAAACAGCAAAGAAATACCAACAAAGAAAGATGTCCAGGCCAGCATGGCAATGGCAAAGACGCGGTTTACCTGCCACAAGGTAAAGATGGCGATCGTAATGCCGAGAAAATGACTCAAGAAGCTGTCGATGGACACATGAATGATCTCAGGAATGCTGTACGTAAGGTCATTAACCTTGTTGGCAAGGCCGCCTGAAAACGCGTTTTGGTAGAAGTTATGACTCTGGTTGATCAGCTTGCTGAAGTTAGTGTGCGCAATGCGCTGCCGCAGGCGAGGTACCATCTTAATCTCGACCATATAGCCATAAACGCGATAGATCGTGGACATGGTGAATGCCACTAAAAAGTAAGCCCCAGCCGGTATCATGAGGGCCTCAAAGATGGTTTCCGCTGGCGATTCGGCGACCCTATCCAGAATGACTTTCAGTAAATAAGGCCTCAAGGACAAATCAATAGCCCAAGCAAAGGCAACAAGGATCATAATCCCAATGGCCCCTTTAAATGGCTTGATCACTTTAAAAATAAAGCGAGCCACATCCTTTCCGGTAATATCGATCGTCATTTTTGCCCCGAGGGGGATTCCTTTTTTATTTTCCCACACTGCGATGTGGGTTGAAAGACGTGTTTATCCTGGTATTTTACCGCTCCGGGCAGGTTTTCTCAAGGAAAATCGCTGGGCATGGCTCTGAAGATGAAAAGAAGGTTGGTGGCTCAGGTTCGTCAAGCGTGCGAAGGCTTCAATTTGAGGGCAAAGCCGTTGTCGAATGAGAGTTTGAACGCACCAGCTTGACTCTCCTGGATGCGCAGCGACTCTGTACAGAAATACAGAGTCGCTGCGCGACGCATTTTGCGCTGGACCCCTGCTTTCGCAGGGGAGGCAAGCTGGTGCGACATGCTTATTGCTTTGAAGTAATTTATCTTGCTTAGTCCCCGACCATAAATCTCTGACTAAGGCTGCACGACCTTAGATGAAAGGATCATAATCATCTGGCGGCCTTCGAGCTTTGGCTTCATGTCTACTTTGGCTTCCTCGATTAGGTCCTCGCAGATGCGGTCTAGCAGTTTCAAGCCATATTCTTGGTGAGCCATTTCGCGACCGCGATAGCGTAAAGTGATCTTTACCTTGTCACCTTCGGACAGGAATTTCTTCATGGCACGCAGCTTGACGTCATAGTCATGATCGTCAATCATGGGGCGCAGCTTGATTTCCTTAACCTCGATGATCTTTTGCTTTTTCCTCATCTCGGCGCGTTTTTTCTGCATCTCGTACTTGTACTTGCCATAATCCGAGATTTTAGCGACGGGCGGGTCCGCATTGGGGGATATCTCAATGAGATTGAGTCCAGCATTAAATGCACGCTCAAGGGCATCCTTTATTGAAACAACGCCAACATTTTCACCATTTTCATCGATGAGTCGAACCTGCTTAACACGGATCTGTTCATCTACGCGTGGGCCATCCTGGACGGGAGGCCTTGGTCCTTCATTACTAGGTCTAACTATGGTAGTTTTCTCCACTTTGTTAATTAAATTGTCACTCTAGCTATCTCTAATGGAAAGCCGAATTAAGTATGTATTTTAACCTGGCATTTTTGCCAGATCAACTAGTTTAGCAATTACGTCGTCAAGTGCAAGAACATCTTGCGATTGACCGCCTAACATTCGCATGGCGACCTGACGCTCTTCCACTTCGCGTTTGCCTACAACAAGAATCACAGGCACTTTCGAGTTGCTCAGTTCACGGATTTTGTAACTTATCTTTTCATTACGCAAGTCTGCTTCTGCTTTAATGCCTGCTTGGCGCAGCAAAGTCATGACCTCTTTTGCATATTCAGCGCTTTCATCTGTAATTGTTGCCACAACTACCTGCAAAGGTGCAAGCCAAAACGGAAACTTGCCTGCATAATGTTCAATCAGGATACCCGTAAAGCGTTCGAAGGCACCCAAGACTGCACGATGCATCATCACCGGGTGGCGCTTTTCGCCATCTTCGCCTACGTAATAGGCATCCAAGCGCTGGGGCATGATATAATCCAGTTGTAGGGTGCCGCACTGCCAGCTACGACCGATGGCATCGCGCAAATGGAATTCCAGTTTAGGGCCATAAAAGGCGCCATCGCCGGAGTTAATTGAAAACTCAAGGCCACTTTCGATTGCTGCGGATTTCAGAGCTTCTTCGGCGCGGTCCCACTGATCGTCGGAGCCCGCTCTGACGGCTGGGCGATCGGCAAACTTGATGACAATGTCATGAAAGCCTAGTTCTTGGTATATCTCTATCAGTTCCTTGTAGAAGGATTTAGCTTCTTCGCGGATTTGATCTTCCGTGCAGAAGATATGTCCATCATCTTGAACGAAGGCGCGCACGCGCATGATACCATGGAGCGAGCCAGATGGTTCATTACGGTGACAGCAACCGAACTCCGCCAGTCTTAATGGCAGGTCCCGATAGCTCTTAATGCCCTGTCGGAATATCTGCACGTGACAAGGACAGCTCATGGGCTTGACCGCATAGTGCCTGCCATCGGGCGTTTCGGACGTAAACATATGTTCATGGAAATTCGCCCAGTGGCCTGATTTTTCCCATAAGGATCTGTCCACAATTATGGGTGTATTCACTTCAGAATAATTATACTTCTCAAGCTTCCTGCGTATATAGGCCTGCATGGTTTTATAAAGCTGCCATCCCTTGGGGTGCCAGAAAATGCCACCGGGGGCTTCGTCCTGGAGATGAAACAAGTCCATTTCCTTGCCGATCTTACGGTGGTCACGCTTTTCCGCTTCTTCCAGTTGGAACAAATAGTGATCCAGCTGTTCCTTCGAAGACCAAGCCGTGCCATATATACGCTGCAACATGGCATTGTTAGAGTCGCCCCGCCAGTAAGCGCCGGCCAGCTTCATCAGCTTAAAGGCGCTTCCCAACCTGCCTGTTGTGGGCAAGTGAGGGCCGCGGCATAAATCTATGAAGTTGCCTTGGCGATAAAGTGTAATGGGCTCATTGCCCGGGATGCTCTCGATAATTTCTACTTTATAGTGCTCACCCATCTCGCGGAAAAGTTTGACGGCTTCTGCGCGGTCCCATTCTTCACGGACGACGCTCTCGTCTCGGGCCACAATTTCGTGCATGCGAGCTTCGATTTTAGGGAAGTCATCAATGGAGAGAGGCTCCTTGGGTGCAATGTCGTAATAGAATCCATTCTCGATTGCAGGACCAATGGTGATTTGGGTATCGGGGTATAGTTCCTTAATGGCTTCGGCAAATACGTGTGCAGCATCATGGCGCAAGACCTCAAGGCCTTCTTCCGTTGTACGGGTGATGATCTCCAAGGCGGCATCTTGGGTAATGGTTGCGGTTAGATCCATCAACTGACCGTTTACTTTTACAGCGACTGCATCCTTAGCAAGTTTTTTGCCAATGGACTCAGCAACGGCCAGTCCGTTAACGGCACCCTCAAACTCACGGATGGAGCCATCCGGCAAAGTTATTGCAACCATAAAATTTTCCTTACATTCAGACATATGCTTCATCATACTATACTTATTATGGCCGATTTCAATTTTCGTCAAGCTTTAGCTGGAAAAAGGTGCACGAATTTACATGGCAGTGGGATTCTAGCACTATCAAGGTATGAGCCGATCGTGCTTGACCGCCTTGTGAATGAAGGCATCCAAGAATGTCCCTGATGCCGGCACCATATCATATCTTTCCGGGTGAAATTGGATCAGGTAGACCTTCCGGTCGTGGGAACAGATCATGGCATGTTGGGTAATATCACTGCTGGCATCCGTATGAAAGCCGTGGGGAACCTCTACGACGCAATCATCATGATCCATGAGCACGTTCATTTCCCTCAGGCCCGAATGGGCGAGTTCGCATTTTCCGTTAAATCGAACGGGGACCACATCTTTTTCCGATTTAGAGCATTTTCTGACTTTGCCGCCCAGTTGCTCGGCTATCATTTGCATGCCATAGCAGAGTCCCAAAATAGGGATGTTCAGTTTGAAATAGTCCTCATGAGCGCGCGGACTACCTGCATCTAGAACCGAATCGGGACTGCCTGTGATGATGAGGGCGCGCGGATTTACTTTCCTTATATCAGCGATGGGCGCCAAGCCTTCGAGAATCGTATAGTTTACACCCCACATCTCCAAGCGTCGAGCAATAGCGGGCGTGGCAGGAGAGCCCATGTTGAGTACGAGTATGTCGGCTTCCTGGATGCCCTGTTGGTAACACCCAGCTAGCTGGGTGGCTATAATCAGTACAAGCAGAAATCGCGTAATTTTGAACATACGTATTTATCGTCCTTCGAGGGCAAATTTGTCAAGACACCTTGTATTGTAGATCAATTTTTGACCCAAACAAACATCTCAAAATATGTCTTAGTAATCAGTGAGATAGCCCTGTAGTCTGGTCAATAGGATAAAAAGGGATTAAAATCAACGAAAGCTATAAATATGGGGGACATAATGATCAAGATACGCGATTCTCTAACCTGCGCTTTGTTCACGTCAGCATTACTGGTAACGCCATCATTGGCATCTCAGTCTGAGCTAGTAGTAAAAGCCGATTCAGCCACCTACCTTGGGCAGCTCATTCAGAGCACGGGAGCAGGTGTTTATGAAGTTAAAGCCCCCAACTTGGCCTTTGCCATAACCAGTGGCTATGTTCCTGCAAAAGATGAGCCTAGCGTTATTGATCTGATCAATAAATATTACATCTATGGCGAGGAAGAGAAGTTTTATCGTGAGGTTAAAAAGCTCAGCGACCGCGGCAATCCTGCAGCTTGGGGCTTTTATGGTACCTACCTTGCAACGGAAAATATGAATTCCAAGAACAAAGATTATCATGAAGGCATGAAACTCTTGGCGAGGGCAGCGGCCGCTGGTGTGTCTTCAGCTAATAATAACCTCGGCATGATGCTCTCGTATGAAAGTAAGGTTGATGAAGCGTGTAAGATTTTTAGTAGGGGTAAGGCCAATGCTCATGATTTGACCAATTACGGATTGATTTTACTTGAGCAGAAAGACCCTGTTGAGGTTTACCTGCCTGTACTAACCCAGGCCGCTGAAGCAGGCGATCCTAGCGGCGCTGCGGCTCTTGCGGAATACTATTCCACACCTGGTGTCGATTATAATCAGAAGGAAGCGCTTACATGGTATCTCATTAGTTATCATGGCTCCAGCTCAATGGATGTGTTCGGTGGCTTTGAGAACATGATTAATTTCATGAAGGAATTGAAAATTGATGTAACCGATAGGGCGCGAGCTAAGGACGATGCTCGAATTTGGTTGAAAAGGCACCCGCAAGCTTTTATTGACAGCTTTGGTCTGTTCCGTCTGGGTGCGCAAATTGGGTCTGAGGAGAGCAATGGTAGTGTTCGATACCAGAAGCAAGATTCGGTACTGGCTTGCTTTTGGACTTATTACGCCATGGGTGACAAGGATACTTTTGCGGCCTCTCTTGTTCCCTTTCTCAAAAGGGGTGACGCCAACGCTTATTACATGCAAGCACACCTGGATCGCGGATTTGTGGGCGCGCCAAATTCTACGTCCAGAAGGGACAATCTGCAAAAAGCAGTGGCAAAAAACCATCCATTAGCATGTCTCGAGCTAGCCCTTGATCTTTGGATTGAGGGGTATTTATGCAGAGAAGTCATACGCGTAGAAAAATTCAGAAAGGCATACGAACTTTTGAAGACAGGTTACGATGTTTGGTACAATACTAAGCACCAGGGAGCCATTGGCGAGCTGATCTTCTTTTTGGGCTACTTCGTCGAGCACGGTATAGGTGTTACGGCCGAGGACCAAGAGTTGCCAGCTATGGATTATTATAAAGAAGCCTTTGACTGGACGCCATTGGTTGCAGGTTACTTGGGCCGAGAGATTACAGATGATCCCATTAAGAGTTTTGCTTATCTAACTGTAGCGAGGCCCTTCTACACCCAAGGCGACTGGTTTGGGGGTGTTCACCATTGGCAGAAAATGAGAACGCAGCTAACCCAGGATCAACAGGTTGCTGCGCAAGCAGAAGCTAGATCCATAATGAAAAAATCTTTAGGTCTGAGCTGGAACGTATACCAGCGAGTTGTCGCAGGCTTATCTGAGGATTTCTCAGGGCTCTAATAGAATTTATCCTGGTACGAAAAAACTCGGTGCCTTCGCGCCGGGTTTTTTCTTTCCTTTATTTTCTCCCTTTGCTATAAGCAAGGCTATTGCCAATAATCTCGGAGAGAAAATGAGACAAATCATTATTAGTTTGTTGTTGAGTGCGATCGTCTATTCGCCAAGTATTGCAAGCTTCTCGGATGAAGAGAGTATAGGCTCTGTGGGTGGTGACAACACAGCTCAGTCTCGTTGGGTGGGTAATCTTCTAGACGACAGCTATGAATCGCCAGATATTGGACGTCACTCTTTGCCTCAAGATACACCGAAATCAAACACCGGTGCCAAATCATTGTCCGACAAGGCAGACGTGAAGATTCTTACATTCAGTAGCATGGAAAGTGATCTCCGTGCGGTCAAGCGCCCCTCTTTTTTGTATTTTCACACTCAGGCTTCCTCTTACTATAAACTGTGTGATCCCGATGGTGGCGCCACACTTGCTTTTTTGTATGCAACTTGCATGTCTGATCTACAAGAGCGCCTATACGCTAGACACCTGGAGGCACCCGTCTCCTCTACAGATAGCTTGGAAGATGAGCCCATAGAGAAGATAAATCTAGTCAGGACGTTATTCAACTATACTCTCGCGCGGTTTATAGCTATACACGAAAGCATGAAGGACCTTGAAATGGATAGCTTGAGGGCTCTTGGTAGGCGATTATCTTATGCTTTGAGAACTGATCAAATACTTACCTACAGACTCTTAGACGATATCTTAGGTTCCTGGCTGCGGCGTAATTATGTTAATCTGAAGGATTATCTTATCGATGTGACCTATCCTGAATTGAAGCGGGGGGGCGTCATTAAGGGTATTCAGTATAGGAGGCCAGGCACTCTTGGCTGGTCCCCCCTAGGAAATGTTTTACATCATTACTGCACATCAAACCTGAAATCTATCACTGCCAGAAATAGGCAAGATTATTTTCTGGATACTTCCCTATTACCACACATAATGAAAGCTTACGATGTTCAGCGCGCGTTCGATCAGAAACTGCGCAGCGATTATAAAGTGATACGAACCACAATGCTTGATCCAACAGATGGTACGGTTGTGGTTATAGAAAAGTTCATTCCTGTTAGTGAGGATCCGAAGGTAGCGGTGCCTAAAAGTCAGACTGCGTGGAGCACTAAGGCCAAGGGTATAAGCTTGAAAGCCAAAGATGAACCCAAAGCTGAGAGTAGTGCTAGCATAGAAACTGCATTGGGCCCCGCCATTAAGGTGGGTAGTAAGAATACTTCCCCTTACAATGCGGGGAATCCAGGCCCTTCCAAGAAGCCTTTGGGTAAAACAACTCCTCCCAAAAAGGGTAAAAATAAGGCTGGTAGTAAGCTTACTCAGCCTCTACCAACACTATAGATTTTTCATACTTGTTGATCAGCTGAGGCATCTCATGGCGGTTCTTCGTGCTGTTGCCGATCTTCAGCTGATTGCCCAAGGCTTTGGTGAGCATAGGCATTATCTGGTCGGTTTTGACTGCGTAGTTTATATTCTGAGTGATCGTGCCAATGGTCTCGAGGGCAGCCATTTGATTGAAGGTTGCCTTAATCACGCCAATTACAACGCCGTTTTCGCTGATCAGCGGGCCGCCAGAGTTACCTGGTTGTACGGGCACATCGATCTGATATACGGCTGGGTCGCCGCGGATGCCGCTGAAAGCGTTGATTCTACCGAAAGTCGCTTTTTGTTCACGGCCCTGTATTACCATTAGTGGATAGCCCAAAGTCAACACGCCTTCACCCTTAGCGACGCCTTGTTGTGTACCCAGTTTAACAGGTCTTCCTGTAACATTTGCCTTGGCCAGCACGATATCTATATCCCGGTTTTCACTGACCACACGGGCCGGAACTCGCTCACCCTTTGCCGTTGTGATAAAGATTTGGCTAGCGCCTTGAACCACATGATAATTGGTGATGAAATAACCGTCATCGGTGACGAAGAATCCCGTTGCAACCTTGCGCTGGCCTAAATTAGTGCCAGGAGCCATTTTTGCTTCATCCATGGCGAATTCTGTGCCCTGGGTTTGTGCGAGATTTTTCTGATGGGTTTCACAAGCGTTAAGAAATCCAGCTAGTGGGAGAACGATTGAGAGAATAAGAGCTTTTTTCATTTTTTTTGCAGCCTTCTTTCTGTGCTTGAGTTCAGTCTAGAAGGAAATAGTTAAGGGAAGATGAAGGGGTTTGTGCAAAATGAAAATATTATTGTTTGGAAATGAAGCAGACTCCTCTTGGGTTAATTATGCATGCTTGCATATATCCTTATGAAGTATATAATATACTTTGAATGAAGCGGCTCAATTTTTAGAATAAACAAGACCAACTACAAACAGGAAGGTAAAAACATGAATAAGTTCAAAACTCTAATACTCTCTCTTCTGCTAACCATGTCCTTTATGACTGCATCAGAAGTGCTTGCCCAGACCGGGGATTATGGTTCCTCTGGTAGTGACGAACAGTCTGCGATGCCTCAAGAAGGGCAAGGTGATTCTGGAGCAGTTGCACCAACGGACTCAGCTGCACCCGCACCTGCAACACAGGCCAATCGTCCTATGTTGACACCTGAGGGAGAGCTGAAAGGTGCCTTTGGCGAGTGCTATGAAGCTTGCGTTACCAAGGCTTGTCCGGCAGTACGATCCGCTGGAAACGTCCTCGCGCTTGGCCCTCTGACTAGCTGCGGACTGTGTATCTATGACCGCAACGGGACGGCAGCTGCTGTGAAACTGGACTTCACGCAACAATGTGGTGTCTGCAAAGACGCTTGTGGCAAGCCTGAAATGCAGAAGGCTACAAAAGATTGTGGCAACTGTGTGACTGACCACTGTATTGATGATCCATGCAAAGGTCCTAGAAAATAAGACTTAAGAAACGAATAACCCAATAGTACCAGATCACACCTTAACCGGCGTGATCTGGTATCCTCATCTCCGCCCGAAAAGTCTTTCGATATCGGCCAGTTTTAGTTCCACATAAGTAGGCCGGCCATGGTTACACTGGCCCGAATGGGGGGTTTCTTCCATTTGTCGCAAGATGGCGTTCATCTCAGGAATAGTCAATCTACGACCCGCGCGGATGCTGCCATGACAAGCCATGGTGCCGCAGACTTCCTCGATTTTTTCTTTCAAACTCAAGGTTTCCCCAAAGGTATCAATCTCGTCGGCCAGGTCTTGAACTAGTTTACTAATGTCAAACTCGCCCAAGAGTACAGGCACTTCACGCACCAAGACGGAACTTCCGCCAAAATCCTCGATGATGAGGCCAAAATCAGCAAGCTGGTCTTTGCGTTTTAGCAGCTCTTCGGCTGCTTGTTCACCTAAGGCAACCACCTCTGGTACCAACAGCGTCTGTCTTGTGACGCCACGCTCTTGTAAACCTGCCTTCATCTTCTCATAGACCAGCCGTTCGTGTGCCGCATGTTGATCTACAACAATCAGCCCTTCTGCGGTCTGGGAGATTATGTAAGTTTCATGAACTTGAGCTTTGGCATCCCCCAACGGAAAGGAAGCAAGCTCATCATGAGGTATTTCTTGAATTTGGGGTAGGCTGGCGTAGGCTTGTTCCATCGGTTCAACGGTGGCCAGCGCCGTTTGGGTATAGGATCTGGCAAGGCCTGGTAACGATTGCGGGCGATAGTTGTTACCATAAGAACCCGAATATTGATAAACCTGGGCTGACGGTGTGCTTATGGAGCTTTGAAAACGATCAAAAGCTTCCTGAGCAACCGTGGTGGATGCCCTGTGGCCTGCGTTTTCGATAGTGTTTTTCAGGGCGCTCACGATTAATCCTCTCACCAGACCGGACTCTCGAAAGCGCACTTCAGTTTTGGCAGGGTGAGCATTCATATCCACCATATTGGGTGCGATGTCTAGAAAGAGAACGACCATAGGGTGGCGATCCCGGGCTAAGAAATCTTGATAAGCACCGCGGATAGCTCCTTGAAGTAGTTTATCCTTCACGTAACGGCCATTGACGAAAAGGTACTGCTGACTGGCATTACCCCTGTTCATGGTGGGTAGGCCCGCGTATCCGGAAATCCGGTATCCTTGTCGTTCCGCAAGTATCGGCAGGGCATTGTCCGAAAAGTCTTGACCGAGAATAACCGAGAGTCGGGCTAGACGAGCTTCATTCAACTCTTCAGTTTGAGAAACGGCGTTGAGGTGGGTTTTTCGATCATCTTTAAGAGTAAAGCCAATGGCTGGGTGCGCCATGGCAATCCGATTCATCACATCCGTAATATACCCCATCTCCGTCGATGGGGTTTTTAGGAATTTGAGCCGGGCAGGGGTTGCGAAAAATAGATCGCGAACCTCAATGTGGGTACCTGTGGGTAGAGAGGTGGGAACGAGCTCAGACTTGGCGCCACCCTCCACATTAAGTTGCCAGGCGTCCTGTGAGTCCCTACTGCGGCTGGATATGCGCAGGCGGCTGACGGCACCGATAGAGGGCAGAGCTTCGCCGCGGAAACCCAAGCTGGTGATGTTAAAGAGATCATCATTAGGAAGCTTAGATGTGGCATGGCGCTCCACGGCTAAGAGCAAATCCTTGTCAGACATGCCCTTGCCGTTATCTTGAATGGAGATGTAACTGGATCCCCCCTCGCGCACATGTACATCGATTTGGGTTGCGCCCGCATCGATGGCATTTTCGACGAGCTCCTTGACCACCGAATAAGGCCTGTCAACCACCTCACCGGCGGCGATTTGGTTGATAAGGGTATCGGGAAGGAGTCTTATGGTCATGCAGCTTTATCCTCAGTCAGGTATTTCTTGGCTAGAATCTTACCTTCTTCTACGGCCGGTTGATCGAAGGCATTAATCTTCATCAAACGCGCCATGATCATGGTTTCCAGCATAAAATGCATCATCAATCCGCCCAGGGCCTGCTCATTAACAGCAGGTATATCAAAGACCCGAACGGGAGATCCCCGGCGGCTTAATGTTTCAATCGTAGCTTGTTGCTCGGCCTGCATCAGATCGCCCATGGAATGACCAGAAAGGGTGCCCTTACTTTGTACGGGAGACCCAAGGCCCTTGTGATGGGTTGCTAATACGGTGAACATCTTATCCTTAGGGCCATCCAAATAAAGCTGTAATTGGCTGTGTTGATCCACGGTGCCATAAGCGGCAATGGGTGTAATGCCCTTACCCTCTTTGCCGAGGCTTTCAGCCCACAGCTGTCGATACCACTTGCAGAAAAGTTGCAGACGATCGCAATAGGGCATCATGACGGAAAGAGAGTGTCCGTTCGTGTAATTTCCCATGGTCCAGGCGCTGCCAGTTATATAACTTCCAGATTCATTCCCGTTGAGCACTTGCTTGGCACCTTCAAGGATTTTCCGGGCATCCAGGCCAGCAATCATGGCCGGCAGGAGCCCTACAACGGACAATGCCGCAAAGCGGCCGCCGATAAGCATATCGTGAGGTAGGGTAGGGAACTTAATTTCCTCAGCTATGCTTCTGAGCTCAGAGTTTTTAGGTTCAGTAATGATCAAAAACTGTTCTGAAGTTGGCTGCACGCTATGTTTTTGCATGAACTCAAGAATTGAGTGGAGCTGACACAGGGTTTCTGCGGTGCCCCCTGACTTGGAAATAACGATAAAGCCAGTGTTTTTAAGGTTCACCGAGCCAAAGAATCGATCAAAAGTATCCGGGTCGATATTGTCCAGGAACACTAGCCGGGGCCCGCTCGATTGGAAATCCCATTGGTCTTGAGCTAGAGCCACTAGAGCCTGCCCGCCCAAACTGGAGCCACCGGTGCCCAAGACAACCACGGACTTGAAATTCTCACGGAAACCAGCGGCAATGCCTTCCAGTTCCGACACCCGGAAATCTTCCTCGGGAAGATTGAGTACAGGCAATTTGCCAGCAGCTTTATCGGCCATAATCGCACCGAAAGCTATTTTCGCTTGGGATACAAGCTCGGAATCAATATTAGTATCAGAAAACGTTTGTGTAAAAAACATAGGTATACCTCATTTACTTCAGGCTGATAGTACGGGATGTTTCGTGAAATGTTAAGCAAAAATGGTGTGAAATGTCTCTTGGAGAGCTTTATCCAGTTCCTGCATAGGGATCTGCTGGCCCTGGTTATGTATAGAGGTCACGCCATGCTCGGTGATGCCGCAGGGAACAATGCCTTGATAATAACTAAGGTCGGGTGCAAGATTAATAGCAATGCCATGGAGTGTAATCCATTTTTTCACCCGCACCCCGATGGCCGCGATTTTATCGTCCGTGGTGTCCGTACGCTGTACCCAAAGGCCAACGCGGCCATCTCGGCGGTCGCAGGTTATCCCTAGTTTCTCAAGAGCTTGGATGATCCATTCTTCTAAGGCATGTACGTAAGCCCGCACATCACGACCCCTCTTGTTCAGATCAAGCACAAGATAGACGACCCGCTGACCGGGGCCGTGATAGGTGACCTGCCCACCTCTGCCTGTCTCGATTACGGGGCAGAGAGCGTTCAGAACGTCTGTCTTCTTGGCACTCGTTCCGGTCGTGTATACATGGGGGTGCTCTAGCAGCCAGACGAGTTCTGGCTCTTGTCCTGCCGCGACTGCGGCTGCGCGGTCCTCCATTTCCTGGACCGCTGTATGGTAATCCACTGGATTTTCAGAGATGCGCCATTCCATGGAATTTACGAAATCACTCGACAAAACGAATTTCTTCCTTGCATTTGTGGGTCATATGTCCTAAACAATTAGTGTTTACTTGTGCGGTCGTGGCGGAATTGGTAGACGCGCAGCGTTGAGGTCGCTGTGGGGGAAACCCTGTGGAAGTTCGAGTCTTCTCGACCGCACCAACTTTCAGACATTCACCTTATTGTTCTTAACAACTCAGATAGTGCGTTAGCTACGTGTGAAAGCTGAGCGCCAGAGCGCAAGCTTTAGCACGTAACTAACGGTCTAGATAAATTGCTACGTCAGGCGTTAGATTCAATCCAGCTTACCAAAGTTGCCTTTGGCATAACGCCCACCTTGGTATCAACCAATTTTCCATCCTTGAAAAGCATCAACGAAGGAATACTGCGCACTCCAAACATGGTTGCTGGCACTGGGCTTTCGTCCACGTTCACCTTTACGATCTTAATCTTACTACCCATTTCCACATCGATATCGTTCAATATGGGCGCAATCATCTTACATGGTCCGCACCATTCAGCCCAGAAGTCCACCAAAACCATACCTTTAGCAGATAGGACTTCTTGATCAAAGGTATTATCGGTTGCGTTTACAATAGCCATAATAAAATCTCCTCTTCTATCTCTAGAATACTCTTAAATGAGTCAATTCGCAAGAAATCTGGTGATCTTGTAGAGCAATAAGGTTTATTGTTTGTCGTTCGGTTTTTATGATAATCTTGCAGTCATAAATCTAAAAAAAGGAGTTTTTTCCGTGTGGTATCACATCCAAACTGAGATTCATATTGATAAGGACCCTAAGTCAGTGTGGAAAGCCTTAATGGATTTTTCTAGCTATCCCAAGTGGAACCCTTTCATTACAAGTATAAAGCAAGTCAGTGATCAGCAGCTGGTGGCGGTCATGCGCTCCGGAAATTCAGATATGACCTTCAAACCACGTATTTTAAAAATGGAGTCCCAGAAAGAGTTTCGCTGGCTAGGTAAGCTGGGCGGAATTGGTGGTCTTTTTACCGGTGAACATTATTTCCTGCTGTCGCCAGAACGAGGGGGGACTCTATTCCGTCAGGGAGAGAAGTTCTCAGGCATCTTAGCATGGATACTTCTGCCCTTCATGAAGAAGGACATTCAGGCGAATTTTGTTCGGTTTAATGAGGCATTGAAGGCTCTGGTTGAAGGGGAATAAAAAGGCTCGTATGCAAAACGGGTGGGTTGGATGTAATCTTCTACCCCTCGCCGCCGTCATCCTTCTCTCCCGCCCGCTTCGCGGTCGTCCGTTCAGGATGACGGGGGCGGGAGTATTCGTTTTGCTAACTATCCTCACTCGGGTTCGACTTAGCATACCGATTCCCCACCTGTTTTACATAAGAGCCAATAAAAAACCCCGGATAGAGAGACTCTATCCGAGGCTTCTTTTAGCGGCTAGCTAAATTACTTTGCAGCCTTAGAAGAAGCAGACTTTGAAGCATCTTCAGAAGAAGGAGTAGCTTCGCTCTCTTCAGCAGAAGGAGTCTGAGCTTGCTCAGTTGAAGTTGCAGTTTGGTCCTTGCTTGGAGTTGCAGCAAATGCTGGTGCAGTCATAGCCAAAGCCAAAGCGAAAAGGGAAATATACTTAGTCATAGTTAACTCCGTTAGTTGATAATCAAACATTTGATCGTAAACAGAAATAGATGTTCTTCCATGCCGTGTCAATAGCTTATTTCGGTAAGATATTGAAAATTTGTTGGTTTTCTACCCTATGCGGGTGAGCTTCATGACGTTGCTGTTTTCGCGGGCATCAGAGTATTCAATGGGTTGGGACTCGCCGGTAATATGGTCCAAAAATGCCGCTATTTTCCGCACATTCTTTTTGTGTTCTGAATAAATGTAGTAGATATCGACCACGGGTCCTTTTAATTCAGGGAGGACTTCGACGAGCTCTACGCCTTCGACTGCGGGATATCCTTTGCCTAGCTCGACGATGCCCAAGCCCAATTGAGCGGCTTTCAGGATACAGGGTGCGGAGTTGAATTCCAGGAAGGGCTCCCTCAAGGAACCTCCTTTATGTCCAACTTTGAGAATCCAGTTCATGTCATCCAACGGATTTCTTGAGCCGGAGTTGAAAGAGATCAAGCGGTGGTTGTCTAAGTCCTCGGCATCTTTCGGCATACCAAATTTGTCGAGATAGTCTTGGCTTGCATGAAGCCGCATGCCAAAGCTGGTAACGTAGTGCTGGATAAGTGTGGGTTGAGCGGCTAAATAAGGCTTTATAAGCACATCGGCTACCAAATTGTCATCTTCGTGCAACTGGCCAATTACTTTCAGTCTCATTTCTGGATATTTTTCCAAAAATGTGGGGATGAATTTCATCAACCAAGTGGCCGCGATGGCGGGAGTGGTAACGATCGTTAGCTCGCCCTCCATCTCGTTGTGATCCTCACGGAGAGCTTGCTCTGCATGACGGGATTCAAGAAACATTTTATGGGCGCTGCGGAAAAGGATGTCCCCTTGACGGGTGAGCGTAATGCCGTGTTTGTGACGATTGAACAGTTGAGTATTTAGCCTGTCTTCGAGATTCTTAATGCTGCGACTTAAGGCAGGTTGGCTGATATTCATACGCTCAGCCGCGGTCGTAATCGACTTAGCCGTCGCAACCTGATAAAACAGTCTCAGTTTTTCCCAATCTAACATATCGATTTAAAACATATTTTGCATAACATGGGATTATAGATAACACGAAATTAAAAAATACAAAACCTTTTTTTTGGCAAAAAATGCGCTGCTGACTGTGCAGATCCATGTATTCGAGCAGCGATAACTGACTACTGGAGACCATTTCAAAATCTCATGTCACCTCTCCCCTTGTGGGAGAGGTCCGGAGCGAAGCGTTGGGGGAGGGGTGCAAACAAGCAGTATTTATACACCTCACCCGGCCTTCGGCTGACCTCTCGCACAAGGGGAGAGGTGATTCTAAGCCGCCAAATGAAGTGTTTTGAGATAGTCTCTATTGATCTCCCATACATATGCCAAGTCCGCGGGCGGTTTTGACTAATGTGCCATTCACATTAACGGCTTCGTATTGTGCGATGGCTTCTTCCAGGGGTACATCTACTACCTGACGGTTGTTCCATGCCACCATGCGGTTGTATTTGTTATTTGCAAGCAGATCTACCGCGTGTACGCCAAGAGCAGCCGCCAGCACGCGGTCAGATGCGTCCGGTTGTCCGCCTCGCTGTACATGGCCGAGGACAGTGCATCTAGTCTCGGCTTCTGTGATGTCGGCGATTTTCTCCATCAGATAGTGACCGATACCTCCGTAACGCTTGCGCCCTTCAGGGTCGACAATAAACGAAGGCTCACCGTTTTCCGTTTTAACGGACTCAGCAACCACTACAAGTGCGAAATTGCGGCCGCGCTCGTTAATCTCTCTGATTTTTTCGGCAATCTTTTTCATGGAATAGGGTATTTCCGGAATTAAGATAATATCCGCGCCGCCCGCAATACCAGCGTTCAGTGCGATGTGACCAGCATCCCGGCCCATGACTTCCAGGATCATCACCCGATCATGACTAGCCGCCGTGGGTTGAAGTCGATCTAAGGCCTCCGTCGCAACTTCAACGGCCGTAGAAAAGCCTATCGAGACCTCCGTGCTGCCTAAGTCATTGTCGATGGTTTTGGGGATGCCGATGAATTTAATGTCACCTTTTTTCATTAATTTATTCAGAATCGCAAGACTTCCATCACCGCCTACGCCGATTATAGCCTCGATGCCTAATTCTTTAATAGCAGCTATAATTTCAGCAGAATGCCCCTCAGGATCGCCCTTATTGGTGGTGCCAAGTATGGTGCCGCCCAGTCGCAACATGTTACCATCAAGCATATCCAAGGTCAGCTTTGTGTATTGCTTTGGATTCTGTAGCAAGCCTTGGGTCCCATAATGCAAACCCAATACTTCCCAGCCATAACCCTCAATGGCCCTGTGTGCTACCGCTCTTATGACAGCGTTCAGTCCCGCGCAGTCGCCGCCACTGGTCAAGATACCAATTCGTTTCTTCATCAATCACAAGCCTTTTGTTAATAGCCATTTTACATCAACATATAAACTACAGGACGGTTTAAGTTGATGCAAGGTGATTAAAATGTTGACCTTTTTATAATTATGGTTCAACATTGGGCGTTATCAAAGTAATAAGCTGGTAGAATGCAATGGCTGACGACAAACAAGTGCTAATGCGGCAACTCGAGAGATTTCGGGCCGAACACCGCGACCTGGATGAGCGCCTTCGACACTTAATGCAGGAGACCATTGTGGATCATCTGGCATTGCAGGACTTAAAAAAGCAGAAGCTTGTTTTGAAAGATCAAATTGTCCAGCTTGAAAACTACCTTTTCCCCGATATCATCGCCTGAGCTGTTCGATCACAATTTAAGATGTGATCGTCTGCGCAGGTATGATGCATCCTCTGACTTTCTCGGTGACATATCGCAATCCAGTCTCATGGACCGCATTGCCTTTATAAAACGTGACTTTTTATCGATTCTTTTGATCGGTCATTACCGCCAGGATTTCGTTGAATCTTTCCCTCCCGGGAGTGTGGTTCATCTTCCCTACCTGAAGGATGATGCTCTGGTGGATCAGTTGGGTCAGCCTCATCAATGGGGTCATTTTGATTTGATTGTGGCGAATCTGAACTTGCATTGGGTCAATGACCTGCCAGGAATGCTCTGGCAGATCCGCAGTTTACTGAAACCCGATGGATTGTTTTTGGGGTCCTTCCTAGGTGGAGAGACTCTGCGCGAGCTCAAAGCAGCTTTTCTCCAAGCAGAGATGGAGCTTTTGGGCGGTTTATCGCCGCGGGTGATACCCATGGTCGATCTGTATTCTGCCTCACAATTACTATTGCGAGCGGATTTTAAGCTACCTGTTGCGGATCGTGACACCATTACGGCGACCTATCCCAGTGTCACGAACCTACTCCACGATTTGCGAAAAGCAGGCCAAACAAACGTAATGCAAGCCAGGCATAAGTCTATGTGCTCACGAAAGCTATTCCAAAGAGTGGAAGCACTCTACACCCAAAACCACAGTCTTCCCGACGTCCAACTGCCCGCAACCTTTGAGATCATCTATCTGACCGGCTGGTCCTACCACGAGAGCCAACAAAAAGCACTCAAGCCAGGATCAGCACAGCTAAGCTTGAAAAGCTATTTGGAGACGAGTCC
The DNA here is from genome assembly GCA_963780985.1 of uncultured Alphaproteobacteria bacterium. Classification (GTDB taxonomy): domain Bacteria; phylum Pseudomonadota; class Alphaproteobacteria; order JAGOMX01; family JAGOMX01; genus JAGOMX01. Next base: position 50,115 of record CAWAEF010000008.1, read on the forward strand.
CTCAAATCAGTAACTATTCTATATATTTCCCTGCCCATTCATTCGCTGCATAGAAGACGATACCAAAAACCCAAACGTAGGAGGGGTTTCGGAATAAAATCTATTGGAATTAGTATTGGGACACTGTTTATGGACAAATCTTGAGATCGGTCCACAGACTGGGTTTCCTTTTTTAAGTGTCCCTGAATCACCTGGTTTTGGGAAAAGCACAAAACAGGGATGGAGATAAGTCTCTTACTCATACAAAGTAAATCAATCAGCCTCAACATCAAGAGCCCATATGATTATAACATAGCTGATCATCCTTAAGAGTGGTTTACTGACCTTCCCAATTAATAGCAATATAAAGTGTATTCCCCCACATAGCATAGCCATTCGTAGTGGCTTCAATTCCTTTGATTGTTGAGTATACCGAACCAGTTCCTTTGATTTCAAATGAAATTATTACGGGATGATAACGTAGCATCAAATCTACGAAATCAATATCAGATAATGAGCTTGTAGATAGAGTAAACTTTTTCTTCCCCAGTAAAAAATTGCTTTTATTATACGGGGCGGCTACTAGTTTGTTTTTGAAAGCTATAAACTCCTCTAGTGATGCAGACGCTCTCGATGCAAGAACTAAATTTCTAAACAATGGAAAATTGGCCTGTGCGAAATCTTCAGCCGATACAGCTCTAACCGTAAATGGAAGGCACAGTCTTCTCATTATCCTATCCCATACACCTGGTTTCGTCAAAATCCCATTCAACTTTCTCGAAGCAAGGGAAAGGCGTGATGTTGCCTGTACGATATCTTGATCAGACATTCGATCTAAAATAAGCATGATCAAATCTTGAGATAATTTGTCTAGGGTTAAAATTTCCTCACCATCTCCAATAACTTTCAGTGCTGGTGTTCGCTCTAGCGCATCCTCTTCCATGCTAGCTAAGGGTAGGCTATTATTCTTTGTATCACTCGACTTATCTGAAGACATGAAACCACAGTCTCTGATAAACTCATTTACGAACGTTTGCCTCTGACTTTTTGGCTCCCCACTCATTTGCTTAATAAGTAGGGGTCTATCTATACCTGGATTGTTGTTTGGTTCCACCTTTAGGATCTGCTCTACTTTTTCAATAACATCATCGCGCTCTTGTAGAGGCACCTCACTGACTGACTTAATCAGTGCGTCTGCAAATTCTTGCATTATTCCAAAACGGTAACTCTCGAAAAGTGGGCGTGATCTTAACCAAACATCCATACGATCATGTATTGGTATTTTACTGAGTGCTTTTATGAAGAGTAGAAAGCATCTTTCCAAATGAAAAGAAAATAAGGAATTATGGTAATATTTCCTGCCGTTACATAACAAAAAACTTTCTGGCGACAATAGGATAATTCCCATCGTATCTTGAATATCATATACTGTTAAGTCATCGACCTGTTTAACGATACTTCCAAAGTATGCAGGGAAATGCTTGAAGATTGGCAATGATTTTTCTAAAGTAACATTACGCTCACCTGGTGGAATACCCTTTATTGTTTGAATGATCAATCGTATATAGATTGAAAACGATTCTGATTGTCTCTTAATAAATGGTAATGCGCAGGTTAGCACATTCTCCCGGTCAGAAAAGGGAACAAGACTTAATTCCTCTCTTATATCATCACCAATATATTTCGGTCCAAGCTGTTCAATCATATGCTCAAGCTTCTTCTGAATCTTAGCTTGATCACACTCACTATCATCTCCTGTTGGATTGTCAGTAGTTGGTTGAGTTTGGGCATTATATTGATTTGGTGCTCCAACATTGGCCTGAGCAATGTTGCCTTGCGCGTGCTGCGCGAGCAATCCGTCGTGTCCATCAGGATGTCTGGGCGCACTGGAAAATGCAGGTAAAGCTATGAGAAGGCTTGTGGTAAGCACTATTGATGTATTCTTAAACATTTAATATCCTCTTACAATGAGTTACTAAAAGGCGCTCAATATTACACGAGTGCCTCAGATCTTGTAGACCAAATTTACGGATTGGTCAAATCTACCACTCCTAGATAAAAAAACAACCCGTATAAATACGGTAGTGATTAAAAAGTTGCCCTCACTGATCGCACCTGTGCGCCTAACTAAAATTTACTATAAATGGGATTCTAGCGGTCCCGCAATCATGTCAATCTGGCACTTGACGATGCTTTCCTACTGCAAAAAAGGGAATGTACAAAGGGATCTGGCCTTTGCTAGTATGCCTTAGATTTTTCATCCACAAACAAGGGCCCACTTTAAAATGGAATCAAATAGATATTTCTATGATGACAACTCTGTACGGTACCAACTCGTTAAATCCAACCCGGGGCATATCATCAATAATTGGCTCTTCTTGCCTGGTGGGCCTGGTGTTGACTCAAATTATTTTTTAACATTGATTAATGAGCTTGATGTGATGGGTAATTCCTGGTTAATTGATTTTCCTGCAAACGGAAGCAACATAACAGAACAAATTAAAGCAGATTATGATTTTGAAACCTGGGGTGATTGCTTGATCTCTTCTGTTCAAAAATTCCAAAACCCCATTTATGTTGGTCATTCATTTGGTGGAGAGCTCCCTCTTCTTTTTCCGCAGTTAGAGCAATTATTAAAAGGCTTTGTAATTCTGAATGCAGCGCCATCTTTATGGTGGGAAGAAGCCAGTAAATGCGCTAAAGAAAATAATATTTCAGTATCCACCGAACCAATATCAGAATTTGAAAAAAATCCGAATTCTGATACGCTTGTACCAGCATTATTGGCTTGCGCTCCATATTATTTTCCACAGGAAAGCCTCGAAATAGGAAAAAAATTGCTTGGGAATGTTACCATGAATCATTTTGCGGCAGCTTGGTGGCTTAAGAAGGTTCAGGAAATAAATTACGATGCAAAATGGATACCTAAAAACGTTCCAACTTTAATTGTTGGCGCCAGTCACGACTTTATGACGCCGTATACGCTTTTCGAAAAGGACAAACGATTTCATAGGCCAAACATCTTAATGAAAAAAATACAAAATGCTGGACATTTTCCATGGATTGAACAAATGGCTCTTGTTAAGGATGCTTTCAAAGAATTTGAAAATGCTATAACGTAACAAAATGGGAGGTAAGGCTGTGGGTGTTTCAGATTGTTGCATTTTTGGCTCAAAACATTTTAAAGATCGGTTTGGCGGCAGTTTGTCTCAAACCACCTAATGAGCAATATCTTACAGTTTTTTCTTCCAAGCTAACACATGTGCCTGCTTTGCAGTCGCAAAGAAGAAGTCCTGATCATCATCCGGCCATTCTTTAATGGTCCGCTCTATAACTGCCATTCGTTCTGGGGTGGTCACCCCAGCAGCAATCGCGCGATTTTTCCATTCAATGCCTTTGGAGACCAGTTCCTTCAGCTGAGCTACTGTTCGTTTCTGCTGGCTATAATCGGTTTGTACATTTACAAAGCCCGGTTGCTGATAGAGCGTGCTCAATTTTTCCCCTACGTTATAATCTACGCCCAGCTTGTCTCCTAACGCGACCAATGTATGCGCATACTCCTTAAACACGGGATTATCAGAAGAGCTGTAGATAGTTTTCATGGTGGATTCTTGTGATACAGCCACGCCACCGTCTTTCAGTAAATTCTTTACCACAGCAATTACGGAAGCGGGATTTTTCACATGCATAAGAACCAAGCGCATGTACACAAGATCAGCACCTCCCAGTGGAAGGTCTTTTTGCATTGCAATGTCCCCGTGGATGAAAGTTACGTTGGTCAAACCCTCAGTTGCAATTTTTTCCTTGGCTACCTCAATCTGCGCCTCATTGATATCAATAGCGTAGACGTGTCCTTTTTTACCAACTTTTTGGGCAAGGTAAACGGTCATAGCTCCATTACCGCATCCGATATCCCATACCGTCTGGCCCTCTGATAAGCCAGCCTTTTCCAACTGCCTATAGGCGTCTTCACTCATCATTTTATTTTGCAAATCGAGTCTCTGTGACCCAGCCTTACCTGTGGCGAGAGCATAAGTGTCTTCTTTAGTCTGGTCAGAGGCATGGGCAAAATTGAGAGTTAGCAGGAATGGAAAGAGTAGCATGGCCCACTTTCCTTTGCTCCAAGACCACAGGCCCTCTGCGGCTATATGCTTTTTGATTGTTTCATTCATTTTTAAGCTCCCCTTAAGTCATATATTTTTGAGAAATAAGCTTATTCTTTATATAGGAAGAGACCATTTCATAACGGCCTTTCTAGACAAGATATAAGGCAATATTCTATTTTCGTAAAGGTGTTTATCGAGTTTTGGTCATTTCGTGGCAGTTGTTTAACATGTTTCTGTCAAAAAGTGCTGACCCCAAATTTTGACGATGCTGTCAACAAAATCCTAAAATCACTCTGATCTAGTGGTTAAGGTATCAATCCATCCCAAAACCATGCGATTGTGAAACGAAGCGTTAGTGGCCTCCAACAAAAATAAACTTCCAATAATGACGATGTCTGCTATATTTCGATGGAATCAATCGCTCGAAAGAGATTGTTAAACTAACCCTTGGCAAACAGAGACTATATCAATGAATCCCAATACAAGTTTAGCCTTACAAGAAAACATCCAGCTAGTCCTGGACAGCTTTATTCAGGATGCAACAAAGATTTTTGCAGATGACTTACTTTCGGCAACATTGTTTGGATCAGCATCGCAAGGCGTCTTGAGACCGACATCCGATGTGAATCTAATTTTGGTTCTCAAGCAATTTAAAAGGGAACAGGCCGATCTTATCTCGGACTCAGCCCGTTTGGCCCATGCTCAGATTGGACTGGAAGTTATGTTTATTCTGGATACGGAATTACAGCGAGCGGCCGAATCATTTTCGGTTAAATTCTTGGATATTGAAACAAGACACGCCGTATTGCATGGCAAGGATTATTTCAAGGATTTCAAAATCTCTGCCTCTGCACTTAAACTCAGACTTCGGCAAGTTTTGACTAATTTAATCCTTCGACTCCGGGAACAATACGTTCTGCTCAGCAACAGGGATGAATTACTCTCACACGTCATAGCAGATTCAGCTTCACCGCTTCGATCTGCGGCATTTTCCTTATTAAGGCTCAAAAAGCTTCCGGTCGCGTCGCCTAAAGATGCATTGATCAAAATAATTGAAGACAGCAGCCAATCTTCAGCATGGATGATAACTTTAGCGGATATGTCCCATGCGCGGGAAAACAATCTTCAGGCCTCCAAAATAAATCCTACGTATTTCTCCCTTATAGATATTGCAGAATATCTAATGTTATTGGCGGAGCAGATTGATGAACATATTTAGCCTGAGCGGGCCTAATTTTCTTATATTTTACTCAATCTTATGTGCTTGTGCATACCTGTACGTCAAAATGAGGGTTGTTAATTTTGAGCAATCCTTGCCTATCCCAAAGATTCCTATGAAGGACCCTTATTTAATCGCCTATATGAGGGGAGGTCAAAGAGAGGCCTTAACGCTGGCAACCATTACTTTGGGTAATCGTTCTTTTCTTGAGCACTCAGACGATAACAGGAAATTAAAAACCCGATCTCCTAAGGATATGGATATGGTTAAATATCCTATCGAAAAAGCCATTTTAAATGTATTCAAAAGAAAGGCTGAGGCCGATGAGGTGTTCACCAGAAACTCTAGCAAAAACGCTTGTGATGAGTATAAAAAATACGTGGAGGAGAACAACCTAATCAAAAACGCTTTTATTACTTCAAAACGTTTAAGAATATTGGTCGTCCCTGTTATTGCTGTGACGTTTTTTGCTGTTGTTAAGATGTTTGTTGCCATTTCCCATGGACATACAAACCTGGAGTTTTTGTCGATTCTACTCGGGGCCACATTATATGGCTTCTATACTATATATGCTCAGAAGAGAACCCAAGTTTCTATAAGGGTCTTAAGAGATTTATCATCATTGTTTTCGCCGTTGCACCAACGAATCAATTCATTGGCTTTAGATGAACATTTGTACGAACATACACTGATCGCTGCTGTTTTTGGACTTCAAGCGAATACTACCTTTTATAGTCAGGCTAATTATTATTTCCCTAGGAACACTGAGAGCAACCCCGGCTATAGCTGCAGCAGTTCTTCTTGTGGAAGCAGTTGCGGAGGCGGAGGTGGCTGTGGTAGCGGTTGCGGTGGCTGTGGCAGTTAAATATCAGGATCGATTCGGTATAGGCTGGAGACCAGAGTATGCGGCCAGCATTCTGATGAATGCCGACGAAATAGATATTGTCGAAGTCATCAGCGAGAACTTTGTCAACGACAAAGATCGAATATTATCCCTCAAAACGTTGTCTGCACAGATCCCAATAACGGTACATTCCGTATCATTGGGGCTAGCCTCCTCCATTCCTGTTAAGGTCCAGAATCTTGAGAACATGGCCAGATTGTTTGATGTAATTACCCCTGACGCCTGGTCAGAGCATTTCGCGTTTGTGCGCGCTGGTGGTTATGAGATTGGTCATCTAGCGGCGCCACCACGAAATGAGGATACGATTCAAGGAACTATCAAAAACATCTGCCTTGCCACAGATATTATTGGAATGCAGCCCTACCTTGAAAACATTGCAACCCTAGTTAGTCCACCTTGCTCAATATATTCAGAGTATCAGTGGATAAACAAAATAGTTAGTGCATCATCGGCCGGTATTTTACTTGATTTACACAATTTGTTGGCCAATTCCTATAACTTCGGATTTTGTCCCAAAGATTTTATCGCTAAGCTTGAGCTAAGCAAAGTGCATCAGGTTCACCTAAGTGGAGGAAAGTATATACCAAACCCTTTGAGACCGGATCGCATGCACTTGTTAGATGACCATTTGCATGACGTGCCCAAAAGCTGCTATGAGCTGCTAACATTCCTCTCGGAACATTGTCCGAATAACTTAACAGTTATCATCGAACGTGATGGCCATTTCCCCGCATATGAGCATATGCTCCTTGAGTTAAGAAAAGCAAAGCAAGCTGTGCAGAACGGGCGAGAGAAGAAATGTATCGAGAATAAGGGAGTTTCAAATTTACTGGATAGTCAATCATGAGCGCCCAGATTGTAGAAGAAATATTGGCAAGACTTTATACGGACATCGATTTTTTTGAATCATTTACTCGTAGCCGCAAAGAAACCTTACGAGGATATGATTTGGATCAGGCTGAAAGAGCATCTTTTGATTCCTTAGACATTTCTGAGCTAATGCTCGCAACCAGAAGCTATGGCCATAAGAGATCAAAGAGGCGGCCACATAGGTCGTAAGGATTTTCTTTTCAATGCCTGCAAGCTTTTCGTCCCCTTTGTGTTTTAACATCCTCAAAGTTTTCTCGTTCCCGGCACAGTCCCAAATTCATGAGGTTTTGGCACTAAGTGGCCTGATTATAAGTGCGATTTCTATTTTTCTATTGGCTCTTCAGGTTTTTCCAAAACCGTGTAAACGTAGCATGCCATGACATTTAACCCGCCGTACTTCTTTTTGGACCTTATCCAGTCTTCAGCGATGAAGCCAATGTGTTTATTAAGAATAATTTGGAATTCAGTCCGTCCCCGTACGATTTCATCCATATCTTCTGGCTTGAAACAAAATAAGCGTGGTATTTTCTTACCGGGCGTAAACATTTCTTTTACAAATTCAACAGGATCGCCTGGATAGGGGCCATAGCCTCTCCAAAAATAATGGACGAATTTCAGGGCCAAATGGGCTGCGCAGGCTATATTCTGCGTAATTACTTGTCCACTTGGTTTAACTAAGGGATAAACATTGTTAAGCGCTGTAGCTATATCATCTCGGTTATAACGATGTAGTACATTGGAAAATATGACGACATCAAAAAAGTTCTTCTCTAAATTCAGCGACTCCAAATTGAGTATATCGGCGCACCGGGCTATAATCCTAGTTTTCTGCTCATCGTCGAGACTTCTATTAATCAACTCCTGCATTTTATCCAGATGTGGCTGAAAACTATCCACAGCTGTGTAGGTGAGCTGAGGATAAGTCTTAACAAGGACTATGGCATCAAAACCATAACATGAACCAATTTGAAGAATTCTGGCGCCTTGTTCAGGGATAAGCATAGAAAGCGCGACGGTAATGTTCGAATGAAATGCAGAGTTGTATCCCTTACCATCCATACATGGAATGACTCTGTCGCCGGTAATACCCGGATACAGATCAACATTCCTATCAATCAACTCATCAGTTTCTCTTTGATGGCGCCAGGCAATGTCCAGCTTGCTATCTAAATGATCTCTATACTCTAGAGGGACTACATTGCGTTCAATTACAAGACGCTTGAAGTGCACTTCGTCAGTTTCTACAGGGTCTAACATTGGGGCGCCACTGGCAAAGCCAGCTGCAGTTAGACAAAAAGTGAATACAGTTGAGAGAACGCCAATTGCAGATAAGTTTGCCATTTTTTATTTAATCCTTTTCTATGACTATTTATGATAGCACAAAGCTTATATTAGCTACAACCGGCTAGATCATCTGTGACCATCCCAGAAACATGTCTATTCGGGATTTGTAAGCCTTGCAGCTGGGTGTATGCACTTGACGGGAATAGAAAATTAGAGTTATCTCTCATTTAGGACGGCTCTTATGAAGGGGCTTCCAGGTATGAAAACTTCACATAGTTACGTTATTGGATTTGATTTGAAATACGCACAGAGACTAAAACTTAAATCTGCTATATTCTTATTGCCAATTCTTCTATCCGGTTGTTATAGCTTGGATTTTACACATCATGAAAAGTGTATACATCCAGAGTTGCCAAAATACAAAGGTATCAAGACGGCTTTGGTCCTTGGTGGTGGTGGTGTTAAAGGAATGGCTCATGTAGCCATTTTGGAGGAGTTAAATGCGGCCGGTATAAAGCCTGATTTAATTGTTGGATGTAGCGCAGGCGCCATTATTGGTGCTTTTTATGCGGATGGTGTGGATTTAAAAGACTTGAAAGAAGACCTACTGGAACAAACCCGTAGCGATTTGTTAGATATCACATTTGGGGACATAACATTTGGTCTCTCTCGTGGTGTTTTACTTCAGGCGTATTTAAATAAGCATCTGAAATCCAAAAATATAGAAGATATGAAGAAGCCTTTTGTGGCTGTGGCGACAAATCTTGAATTTGGCGACCTCGTGGCATTTGGCAAAGGTCCTATAACCGATGCTGTCATGGCCTCGGCTGCTTATCCTGGTGTATTTCATCCCGTGAAAATAAATGGCGAGTATTATGTTGATGGGGGTGTCGCAAATCCTTGTCCTGTAGATATTGCTCGAAAGCTTGGAGCGGAATACGTAATTGCTGTTGATCTTTCCGGTGACCTCACGACTTCACCTCCCAGTAACTTGCTGGGAATAGCGAAACGATCTCTAGAAATCAGTTACCTGCATCAGTCAAAAATGGCAAGCAAAGGTGCTGATTTTATCTTCAGCATTCCTTTTAAAGATATTGAAACCTTTGGCGATGGCTATCAGGGAGAGGTTTATAGACTTGGGAAGGCGCACATAAAAGCCTCAATCGAGGACCTTAGAAAAGATCTTAGGAAGAAGCGCTAGAGCTTGTCATTCAATGTCCTCATCGCTGACAAGAGCTTTTCACACTATTCTATGCGAGGTTTCTCACCATCCCACATTCATGGGAATAAGGAACTATTGGCTTCATCATCCGATCATACAAAGACAGAGGCATCACATGAAGTCGACAAGGATTACCTCTAGAAGGAATGCAAAGAGATCGTGTTAATAGCAGTCTGCCAATTACTGCCCGAAAAATAGTTGATTATTTAAAGAAGCGTCTTAGTGCGCTTCTATTTTTATATCCACAATTAGTGATCTGAACTAAACACCCAACAAATTTCTAGACAAAAATAAGTGAAACATACGTATTTTTTACGGGTGCTTTTTTTGTCAATGCATGTTAGGTTGCTTTTTTTCAGACTCAGAGGAATTAAAATGTCAAAAGAGAATTATTACACAAAAGTATTTTCAACTAATCAGCCAGGTACAATGTTTGTCAAATGGTGTTGGCCAGCTTTTATTTTTGGCCCTTTGTGGTTGGCTTATCGCCGATGTTATCTTTATGCAACCTTGTTTGCGTTTATTGGATTTTTAAGTGCTCATTATTTTTATGGTATGTATGATGGTTTATTTGCATATGATGGTAAGGGTATTGTTTTTAGATTACAATATGGGGGTACTTTAGATTTACTAAATATTAACCCTGATATAGCTATAGCTTTTTTGGTGCATCTGTTTCTAGGCCTATATGGTGTGGCTTTTTATGGCAAGGTTTGGAATAAGACACAGACCCCTCACCAAGAGCATGAAACCATAGGGTTTATGTTTCTTTGGCTATTCTTGAAAAACCTTTTATTTGTAGGTTTCTCATTTATTATCTTCAAGGTTACTGAGGATACACCAAAAGCTGTTATGACTTTGGAAATTAAAAAAATAACTAAAAATGCGGCCGGCGAGGATGTTGAAACTATTGAAACAGATGTTATTGAGCTGAATCAATCACCTAGCGAGGCACAAGAAGATTTAGTTACGATGCTGGACTCATTAAAGCAAGAGAACAACGATAGTTAGATGAACGTAAGTTTGTTAAGCGCCATATTGGTAATCCAATATGGCGCTATCAATTCAAAGATAATCTGGATTAGTTCCCAGGAATACTTTCTTGTTATATTAAGAGCCAATAATTGATTTCAAGACTTCGTGTCACCGGCTCATCCCTCAATCATGTCTTTCAGGAATCTGAGGCTGCTTTTGACCTATTTTTATGGTTTTGAAGAGGTGGTCCATTTAACCCCTTCCCAGCCCTTGTCAAAAGACTTGCATAAATTAAATCCAACCTTATCATGAAAGACAGTAAGGTTAGGGGGCAAGTATGGATTTGAATATCCGCTAGGGTCGAGAGGCCCCATCCTACTAGGTTCTATCTAATAGGGCTAATAGGGGGGTATACATATATGTTTGGTGTTAACTCCAAAGCCTTTTGTGCCATCACCCTCCTGGCTTTTTTTAGCTTTAAATGTGATGTCAGCTCTTCCCTCCCTATGGTAAATGGCGATATTGAGGCCATCCGCAGTCGGCCTGGGGATACACCGGCTTTCGCTTCCGATCTAGATCTGGAAAAAAAGAGCGACGAAAATACCAAGACGGTTGTTGTATCTTGGAATCTGGTCTCGTGGTTCGGTAGGGATGTTGCTGGTATGATTTTTAAGCTTGTGAGCACGGAAACAAACCCCGCGGTCCTTTCTCTTGTTTGTAAGCCCTGGAGAGATCTTCTTTACAAGGATAGGGTAATAGAGCAGATATCAGGGCAGCCTATAGCTTTGTTAAAGCCTGGTCGTATAATGCAAGAATGCGTTACAACTTTCTGGAGCGAATTTTCTGTGGCTGTCATATATCAGATTGATCATAATCATAGAGACCAAATCACAGAAAAGGTGAAGATACTCGACATATTGTTGGATCCTAAAAACAAGACGAGGACGATTGAACTAGAAGATCGTCTTATAACCTTGAACTGGAATACATTTTCCACATTTGAGCAATCAGCGGAATTTGTTGAAAACCAGGTAAGCCCGGTTTATATTTTGTTTGCGCTGCGTCATCATATGGTTGCCTTGCTTACAAAACTAGAAGAAGGCAAGGATCCATCTGTGAAGGGATTGGCTGATATCTTAGGGCGTTGGGATAGTAAGCGCCCTGCGGCTTTTCTATGGCGTCGATGGGATAAGGGGGCAGAGAAACAACTCTTATGCGATGAGTTTTTCGGTGATTTTGATGAATTAACAGGTGAAAGTTTGTTTCAAAAATGGTTACGATCTTCAATGCAGTGGGAGGATAAGGAAGATTCGCCATGTGCATGCAGATGTCAGGGTGAGCCAGGTTTAAATGATTATTGTTGTTTGTTTGGCAATCGATCTTTTCGTACTATAGACCAGTACCAATTGCGTGTAGGAAAGTATGGCACCTATTATTATTAGCCCACTAGGGCAAGTGAAGTTAGATCAGTCAGTCAGTCAGCCTCTGCTCCTTGCAATAATTATTCCACAATCATGAGATAGTGGGATTAGGCTACTTTCATTTTAATTCCAATGGGAGGGCATAAGAAAGCCATTCTCTCTACCTTCAATACCCCTTGTCTTGGATGAATGCATTAAATATGGCAGATCTTAATTCTTAAAAGCCTTTAAGGTATTGACAAATTCAGTGATTATCACCATGTGTATCTTAAGATTAATTGTGAAAGTGTTTTGTCCATGAATAAGATTTTTAAGTATTCTCATTTAGTCCTGGTGTTTGCGCTATCACTATGGCCTCAACAGGGCTTGACATCTCAGGTTCTAGATCAGCTTGACAGAAATACAACAAAAACGGCTTCCCATGTTATGCTGGATCACCTTTATAGCGGGCCTGCTGATGCTAAACAAAGCGAAAAGATATTTGACGTTGCAGCCCCCAAGCTAACACCAAGGGTTAAGCTCACCATGAAAGACGCCCTACTGGTAGAGTCCATCATGGCTCAGGAAAAGGAGCATGCCGATAAATATGTTGTGTATCATGGACTAAACCCTCAGGTTTGGTACTGCTTGCGTGTGCTCAGCAATCTGCGGCACATGCTGGATGAGAAGAATGATACACAAACGACAATGTTGCGTTCCTTGGATATGTTTTTTACAAGGTTTCCTACCGCAGCCAAGCTTATGGAAGGAAAACAATCTGACACTGATCTGTCCTATAAGTTAGCCGGCCTTTGTTGCAACCCAACACTGTTAAGCTGGTTAGATAGAAATGACGAGTGTACCCTGGAATTTTTCTTGCGTGCTTACTCCATGGCGCCTCCAACTGATCCTTGGAGTACTATCGAGCTTTTCCTCAAAGAAGCTGAGCTTTCCGATACAAATATATTGGAAGCTATAAAAGGTATCTACGCAAAAGAATTTGAAAATAAGAATGTAGGTTGTCTCTTACAAATATTTCTGAATCCAGAAATTATTGATGACATCTGCTTCCCTTCGGTGGATTTCGGGCGCGATCTGAGAAATTTGCAAGGAGAAGCTATAACAAGTGCTAAGTACGCACTGGATCGGCTTCGTGCCGGTCATTTGGATTCAGCAACACCTCTCGAAAAAATTCAGATCAGACTGCATGCGGATCTTGCACGATTTAAAGACAAGGTGCGTGTCATTGATCACTTTACGGATGGAAATCATGGACGATTAGTCCAACTGGACAATGATATAAGGAGTGCCTTTAGGTCTCATTTGGGCGGCGCCCTTAACGGCCTGCTCTTAAAGGATTACGTCTTCAGCAGTGGTACGCCAGCCCTTCTGCAGAAAGCGAGAAATGAAAAAGGGGTTCCGCCGCAGAGCATAACACGTGCACACTCTAGCATCACATGTGAGTTTTCCGGTCCAATGGAATATTTAAGACGGGCTTATGAGAATCCCTTGATTATGGAAGATGAGTCAGAGCTGAATAAGGTGTGCTATTTTATTGGATCTAGCAGTGTAAGACCGATTAAAGACATACCCCTTATAAATCTCATTCTTACGAATAAGGATATCTTTCAGAATAGACATTATCTTGATCTCCTTATGGGGTTTCTTAACAAGAACTACGACGCGAAGTGCTATATGGATGCCGGCAATATTCTTCTCCTAGAGGGCACGTTTAACTTCCTCGTCCAGGGCGTCAAAGAGGGCTTTATAGTAGATAATATGTCAAGGGAGTATTATTCATGCGTCATGAAAACCCTTATCGAGGCTTCTCATGAAGGCGAAGCAAAGGTCAACAATGCTATTTCCGGAATCCAGACCTTTAAGCGCGCGATTGCACATAAGTCACTGCAATGGGAAGAAGGAAGTGACAAAGACTTCGGCTCTATACTATTCTACCTAGGATTAATAGGAGACGGCAGTGAGGCAATCCTGTCTGAACTGGTACAGCCGGAAATAACCATATCTCAACTCAAGGAACTAATAATCCAAGCCTACAACAAAACGAACAAGGCTGAACCTAACATGTCTGCGCTGGATGATTTCTTTAACTAACTTAGTAATTATGCCTACTATTGATATGGCCATTCTCTCCTTTCAATCACCATTCTCAAATTTATGTATTTTAAAACAGCTCGCATAACGAGAAATTAATACCTAATCTGAAACAAATACAACCCATCGGGCGGCGCCGTAGGCCCGCCCCTCCGGCGGTCTTTGGCGTGAAGAGCTGTTTCTAGATCTGCCTTAGTCCAGCGGCCGTCGCCGACGATTTTTATGCTGCCTACCATATTGCGGACCTGGTGGTGAAGGAATGAACGAGAACGGGCAAATACCTCGATCACGCCCCCTTGCACCCGGCGCACGTCTAATTGGTCCAAGGTTTTAAACGGGGATTTGGCTTGGCAGTCAGTGTCCCGGAAGGTGGTGAAGTCATGATGGCCTACCAATATCTGGGCGGCTTCGTGCATGGCGTCTACATCCAAGGCTCGGGGTACATTCCAGGCTCTGCCGCGGTCTATGGTGAGGGGGGCATAGCGGTTGATCAGGCGGTAAATATAGGACCGCTCAGTGGTGGAAAAGCGGGCATGAAAATCATCAGCTACTTGCTCGGCTTTTAATATGGCTATGGGTTGAGGTTTTAGGTAATAGTTAATGCCGTCTCGGATCTTGAAATCTGGGATTTCGTTGGGCAAATCCACATGAGCCACCTGGCCCAGCGCATGCACGCCTGCATCTGTGCGGCCTGAACAATAGATGGTCAGTTCTTCCCCACAAAACCGTTTTATGGCTTTTTCGATTTCTTCCTGCACGGTGGGAAGATTTTCTTGACGCTGCCAGCCATGATAATTGGTGCCATCGTATTCTATGGTCAGTTTGTAACGGGACATGATTAAGCTAACACATCGCCAATTTTAATCGGCATACCATTTAGAAATTCTCGGGTAGGTAGAGGCTTTCCGCCTGCTCTCTGAACTTTCAACAATCGGAGCGAGTTCTCACCACAAGCAACCGTCATAGCCTCATCAAGTACAGTACCGGGTTCGCCATCGTATGGGAGATGGGCCACTTCCGATTCTAGTACTTTGATACGCTCGCCTTTGTAGTCAAACCAAACCCCCGGCCAAGGATTCAAGGCACGAACTTTTCGTTCCAAATCATCCGCCTTTTCGCTCCAGGATATATGCCCTTCTTCCCGGGAAAGCTTCTCTGCGTAAGTAACGCCCTCGACTGGCTGAGGTTGTGGATCTATGTCACCAAGCTCAATGTCTCGCAAAACTTCCAGAACCAGGCTGCTTCCCATATAAAAGATGCGTTCATGGAGTTCAGGACTCGTGGATGACGTCGTGATGGGGAGCACGTCCTGCAATAGCATATCGCCTGTATCCAAGCCTTCGTCCATCTGCATGATCGTCACGCCGGTTTCATGATCACCAGCCAACATAGCCCGCTGAATGGGAGCGGCACCCCGCCAACGGGGTAATAGGGATGCGTGTATATTGATACAACCGTATTTTGGTGCCTCTAGGATAGCTTTCGGCAGCAGCAGGCCGTAAACCACGACCACGGCCAAGTCGGCCTCAAAGCTGGCAAATTGTTGCAGTGCTTCTTCGGTTTTTAAGGATGTAGGGGTAAAGACCGGTATACCTAGTTCTTCAGCGGTCTGCTGCACCGGGCTTTTGACGGTTTTGTGTCCGCGGCCAGAAGGTCTGGGAGGCTGTGAATAGGCAGCAACAACCTGATGGCCAGCGGCAACTATGGCTCGCAGAGCGGGAACCGCGTAGTCGGGCGTTCCCATAAAAATTATGCGTAAGGACAATTTAGTCTTCTTTCCTGCTGATCATCTTCACATTCTTCTGAATCCTACGGATAGCCAATTTGCGCTTGAAGTCCGAAAGATAGTCTATAGATAGGATGCCATCTAGGTGATCCAATTCATGCTGCAAACAAGCCGATAGATAACCCTTGGCATGTACTTCTTGCATTTGGCCGAGTTCATCGTAGTATTGCACGTTAACTTCCGCCGAGCGGGTCACTTCTGGATACACACCGGGCAAGGACAAGCAGCCCTCACCACTGACCTTCAGCTCCTTCGAACGCCAGACAATCTTGGGATTGATTAGCTTCAAGGGCTTCAGAATAGATTTATCACCGGGATCGGAAACAATCATGCGCAATGTATAGCCCACTTGGTTGGCAGCCAAGCCACCACCATCATTGGCGTACATGGTTTCAAGCATGCGCTTAAGCATTTCGCGAACATTATCGTTTATCTCTTCCACGAGAGTGCACTTTGTCCGCAACACCGGATCCGGAAAAAATCTTATGGGTAATAAAGCCATTGGTATATCCTCTAAACAACTACTATACTACATTTAGGAATATTTTCCACTATCGTCAAGAAGATAATCAGTGAACAGTTGCTGATTGATTGTTAAAATAGCTCAAAGCACGCTTTAAGGGACCCTAAATGCCGCAAGTCATTGAAATCGCTCCATCCATACTCTCAGCGGATTTTGCTCGCCTAGGTGAGGAGATCAGAGACCTTGAGCAAGCGGGAGCAGACCTCATACACCTAGATATTATGGATGGCCACTTCGTGCCCAACATCACTTTTGGCCCGCCAGTGGTCAAGGCTTTACGTCCCCTCACCAAGTTGACTTTTGATGCACATCTTATGATATCGCCGGCAGATCCATATATTGAAGCATTTGCGAAAGCCGGGGTAGACATCTTGACGGTTCATCCTGAAGCGAACCAAAATATACTGAACACGCTCAATCACATCAAATCCTTCGGAATTAAAGCAGGTGTCGCGTTAAATCCTGAGACCACGATAGATGTAATTGAGGGACTTTTGGATCAAGTCGACCAAATTCTGATAATGACCGTAAACCCAGGTTTTGGCGGGCAAGGCTTTATGGCAGAACAGCTGACGAAAATTGAAACGGCTCGCAAGATGATAGACCAATCAGGACGAAACATCGTGCTGGAGGTCGATGGTGGGATTAATACTGAAAATGCCCCGCGGGTCATTGCCGCCGGCGCAACGCGTCTGGTAGCAGGCACAGCTATTTTTAAAGACGGACGTGATAATTACGCAAAAAACATCGCAGATTTACGTCGCAATATCTGATAGAACTAATATAACTGAAATAGAGGAGCCATGCCCATGCCAAGACCTATAATCTTCGATTGCGATCCCGGAAATGATGATGCTGTTGCATTATTGGTCACCATGGCCTCGCCTGAAGATTTTAACTTGTTGGGCGTCACCACTGTGGCAGGCAATGTGTCCTTGGATAACACCAACGTCAATGCTCGAAAAATATGCGAGCTCGCGGGACGCAGCGACATTCCTGTGTTCTCGGGTTGCCCACGGCCGCTAGTGGGAGAGCCTTTCATCAGTGATGGAGCTCATGGCAAAACCGGCATTGATGGCGCTGTTCTACCCCACCCCCAAATACCTTTACAAAAAGAACATGCGGTAGATTTTATCGTCCGTACGTTGAAGACCCATCCAGAGCCCGTGACAGTGTTTTTGACGGGTCCGCTGACCAATATGGCCATGGCCATCAATAAGGATCCGTCCATCCTTGAACACGTGGAAGAGCTCGTCATTATGGGCGGCAGCATTACCTCTGGCAACATTACGCCAGCTGCTGAGTTTAATTTTTATTGTGATCCATATGCTGCAAAAGTGGTTATGGAATGCGGCGCGAAACTGACCCTGATGACGCTGGACGTAACCCACCAGGTTTTGGCGACACCAGCGAATATCCAGCGCCTGAGGCAGATTGGCAATAACCAAGCGACACAAGTAGCCAACATGATGGCAGCAACCATGGACTTTGATATGGAAAGCTTCGCCCTAGAAGGCCGAGCCGTACACGATGCATGTGTTCCGGTATACCTGTTGCGTCCAGACTTGTTCTCGCCTCAGCCGGCCCATATCTATATAGAAACCGCCTTGGGCAACAGTTTTGGCAATAGCATTATCAGTTTTTACCCAAAACACTTGCCCAACACCCCGTGGGTATTTGTTTCTAACGTTATCGATGGCGAAGGTGTATTTAACGTAATCTTAGAACGACTCGCTCGCTATTCCAGCCAAACCTCGGACATTGCATCCCATGGCGGCTGAAGCCATGGGTCTAAAGTCATGGATAACAAAAAAACAGCTTGCAGAACGAGTAGATATTCGCTATTGTCCCGAATCTAGAGGGTAATTACTCCCTCATGCACCCGTAGCTCAATTGGATAGAGCGCCAGACTACGAATCTGGAGGTTAGGGGTTCGAGTCCCTTCGGGTGCGCCAGTTTTAGGCCGTAACTTTAGTCAAAGTATCACTCGAGATCGCACATGAATTCTATCAAATATTTTCTGTTTACCATTCTTATTTCAGTCGTATGCGCATCGGGTCTATGGGCTAGCAACGGCCCAGAAACGGAAGAAGACGGCATAGAGAAGCCTCGCATGCCTTCCCGTACTCTGAAAAAGGCCAGCTCGGCCCAACCGACAGATGAAGAACGTATTTGGTGGATGCGCCACTATATATCTCCGATCTCTATTGATTTTACGGACGAACAGAAATTACTGGCCAGCTCACGAGCATATTCACAAGTGATAATGGATTACAAGGTTTGGGCGATAGCAGGCAGCCTCCCATTCATTCCAAAATCTAAAAAGGAGGAAGAGGAACGCAATAAAATTCGTCCCTTTTACCGTTCCGATAAGATGGAACGCGAATGGTTTTGGCCAAAATAACGAATACTTTATGTAAGTACCGCGTTACATAGATCTGAAACTCATAGAAACATCGTTCTTATGCATAATGAGTGGGTAAGCATTATGCCAGGCTGATAATTAGCGAGGCAGCTTAAGAACCCCGTTGCAGATAAATTATCGCTGTATATCAATATCTTTAACAAGCACCTATATCTTCAGAAGAAACGGCAGACGGTATGAGGATTTGACATTCCGAACTAGGGTGTTACTATTAAGTATCCTCTCTACCGCAAGACACCTCTCGCTTCCTTAACACATTGTGGCGCAATCGCTGCAGCCAATAAAGCTGAACCCAAAAACTCGCTAAGGATGACCGATATGATCAAGATATATTCAAGGGTTTTCCTGTTATCTACCATATGTTCTATTTGCTCGGTGGAGCCAGGTTATTCATATGGATTTGAGGACGACTATGAGATTTACTGTACCCTAGCCAATTATTTATTAAGAGGGCAACAATTCAAAGAAGACGATGGCGTGCTTCCCGATGAAGTCCGGAACAAATATATTCGGAAGCCTGTTGTTTTTGGTGTGGATGATCATCTGAATCTGTTCGACATCAAACAGCAAGAAGCCAAGCCTCAGTTCTTAGTTCGCGACACAGCCGAAGATATATCCATTGAGGATGCGATACTTAATTCTAAAGAAGACCCGGAAATTGAGTTTCATTATCGAGCCACCGTTGTCCATAGAAAGCTGTCGAGGGAGTTGAGAAGACACAAGAAGCCCATGAGGCCGATAAATTTCAAAACGACTCCATGTTTTTTTTTCCGTAATAGGCAATCGGACCTTCTTGCTTGCAACAAAAACACCTACTGAGGCATTACGCTGGAAACAAGACATTAAATTTCTGTAATCAAGCGCTGAGTTCGCGAAATAGGAGCATCCTAATTTCTGGCAGATGTGGAATGAAGAAACAAAATAAAAACGATGCCCTTTTCAAATCCATAATAAATTAGTCAAAAACGGCCTAAGGTTCCAGTAACACATGATTGTGGAACCATTCACCCTGCAGTTCTTTATTCACATTTGTCTCGATTCTTTAACGAACCATATACTTTTCCTATGTAGAGTATCAATCGAAAGACGGGGGATGTATCAAATGAAGATTTATTTATCTATAATGAGTGTGATGCTTTGTTGTTATGTCCATGCTGCGGAGCCTGAACAAAAGCAAGATAACGATGTTGCTTGCACGCAAAACGCAGACTGTAAATCCGACAATTGCGCGGACGGAACATGCGCACAAGGGACGAAAAAAACCGGCGAATCGTGTACGTCTGACAATGAGTGCACATGCGTGGAAAACGGTAACAAATGCATGGATGACAAGAAATGTTGCGTCGATTTTTCAAGGTTGGCTCTGCCTAAATAACGCCAGCTGTTCTGAGCCACGTTATACGTAAACCAAAATGTGGTCTATTAGCATGGATCCAAGGGTTAGTCTGGGTGTACGTTGTCCATGCGTCTGGACTAGAAACCTCACCTACACCAACACTAACTTCCCCTTTTCATAACGCAGGGATTTCTCGCCGCTGGCTATTTGTTCTGCGGTGGTGCCGAAGATCTTGTGGCGCCAGCCGAAGAGCATGGGGATTTGGGTGGTTTCGCCGCCAACGAAGCGTTCGATGTCGTCCGGGGTGGCGATGAGTTTAGATGCTACCTTGTTATCCTCGGCCACTTGTTTGAGCCAAACTTTCAGTAATTCAGCCAGCAACACGTTGACCCGTTGCTCTTTCCGTTCCCGTCGCGGCCATTGTTCGGGGGGAATCTGATCTACTTCCTGAAGGGCCTCAAACATGCCTTTGGCCAGTTCATTGCTGGGGGAAAGAGCTTTTATGGCTTTCAGCTGTTCGATGCTTGTAGGCGGATCGGCTGCCATCTCCAACAGAATTAGATCGCTGGCCACATGGGCGCGCGGTTTGTTATATCGCACAGCATGACGCTCGCGGGCGGCGGCCAAATACTGCACCCGGGCGAGGAATTTCGGTTGATCGCTGCGGGTTTTGATGCGTTGCCAGACTTCCATCTCATTAACTTCGTAAGTCTTCGGGTCGATCAGGATCTGCATTTCATTTTCAATCCAAGCCATACGCCCTTCATGTTTCAGCTGTTCTTGAAGAATCTCGTAAACTTGCCTCAGGTGGGTAACGTCCTGCATGGCATATTTTAGCTGTTCCTGTTTGAGAGGGCGACGGGACCAATCGGTAAAACGCTGGGTCTTATCGAGGCCCACCTTGAGCAGTTCTTCCACCAAATTGCCGTAGCCAATGCTATCCCCATAACCGCATACCATGGCAGCCACTTGGGTATCAAAAAGGGGTTTAGGTACGGCTCCAGCTGAGTGAAAGAAAATTTCCACATCTTGACGAGCTGCATGGAAGACTTTTACCAATGGCTCATAGGCGAGAATTTCATAGAAAGGCTTCAAATCCAATCCGTCGGCCAATGGATCAATAAGTACCACATGATCCGTGCTCGCCACCTGGATCAGACATAGCTTGGACCAATAGGTCGTCCGTCGCATGAATTCTGTATCAATTGTTATAAAACCTGATTTTTCATATAACTTCAGGTGTTCACAAAAGGACGCCAGCTGGTGGGTTTCTTTGATTGTGTCGATGTGGTCATATTTATCCAAATGCATATTGATATGCTAACATATATTTTGGCAATTGGATAAAAAATCCGTTATAGTGTGGCAGATTCGTGTCTAAAGAGGATTTTATATGATGCATGCATACCGTACACATACCTGTGGTCAACTACGTCAAGAACATGAGGGTCAAACCGTCCGCCTTTCGGGCTGGGTCCACCGCAAGCGGGATCATGGCAACTTGCTGTTCATCGACCTGCGCGATAGTTCAGGGCTGACCCAGTGCGTATTTCCCAACACGGCCAGTTGCTTTGCGGAAGCGGAGCAGGTACGTAACGAAAGTGTAATTACAGTCACTGGTAAAGTAGTGAAGCGTTCTGCGGACACCATCAATGAGAGTCTGCCTACAGGCCATGTGGAATTAGTTGTGGAAGAGATGAACGTGGAATCTGCCGCAGACCAGCTACCTCTTCAGGTTAACAGCGATGTGGAGTATCCGGAAGAAACTCGTCTGAAATACAGATTCCTGGACCTACGCCGTGAAAAAATGCACCAGAACATAAAGCTGCGTTGTAACGTGGTGGCCTCCTTGCGTAAACGTATGATTGATTCTGGCTTTATGGAGCTTCAGACCCCCATACTGACGTCGAGCTCTCCTGAGGGCGCGCGAGACTACCTGGTTCCCAGTCGCATCCATCCCGGGAAGTTCTATGCTTTGCCCCAGGCCCCTCAACAGTTTAAACAGCTGTTAATGGTAGCTGGTTTTGATAAGTACTTCCAGGTAGCTCCCTGCTTTCGCGATGAGGATGCCCGGGCAGACCGTTCACCCGGCGAGTTCTATCAGCTGGACTTTGAGATGGCATTCGTCACGCAAGACGACGTCTTCGCGGCCATCGAGCCTGTTCTGGCAGGCGTGTTCGAAGAATTCAGCAACGGCCGCACCGTCAGTAAACCACCTTTCATCCGGATTCCTTATGACGAGTCCATGCTGAAATATGGTAACGACAAACCGGACTTGCGCATTCCTTTCGAGATCTCCGACATCACCGATGTATTTAAAGGATCCGGTTTTTCCATTTTCGAACAAGCCATCGAGAAGGGTTCTTGCGTGCGCGGCATCCCAGCACCAGGGGCTGCCGCTCAACCACGACGCTTCTTTGACACCATGAACGAGTGGGCCCGTGAAATGGGTGCTGCTGGTCTTGGCTATATCGTTTTTGGCGACGAAGGGGAAGCCAAGGGGCCATTGGCTAAATTCTTTGACGAAGATCGAATCAAGCGATTACAACAGGCCACCAAGGTTAAAGCCGGGGATGCTGTGTTCTTTGCTTGTGCACCAGCCAACGAGGCCGCCAAGCTGGCCGGCCAAGCGCGGGTCAAGATTGCCCAAGATTTGGATCTGATTCCCAAGGGCGAGTTTAAATTCTGCTGGATCGTGGATTACCCCCTTTACGAGTTTAACGAAGAAACCCAAAAGATCGATTTCTCTCACAACCCGTTCTCCATGCCCCAGGGCGGACTGGATGCATTGCTAACGAAGGATCCGCTTACCATTAAGGCATTCCAATACGACATCGTCTGTAACGGCATTGAGCTTTCCAGTGGCGCGATTCGTAACCACAGTCCTGACATTATGTACAAGGCTTTTGAGATCGCAGGCTATTCCAACAAGGACGTGGAAGACAAGTTCGGCGGCCTACTCAACGCCTTTAAATTCGGAGCTCCCCCTCACGGTGGATCCGCACCAGGTATCGACCGTATCGTCATGATGCTTGCTGACGAGCCCAACATCCGCGAAGTGGTCACATTCCCCATGAACCAAAAGGCACAAGACCTGCTCATGCAGGCCCCAGCCGAGGTTACTGCCGATCGCCTGAAAGAACTACACATTCGTTTGAACTTACCGGCGGAGAAAAAGGCGGCGGCCAGTTAGAGCTATCTTTTAATGACGGGCTGGGGGGCGGCTTTCGGACTAATCTTCAGCAGCTTGTCCGCCCTCTAATCCTATGAGTATTTATAAGAAAAATGGTGAAGCTTCATAAAAGGCTTCATCATTTTTTCTTCCAAATACTCGAATGCCTCCCAGATAAAAGTCGCTCCAGGAAAATTCTGGTCAGTCTAGTAGAGCTTCCTTCGGTCCTAGCTATCGCAAGATCCCCCTAGTCACAACCTCTAAGAAGCGCTAATATGACTCAGAGCCTAAAAACAATAACAAGATCGGGTTTAAGTGACGTATCGTCTGCTTCTAGTCATCATCTTTTCGTTCGCGTTATTTGCGGGGGAGTCTCTTGCTGCCTTTATTACCAGTAAACATAAGTCCGACTTTAGCCGGCTCAATTTTAACTGGGAATCTCAGGTTGAGTATGATCTGAAGCAAGATGGCAATTTGGTCACCATTAAATTTAAACGCTCCCACCCTTTGACCAAAGCCCAGCTGGACTCTCAGCTGAAAAGCGATTCGGTTGCCGTTCATTCAATGTCCAGTGGCAAGGATTATCTTGAAATAACTTTTGAGTTACAAAAGCCAGCAACGGCCCTGACCTTGAATAAGGGCGGCCTTGTGGTTCTTGACTTTGTCTACGACACCCCACCAGAGAATAAGAAGGTGACTCCTGAGGATCCTAAGCCGGTGGCAGACAAGACCAAGAAACCCGAGGATCCCAAGACCGACAAGAAAGTGGATGCCGCCGAAAAACCTAAAGGGGACAAAACGCCCAAGGACGACAAGAAGATTGACAAGAAGGGCGAAAAAGAAGCTAAAACCAAGGCTGATAAGAAAAACGATCCCAAAGCGCAGCCAAAAGTGCCTGTGCCCTCCAAGGTTGACAAAAAGGGCAAAGATAAGTCCAAGATAGTCGAGGATCCTATGCTGGCAAAAGCGGATGTAGAGCAAAAGGTGAGTTTGGATGCTAGTCAAGAAACCATAAAGCCTGCACCATCCCCTGTGCCTATTCAAGTTGAGGAAACCGTAGAGGGTTTACGACTTATATTTGATTTCCCCGAAGCCAGCAAAGCAGGTGCATTTTTGGAGGCGGGAGACTTGTGGTTATTTTTCGATCAGCCGACGCAATTTTCCTGGGATGATAGTGCCCTGAAAAGTTCACAGCTGATCACTGACCTGGTGACATACAATAGCGTGAACCTCTCGGCGGTGAAAATCGACATGGCCTCAGAACCCAATAAGGTTTCCTTCTATAATCGAGGCCATCAGTGGGTTTTGGAAACCACAGACCTCCAAGGAATAGTCCCTGTTTATGCTGAGCCCAGTCGAGCTGACAACACGGTTCTCTTAACCGACGCGGGCTTTGGAGAACCAATTTTTGCCCAGATGCCTGGAAGCGGCAATCCCCGTTATTTTATTCCCGTTGCTTCAGGCGCCAGCAGAATCGGGAGGAGCTTTAGCTATGTCGACTTTTACCTGACGCCGACAATTTTGGGCGTGGTCATAGATCCTTTGAGCCAAGGTTTGCGCGTTGAAAAAAAGGATCATAACATTTTCGTATCGAGGGATGGTGGCCTAGCCCTGTCAGATCCCTTGGACATTAAAAGCAACCGGCAACGTTTTCAGCCCCCATCCTTAATGAACTTCAGTGAATGGACAAGTGACTCAGAGGACACCGCTCAAAACAAACGAAACTATCAGGCTGATATTATAAACTCACCCAAACAGGCACGTACACCCAAAAGGCTGGAGCTGGTTCGTCATTACATCCTGACAAACCGTTATCTTGAGGCGAGAGGGCTGTTGGCAGCGGCACTGATCTATGACCCTAGCCTTGAAAAGTCACCCTATTATCATAGCCTTATGGGCTTGGCTTCGTTTTTAGCCCAAAAATACGATGAGTCCAGGAGGAGCTTTGAAAGCCCAGTCCTGAGGGGAGACCCAGAGATGGCTGTGTGGGCAGAGCTGTCGAAATGTCGTTATCGTCCTGCAGAAGCAAATTATGACATACTAGCAGCAGGGGCCCCCTACCTATCCAACTATCCGTCTGCCATTAAAAACGCTGCGCTACTGCTGGCCGCTGATGCAGCTGTGACCCAGAAAAAAGATAACTCTAGGTTTCTTTCACTAATAGACGAGGCTCATTTGTTGCCGGTCCAGAAGGACCATCTGGAGTACCTCCAGACTTATGCAGATGTTGTCGGCGGAAAGGCACCAGAGGCAATAAATTTGCTCGAGAACTACAGCAAAACCATGGGGCCCGAATTTCGCTTGAAGTCGAGTCTCCTTTTGACCCGCCTCAAGGCCGAGAGCAAATCCATTACACCGGCTCAAGAGATAGAGACCCTGGAAAAGCTGCGCTACAGTTGGTCGGGAGATCAAAACGAGTACCAGCTATGGACACGCCTTGCCGACTGTTATTGCGAGACCAAAGATTACGAACGGTCGCTGAAGTTTCTGCGAAAAGCAATTCGCAATTATCCTAAACTCGCAAATATGGATAAGCTCCAGCAAAAAGGCGAGAAATACTTCATGGATGCCCTAGGGGACAAGGATGGCGATCTCTTCAAGCTTATCGGTGTGTTTCAGGAATTTGATATATTCATTCCTCGGGATAAGCGCCGGTTTAAGATCCATGAGCAACTCATTGATATGTTAGTAAAAGCAGATCTTGTTGATCAGGCCATGGGGATGATGGATCAAGCCCTAAAAGATGCAAGCGTAGGCGATGATCAGAAGATTCGCCTGCGCACCCGTTATGGTTTACTGGCTCTGCTCAATGATCAGCCTGAGAAGGCCCTGACTGCTCTGAACTATCAGCCGGGAGAAGTCATGCCCGGAGATCTTTCTGAGCAAAGGCGTTTTCTCGCCGCACAAGCCTATCTGATGCAGGGCAAATACGATACAACTCGCGAGCTCTTGCAAAAAGATGGGGGGCCCGCAGCTTTTGAGCTGGTTTCACAAACCTATCTAGACCAAAAAGACTGGCCGAACTTGGTGACATACACCCAGTCTTATGTCGAGTCTCATAAAAAAGCAGGAAGTCCGGTCGAGCCCGAAGCGGTCATGCGTCTGGCCACGGGCTTGGCATTGTTAAAGAAAACCGAAGATCTGAAAAAGCTTCGAGGCGAGCACCTAGACCTTATGGCCATCAGTCCTTACAAAGAAGCTTTTGAGCTGATCACCGCGGAAGATCCAACGGACTTTTCCTCCGCTGGTTTGCATGATGAACTGACAAGAAGTCAGCAGCT
>CAWAEF010000009.1:0-101637 GCA_963780985.1 uncultured Alphaproteobacteria bacterium
GTACCCAAACCTTTGATGACTACACCACCGTGCTCCAGGGCGCTGAGGCTGAGTTTCGGCAGGGATGTTGATCTTGCCGAGGCATGCACTCTGGCACAAGCCAGCGAACTGGAAGGTCAGTACATCGCTTTCCTTGCAATCATGCAGGCAAACACTGATGGTCGCATCGGCAGTCAGATCAACAGCTGGAAGATGGGGAGGTGTTTCCACACAGCCACAGCTCGAGCAATCGCTTGCCATCTGGATGGAGCCATTGGTCACACAAGCGGCCACAGTCACACCATGATCGCCGCCGTTGGCAGTGAAGTCAAAGCAGGTGGAATTAGAGCAACCAGCCAGGTCAGTAGCTGTGACTTCGAACTTGATGTCCGCAGTCTCGCCATAACCCAGATAAGCCAGCTCACCGGTAGGACTAACAGCTAAGTGGAAGTCGCCGGTGGTTGGATTTAAGTAACTGTGCCCAGACCGGGGATGACTACACCACCATGTTCCAGGGCACTGAGGCTGAGACTTTCGAAGGGATATTGATCTTGCGGAGGCATGCACTCTGGCACAAGCCAGCGAACTGGAAGCAGATCACATCGCCTTCCTTGCAATCCTGAAGCAGCACTGATGGTCGCATCGGCACAAAGATCAACTGCTTGAAGATGGGGAGGTGTTTCCACACAACCACAGCTCGAGCAATCGCTTGCCATCTGAATGTTGCCATCGGTCACACAAGCGTTCACAGTCACGCCATGATCGCCGCCGGTAGCAGTAAAGCTGAAGCAGGTTTGACTGTTGCATCCCCATTGGTCAGAGATGGATACACTAAATAGCAAAGAAACCTTTTCCGAATAGCCAAGATTAGCAAGACAGCCATTAGGATCTACTTGCAAAGTAAATACACCGTTGCAATCAAGAAATACAGTACCCAGACCCTTTATGCATACGCCCTGAGGGGACTCTAAGGCGTTTATGTCAGATTCTGACAAGCAATATTGATCTTAGCACCGCAACAGTCAGTGAACTGGAGTCCATCAAACTGAATGCATTCAACGATTTTGTCCGCACAATCTGCGTGGTTATTTTGATTTGCTCGCTGGCACACAGATCGGCCTTCGGGCCGCAACCACAATTGCCAGGCATTTGAATAATGTTGTCGATCGTACAGACTGTCAGCACTGGACAATGATTAACGCCCATTATACAAATATCGGCGTAACTAGAACCTGTGTTACAACCGTCTGAAACTGTATAAGTTAATTTCAGGTCTTGTTCTTGGCCTTGCATTAGATAATCAAACACATGATTCAGACCACCGGACAATAGTTGATAATTTCCGTTGGTGAATACTTCGAATTTCGCTGTATAACCATCACGACTTACGTCGAATATTTCATCACCGCCGACGGCACCCAAAGTGCTACCAGACTCGGCGTCGATAGTTAAGCCACCACCATCGGCGGTCATAACTGCTGACAAGACCTTGAGGCCCGCAGTACCTGTGGTTGAGTCGTTAACCAACAAGTTATCAAAATTATGCGTTGCGTATAGATTTGCATAGATGAGGTTTAGAGATGAAAATCCACATGGTTCAGGATTTAAGCACAATACGGGAGTGCATGGCTTAGGTGCGCAGGGCGCAGCTACTGGGGGTTATTGCTTGTACATGGTACAGTCTGAGTTACGCTATTGTTTTGTGGTCCGTTTGATGTTGTTGTAGTCATTTTACCCTCCGTGCTAGATTAACATTATTGATAAAATTCAAGAGGACTAATAAAGTCCTACATATTCCTATTAGACAACATTCGGGGTTAAAGAAGTGTTAAAGAAAGTAAAGTTTATTTTTGTTAAATTTTAGGTGAACCAGTTTGGAGAAGTTTTCTGAGGTTTTCGGCATTCAAATTTTTTTTAGAAAATTTATAATCTTAATGGATGGGCTGGCATTTTTTTCGATGTATTTTCTATTACTTATAGGCTAAACCGCTCATGACAAATGTTTCGAAGGCCCTGTGGCAAGCCCCCTACGGGATGGGCACTAAAGCCAATGATGTTTTGGGTGCGAGGCGACCCTATTTCAGGTTTTGATAGTTTCCCATGTATTCTCGCAAACAGCTGGGGCCGCATTCATTTATGCCTTCGGTGGGCTCGAAGGAGTAGTCGGAGAAGATTCCATTGATGATGGTCTCGTACTGGAAGCCTAGCATGAGGGCGGTCACTATGATAACCACTGCAATCAAAAGAGTTTCGGTTTTTTGCGGTGAGCTCAGACATGAAAATCTCCTTGGTTAGCAAGATCAGAATGCCATGGGGAAGATTAAGAGAAAGTTAACGAAATCAAGCCAGGGGACATGAAAATAACAAGCGATTGATATATCCTGCAAAAATGGTAAGGTACGGTCAATATGAAAAAGGAAATATAATAGTGTCTGAAATTGTTGAAATTAGCGCCCTGAACAAACGGGGCGAAGGCGTAGCTCAAGCCTCTACTGGGCCGATTACGGTGCCGTTTACTCTGCCTGGTGAGAAGGTTGAGGTTGAGCTGGTCCCCACAAAAGATAAAACTTGGGGCCAGATTGTGGCTGTGGTTGAACCGAGTGCATCTAGGGCCCTACCGATCTGTCCCCATTATGGGGTTTGTGGCGGATGTTCTCTGCAGCACCTGGATGAGCAAACTTATGCGGCTTTTAAGCAGAACCAGGTAACTGCGCCACTTACGGTTAAGGGCTTTGATGCAGCTATCGTTGAGGCGCCTGTTTTTATTCCACCCATCAGCGGCGGCGTATCGATTTTCTGACGCGCAAATTCCCCGATGGCATGAACATGGGTTTTTATCAGGTTAACTCGCGCAGGCGTATTAATTTGAAGTCTTGCGCCATTGTGGATCCGCAAATTGAGGCCCTGTTTCCAGCGCTGGAAGCATTGCTGGAGCAGATATTGGACATGCGCGAGCTGGTGCATGTGTTTGTATTATGTGCTGACAACGGCATTGACCTGCTGCTGGCGGGGTTCAAGCGCACCCTATCGGAGGAGCAGATTCGCTTGCTGGGGGAGTTCGCGACAGAGCATAACCTGGCGCGATTGTCCTATAAGATTAAGCGGAAGGCCCACGTGGTTTACGAGCGAGAAACGCCGTTTGTGACGTTTGCTGGACACCCTATGGCCGTGGACCCGAATGTGTTTTTGCAGGCCAGCTCAAAGGCTGATCAGATTCTATCTCAGCTAGTGGTTGAGGCTATTCCGGATAATGCGCGAATTGTATTGGATTTGTTCTGCGGTCGCGGAACGCTGACTCTGCCTATCTTGGCTAGTGGGCGGCAAGTACTTGGGCTGGAGGGGGATAAACATGCGATCGCTGCGCTGCAAGCGCTTGATCTTCCGGGATTGGAAGCCGAGGTGAGAGACTTGTTTGAGTATCCGGTTACAGCTGATGAGCTCAAACCTTTTGATACTGTCGTGATGAACCCACCCCGCAGCGGGGTAAAGGGCCAAATCGCCCATCTGGCAGCGGCTCGGGTATCTACGGTTATCTACGTTTCCTGCAATCCGGAATCTTTTGCATCGGATATGGCTGAGCTGTGTAAGATGGGGTATGAATTGGTAAAGGTGACGCCTGTGGACCAGTTTACCTGGTCGCATCATGTGGAAGTGGTTGGGGTGGCGAAGTTTAAGAAGTAGGGAAATACGACAGGAAAGAGGCTCGGTTTATTATCTATAAATACTAAAGGCAGCGACGGGCCTGCTTTTGCAGCGTACCCAGAGATTTATATACTATATACTATATACTATAGAGTATAGATTATATAAAGCTTATTGGTT
The DNA here is from genome assembly GCA_963780985.1 of uncultured Alphaproteobacteria bacterium. Classification (GTDB taxonomy): domain Bacteria; phylum Pseudomonadota; class Alphaproteobacteria; order JAGOMX01; family JAGOMX01; genus JAGOMX01. Next base: position 3,802 of record CAWAEF010000009.1, read on the forward strand.
CTTATGCAAGTCGAGCTGGTGAGAAGTATGCCAGCCTGAACATAAGTGAGTATTTAGGAGCAAAAATGGTGAAGGCCCCTAGTTTTCTAGGGGCCTCATCTATATCTAGAACTTGTATGAAAGAGTCTTCACCATTTTTGCTTCTAAATACTCAAAACTGATGTGCTCAAGGCGAAAGGAACCGGTTATCAGGTTACATCTGAACCCGTTCGTTTCGCATAAAAGCCTATAAATGTAACACTACCGCCTAACGGTACCCTCGGAACGAATCTTGCGTTGCAGTTGCATAATGCCGTACAGCAGAGCCTCGGCTGTGGGTGGGCAGCCTGGGACGTAGATGTCTACGGGAACGATGCGGTCGCAGCCGCGTACTACGGAATAGGAATAGTGATAGTACCCTCCTCCGTTGGCGCAGGAGCCCATGGAGATTACCCAGCGGGGCTCGGGCATCTGGTCGTAGACTTTCCGCAAAGCAGGCGCCATTTTGTTGGTAAGCGTGCCGGCCACAATCATCAGGTCGGACTGACGGGGTGATGGACGGAAGAGGAAACCGAAGCGATCCATGTCATAGCGGCTCGCGGCGCATTGCATCATTTCAACGGCGCAACAGGCCAAACCGAAGCTCATGGGCCATAGAGAGTTGCTCTGTCCCCACTGTACCAGCTTGTCTACTTGTGTGATCAAAAAGCCTTTTTGGGTAAGCTCTTGATTAATGTTGCGCATCAAGTCCTCGTCCTTATAGGCAGGATGAGGCTGTGTCTTTACTCCCATTCCAGGGCTCCTTTTTTCCACTCATAAATATAGCCAACGGTCAGCACCAGCAAAAATACCATCATGGATCCGAAACCGAACCAACCAATGGACTTCAGGGATATGGCCCAGGGAAACAGAAAGGCGATTTCCAGGTCAAAAATGATAAAGAGGATCGCCACTAGATAATAGCGGACATCGAACTTCAAGCGCGCATCGGAAAAGGCCTCGAAGCCACACTCGTAAGGCGATAGCTTCTCCGTGTCTGGCGCAGAAACTGAACGTAGCTTAGCCAGCAGAATGATAAACAGCGACAAGCCCATGGCAACCCCGAAAAATACCATAATGGGCGCATAATCTGTCAGCATATTGTTCATTCAAGGTCCCCAAGGTTTGACGTTCTGTCGCTGGCCGCAACTGCGCCTAGCTACACTCATTTATAGCATTGATTGGACACCAAGTGTATAGGGAATTTTAGGCGGTAGTGCCGTTGAGGTATAATAAACGATCGCGGAGCTAGTCCCTCTCCAGATACAGCGTAACTGATATCATCAAAGTAAAAAAGAGACTGGCAGCCCCCAGATTGACATAAAGATCAAGTGGTTGCATCCCGGACGCAGCGTAGTTCCAGTAACTTACTAAAACCACAAGGATGTTAACCAAAAGCAAGGATTGCATGATTGGCTTCACTACTAATAATGAATCACTCTTTATCCCCAAGCCAAGCAATAGGGAAATACCAAGCATCGCCACGCCAAGGAAACGTGCCAATTCGGCATCATGAATTTCAATGTCAAATACCCCTGCCAAATATTTCTGGAAGATAAGGAGCTCCACACCCGTCGACAAGTAGAAAATCAACAGCAGCAGCAAAACGATCTTGATCCCCAAACCTAATTCATCGCGATTCATGACAGACCTCCGAATTGAGATTCATATTTAACAGAAGATGCTGAGACGTAATCTCACATCCTCATGCTTCCATTCTATAAGATATTGGTTAAATATCCGTTAAAGCTTGTCATTTTTATCTCCTGGTTTAATGATGGGTTTTCATGAGACCTAATTTAACTCCCCATCAAGCACGTCGTCTACGGGCGAAAGCCTGCGCTCTGGTGCTCGGCCTTCGCACATAGCTAACGTACGATCTGAAGAGTTACCCGTAACTACCTGGGCAGTTATGATCAAACTCGAAATTATGAAATTCTCCTGAATCTGCATTTTAATCCCATTGGACACTGGATGTTGAGGGCAAAATCCGGTATAAAGGAAAGAGTAGCTTGTGGCAGGCAATGGATTTACGCGTTGTTGAATGGCTGATTTTTTTTCAGATGCGAAGGCTGACTTATGGAATTTGCGCAAATTATGAATTTCTCTCAGCTCACCCATGCGGTTGAGTTGGGTCTTATCTACGGGCTGCTGGCGGCAGGCGTATACATGTCTTTCCGGATCCTCGATTTTCCCGACATGACCGTGGACGGCAGTTTTCCCATGGGAGCCGGCATTGCTGCCGTGCTGATCATTGGCGGCCATGATCCTTGGTATGCGACTTTTTGTGCCATGCTGGGCGGAGCCGCGGCTGGTCTGGTGACCGCATGTCTTAATGTCTATGGACGCATCCTGCATCTTTTGGCCAGTATCTTGACCATGACGGCCTTGTATTCCATTAACTTGCGCATCATGGGCAAGCCTAATCTGCCTATGATTGATCAGGTAACCATCTATAAAACCACGTCTGATGCTCTTGAGAGCTGGGGTATAACGTTGTCTCACAAGTCTGTATCGATGATGCTGACGTTCTTAGTGCTATGCGTTGTCTTGGGCGGGCTGTTCTGGTTCCTAAACACCCAGACAGGTCTTGGCATGCGGGCCACCGGTAAAAACAAGAATATGGCGACGGCGCAAGGTATCAAGATTAATGGTATGGTGCTGTTGGGAATTGCTCTGAGCAATAGTATCTATGCCCTTTGCGGGTCTATCTTTGCTCAGAGTCAGGGTATTGCGGACGTCAACATGGGTACGGGTACGATCGTCGTGGGGCTGGCGGCGGTTATTATAGGTGAGGCTATTATTCGCACCCGTTCGGTGGTGCTGGCTCTGATCGCGTGTGTTATCGGGGCGGTTGCTTATCGTATCGTCATTGCGTTGGCGCTCAATAGCGATATTTTGGGCCTTGAGTCCTCGGATTTGAATTTAGTGTCATCGGTTTTGATTGCGACAGCTGTATTCATAACTCAAGGACGACACTCGCTGAAACAAGCGTTACAAACAACTCGAGCTAAACTTGGATAAGGTGCCTACATGATTAAATTTAAGAACATACATGTGGGATTCAACCTTGGCACAGCCATGGAAACGCGAGCCCTGCGCGGTATCAACATTACCATCGCTGATGGAGAATTTGTGACCGTCATCGGCAGTAACGGTGCCGGAAAATCCACATTGCTTAAAACGTTGACGGGTGTTGCAACGCCGCAAAAGGGCTCGATCATCGTTGATCACACGGATATCACCAGCTGGGACACTCCCAGGCGTGCAGAGTTTGTTGCCCATGTGTTCCAGGACCCGATGATGGGCACGTGCGCGGATTTCTCCATTGAGGAGAACCTAGCCCTGGCCTATGGTCGCGGCCAGAGCCGTTCATGGAAGCAGAGGCATACCTTTAGCCGGGCACTGACGAAAAAACTGCGGGAGGAATTCCGGGAGCATGTGTCAGTCTTGGGCATGGGCTTAGAAAACCGCCTGCGGGACCCAATCGGACTTCTGTCCGGGGGGCAACGGCAGACCCTGAGCCTGATCATGGCGATTCTCAGCCCCATGAAGGTGCTGGCACTGGATGAACATACGGCGGCACTGGACCCCAAAATGGCGGCCATGGTGATGGACCTGACCTGTAAGATCGTAGCTGACCGCAAGCTGACCACCATGATGGTGACCCACAGTATGCATCAAGCTCTAGAGGCCGGAACGCGTACGATTATGTTGCACCAGGGTAAAGTAGTTCTCGACATTAGTGGCGCTGAGCGCGCGAAGATGAACATGCAGGATTTGTTGGACTTGTTTAAGAAGAAGAGCGGCACTGAGGTGGATGACGACCGCTTGGTGTTGGAGTAAGCCTGGTTATTGCTCGCCAGGATAAGATGCTCATAATAAACACTTTCGATGTTATGAGCATCTTGACTTTCGAGGCAAAGATGCTCATAATGAAGATTATGTACGATATGAGCATCTTGATGTACAAAAACAAAATGCTCATAGTGACCAACATTAGCGATATGAGCATCTTCAGTGACTAGATTTATCGGCAGAACCAAAGAACTTCAGACTTTGCACAACCTTCATCAGCTCAAGAAATCAACCATTGTGGTTATCAAGGGTCGCCGCCGCATAGGAAAATCCAGGCTGGTTAAGGAGTTTGCTGAGAAATACCGCTTTATCAACATCACTGGAATGCCACCTGAAGCCGGCACTTCGGCTCAGGACCAGAGGGATCTCTTTGTGCATCAATTGGAGCAATCCCTCTCCATTCGGGCACCAAGATGCTATGACTGGATTGATGTATTTACACTTTTGTCTACACATCTGACTAAACATCTGACTAATGAACCCACAGTCATACTCTTTGATGAAATATCTTGGATGGGAAATCATGACCCCACTTTCGTTCCCAAACTGAAGGTTTGGTGGGATCAGGACCTGCAGCATCGCCCAAATATCATGCTTGTCTTTTGCGGCTCGGTATCAACGTGGATCGAAACCAATATCATCAAAAGCACGGCATTTTTTGGCCGTTTATCTCAGATAATTGAGCTGAAACCTCTCTCAATCGGGGAGTCTAGCCTACTATTGAATCAAGTCGGTTTTAAGGGCTCGGCAATAGACAAATTTAAAATTCTGTCAGTACTTGGCGGTGTGCCCTGGTATCTCGAACAAATATCTCCATTAGAAACCGCTGATCATAACATTCACCGAATGTGCTTTGAAAACCACGGCATCTTGACAATCGAATTTGACCGTATATTCCATGACCTTTTTCAGCAAAGAGGTGAAGTGTATATCAACATAATGATGGCGTTGAAGGATGGAATGAAAACCCTAAGCGAGATCAGGGAAAAGATAAAATATTCACACAGCGGCACCTTGAGCACACTCATGGATCACTTAATAATTGCGGGCTTCGTCAATAAGTTCCCATTATGGTCCTTGAAAACCGGAAAGTTGCGGAAACAAAGCCTCTACCGCATAAGTGACCCGTATATGCGTTTCTATTTACATTATATCTTACCCAATACGGATAAAATCACGAAAGGCCAAATCCCCGATATGGCACACTTGCCTGGCTATGCAAGCATGATGGGATTTCAGCTTGAGTCCTTATTACTACAAAACCGGAAAGATATTTTGGTATCTCTGGGAATTAACCCAATCGACATCGTCTACGATAATCCTTATCTACAAAAGGCCTCAGCCTCCCATAAGGGCTGTCAGATCGACTATCTCATACAGAGCCGCACCAACACGCTCTATGTTTGTGAATTTAAATTTCAAAACCGTGAGATTAAAAATGACATCATCGAAAGCATGGCAGACAAAATCAAAGCTTTGAGTGCTCCGACAGGATTCGGGGTAGCGCCAGCGCTGTTCCATGTCAGCGGTGTATCAGAGGAGGTAGACCTAAGTGGGTATTTTTATCGCATTATCGACATAGGCACTTGGCTAGAACCTCAACGGTAGTCAGCATGAGGAGTCGAATAGCAAATCTTCCCTTGATCTTTTGTCCATGTCGCGTATTTTACGGCATATTTCTTTAAAGGGATGTGTTTATTCAAATTGCATAACTCATTTACCTTGACAAATTCACGACCTATACTATATATACTCTATACATCTTAAGATGTTTTGTTTTTTATATCATAGTATGGAATTGTAAATATGAATAAGTTGATCATCAGTATTGTAACGAGTACGTCTATTCTTGCGTTGAGTGCCGGATCTTTGTGCGCCTCGACAAAATCTTGGCTTGATAATGATAACAATGTCACAGCACCTGCTGCTCCAGAGGTCAACGCACCCCGGGTAAAGGCTGAGAGTCGCACACTCGATGACAGTCTGAAATTAGCATGCGAGCAGGACCGCGATACTTTTATGAACTTTAATGACCTCGACATGAAGGTAGTACGAGAATTAAGGTTAGAATTCGATGGAACTTTCCCGAGAACGAATGCTCATATAGCAACCGTGCACTTCCAGACCCTGGTTCCCTTGCTCCTTCAGTTCCAGAGCTTTATCAACACATACAAGGAACAAACACCAACTGCTTCTCAACAAACTCTCGACGTTATCGAAGACATCAATGACGACATCGCGCATTTGCTGAAGCCCAAAAGAACCACGCAGAAGCCTATGGTCCTACTCCCATTCTTTTTTGATTTACATAATCGCTTTATTGCCTCCTTGAGCAATCCATCGGAGGATGAAAAATCTGTATTCTTACACGCAGTTCACCCTGAATATTTGCTCGGAATGTTCGAAAACAACGCTTGGCAGACACCCATGAAGGCCTTTGTTGAAATCGAAGAATTTGACAATAAGGGCAAAGAGGTAGAAATACACATTGATGCCCCAAACATCTCTAAAGAAATTTTCGATCTCGTTGAAAACATGCTCAGGTTCCAGCTGGGACCCAAGATTCATTACCCCATGTACGGACAGGACAAGTTGGGCATCCCTTTCTTAACCCTGAAGGCTATCCAGCGCATCTATCCTTTCGCCTTCCAGCCGGAAAAAACCGTTGGCGCCCATGGCGTCGATGATGCTTCACCTGCCGGCTTATCAGCACATGACTTTGTGCATGCCGAGCTGGACCCCCGGGTGAAAATGCTTAAGAAGCACATCTTGGAAATCGTCAATAAGAAGTATTTGGATGCAGTTGCTGGGGACTTGGAATTCGATGCGGAGACAATAGCTCGAACTTACGCGCCGGTTGCTATCGAGCGTTTTCAGAAAATCGAGCAGATTTTTGAGCAATTCTTCGGCCACCTGGTTAAAGAAGTACTGCCAAATCATGGACTGGTTGAGTTCAAAAAAGTCATGGCTGGTTTCTTCTGGGTGATGCGTGAGCAAGTTGGTTTTAACCCTGATCTCTTCGGCCCGATGTCTTTCCAAGCCGTGATCGACAGCTATGTAGACAAGTCCTTAAGCAAGCTAAATGATCAAGATGAATCTTGGGAAGTAACCTACAACCCACTTATCACATGCCCTGTGGATGGCAAAAGTCCTTATACCCTTGATGGTATCATAGACACTATCAAGGCGAAATTTAAGCTGGAGGAGGATCATGGGCGCATCATCAATGCTGATGTAGCTTATGCGCCCGCCGGTGAATGTGTTAAGGCGCGATTTATCGATGTCCACTTTAAGTTCGCTAGTGGGTATGAAAAAACTATCAGCTTCACAACCATGTATCACCGCATGAAGAATATCGAAGATGCCCGTGGTCTTTTGAATTGGGCCGGACTGGAAATGGCTGAGGCACCCAAGCTTGAAGGGTTGTCCCGTGAAGACGCACTTGCACAAGCCACGGCATACATTGACGGCGTTCGTGGCAAACTGGAAGAGATGATAAACCTGTTCCGCGAAAGCTTTAAACGATATGTAGCCCCCGAAATTGATGCGGAATACCAGGCAAGTACCGCACAAGCTGAGGCGCAAGTAAATGAGCAGCTGCCTATTCCTAATAATGATGACGTGATAAAGGCTCAGCTAGAATCACAGCAAGAGCAAGGCCGGCTCTTGCAAGAACTGCATGCAGCGAACTTGGCCGCTCAGTTGGACGCTCTGGAGAAATCACAGCTTGAACTGCTGAAGTTTAATGCAGAGATCGACGCCGCAAAAGCGGCAGAATCAGCTCGGTTGGCTGCTATGGATAAAGAGTATCAAGAGACGAAATATGGAATCCAAACTGAGCTTGCAAATGAGCAGGCAACCCGAAACGCCAATCTTGCAGCATTGAAAGCCCTTTTGGTAGAGAAATTTGAAAAACTCTAGACCGAACAATACCCCATAAAATCTCCCTGTCAGGCCCGCCTGACGGGGGATTTTACTTGCATTTAAACGCACTTGCATTATTCTGATACCGCTTAGATTAAAGGAATTCCTAATGGCCATGAAACCACAAGTTGTCAAAGACTACATCTCTCGGGCGCTGCCCGATGCGGAGATCGTGCTTGAAGCATTGATCAATGATGGTGAGCATTACAAGGTGACCGTAACGGCTGAAGCTTTTCGGGGATTAACCCGCGTGTCGCAGCATCAATTGGTCATGAACGCCTTTGAGGGGCGTTTGGGTACGGAATTGCATGCGCTTTCAATTATAACCAAACTGCCAGATTAAAGGATAGGACCCATGACCACGACACCCGTTTTCAAGCGTATCGAAGATCTGATTAACAACAATGACGTCGTGCTGTTTATGAAGGGCACACCAGAGAAGCCTGCTTGTGGGTTTTCAAGCGTGGTATCTAGGGTATTACAGCTGCAAGGCGTGGCGTTTCTTGGGATCAACATCCTTGAAGATCCTGAGCTGCGTGAAGGCATAAAGGACTATAGCAACTGGCCAACTATCCCTCAGGTTTATATAAAGGGCGAGTTCATCGGTGGTTGTGACATTTTGCGCGAGATGCACGAAAGTGGCGAGCTGGCTGATCTGATCAAGCAAAAGAACATTCCGACGAACACCGCAGCTTGATTGGTTAAAGACGACAGATTGCAGCAGAGACGAATGTATTTTAGTAAGCATAAACATATTCTTAACTATAATGGTGCATAATAGAATTGTGGTCTAGGTAGAAAAATATTTTGAGTAAGGAATAGAGTTATGGATTGGAATAAACTGAGAACTTTCTACCACGTGGCTAGCGTGGGCAGTTTCTCGCGAGCGGCTGAGTCCCTCAACATCACCCAATCGGCCTTGAGCCGTCAGATTTTGGACCTGGAATATAATCTGAAGAAGACCTTATTCTATAGGCGCCCTCGTGGATTAGAGCTGACTAAGGAAGGCGAAATCCTTTATGAGACGGCCCGCAAAGTCTATGCAGAAATCGAAGCTGGCGAAACGACCCTGTTTGAGGAAGAGACGGTCCCTAAGGGATTGTTGAAGATCTGTACAACGCCGGACATTGCCACCTATTGGCTGTCTGCTTATCTTCCAGGCTTTTTAAAGATGTTCCCGGAGATCCGGGTGGCCGTTATCAGTTCTGCCGAACCTACGGATTACTTACTGAGCAAGGCGGACATCTCCTTGATCACACGCAAAACATCTGGGCCTGATTTCATTCAGAAGTCTATGATGAAGCTGAAACTCAAGATGTATGCCAGTCCGGAATACCTGAAGAAACATGGCACGCCTGAAAAGACTAAAGACCTGGACAATCATCAATTACTGACATACGGGGATTATATCAACCATCCTTATGCCAACATCAACTGGATCTTAAGCGCAGGCGCAGCCCCCGGACAGATACGCGAGCCGTACCTGCAAATCAATTCCATGCAGGGCTTGCAATTGATGGCGGAGGCTGGCTTTGGCATCATTACCCTGGCCGCAGAAAATCCTAAACTGAAGGACTCAAACCTGGTCGCTGTGTTGCCAGAAGTGGAAGGTCCTGAGATTGAGACCTTCTTGATCTACCCCATGCAGCTGAAAAACTCTAAACGCGTGCAGTGTTTCCGGGAATATATGGATGAGCTGCTGAAGCATTTTGGGGCGAGGTAGATAGCCCCTACCCAAGCGTATTTTCGACCGGCAGATGGGCGAGCATGCTTGCTTGGGTCTGTGCATCGATACCAAACTTGGCCATGAGTAGGCTCAGCGCTTGTCTTTTATGAGAACCATCTAACGGAATGGCATTCAGTGCAAGGGCAAATTGGTCCATTGGGAGGGGTTCAAATGTTCCCAGAGTTGACCTTACAGCTTCGAGTTTGACAGCAGCCGGGGCGCCATATATCTTGACACCGCTTTCTCTAGGAAATTTAGCTGCCTCAAAAGCGGATATCTGTAAGTCCGCTAGGCCACAGTTAAACAAACACTGGGCAAGCTTGTAGATGCTGTTGGGTCTGTCCTGTATAAATTGTAAGACGGTCATCCGTGAAGCCTTTACCCCTTGCGTGCCATGGACATCCATGAGTTTGAGACGCTCAGAGATGTGCGGCTCGCTCAGTTCGTTCTTAATAACAGTTTGGGCCATGCTGTTAGCATTACCAACTTTAGATTGGCACAATGCCAAATACAGACCGGAAAAGCTCACGGCGATGACATCAAGACCCTGGTTGCCTGAATATATGGAAGGCAAGATATTATAGCCATAACTGAACATCGTCATGCGGGTGATTAATTCACCAAAGTTACCTTTGTCTCCATTCGTTAGCGAGGTCAGATAGTGGATTTCGTCCGTGTCATGGCGATCTAAAACAAACACGGGATCATTGGGATGTTTATTCTTCAGGCCCTTAATCAGATGACTCATCTCCACAGGCGTTTTTTCTTCGATCGCATGGGATGCCCAATAGTGCCTTCCTAGACTCTGATTAACAGCAGGCGCGGGATCAACATAAGTCTGAATCGGGCCCGAGCTCATTATAATGTATCTGTCTTTTGAAACGCTATTTTGAGCAACCACTCCGGCAGCTGCAACCGAGAGTACACCATTTTGTGCCATGGAAAGGTAATAATTCATCTCTCGATCATTCCGCCCCTCTGCTTCGTACGCGCTCAGGAAAGATTTCAATGGTCTGGTGAAAGGTACAAGAGGCAGAGTTTCATAGTGCAAGAGTTTTTGCCGTTTTGTGTCAAAGGCAACCACGCGGAAAGCATCCTGGTTCGCAGAGGTTCTAATGGTGCCAATTTCAACGACAACTGATGTATTTGCGGTGGTCGTCCCTAGGATGAATAGGGCCAGGATGGCTTTGAAAAGAGGCTTTGCGAAAGGTAGTTGCATTTGTTAATTCCCATATGAAAGTGAACAAGAAGACTTCTTATACTAACATAAAATGGGGTTGTCTAGCAGGTACAAAATTCGGGGGAAGGTAGTCAACATAATGGTGATTAGGATGGCACAAACCCCCAGCTTGTCATCCCCGCGAAGGCGGGGATCCAGCTCTAATCATGCGCTGCGAAGCAGCACTGTATAGAAAGTATAGAGTCGCTCCGCGACGCATTATGCGCTGGATCCCCGCCTTCGCGGGGATGACAAGCTGGGAGATGTGACCGCCCCTGGCAATAGTTGGTGAGTAGTCACCAATAAACCTACAACACCCCCTACTCCTTCATAATCCGTTCTTTTTGACGTTGCCAGTCTCTTTGTTTTTCGGTTTCGCGTTTGTCTTCGGCTTTCTTGCCCTTGCCGACGCCGACTTTCATCTTGACCAGGCCACGTTGGTTAAAGTAGAGGGCCATGGGGATTAGTGTATAGCCTTTGCGGGCTACCACCCCTAGTAACTTGTTGAGCTCTTTTTTGTGCAGCAGCAGCTCGCGGAATCTTTTGGGTTCGTGGCTGTAGCGCACTTGGCCGTATTCGGAAATGTTGGCGTTGATCAGGACCAGCTTGCCGTTTTTTTCGCCCACGTAGGCTTCGTTAATACTGACCTTGCCTTCACGGCATGACTTTACTTCCGTGCCTACTAGAATCAGGCCGGCCTCTACGGTGTCTTCAATCTCGTAATCAAAGGTGGCGCGACGATTGCGGGCAATCGTGCGATCTTCGTCACCTTTTTTCTTCACACTCATTTAAGCTACCAATCCTAACTCTTGCATTATGGTTTTTACACGATTTTTGGTGTTCTCATTAACGACCATCAACGGCGCGCGGAGCTCAGGGCTACAAAAGCCAAGCAAGCTCACCGCGTATTTTACTGGACACGGATTTGTCTCAAAGAACATGGATTTATTCAGCGGATGTAGCTGATCACGAACCCGGGCAAAAGTATCCATATCACGAGTCGCCCAGGCCTTTTGCAGATCTGCACACAAACGCGGCGCTACGTTTGCCGTCACCGAGATACAGCCATCTCCACCTTGGGCCAGATAACCGGCCGCCGTTGAGTCTTCTCCGGACAGCAGCAAGAAATCCTTACCCAAAGACCGCCGCAAATGGGTCGTGCGATCCAGCTCCGGTGTGGCGTCTTTCAGGCCGATGATGTTCTTTATCTTCGCCAGACGCTCAACGGTCTCCAGTTCAATATTCACGATAGCCCGAGCGGGGTTATTATACAGAATGATCGGCAGCTTTGTGGCCGCGGCCACTGCCGCATAATGCTGGTACAGGGACTCTTGGGAAGGCTTTATATAGGGAGGCGTCACAATAAGCGCACACTGGGCCCCTAGCCTTTCCGCCTGCTGGGTCAAGAACACAGTCTGGGCAGTGGTGATTGCTGACGTTCCCGCAATGACCGGAACGCGACCGGCAACGGTTTTTACCGCAAGCTCGATCAGATGCGCTTGTTCCTCAGGGCTCATAGTGATGGACTCACCAGTTGATGCGCACGCAACGATCCCGTCAGTGCCTTGCTCGATCTGCCAGTTTATCAACTTTACATAAGCTGCTTCGTCCACACGGTCATTTTTAAATGGTGTGATGAGCGCAACGATAGATCCTTTGAACATGTCAGTATTCCTTTGTTTCATATGCTCACAATACTCTATTCCCTTTAAAACGTAAAGTCTGTCATATGGCACTGGTTTTGAATCATGCACTTGAAATAGCCGATCGTTATTGAAACCTCCATAAAAAACATGCTATATAACCTATAGAAAAAATAGAGGGTGCTTGAGGACAAAATGAATACTCTTATTAAGCTTCTTAAAGATATGTTTGAGGACGTAACGCTGAATAAACGGGCCGATCAAGTTCCGTTGTATTATCATCCAGATCTTATGCTGTACACCAACGGCATTGTCATGGATTATAACGAATTTCTGGAATCCCACATAAAGACTTGCGCCACCCCTATTCAGTTTGAAATATCCTATGATGAAGAAACCCTTCTGGAACAGGGAAATCGGCTTGCTGGTAGAATGTGGATCACAACAAAAATGCCTGATGAAATGCCTCATGAAATTGAGTTGATTCTTGTAGCGAACTATAAGGACGGTAAGATTCATAGACTATGGGAGCTGACCTATCCCGATTGGTCTCAATTGCCTGAATTTGTGGACCAATAATAGGAATCAGATTTCCTCGGCCTGTGTTAATTAAATTTTTATCCTTCGCCTGCAGAATGTATATAGGACAACCTGCAACGAGGATACATCGCGATGATGAACCTGAATCGGACATTTATTAAAATATTGGTGATCGTCCTGATTGTGCTGATGTCTATTGACACATTTGGTGTTGCTTAGGGTCTTCCAATTCTAAAAAGCGTCGTAACAGTCCCACCCTGCTCTCCAAGCCGCGTTCTTCACAGGGCCCACAGCCAGCTCAGATCAGCTCAGCTACCCAAGGGCAGCTGATCTGACCTGACTGTGGACTTGAGAATAACGCCACCATCCGTCAAATTAGAGAGGCTTTGTTATTTGGACACTTGAACTTTCTTCCTTGAAAATTGGGATATTGATTCCCAATTTTCAAGGATGTATAATATCCCCAGAACAAACGAAGGTTTAAGATGTCACTATTACCTAGATCTCATTATCTTGAAGGTATCGAGCGCGTCTTCCGCGGCCATCCGATCTGTGGACTCCTGGGTCCTAGGCAGTGCGGAAAGACAACCCTTGCCCGTCAGTACATAGACAATTACAAGGGCGAAGTTCACTATTATGACCTGGAGGATCCTGATGATCTATCCGTATTTAACAATCCAAAGTTGGTATTGGAACACCTTAAAGGTTTGATCGTGATTGATGAGGTTCAGCTCAGCCCCGATTTGTTCCCCTACCTCAGGGTCCTGGTTGACAGGAACAAGGAAGTACAGCTTTTAATACTGGGAAGTGCTTCCCAAGACCTAATTCGCCAATCCTCGGAATCTCTTGCGGGACGAATTAGTTATATAGAAGTAACGCCATTCACTATGGATGAGGACATTTTTGGATTACCACTGTGGGTACGGGGAGGATTTCCTAGGTCCTATCTTGCTCAGGATGATGATACGAGTTTTCATTGGCGACAATCTTATGTCCGCACGTTTCTTGAGCGGGATATACCCAATCTAGGTTTTTCCATCAGCCCTCTAGTCATGCGTCGTTTCTGGACGATATTATGTGATTTTCATGGAAATCTTTTTAATGGGTCTGAACTCGGCAGAGCACTCGATCTGGATCACAAGACCACGAAAAAATATCTGGACATACTAACGGGCACCTACATGATCCGCCAGCTGCAGCCATGGCATGCAAACATTACCAAGCGGCAGGTCAAATCAAGCAAGATCTATTTTCGAGATTCGGGTATCTTCCATACTTTGATCAATCTTCCGACATTTGATGATATAAGCAGGTCTAGCAAAGTTGGAGCATCATGGGAGGGCTTTGCACTCGAGCAAGTCATCAGCCTCACCCAGAGCGAGTCTCAAGACTGTTTCTTCTGGTCTACTCAGACAGGAGCCGAAATAGATTTGTTAATTGTAAAGGGTCTGAAAAAACAGGCGTTTGAGTTCAAGTATTCCAATAAGCCAACGACCACCAAATCCATGCACGTAAGTATGGAAACTTTAGGGTTAGACAGCATAACCGTCATCATTCCAGGAAGCGCTCATTATTTTTTAACTGAGAAAATTGAAGTCTGGGGCCTGGAGGCGTTTGCAAAATTGCATCAGGCCTGAGGAGTCACTTTATCATTGAAAGTTGGGAATGTGATTCCCAGATTTCAATGAAGAAGAGATAAGTCCGTGCCGGTGCCAATTTCAGCCCGCCCTCATCTCCCCCTAGAATTTTTGTCAGTAAACAAGTACACTGTCTCCGAATGGAGATTGTAGTATGTTCAGAATAATCACTCTCATAACCAGCGTCGCTCTTTGTGGGCAAGTTTACGCTGTCACCACGGATCAGGAGCTTAACGCCTGTAGCTCAGCGTGGGCGGCGGCTAAGAATCGGGATTGGACTAAGGCGAGCAAGCTGGCTGATCCTAAGAAATGCCCTTTGACCCATTCTTATGTAACCTGGAAAAAGCTGCGTAGCGATAAGATTACGTCCAGTTTTTCCGAATATACCCGGTTTATAGCTGCTCACGAACATTGGCCTTGGATGCCGGCGTTGATAACTAAGGCTGAGCATGGAATTAATGGAAAGACCTCCGATCAGGAGGTTATGAACTGGTATGCTAAGCGCTCGCCACATACGGCTACGGGGGCTTTGCGTTACCTGAAAGTTCTGCAAACGGCCAAGAATCCGACACGCCTGCAGGCGGTCGCGAAAAAGGCTTGGCATGGTCTTGATTTTACAGCCGGTCAGGAGAAGACTTTCCTGGCGCAGTATGCTTCTCAACTGAACCAAAAAGACCATCGTATTCGGATGGAGTATCTGCTGAATGAGCAGAAGCTGGACCAGGCTAAGCGCATGATGCCTGTGCTGACCAAGGAGCATAAGGCTTGGGCCGATGCGCGGCTGGCGTTTATTCAGAATCATCCCGATCCTCACAGTTTCTTGAACAAGACACAACCGTCTCACGATCTGACCTTTGAGCAGATCCGTTGGCACCGCAAACAGGACAACATAGAAGGGGCGCATCTGCTGAAATCTATCCCGGCTGAGCATACGGAAGATAGCATGTGGTGGCGTGAACGTTCGTTCTTTGCGCGCGAGTCGTTGAATCAGAACAATCCAAAACTGGCCTACGAGTTGATGGCGTCGCACCCATATAAGGATGGGGCTGAGTTTGCTGATGCTGAATTCTTTTGCGGCTGGGTGTCGCTGCGGTATCTGAATGATCCCGATAAAGCGCTGGAGCATTTTACCAATTTCGCCAATAAATCTACGTTGCCGAGGAGTAAGTCCAAGGCTGCGTTCTGGTTGGCGCGGACCCATGAAGTTAAGGGCGACAAAGAACAGGCGGAGGCTGCGTATAAGGAAGCTGCGCGCTATCCTGTGACGTTCTATGGCATGGTGGCTAAACGCCGGTTTGAGAAGAATATTAAGCTGTCCTATATGACGACCCCTTCTTTCAATCAAGAGCAATGGCAGAAGTTTCAAAACAAGGAATTTGTGAAGCTGGCTCGGATGCTAAAGAAACTGGACATGGGCGCCGATGCGGAACCATTTTTGTACCTTCTTGCCAAGAATACGGCCAAGGGTAGTAAGGCGGAAAAGTTGATGGGCCTTAAAATCATCAATGAGGTTTATAGCCCCTATACGGTTTTTGGAAGTAAGGATATTCGTTACCAAGAGGCGGACCTGTTCCCGTGGCTCTATCCCCGCCGATCGCTGGATCCCAAGGTGCGCCAGACAGGTGTGGATCATCATTTATTGCACGCGGTTATGCGTCAGGAAAGTGGCTTTAACAGCCGAACAACCAGTACGGCAGGCGCCATGGGCATGATGCAGCTGATGCCGGGTACGGCGGCTAAAGTTGCTAAGAAGAAAGGCTACAAGCATCAGGATAGCAAGCTGCACAGCGATCCAGATTATAACATCCTGCTGGGTGCTCATTATCTGCAGGAGATGCTGGATCTGTTCCAAGGTTCTTATCTGCTGGCGATAGCGGCCTATAACTGTGGGCCGGGCCCTGTGCAGAAATGGATCGAGAAGTATGGCGATCCTCGGACAAATCAAGTGGATACCATTGACTTTATTGAGCGCATTCCTTACTCTGAAACTAGAGAATATGTGAAGTCGGTGCTGGGGAATCTTTACGTGTATCAGGCACTGGAGAAATAAGAATCGGGGAGATAAGAATGAAAGTTAGCCTCAAGATTTTATTTGCGTCCTTTGCTTTATTGATCGCGCAGACTGCTAGTGCTTCGTCTGTGGTTCCCATGGATGATGGGACAGGTCCCTTTGTGGACGGGACAACCCGACCCCTAGCTAGCGGCCTTAAGGGCCAGCCCGAATATGCCCTTATAGAGCACCATAGCCAACAAGGACAGGAGGCTTTACTGGAGAGCACTACCAATTTCCAGACACGATTTCCTCCTTTTACGCGCAAACAAGCTGCTGTAGTCATTGCCACAGGTGTGATCATTATCGGCGGAATGATCACAGGCATTGTGCTTGCAGATCTCGGTATTCTTCAACTTCCCAGCAGTGGCAATTTCACACTGCCACCCTTGGGTTGGTTCCCGCCTATTCCTTTTTTTAGATGAGGCGGCAACAGCTGATGGCTAGGATAAAAATGGTGCAGGGGAAAGTATGAAAGGTGCATTTGCGCAGCTTGTAAAGTGTTCACTCTTTATCTTGTTATCTCATCAAGTTGGCGCTTCGGGGGTTCTGCCGGAAGAATCTGTAAAATTGGCTCCATATGCTGCTAGCGAAACTGCATTTCAGGGTGCCACGCCCGAGTCGAGACTTGCACCCAGCCCAAACCCCCTTTATGAGGGGTCTCCCACTGACAGGGAACCTGCGCGGAAAGTCCCATTACATGTATTGATTCAAGCCGGTTACCCTTATGTTTCATATGGCCCCGTGTATCAGAGAGACTTGGTAAGACCGCCCCTAGGCTACCAGGCGGCTGCAGGTCAGCTCCCTCAAGGAGCTCCGCCTCTAGGCATGGGTCTGCATTCAGAAGCAGACTCTCTTGAGGAAGATGTCGAGATGGGCCAAGGTGGACGAAGTCAAAGAGTTGCGCCAGGAAGTCGTTGGTTGGAAACGGTAACCCACTATGGCCAGGTACCAGACAGATGCACGACAGGACAAGCATGTATAACCTGCGGCGCAGCCACTTTGATTGTAGGAGGTGGAATTTCCTTAGTTCTTCTCACTGGGCTGCTGGTTTGGACATGCATGTGATTCGGGTTCGTTTGCTGTGGCAAGGATTGACCTCCCCGTGGGGGCTGCAATTCAGAAATAATAGAGAGCGTGCTGTGCACGCCCATTATAATAAGGTGGGGCTTTGCCCCACACCCCAGGATATTTGAGAGAAGCCCAGAGATTATTCGCCCATAAACCTCCTCGTGGCATCTCAATAAATATACAAAGCAAATGACGTCCTTCACTAAAGGGCTCTAAAGCCTCAGGGTTTCTCTCAAATATCCTGGGGTGTGGGGCAAAGCCCCATAAATGGAGCCACAAGCTGCCTTTTTATCTTCATCCGCAGACCCCAACAACCATTCCCTTGCACGAAAATATTTTTCGACATAGTATGTCTCAATTATCCAACAGGGAGTCGGGAAATGACGCATAGATCAAGTATGATCGGAATACTCTACATGCTCGCGGCGATGATGATTTTCAGCTGCGTCAACGCGGTCGCTAAGGAGATTATCGCCGATTACTCTATCTTTCAGATCCTGTTCTTCCGCAGCTTTTTTGCGCTGATTCCCATGGCCTTCCTGATGATGCGGGAGGGTGGTTTGAAAATCATGAAAACCGATCAGATCACACGATTCGTCGGACTTGGTGTGATCGGCGTTATAGCCTTAGGGGGACTGTTTGAGTCTCTTGCCCGTATGCCCTTGGCAGAGGCTGTGTCTATTCACTTCTCCGAGACCTTTATTCTGACGGCGCTATCCGCTTGGATTCTGAAAGAGAAAGTGGGAATGCAGTCGTGGCTCGCGATACTTGTGGGTTTCATTGGCGTGCTGATGATCTTCCGGCCCAGCGGCGATATTATCAATATCGGGGCGCTTTATGGATTGACGTTTGCCGTAGGCGACTCGATCTATATGTTGAATGCGCGCATTTTAACGCGCAACCACTCGTCCACGGCGGTGGTGATGTACTTCGGTATTATGGTCAGTGTGATTACGGGTTGCTTATTGCCTTGGTTTTGGATTACCCCCGACCTGGAAGGCTTTATAAGGCTTGTCATACTTGGCCTTGGGGGTGGCATTGGCCTCTACTGGGTAACCCAGGCCTACTGCCATGCGCCGGCTAGCACTGTGGCACCGATGATTTATTCGGCACTCATCTGGAACATGATCTTGGGCTATATCTTCTGGGGTGATACCCCTGACATGGCCTTCCTTGCAGGTGCTACCCTTATCGTGGGCAGCGGCCTCTATATTATCTATCGAGAAACACGCCAGCACATAGAAATAACCGCGGTAGCGCCTACCGCGGTGCCCCATGATGAGGATATATTTGTGTAAATGCTTGTAACAACTCACCAAATGGTGGAAGGACTCCACAAGCCTCCAGCTTGCCTCCCCTGCGAAAGCAGGGGTCCAGCCCTAATAATGCGCTGCGAAGCAGCACCGTATAGATTCACAGAGTCGCTACGCGACACATTTTGTGCTGGACCCCTGCTTTCGCAGGGGAGGCAAGCTGGGAGCACGTACTGACTCTGAAAGCTATAGCGCAGGCTTACGCCGCCCTTAGTGCGTTGTGCAGGCGATCGACGGCTGCTTTCTCGTCGATGCGTTCGATGGCCGCTAGCTCGCGGGTTAGGCGTTCGATGGCCATTTGATAGAGTTGGCGTTCGGAATAGGACTGCTCACCTTCCTCATCGGTGCGATGAAGGTCGCGAATGACTTCTGCAATGGACGCAGGATCGCCAGAGTTGATTTTTGTTTCGTATTCTTGAGCGCGTCGGCTCCACATGGTCTTCTTGATTTTGGAACGACCCTGCAGAATTTCGAGAGCCTTGGACATTTGCTTGTCGTCGGATAAAGCACGCAGACCTGAACGCCAAGCTTTGGCTACAGGCAGACGCAACTTCATGCGATCGTTATCAAAGGAAATTACAAGAACCTTAAGTTCTTGGCCGGAAATTTGTTGAATTTCTATGCCTACGATTTGACCAACCCCATGAGCAGGATAAACCACGTAGTCGCCGTCTGAAAAATTCATCTCATTAGTCATCGTTCTTCCCTTTCGCTAAATAATTACGTCCACACAGCAAGAATCAATGCGCCGATGTGTATCGACCAGTTTGTTGAAGTTTAAAGGCTTGCTTATTGCCGCCGTTAATATTTATGAGTCAAAATCAAGGCTTGCCAGAAAGATAGTCGGGCAAAGATTCTGAATTTCGCAAAGCCTAAAGAGAAGCTATAAGTCTCAAGCTCTCTAGGTTTGCACCTTTGTTTACTAAACATTAACAATTTACTTATACCATTTTTCACTCAAAAAAGGTAGGAGAAAATTATTAATGGAACATTCGAGGTTTTATGGGCCTTTCAGAGACTCATTCCAGCAGGGCGATCTTAACTAAATGTAAACACACCTTTGTTATGCTTAAAATAGGGGTAGATAAGGATAATCCAATGACCCACATAATAAAAACAGATGTTTGTGTTATAGGCGCCGGATCTGCTGGCCTCAGTGTAGCTGTGGGCGCAGCTCAGATGGGGGTGTCTGTGGTTTTGATCGAAAAGAATAAGATGGGCGGTGATTGCCTCAATACGGGCTGCATTCCCTCTAAATCCCTGCTAGCAGCTGCAAAAGCGGCCCACATGTCTGAGAACATGTCCGCCATTGGCTTAAAGGCTGATAACTTGATCATCGATCATGCCGCTGTACATAAGCACATACAAGACGTGATTAAACATATTGCTCCCCACGATTCAACGGAACGAATGGAAAGTCTAGGGATCAAGGTCATCCATGGCATGGCTCAATTTATCAACGAGCGGGAGATCAAGGTCGGTGATACCATTGTAAAATCCAAGAGATTCGTTATTGCCACAGGCTCCAAACCGATACACCCCGAAATAGCTGGCCTGGACAAGGTACCATTCTTCACCAATGAGACTATCTTCAATGCCCAACGTCTATTGGATCATCTCATCATTATTGGTGGCGGACCGATAGGTATGGAGATGGCTCAGGCCCATCGCCGTTTAGGTTCGAAAGTAACCTTACTGGAAAAATTTACGATCATGCCGAGGGATGATCAGGAAGCGGTAAATGTGATCCGCCGTCGCTTCAAGAAGGAAGGTATCGAGTTAGTTGAAAACGTGGATCCAGTGCAAGTGGCAATTAATCATGGTGTTGTGACTGTATCCTATCGTCACAAGGGGGAATTACATTCCGTTGAGGGCTCGCACCTGATGATGGCTGTGGGTCGTACTCCTAATGTGCGAAAACTACAACTGGATCTGGCAGGTATTTCCTATAACCAAAAAGGTATCGTCGTCAACGAACACTTGCGCACCCATAACCACCGCATTTATGCCATCGGTGACGTTATAGGCCAACAACAATTCACCCACGCAGGCAACTATCATGCGGGGATTGTGCTGCGTAACATGCTCTTCAGGATGTCTGCCAAGGTGGATCCAAAGGTTATACCTTGGGTGACCTTTACGGATCCTGAGCTAGCACAAGCAGGCATGACCGAGGCGGCCTGTGAGGCGTTGCATATGGTGTATAAGGTCTACCGCTTTCCCTTTGAAGAAAATGATCGTGCGCAATGCGAGCGCCAGACGGAAGGATTGATAAAGGTAGTGGTAGACGGTGCCGGGAAAATCATCGGCGTGACAATCTGTGGCCATAACGCCGGAGAACTAATATCGTTCTGGTTGCTGGCGATGGCTAAGAACGCAAAGTTCAAAGATATTGCCAAGCTGGTGCTGCCCTACCCCACCTATAGTGAGGTCCATAAGGGCATCACCAGCGCTTATTTCCGGCCCATTATCTTTAGCAAAAAGGTACAGTGGTTGGTCCGATTCCTCATGAAGTTCACGAGTTAGCTATGAAAAAAAGCTATATAGTTATTGCCGTCTATTTGGGGATGATCATTTTATTTTTCGCCCTGGGCCTGCATCATTTCTTTACCTTCCAGATGCTTAAAGAATATCGCATGGTGCTGAGCGCTTTTGTGATGGAACATGCCTTTGTGGCTGCGCTTGCGTATATGCTCGTCTACGCCACAATTATTGCGCTGTCGGTGCCGGGAGGGGCAGTCATGACGGTCACAGGGGGCTTTTTGTTTGGCTCGTTGTGGGGGACTGTTTATACAGTAATCGCCGCCACAGCAGGGGCGACAGGCTTGTACTTCCTGGTAAAAACAACGATCGGAAGTTCCCTGCGGCATAAGGCCGGACCATGGATGGAGAAGATGGCAAAGGGATTTCAAGAGAATGCTTTTAATTATATGCTGGTATTGCGTCTTGTGCCCCTCTTTCCTTTTTTTGTGGTGAACCTGGTGCCCGCACTGCTGGGGGTTAAACCGCTGACCTATATCACGGCCACAGCTATCGGAATTATACCTGGGACTTATGTCTTCACAGTCTTTGGTACGGGTGTAGGTCGCATATTTGATTCAGGGGAGTCCTTTACGGTACGCGACGTACTGTCTAATGAGATGATCATCGCATTGATAGGTCTGGCCGTGTTGTCGCTGTTGCCGGTGATTTACAAACGCTTTAAGAAAGGCTGAAGTCGCGCCACAGGTAACACGTTAAGAAGTTTTTGAGTTTGATCTCGACTGCGCCAGGGTTCCCATCACGCCCAAACCAATAGCCAATAAAACGATAGCCATACGCAGCCAGTGCAATCTTTCCCAAGTAACCAACGTTTGAGAAAGGATAGACAAATCGATAACTTTGTGCTCCATTTCCATGTTCGTGCGCGCAAAATAAAACACGAAGATGACTAGGGTAAAAGAGAAACACAATACGGACATCAGCCACCATTTGAAAGAAGCCTTATCATCCTTCGCTTCCCAACACGCCATTATGAGGCTTATTTGGGCAAGAGCACTCAGGGGAAGCATAAGCAGACCAATGGACGGGCCCCATTGGGCGAAATAGTCTAAAAAGACGGGTCCTTGCATGGATTGCCAGAAAGGGACGAGCGTAAGCGCTATCACAAGGCAGCCGCCCAAAAAGAGACTCGTTGTAAAGAGAGCCAAGAGTGATAACGGTTTGTTCATTAACTTTCCCCCACCTTAAATTTCGAGATAGCATTTCCTATATATTAACCTTTAAATGTGAATTATGGAACATCTTTGTAAATGGACGAACAAGATTTGTTGTTGTACAATGCTACTTAGCACTTACAAGAAGGGATCTATCTTATGCACAAGTATGTACGTCATATACAAAAAACCATTCTATTCTCGACGCTGACACTGGCTTCTGGAGCGCTTGCAGACGCTGAGACCTATACCCTGGATAATTCGCACACCAACATTACTTGGCATGTGGGCCACATGGGATTTTCTACGCCTACGGGAAAGTTCGTCAATAACGAAGGGACTCTGGTGCTCGATGACAAGAACCCTGACAAGAGCAAGGTAAAGGTGACCATAAAATTATCTCCAGGCATTCAAACCACCTTCGACAAGTTTGATAAAGTCCTGGCTAGTAAAGAGTTTTTTGATGCGGAGAAATTTCCTGAAGCGACTTTTGAGAGCGATAAAATCGAGGTCAAAGGTAAACATGAGGCGATGATTCATGGCAAGCTAACCATGCATGGCGTGACCAAGCCAATCGTCCTGCAAGCGAAGCTGAATAAGATAGGCGACAATCCTTTTTCCAAGAAGAAAACAGCCGGCTTTTCGGCGACGACTAAGTTGAAACGCTCTGATTTCGATATGGGCTATCTGACCAACATGGGTATTGATGATGAGGTCAAGCTGGATATCGAAGTTGAGTTTTCACTTGCTGATGCGGCAGTGCCTGGGAAGAAATAGTTTAGGTACTCACGAAAAAACACATGAGCGGCAGCCTCTCAGGGGGCTGTCGTTTTTTTGTGCTGAACATGAACTGGTTCACTGCCGCGTTTTGTCGAATTTGATGCCCGCGTTTTACCGGTTTTGATAGCTAACATGAGTTTTCTTCCGCGTAATTACGGTAGTCGACTATCGTTTTTCCGTGGTAAAGTATGATAGCACGTTATAACAAGGGAACGGATATGAGGGCATCTAAGATAAGAATTGCACTAGTTCTTTTGGGCTTTTGGGTCATTGTAACAGTCAATGCCTTAGCTACAGACTCCCAGCCAGACCCGGCCGGGCCGCCAGTAAGACGGCAAGTTACAGTGGCTGATGGAACTTATGAGCGTGTATACGCGGAGGCAAGGCAGGAAGATGAGGAAAGTCTTGGACCACTGACATGGAGTACGGTTTGTTGTTGCCCTGACCCACAGAGAGACGAGCTAGACGACCTTGAGAGACAACAAACTAATAACTGTTGCCCCGAAGACCGGGCAACCCGATGCGCAATCGTCGCTGGCTTTACTGTGGTGGGGGCTACAGTTTTAACATTGTCAGGACTAACGTATTGGCTCCTGACATCTGCTTATCCCCTCGGTTGAGCTTTGTGGCCATAGGAATAAGCTTTAAACGCAGAGTAGGTGACTTGGTTTGCAGCCACCCCCAGAATCACGTGCGCGATGTGTCAGCTGCCCCATCCCTCAGTGTAATGCGTTGAAGTCACTTATTTAGAACTCCCATAGCGCACCTTAAGACATTGTTGTATGAAAGGATGTTCCCTACCGAGAAGATTAAGTACGTAATTCATATTCCCATGGGTGTCACGAGCTTGCTCATCCTTCAATTCTTTCTCGAGGAGCTCTACAAACGCCGGAAGCGGTTTGTAATGCACATGGTACAATAGATAAAAACCTGTATACGAATGGTAGGCAGGCAACGTGCCATTAGGTTCTAAAATAGCTTTGGCAGCTTCGTCGCCCCTTTGGGCGTATTCTCTTATCACTTGATCCATGTATCCATGATCCACCAGCACGTTTTTAAACAACTGAATATTACAACTGCTAAGGAAATTTCTATTATGCCCACTCAAAGCTTCCATCAGAAAGGCAAGCTCAGCGCCATTTCGACACTTGTCCCAGCCACCTGATTCTTTTAGAGATTCGCGGAGAGCTTGGCGGATGGATGGGTCAATACCCTTCAGTTTGTTTATACAAAAGGCAAGGTGCTCACCGTTTTGACAAGTGCCCCAAACCCCTGAGTCTTTCAGCCACGCAATGATCACTTTGAGGGCCTCTTCGTCGATACCCGCAAAAGCCTTATGTAGTTCACGAATATCAATACCATTTCGACACATATCCCAAGCTTCATACTCTTTCATCAAATCAAAGATCCTGAAGAAAGGCGATTCATAGGATTGTAGTTCTATGGGTGTCCTTAAAAACCAACTACTCTCAGCAATATTTTGGCATTTACCCCAGACATCCGACCGCTTCATCCAGGCACTGATCGATTTGAGCATTTCTGGTTTTATAGACATGACTCTTAGAAAAGCTGTGAATTCATCCTGTATATCCTCCGTGTTGTCAGTTTGATATTTGGCGATGAGCCCTGAGTCTATCAACCATGCACATACATCGCGGCGCTCCCCCCCTTCGATCATCAACTCATCTAGAAGACTTGCTATCTGTGTACCTGATAAAATCGTTATTAAGCCGGTTTTCTCAAGCCAGGAACAGATCTCCGGACGATCGACTGAATTATACTGAGATAGCACCTTAATAGCCCAACAGATTGTTTCTCCGTCCTCAAATCTATCCCAAGCGCCTGATGCGTGCATCCAGTCGCTGATCTCATTACGGACTATTGGATCAACTGTCCTTAATGAGCCAATAGAATTTAAAATTTGCCAAATATTCTTACACTTTGCCATCACCCCCGCACCTGTCATCCAGGTGCAATACTCGACGCGCTCCTCTGGCTTAAGCTTCTTCATCATTTCATGAAATTCTACTTCACCAGAAGTGAGGTGATACTCATCAAGTAACCCCGAGTCGATCAGCCGTCTCGCGAGTTCATGGGTAGATCCACCCTGCGATGCGCTAGCTTGCCTTTGCACCGGCGGAGGAGAATGGGCTGCAGATATAGAAGTTACGCCATCCTCCATAGTGTGGTCAGCCTGCGCAAGGCTTGAAACCAGGGCCAACGCGAGATAAGGGGAAGACTTGATATATGCCATTTTTATACTACCTAACATGATGTTTGTAGACAATAATCGGGGTAAACCGTCGTGCATTTATATATAGCGGATTACAGACTTGGTATCAATACGATTTCACGGAGATTGAACTTTTGAACACCTTCCGCCTGTATCTAATTTAACACTGCTGTTGCAATCATCTACATGGAACATTAGAATGAAAAGCTATACTCGCAACCGAAGGCCAAGGATATTATGAGAGGCATACGTCTAAGCGACTTTGAAGTTCTGGCTATAAGTAAGGCTTTTAGGCTATGTTTCCTGCCCAATGACCACCTCTGGCTGTTTGGTTCACGCATAGATTTAAATAAGCGTGGCGGGGATATTGATCTTTATATCGAGACTAATATTAACAACCCAGCGGAAGCCAACAGCAGCAAGTTACGGTTTTTATCTGAACTTGAAAGCAGTATTGGGGAGCAAAAAATTGATGTAGTCCTCAAGGCTGGTGATGTTGAATTGCCTATCTATAATGTTGCCAAAGAAGAAGGAATACAATTGTTATGAACGTAAACGAACTGCTGGCGTATGAATTAAAAATATGTCGTATTCATGCAGACAGATTGAATCTTGCCTTGGGTAAAATTGATCATCTTTATCCGTTCACGGAGGAAATAGTGGGCGCTATTCCTGAAGAAGATTTGGGATACCTGGAATTGTTTACATCTCGCTTGGGAAAATTACAGGACGCGTTGGGAGAAAAGGTTTTTACATACCTGTTGGAAGCTTTGGGTGAGTCTACGGAAAGTAAAAGCTATATTGATAAGCTAAACAAGCTAGAAAAATTAGGAATACTTCCAAGCGTTGCGTGGTGGCAGGACTTGAGAAAACTGCGTAATATACTCGCTCATGAGTACCCGGATAGCCCTGTTTTTATTGCCGATAATCTCAACACGTCTTTTATCCAGGCGAAAAGATTATTGGCCTTTTGGCAGTCGCTTGTGAGTTACATTAAGGATAAGAAACTGGATTTGGCTTAACATACCCCCGCTGCGTAAAAACAACCGCTACCAGGACTTAACCTGCCCATGATATTTATCGACGTGAGCCCCTTTCCCCATTGCGGGTGGGGGTGTTTTTCTTTATAATCCCTTGCATGAGGCAGACAGACAGGCGAAAGTAGGCTATGGCCCAGACTCTTGAGGGAATTACACAACGCATTCAAAAGGCTTTGCAAAAGGACTTGCTGTCTGCTGACGTTCGGTTGGGTGAGCTGACGATTACTATTCCCAAAGAAGCTTTGGTGAAGGTTTTCACCTTCCTGCGGGATGCGGCGGATCTGCAATTCCATCAACTTCTCGATATTACGGCTGTGGATTATCCTGCGCGTACGCCTAGATTTGATGTGGTTTATCATCTGTTGAGCCTCGAGAATAACCAGCGTCTACGGGTTAAGATAGGTGTTGAGGTGGATGAAGCCGTACCATCCTTGACCGGTGTATACCATTGTGCGGACTGGCCTGAGCGTGAGACTTGGGATATGTATGGCATACCGTTTACGGGTCATCCGGACTTAAGGCGATTGCTGACTGATTATGGCTTTGAAGGACATCCTTTACGGAAAGATTTTCCTCTTACGGGGTATGTGGAAGTGCGCTATGACAATGAGCAAAAGCGCGTGCTGTATGAACCCGTAAAGTTACAACAGGACTTTCGGACCTTTGAATTTATCAGCCCTTGGGAAGGTATGACGCCTAAACTTCCCGGCGATGAAAAGGCCGGCCCGAACAACGATTCAGAGGCAGAGAAAAAGAATGCCAGCGCTTGATAAGAATAACTTTACCATTAACTTTGGCCCGCAACATCCGGCGGCCCATGGTGTATTGCGCCTGATTCTAGAAATGGATGGCGAAGTGGTACAGCGGGCAGATCCTCATATTGGGCTGCTGCATCGGGGCACGGAAAAGCTGATTGAATATAAGACTTACCTGCAGGCCCTACCCTATATGGACCGCCTGGATTATGTCTCGCCCATGTGCCAGGAGCATTCCTTTGCTATTGCTATCGAGCGGTTGCTCGAGCTGGAAGTGCCGGCCCGCGGCAAGTATATTCGCGTCATGTTTGCGGAAATCACCCGGCTGTTGAATCACCTGCTCAACTTGACCACTTATGCCTTTGACGTGGGCGCCATAACGCCCCTACTGTGGGGGTTTGAGGTGCGTGAGGTCCTGCTGAGCTACTATGAGAAAGTCTCGGGCGCGCGCATGCATGCGGCGTACTTCAGGCCCGGCGGTGTGCACCAGGACCTGCCCGATGGTTTGCTGGAAGAGATTGACGCATATATGCCTTCGGTTTTGAAGTTTATTGAAGACTTTGAAACTTTGATAACAGATAACCGGATATTCAAGCAGAGAACCGTGGACATCGGTGTGGTACCAGCGCAAGAGGCTATAGATATGGGCTTTACGGGGCCTATGTTGAGGGCGTCTGGGGTGGCTTGGGACTTGCGGAAGATGCAGCCTTACGATGCCTATGACGAAATGGACTTTGATATACCCGTGGGCAAGACCGGTGACTGTTATGCCCGTTACTTGGTGCGGGTTGAAGAGATGCGGCAAAGCGTAAAGATCATCCGCCAGTGCATTGAAAAGATGCCCGGTGGGCCTTGTACATCGGATAATAATATGGTGGTACCACCAAAGCGAGACGTGATGAAGAGCTCTATGGAGGCTTTAATAAGTCACTTTAAGTTGTACACGGAAGGCTTTCATGTGCCCGCGGGCGAGGTCTATGCCGCAACGGAGGCACCTAAGGGCGAATTTGGTATTTATCTGGTAGCCGATGGTACGAACCGGCCCTATAAATGTAAGATCAGGGCACCGAGTTATTTCTTCTTACAAGCAACGGAATTAATGTCCAAAGGCCATATGCTGGCCGACGTGGTGGCCATTATTGGCGCGATGGATCTGGTATTTGGTGAGGTGGACCGATGACGGCCAAGGCAACGAGCATGAGTTTTGAATTCGACAAGGCCAATCAGGCCATGGTCAAAAAGCATCTGGCCAAGTATCCTGCGGATCGGAAGCGGAGCGCGGTGATACCATTACTGGACATGGCGCAGCGGCAACTGGGCGGCAGTCTAAACAAACAAGCGATTGAATATGTGGCTGGATTGTTGGACATGCCTGACATTAAGGTGCTTGAGGTTGCCAGCTTTTACACCATGCTGAACCTGGAGCCCGTGGGCAAGCATCACGTGCAGGTCTGCACGACCACGCCTTGCTGGTTGCGGGGCAGCGACGAGATTCTCTCAGCCTGCAAGAAGAAGCTGGGGATTGAGACTGGGCAAGTCACGAAAGACGGGCAATTTAGTCTTATTGAAGTGGAATGCCTGGGAGCTTGCGTTAATGCGCCCATGGTTCAGATCAACGACGATTATTATGAAGACCTAAGCCCAGAGGCTATGAAGAAGATTTTAGAGGATATGGCCAAAGGTGAGACGCCAAAGGCAGGACCTCAAGTGGATAGACAAACGTCAGCTCCGGTTTCTGGACCTAAGACTTGTTTGCCAAATAAAAAGGATAAGAACAGTGCTAGCTGATAAAGACCGCATTTTTCAGAATCTCTACGGCACACAAGACTGGCGCTTGAAGGGGGCTGAGGCTCGTGGCGATTGGGTTGATACCAAGAAGTTCTTGAAAAAAGGACGGGAATGGGTGACTCAGGAAGTCATTGATTCGGGCCTGCGAGGACGCGGTGGCGCGGGATTTCCCACGGGGCGCAAATGGTCTTTCATGCCCAAGGATTCGGGCAAGCCGCATTACCTGGTGATCAACGCAGACGAGAGTGAACCTGGCACATGTAAGGACCGGGATATCATGCGTCATGAGCCCCACAAGTTGGTGGAAGGCTCATTGATCGCAGCCTTCGCCATGGGTGCGCAAGCGGGTTATATTTATGTGCGGGGCGAATATTTCCTGGAAGCGGAACGACTGCAAGTGGCCATTGATGAGGCTTACAAGGCAGGTTACCTGGGCAAGAATGCGGCCGGATCTGGATGGGATTTCGATTTGTACGTACATCGGGGCGCGGGTGCTTATATTTGCGGCGAGGAATCGGCGATGCTTTCCAGCTTGGAAGGTGATAAAGGCTTTCCTCGCATGAAACCGCCCTTCCCGGCTATGTGTGGTCTTTATGGCTGTCCGACGACGGTGAACAACGTGGAATCTCTGGCGGTTGTGCCAACGATCTTACGGCGAGGCGCTAAGTGGTTTGCGGGCCTGGGGACTGAGAAAAGTGCTGGTACCAAAATCTTCTGTGATTTCTGGCCGATGTGAATGAGCCTTGCAACGTGGAAGAAGTCTTGGGAATCCCTCTGAAGACCCTGATTGAAACCCATGCGGGTGGCGTGCGCGGTGGTTGGGATAACTTACTGGCGGTCATTCCTGGTGGGTTATCGGTGCCGATGATCACGAAGGAAACTTGCGAGACGGTGACCATGGATTATGAAAGCCTGCAAGCTGTGCGCAGTGGTTTAGGTACGGCTGCGGTGATTGTCATGGATAAGTCTACGGATCTGGTGAAAGCCATTGCGCGGTTATCTAAGTTTTATATGCATGAAAGCTGTGGTCAGTGCACGCCGTGCCGTGAGGGTACGGGCTGGCTGTGGCGTTTGCTAGAAAAGATCGGACGGGGCGAAGGTACGGTGGCAGATATTGATAAGCTGGAACTGTTGACCTACCAGATCGAGGGGCACACAATCTGTGCCCTGGGAGATGCGGCGGCTTGGCCGGTGCAAGGTTTGATTCGACATTTTCGTGATGAACTGGTGCGCCGAGTGTCGGTGCGGAATGCGGCTTGAGGGATTAAGATGCCGTAACAACTCATCTGAGCACGTCATCTACGTGCGAAAGCCTGCGCTCCGGTGCTCGACTTTCGCACGTAGCTAACGCACTATCTGAGTTGATAGAAAAAGAAGGTGAATGTTTACAAGATGCCTAAAATAACCATCGATGGACATGAAATCGAAGTCCCTGCGGGTCTCACGATCATTCAAGCTGCGGAAATGCTCGGCAAGGAAGTGCCGCATTTTTGTTATCACAGCCGCTTGAATATTGCGGGTAACTGTCGCATGTGCTTAGTGGAAGTGGAAAAAATGCCCAAGCCCATAGCCAGTTGTGCCTTTCCAGTGGCGGAAGGCATGGTAGTGCTAACGGATACGGAAATGGTGCGCAAGGCGCGCGAAGGGGTGATGGAGTTTCTCCTCATCAACCATCCGCTGGACTGTCCTATTTGTGACCAGGGTGGCGAGTGCGACCTGCAAGATCAGGCGGTGGCCTATGGTCGGAATAAGTCTCGTTATGACGAGGCGAAGCGAGCAGTAAGCAAGAAGCATATGGGCCCGCTCGTAAAAACAGAGATGACCCGTTGCATTCACTGTACCCGTTGTGTGCGGTTTATGACCGATGTGGCTGGCGTGCCCGAGTTGGGCATGGTCAATCGGGGCGAGCATGCGGAAATTGTCAGTTATGGCGACAAGCCACTGACTTCAGAGCTTTCCGGTAACATCATTGACTTGTGCCCTGTGGGGGCTTTGACGTCGAAGCCTTACGCATTTGAGGCCCGTCCGTGGGAGCTGACCAAGACCGAGAGCATCGATGTGATGGACGCGGTGGGCAGCAATATCCGGGTGGATGCTTATGGGCAAAAGATCATGCGGATTCTGCCGCGTTTGCATGAGGATGTGAACGAGGAATGGATTTCTGATAAGACTCGTTTTGCTTGTGATGGACTACAGTTGCAGCGGTTAGACACCCCGTACATACGGGTGGGTGGTAAGTTGAAGGCTGTAACCTGGGAGCAGGCTTTTGAGGCCATTACCGCACGGATTCAATCTACATCTGGCGAGAAGATCGCAGCTATTGCTGGAGATCAAGCGGATGTGGAGACCATGTTCTTGCTGAAGCAGTTGATGGAAGCCTTGGGCTCGACCAGTATAGATTGCCGTCAAGATGGTGCGGCCCATGACCCTAGTCATCGTAGTCACTATTTGTTTAACACTAGAATTGCTGGTATTGAGGAAGCAGATCTTTGTTTGTTGATCGGCACCCATCCTCGCTATGAGGCGCCATTAATTAATGCTCGAATCCGCAAGAGATTTTTAACCAACCAGATGAAAGTAGCCCGCATTGGTGCGACCATGAGCAAGCGGTTTGAGCTGACTTACCCGGTTCAGGAACTAGGTGATGACGTGGGTATTTTGGAAGAGCTGATCTCTGGTAAACATGCTTATTCTAAGGAACTCAAAAAGGCGGAAAAGCCTATGCTGATTATTGGGCAACTGGCTCTGACCCGTCACGATGGCGAAGCATTGTTGGCCCTGGCGGGCAAGTTGGCTGAGACTTATAATTTTATTTCCGACGATTGGAATGGCTTTAACGTGCTGCATACGGCCGCATCGCGCGTGGGGGGTCTGGATATCGGGTTTGTGCCTGGCAAAGGTGGCGCCGATACGGGCCATATACTGAAGAAAGCGCACAAGGGCGAGATTGATTTGCTGTATCTATTGGCAGCTGACGAGCTTGATTTCTCGGGTCTTAAAGATACTTTTATTGTCTACCAAGGTCACCACGGCGACCGGGGGGCTGAGCATGCATCTGTGATTTTGCCGGGTTCTACTTACACGGAAAAGAATGCGACCTACGTAAGTACGGAAGGACGGATTCAAGTCACGCAGCAGGCGACCACGCCGCCGGGGCAGGCTCGGGAAGATTGGAAGATCGTACGGGCTTTGTCAGAAGCGTGCGGCAAAACTCTACCATTTGATACGCTACCGCAAGTGCGAGAGGGTATGGTCAAGGCCAACCCGGTGTTTGCTGAGCATGATCACGTTGAATCTGCAGGTTGGAAGAGTTTTGACAAGGCGGGAGCATTGCTCAAAGCAAAACTCCCTCGTTGGTCGGGAAATTTTTATATGACCGATCCGATTAGCCGCCATTCGCCGACTATGGCTAATTGTACCGTAGATCTAGGCTTTTTGAATATTGAGCAAGGAGACGCACATGTTGCTTGATATGTGGCATACCTATGGCATGGATTTGTTGTGGATCTTAGCCAAGATCGTTATGGTTCTGGTGCCGTTACTGGTCGTGGTGGCCTATGCGACTTACGCGGAACGCCGGATTATCGGGCTGATGCAGATGCGTAAGGGCCCCAATGTGGTGGGTTGGTTTGGCTTGCTGCAACCAATTGCCGATGCGGTAAAGCTTATCCATAAGGAAATGATCTTTCCCACCATGTCTAACAAGGTAGTTTTCATTGCCGCACCGGTGGTGACGTTTACCTTAAGTTTGATGGCCTGGGCGGTGATCCCGGTGGGCGCGGATTTTGTCATCGCGGACATTAATGTAGGCATTTTGTACCTGTTTGCTATCTCCTCCATGGGGGTTTACGGTATCATTATGGCGGGCTGGGCCAGTAACTCTAAGTATGCCTTTTTAGGGGCACTGCGGTCGGCGGCTCAGATGGTGTCTTACGAAGTTTCCATGGGATTGATCATTGTTACTGTGCTTCTATGCGTTGGGTCTATGAACCTGCGCGAGATCGTGCTGGCGCAAAAACACATGTGGTTCGCGATACCTCTGTTTCCCATGTTCATCATGTTCTTTATCTCGGTGCTGGCCGAAACCAACCGCACGCCCTTTGACCTGCCCGAGGCCGAGGCTGAGATTGTGGCGGGTTATCATGTGGAATATTCCTCCATGCCATTTGCCCTGTTCTTCTTGGGTGAGTATGCCAACATGGTGCTCATGAGCGCATTAACCAGTATCCTGTTTTTGGGAGGCTGGCTGCCGCCGTTCGATATGGCGCCGTTTAACTGGATTCCGGGGATCATCTGGTTTGGGTTGAAGATTGCCTTCTTCCTGTTCGTATTCATCTGGATACGAGCCACCCTGCCCCGCTATCGTTATGACCAGCTGATGCGACTGGGCTGGAAAGTATTCTTGCCGGTAACCTTAGGCTATGTGGTTCTGACGTCCGGGGTGCTGATGTATTTTGACATGCTGCCGGATCTTTATGGGGGGACATCCTAAAATGATGACACGCATGGTACAGGGATTAAAAAGCTTCTTGTTGCTGGATGTGGTCAAGGGCATGGCGTTGACCCTGAAATATCTGTTCAAGCGAAAGGCGACCCTCAATTATCCTTACGAAAAGGGGCCGTTGAGTCCCCGCTTTCGGATGGAGCATGCCCTGAGGCGCTATCCCAGCGGAGAAGAGCGCTGTATCGCCTGTAAGCTGTGCGAGGCTATTTGCCCAGCATTGGCCATCACCATCGAGGCAGAACCCCGGGATGACGGTTCTAGACGGACGACGCGCTATGACATCGATATGACCAAGTGCATCTATTGCGGGCTTTGCCAAGAAGCATGCCCGGTGGACGCAATCGTCATGGGGCCAAACTATGAATTCGCCACGGAAACCCATGAAGAGCTGCTGTATAACAAAGCGAAGCTACTGGATAATGGCGAGCGTTGGGAACAAGCCATGGCAGCGAATTTGAAAGCAGATGCGAAGTATAAGTAGGTAGAAAGCAGAAACCAGAATCCAGAATCCGGAATCCAGAATCCAGAATCCAGAAACCAGAATCCAGAATCCAGAATCTAGAAACCAGAATCCAGAATCCAGAATCCAGAAACCAGAAACCAGAATCCAGAAACCGAAATAAAGAACAAGGAATCTGATAACACTAAAGCCCAAAGATAATCAGTTCGATTTCTTCAGGCTCTCGTAACTGGACTCTGACTGGTTTCTGGTTTCTGGTTTCTGGTTTCTGGATTCTAAACTCTGGTTTCTGGTTTCTAGAAAAACAATTGGTGCGAAGAATATCATTTATGCTAGACTACTATAAATAACTCGATAAACTGTCATAACAGGGCAAAAGAAAAAGGGGCTTAGCTAGAATGTCGAATAAATATATCCGGATCACTCGAACAGTCGTTATGATGACTGTCCTCCCATTCCTAAATGCCACACAGACTCTGGCGAATACGTGTAATACCGACCTAAACGATTGCACTCAAGCTTGTCATGAGACTTCTCCCGGATCTAGGGAGGCTCAAACAAAAATAGGGCGTTGTTTACATGCCTGCAAGACGAGCCATACTGAATGTCTGAAGCAGGCGGATGGCACTCAATCTACGCTCACGAAAACATCATCAGATAAAGACGCCACACATAACCCGGATGCAGCAACGAAAAATCAAGAATTCACAGCAGATGCCGTGCCTGTTTCATCTAGCCCGGTCAAGCCAACAGCTGTCCAGGCACCTAGTGCTGCTAGTCCCGCCGCAGGGGCTCAGGCGGAGGACAACCAATCCGATGCGGGAAACGATAGCGGACAAGATTCAGCCCCGAAGCCACCAGTCATATCAAGAGGCCCGGCGATAGAACCTCCAACCGGACCAAGCCAAGCAAAACCAAAAACGCCAGCTATTCCGGATGTTGATGCCCTCAAGGACTCAGCAAAAGCCAAGCAAGCTATAGCCCAGGCCAATACCACAGCTCAAGCAAATAAGTACACGGAGTAAAGACGGTAACGGCTATACTCAACTAATGATGGAGGTGCGGCCATTTACGCCGCACCTTCACTTTCTTCAGCCCCCTAAGCGGGGCACGAACGGTGAGACTAACATCGTCTCATCAAAGAATCAGGCTCGCAACACCCAATACGGTGGACAATCCGGCTAAGCTCTTTAAAAGCATGATGCAACCGGGGTATTCACGAGCT
This sequence comes from uncultured Alphaproteobacteria bacterium, assembly GCA_963780985.1. Lineage (GTDB taxonomy): Bacteria > Pseudomonadota > Alphaproteobacteria > JAGOMX01 > JAGOMX01 > JAGOMX01. The sequence continues at coordinate 39,281 of CAWAEF010000009.1, forward strand.
ACCACACACATATCATTATAATGAAGTCTGAATTGCTTACTCATTCTTTCGCATGGGCCTAACTCTATGTATTCTTTGGCCAAACGAGAAGGCAATTTCATCTGATAATTGTGCGCGATGTCATCAATGGCTTCCGTGAGTTGGACCGCACTAGGCTTATAAAACAGGATATTCCTCCATGTAAGCTGCTGAAGTTCACAAAGTCGATAGAGCTCACACAATCCAATGAGTTTGGTCACACTTGATTGAGTTAGATCAGGTTGAGTTTTTGCAAAAAATAGAATGGTGTGTTTGAACCAGGCTCTATAAGTCGGAAAGTTGGCGACGTCTTCCATACTATATTTATCAGCATTGTCTATGACTTCGAGTAATATCCAAGCCGCACTTGATATTGAATCCCTAATTTCCCTATCCTTCAGATTAAGATCTCTATGGCAGGCCACCTCATTAAATGTTGCGAGATAGCAACCCTCCTTGCTATTCACAAACATTTGTAAAGCCTTCGTCGCCAAATCCTGCGCGATGGGTTCGACATTGCGACTCGCCAGCGCCGAGCCCATAACGCCTGTAAGAACGATAACTGCAGTATATAAGAATTTCCTCATGATTTCCTCCAGTTGGTTATCGCCTGAGTATAACAACCGAAGAAAAGGAATCAATGGGGATTTTGGGGCATTTTTCATGGAATAATGGGGGCATATCCCATAATGATACACCCCCTGCCGCCATTTAAACGCAAGATTGTTAACACTGGTGCCACATCCGTCTGTTACTTGAGTTTTCAAATTGGTACTAGGTTCCTTTCCCAGCCCATCGTTTGGAACATGCACTGCGAAACGAGGATCTCACCTTTGAGACCATTTCAAGACACTCCATTTGGCCGTTTAGAATCATCTCTGCCCTTATGGGAGAGGTCGGCCGAAGGCCGGGTGAGGGGTATAAAATTGCTTGTTGGCACCCCTCACCCCTACGCTTCGCTTCGGACCTCTCCTACAAGGGGAGAGGTGAAAAGGGGTTTTGAAATGCTCTCCCTTTATCAAATGAGATACAGCATAAGACCATAGCTAACGGCCGATAATCCTAAAGTAATAAATATGATCTGATTAAAGTATTTATCTTTAAACGAGATTAGTTCTTCATCCAGAATCATGGCTTGCACTCCCAGCCGTTCGCAGGAACTTAAAGCGAGGTATTCCCTCTCTAAACGAGATGATAATTGTACACCATAGTGCTTCGTGATCTCATCAATGGCAGCCAGAGGCTTGGCCTTACCTGGCGCGGAACTGCAGAGATTTCTATAGGCTAGCTGCTGCTGCTCAACAAATCGGTAAAGCTCACATAAACTCGCAAGCTTTACCATCCCAGCCTCGTCCAACTGAGGTTTAGCGTGTGCAAAAAATTGAATGATCAGTTTACATTTAACTTTCCTGGAGAGAAATTTCCCAATTTGATTTGTGCCATATCTCTCACTCAGGGTCTCCAGGAAGAGACCCGCCGCTACTTGTATGTTCGCCTCAACTTCCTTATCTTCTAGATTGAGCTTTGTAAGGCCAGCGGACTTATTGAATTGATCCACATCGGACCAGAGATTTTTCTCTACAAACCTTTGTAAAGCCTGGACCGCCAATGTCTGCTCGGGATCAGGATCGATTTTTTCACTCGCCTGTACCGAGCCCATCATGCCCGCAAGAACGATCACTGCGATATATAAGTATTTCTTCATGATTTTCTCCTGTTGTTTGTCTCCTGAGTATAACAACCGAAGACAAGTAATCAATGGGGATTTTGGGGCATACCTTGCAAGGCTCACCTCCTGCTACCAGTTCACCCGCAAAAATGGCATTGGTAATGCCATAAATGCAGCAGATGTGGCAATGACTATGTACCATAATATGAAAAAAACCGCGCTGCATATATACAGCGCGGTTTTTGTTTTATTCGTAACTCCTCAAGGGAGCTTTTTATACTCTCTTAGCGGTCTGTTTTTTAACAGGTCTGCCCTTGAAAGCTGGGGCGTTGCCGCCGGTGGCTGGTCGGGAAGAACTTGCGCCTCTTAGGGCAGTACGGCCACGGGCTGCAGGTCCTGTAGCGGGGCCTTTGCGTGCAGCAGCTTTTTTCTTAGCAAAAAATCCATCTTCACGAGGCTTGTCGCTTCTGAATCCGCCTTCGCGAGGTCTGTCATCGCCAGATCCGCCGATGCGCTTTTTAAAGCCACCTTCGCGGGGCGCACCATCACGGTTGAAAGGCCTGTCAGTGCGTGGGCCACCTTCGCGAGGCGCTGCATCACGGCTGTAAGGTCTGTCCGTGCGGGGACCCGCTTCGCGTGGTCTGTCGTCGCGGCTGTAAGGCCTGTCTGTGCGTGGCGCACCATCACGACTGTAAGGTCTGTCCGTGCGAGGACCCGCATCGCGCGGTCTATCATCACGGCTGTAAGGCCTGTCTGTACGTGGCGCACCATCGCGGCTGTAAGGTCTGTCCGTGCGGGGACCAGCTTCGCGTGGTCTGTCGTCGCGGCTGTAAGGCCTGTCTGTACGGGGCGCACCATCGCGGCTGTATGGTCTGTCCGTGCGGGGACCCGCATCGCGTGGTCGGTCATCACGGCTGTAAGGCCTGTCTGTACGAGGTGCACCATCACGAGGCGCACCATCACGAGGTCTGTCATCGCGACGCGGTGATCTTACCACATCACCGAACTCACTATCACGGCGTTCACCACCGCTAGCGCGGCCATAAAATTCTTTGCGAGCAGCTTGCCTGCCTTCCGTTTGCCTTTCACCACGACCACCAGAAAATGATCTGGAAGATGGCTTTCCTTGCCATCCGCCGCCACCACCACCTGAACGATTGCGGCTCTTGGAGCGTGGCCCAAGATTATAGCCATCAGGCATAACGCACTGTTTGTCCGGGTGCATCAGCTTGTGAATCATGCTCCACAGATAACCTTCCTGAGGCGAAATCAGAGAAATCGCCTGTCCAGTTGCACCTGCGCGACCTGTACGGCCAATACGGTGGATGTAATCTTCAGGGCATTGCGGCAAGTCGTAGTTCACTACGTGCTCAATGTGTGGAATATCCAACCCACGGGCAGCAATATCGGTTGCAACCATGATACGGTAGCGCTTGTTACGGAACTCGCGTGTTACACGGTCCCGCTTGCTTTGCTTCAGGTTGCCATGAATGGCTTCCGCTTTGTGATTCTTGTGTTGTAGCTTCAATACCAGCTCATCGGCACCGCGTTTGGTTTTCACAAACACGATAACGGATCCCTCACGGGAGTCCAGCTCGTCCAGCAAATGCGAGAACTTCTCGGCGTTGGTGGTGTGCTTGACATCCTGTTGGATATTGTCGATAGGCTTGGTTGTGGAACCCACAGAAATGCGCTTTGGCTCATTCATGTACTGGTGCGCCAGCTTCACAATGTTGTCGGGCAGTGTCGCCGAGAACATGAACGTCTGGCGTTCGTCCGGAAGATACTGACAAATCTGTTGCAGCTGTTCATTAAAGCCCATGTCCAACATGCGGTCCATCTCGTCCAAAACCATAAAACTTGTCTTGTTAAGATTCAGCGTACGGCGCTTCAGATGGTCGATAACACGTCCTGGCGTGCCGACAATTAGGCGGGGGCGGTTGCGCAGTTGCAAGAACTGCCTATTCATATCCTCACCACCAATCAATAGGCTTAGGCCTAAATCAGGGTTACGGCCCAGCAATTGTATCAAAGAGTCCCTGACTTGGGTTGCCAACTCGCGAGTTGGCGTCAGGATCAAGGCCGTACGATCGGGATTTTCGCCCAGCTTCGTCAGAAGCGGGATCAAATAGGCGATCGTCTTGCCTGTACCCGTTTGCGCGGATGCTAGAATGTCATGGCCCTCAAGTCCCATAGGGATGGCTTGACTTTGTATAGGTGTCGGAGTAGTTATGTGCATACGCTCAAGCGCTTGCACAAGATGGTCCGGCACATTCATGTTTTTAAAATCGGTCATATAAAATTCCAAAAAGTAGTATTCGTTAAGTTTACGGTGTAACTACTCACTTCAGGTTGTTGTGTTTGCGAGGATCTATCGCAATTTGTCATCCACGAAAGACGGGGATGAAAGACTGCGAGGGCTATTTGCCACGCCGGTTTCCCATTAGTCATCTCGTAAATCATACCCTCTCAGAAGGTATTGGTTACGCACTATGACTGAACTAGGGGAATCGCAAATCACCCGAACAACCTGGGGTGAATAGTTACGTGTGCTCTAGGAGCACATAAAAGGACCATCCCAAACAGCCCGTGATGGATTGGATCAACGTCTAGACTGTGATTCCTACCGCAGATATGTCCATAACTGTGGTTCTCATCGTCGTCTATCTCAGAAATCCTTCCAAAATAGGCTGTTTTGAAATGGTCCTCTATTTAGTTTAAAAATGGGTGTCTGGAACTTAGCTCAAGAGCTTAAGATCAGTGGCTGAAACCTTCCCACGATTGTTGGCGAGCTCAAAGCTCAGGCGTTGGCCCTCTTGAAGGGTGTGCAAGCCTGCTTGCTCTACAGCTGAAATGTGTACAAACACATCTGCGCCGTTATCTTCTGGCTGGATAAATCCATAACCTTTTGTGGGGTTAAACCACTTTACTGTACCTGTGGACATAAAATTCTCCTTTACTATGTTCCGTGTGGTATTCATGCATAGAGTCTTAACAAGACCTGAAGTCCTAACTCTTTAATCAAACACGAAAATCCTTTTGGAGATTTTACATATTCCACTAGGAACATGTATTGTGGTTGAGAAGAGTTATCTATAACTCTGATTCCCGAAGAATACTAGTCTTCCCAGGATATGTCAAAACATATTATGCACTCACTACTAATATAGGGTAAGCATATATTTTGACAAGGATTAAATGCACATTAGGTGCAACTTTTTTTCGTATTGGCCAATTATGCGAGTCAGCATCAGGCTTTGGACCCCATCACGACGGGCAAAAGAATTAAGATAATATACACAATCAGGGGGGTACAGGTCACAGTTAGAGCCAATCCGAATCTTTCTCGCCTGAACAAAGTCCAACCCGCAATGATGCAAGAAAGCATCAAAAGGATGGTCATGCAGCCTCCAATCACCTCCACGAAGGTAGAAAAATGCAATGCGCCGATGGCAGCGTTTGTGGTTTGGTTGATGTTCCATATGGCCTTTGCTGCCAGAATTGCGACAACGACGTATATTCCATTTGTAAGTGCGAGCGCAATTAATGCCGCTTTTCTCATGAGCCCCCCAGTTTTTCAGGTGATGTTACAGGTTATTAATATAGAAACTGCCAACAAAGTCAACATATGGTTCAGGATACAATCTTGCAAACTCCTATATATATGATGTAAAATAATAAAAATCGGGAGAGGGAAATGCTGAAATACTTCTTATCTCTACTCATACTATTTCAGGGGGAGGCCTGGGCCATGAAATTTACCAGCAAAGACTTTGTTAATGAAGGCCCTATACCACAGATATTTACCTGTGAAGGCGAAGATATTTCTCCCGAGCTCAACTGGTCGGACGTCCCTGCGAAGGCTCAGTCCTTGGTGATGATTTGCGATGATCCTGATGCCCCTATGGGTGTTTGGGACCACTGGCTGGTATTCAACCTGCCACCTATCTCTACGGGGCTTAAAAAGGCTATAACTGAAAAGGAATATCCTGCAGGTACGGGCCTGGGTCGCAACAGCTGGGGTCGCAATAATTATGGCGGACCCTGCCCGCCGTCAAACGTTCATCGTTATTACTTCCGGCTCTATGCCCTGGATACCAAATTGGACCTAGCCAATGGCGCCACTAAGCCACAAATACTCAAAGCGATGGAAGGCCATATTTTGGCCCAAGCTGAGTTGATGGGGAAATATCAACTGGTGCACAAGCCGATATAGGCTCAAGCGTTGGTGGAAGGCCGGCGATGTTGCATGTAAACTTTTACAGGCTTGCTACTTACAGTTATACGTAAACAGCAGCAGAAATTCAGCGAAAACGTCAGGCATATTCCATACGGTTCCATGATCCGTATCCAGTTCGAGTATGGTTGCGTTCTTGTAGTCTTGACTGCGCACATAGTCAGCATTAACGCCAGAGTCATTCTTGCCGATCACTATACCTACGGGGATATTGCTGGTTGCAAGCAGAGCCTGCTCATCGCACATCCCTACCCCCTTATTCACGTTTTCATGCATGATCGCGCGAGCCTCGCCGTGTGTGCGCATAGTTGCACGAAGAAAGAAAGCATCAGGTTGATGTATACCACCGGCTTCCATGAAAAACTTAGCTTCTTCCTCAGTAAATTTCTTAGACTGGCCAATCATGGGAAGAACGCCCTTCCATAACATCCGGAAGACATTGAATGCTTGAAACTGGCCCCAGAGGCCCTTAGGCATGGCTGGTGAACCCGTAGTAATAACTCCCTTAAGCCTGTCGGGGTACATATGCATCATTTCGAGTGCCACATGACCACCCAATGACCACCCCACGGGCACGGACTTGTCAATTCCAAGTGCATCCATGACTTTTATCACGCAAGCAGCATACCCCTGAAAAGAATATGTTTGCCTTGGCTTGGCCGCGTCGCTGCTTTGTCCATGGCCAGGAAGATCCAGGGCAACAAAATTGCACCTGCCTTTGAGATGCTCAAACAAATTGATGAAGACTTCTTTGCAGGCTGAGTTGTTGTGGATGAAAACGACGTTAGGTAGTAGGGGATCAAATTGCCCACTCCGCACAATTGAAATATTAGCTTCCTCGATCCTAATCATTTCAATTCTCAGATACCCCAGCGCCTTGCTTTGTAGGTGATAAATATTCCCATGACTTGTTAATATGGCGGTTAGGTGATCAATCGGCTCACCTTTGTTCGCGGCGACATAGGGCGAGAGTATTGGGTCATCACCGAAATTACTAGCATGGGCTGTTACGATCAAGATCGATGCCAAGGATAGCCCGAGGAGAAATTGCTTTATCATTTTAAAAACCTAACCAGAGAAATGGGTTTATTTAGCCTTCATAAATAGATATTAAATCAGAGGTAGGATGTCAAGAAAATGAGCGTTGAAAACCATTGACTAAGATGTATGCCCTTATCTAGAATCATCTAAGTCTTACATCAAAGGAATTCGCCATGAAAATCAACCATCTATTCAGCTTGTTTGTTTCTTCTTGTATAGCAATGTCAATGGCTATGGCTTCTTTACCGTCTGATGCACCTGAGGACGGGCGGCTTACAATTCGGCCGGTGGAAGTTAAGTGCTACGATGGTGTTATCGATGAAGCTACCAAGGCACACTTGGATAGATGGATCAACACCTGCGATCGCTTACGAGATCGTATGCTGGAATCGGTGGCCCTCATTCGTGGGTCTACACATAAATTTGATGGTGCCGCAGGATTCTCAATTGGGACACTCTCGACTCATGATCAGGATCAAATTGCTAATCTTGAGGGCATGCTCAAGGAGCTATCATTTCTGACGGTATATTCCGTTCAAGATGTTTTTAGCAGTCCTCTTTTTCATACACGATTGGAGGATGCTCATAAACAAGAAATAACTGATCTCCTCAGCACTAAAGTATATAGTTATACCCACCGCAGCGAGACCGCTTATCCCCAATTTATAGCAATTAAGTTTCCGTTCAAATTTTCGTTCGGCAGAAAATATGTTCATAGCGTGCATGCGATACACCACTTAAGTCTTCCACTTTATCCTAATAGTGTGTATTGCGAATTGTTGAAAACAGCAAACCCTAGCATATCAGCGAGTTGTGTGGGAAAACACCTAGACTATGATTCAATACATATAAGCAAAATAACTGAGATGCTTGAATTGAAACAATATTCTTTTATGCACTTTCTTCCTCAAGCAACCTTAGAACGAGTCAAAGTGCTTTCGGAGAAAATGCTGCAGCACTTCGCGGAGCCTTACTGGCATGGGGCGGATAAAGTTACACCTGAGATTGCCACGCATCTGATGCTCAAAATAAATGATAAATGTAATGATCTGGTTTTAGAGCCTGATAGCGCCTTGAAGCAAAGCCAGATGGCGAAATTGAAGACCGTTGTCCAGATGATCGAAGGCGCCCTCCTTTTGCCCCGGTTGTACGAGGAGACCTTCATTAATACCCAGAAGCTTAGGTATTTAAAAGTGAAAGAGCTTAAGGATAAGTAAGGGAATCCTACACGCAACAATCATTAGGAGCAAAGAGATAGCTACCTACGCCAGGATGGCCTTAAGGATGGCTCTTCGTTATACCCACCCAAGCCCCATAGTTCGCATTTAAACCACTTAAACGGGCCCTGGGTGTTATTTTATAAAGGAAGAGACAACCTGTGCTGGAGTATCCCTAGAGAAACAATTTCTCCAAGGCTGAAAGATCGATGACAATAAGTGCCGACCAGGGTGTTTTAAGCTGTAAGTTTCCAAAGAACCAGCCACATTTCTCACCCGGTTTGTATTGAAAAACGATACTTCCAGCAAAATTCCTCACGATCATAGGGAAATCTTTCGGACTGGAATGATCATATTCCACGAGTACACTCTCGTCTTTGCTTGTCCCATCCCAAGAGGAGTCCTGCCAGTAGGTACCTATGGGGAGGCGTTTAACTAATATATCGCGCATGACGGGCACAGGCGTCGTCATGAACAGTATTTTTGCCGGATCCCATTGCCGGAACATTTTGGCTGGAAAGCCGTGGAGGGGAGCAGCTAGGCCATTATGGACCTTGCCATCTTCAGTCACTCGCAAACCTCTTCCTATAGCCATATGTATTTGAAAGGGTATCCCGTATTTTGTAATTACCAACATGAAAATTTGAATGTTCTTCATCTCCGCAGCATCTATCTTCTCTGTCAATTGGGAGTCTATGGCGTAGCAAACGAAGACGTCTGCCGCTGAAAACCTTCCCAAACCATTTCGAAACTTTTCAAGGGGGTCTTCAGCTGCGTGAATGACATGTCGGTGAGGGTAAATCTTTTGGAGTTCTGGATGCAGGTCTGCAACACTGGTGCCCTCAGATAGCTCTAGCTCAATTTGCTGTATTTTTCCAAGCTGTCTCTCACGATAGGCCGTCTGCTCCTGTTCAAATCTTGTCCATTTGTCATGGTTGTTGCAATCAACTTTTTCAAGAACAAAGCTCAGACCAGATTGGTTTTTTTCCACATAGAAATCCGGGTAGCTTGCATGAGCTACCTCCGTAAACCACAATGCATATATGAACATGGCTATAAATGCCCAGTGAGAGCTGTTCATAACTTTACCATCCAAACCCATAACAATAAGCTCCTAAAACAAAAAAGCCCTATGGTTAGGGCCCATACATTATATATAGGGCGTTTGTGAGGAATTTCAAGTTTGTTCAGAAAAGGAAATAAACATATACCGGCCACCGGACAGAACAACTCAAAGCCCAGGCCACCTTTGTGCCCGCGCACAACGTTGCTTTACGAACGTATAATTTCCATAGAGACAATCCAGTCATCTGCTTATATGTTAAGATCGTGTATCTGAACCCCCGCTTCTCTAGATCATACTCGCCACACCTCATAAGCGCACAAACGGCATTTTGTGATAAATCCGCCTGGGCGACGTTCTCTAAAAATGAAGCGTTCGCAGATATCTGTTGGGCGCATTCCTTCATTTGACCCAACCTAAGCAGAAGAACCAGAAATTTTCCAGTGTTCTCAACAGCCGGACTTACAAATGTTTCTATCCTTCTCGTGACACACAAATGAGGATCCAACTCAGCCGGAAGTACGTAATCACCGTTCCTATCAAGCATAGTCGAAAGTTTAACTTCAATTACCGGTGAATCTTTCGGGATATATTGAAAAATGCTGTTTTCAAAAGTTCTCTGATCTTGTTCCACAAGTCGTTGTCTCAGGTATGGCTCCCAGTCTAGCGGGTGACCAAATTTAATAGCGGGAAGAATTTTTTCTTTTACCTCGGAAATATTATCGGAGCCCAAGAAAAAGCGGCACCAAGATCTACAAACCCAAGCATAATGGGGAGAGAGCTTTTGCGCCAGAAATCGATTGGCAATGGATATTTTTAGGTCCATCGGGAGTCCGGGAAGAAATTCATCATGTTGAATCGCAGCGGGGGCCGCATCGGCGGTGGCTGACTGCATTGAGTCCATCTGAGTTTGTAAAGCTGTGACATTATCTAAAGCAGCTTCGTTTATCATAGGCAGCAAACCCTGATCCGTAGCCGGCTCCTGAATATTTTGCACAACAGGTTCAGTCACGTGGCTTTCTTCAGAACTCTCGTCCCCCATGGCATTATTGTTATTAGCGACGGAAGCATAAAGCTGGCCGGAACTGAGTGCTACCAGACATGCGGCAAATACGGTTTTTCTGAAAATGTTTAACATCTTAAGCAACCTCCCTATATTATAAGTTCGCAACTCAACGGTCGTTCTGAGTTGATATAGGTGTCTATTTAAGGACTGTCAAGCTTCATTGCGAGAAGCGCGGCAGCACGGCAACCAAGTGCGATGCCCCAAACCAGTTTACAGCGGCAGGTGCTTTACTTGATAGCCACGGCGCTTTGCGTCTTCTGATGACTAAAAAGTCCAAAGAGGGATGGCTGCACCCAGCTTGCCTCCCCTGCGGATGCCAGAGGGCCAGCCCATGAAATGTACTGTGAAGCAGCTTTGTAAAGCTTTACAAAGTCGCTTCGCGAAGCATTTTGCGCTGGATCCTTGCTTTCGTAAGGAAGGCAGGCTGGTGATCATCAGCACCTCTACAACCTACCAGTCATCCAGTAAAATCCACCCCACCTGGGTCGTCCGTTACTTCTGATGACCAAGGGGGTGAAGGGTACGGCAAAACCACCCACCAGCCCGTCATCAACTATGTAAAATAATTACCCCCATATAAATCCCGAAAGACTTTTCCGCTGACAACAATTTGAGTAATTATAGAAATGAAATGGTGAAGATTCATAACGAACTTCACCATTTCATTTCTATAAATGGCTCTTATGTAAAACAGGTGGGTAATGGGTAATCAGTATTCTAAGGTGAACATGAGTGAAGGTCATTGCAAGACGAATATACCCGTCTCCCGTCATCCTGAACGGACGACCGCGAAGCAGGCGGTAGTGAAGGATCCAGTTAGACATGCGTCGCGCAGCGACTCTGCTTTAGATGGCCCCATTTTTAACGTCATGTAGACAGCTGGTTGTTTCATTTGTATGTTGGGTATATTTATAAGCAGAGTCGCTGCGCGACACATGTCTAACTGGATCCTTCACTACCTCCCGCTTCGCGGTCGTCCGTTCAGGATGACGTCTGCTGGGGGCAGAAGATTACATCCAACCCACCCGTTTTGCATAAGGGCCCTATAAATACTCAACAATCTAACAGGCATTAGTGTCGCTGATAGCCAACCCAAAAACCACCTTCAACCCCTATGATATAGCGAAAGCAAATCTTACAATTGCTAGGAGCGAAGCTCCGTGGCAATCCAGTGCCGTGCTCCGGACCACCACACTGGATTGCCACGGTGCCTCACAATGACGGGCTTGGAGATTATCGTTTCTCCTAGTATTATCAGCCACCCTGTAAAATCTGCCCTCAACAGAGGCTGTCGGTTACTCACAATAGATAAAAGATTTATGGTTAGGGGAAGGAACACTTGCAACAAACAAAAAGGCCAGCCCCACGAGGCTGGCCTTTTCGAAAGTATGTCTCTTAACTAGGAAAGACTGGAAGCAACTGAACTGAAGGCTAGCCCCATATGATCTCGTTGACCAGGTAAGACTGTCTCGCAGAACCCAAAGGCCTTACGCCTTCGACTCTTCCAATTCACCAGCTTCGTTGGCTTCGTAGCGAGCGCGCTTTTCAGCAACGACGTTGTTGTCCACCAGCTCAATGATCGCCATGGGCGCATTGTCACCATAGCGGAAACCAGCCTTAACGATGCGGATGTAACCACCTTGACGATCCTTAAAGCGCTCAGCCAATGGGCCAATCAGCTTCGAAACATTTTCATTGTCCCGTAGAATCGCGTTAGCGTTACGGCGGTCATGGAGACTGCCTTGCTTGCCTAGTGTGATCAACTTCTCAACATAGGGACGTAAGTCCTTAGCCTTTGGCAAAGTTGTCTTGATCTGCTCATGTCGAATCAATGAGTTAGCCAGGTTCGCAAGCAGAGCCCTACGATGACCGGAAAGCCTGTTAAAACGACGACCTGATAATGCGTGCCTCATAACGTATACTCCTCAATACCGCTTAAAATGGTTCTTCTATTCTTTTTGCTAGTTCTTCAATGTTCTCAGGAGGCCAGTCAGGCACGTTCATGCCCAGCTCGAGTCCCATCTGAACCAGAACTTCTTTAATTTCATTGAGCGACTTACGACCAAAGTTTGGTGTCCGCAACATCTCGCCCTCAGACTTCTGAACCAGATCACCGATGTAAACGATGTTCTCGTTCTTCAGACAGTTGGCTGAACGAACAGACAACTCAAGCTCTTCCACTTTGCGCAACAGATTGCGGTTGAATGGAATCTCGCTCTCTTCAGCCTTATGCTCAACAGTCTTTGGCTCTTCAAAGTTGATGAACATCTGAAGCTGATCCTGCATGATGCGAGCAGCAAAAGCAACCGCATCTTCCGCCTTAATGGATCCATCGGTCTCAATAGTCAGAGACAACTTGTCAAAGTCCGTAACTTGTCCTACGCGGGTGTTATCCACCTTATAGGAAACATTACGAATAGGACTGAAAATCGAATCGATCGGGATTGTACCAATAGGCATATCTTCGCGGCGGTTCTGATCCGCAGTCACGTACCCCTTACCCAACTCTACAGTCAGTTCCATATTAAGAACGCCGCCTTGGCTCAGTGTACAAATCAACACATCGGGCGACAGGATCTCGACATCGGAAGGACATACAATCTGGCTGGCATAAACCGGACCAGGTGTCGTCACGTTCAGACGGACTTTGCGTGGGCCTTCACTATGAAGACGAACAGCTAGAGTTTTGATATTCAAAATGACATCAGGAACATCTTCCAACACACCAGGCAAGGTAGAGAACTCATGAAGAGCCCCTTCAACTTGAATGGTTGTAACAGCGGCCCCTTGCAAGGACGACAATAGAATGCGGCGCAATGCATTGCCAAGAGTGTTTCCAAAACCTCTCTCCAAAGGCTCAGCCACCAGCGTAACCCGATTTGCAGCGCCAGGTACAGGCTGCACATCCAAGTTGGATGGCTTGATAAGTGTCTGCCAGTTGTTCTGTATCAACTTACTGTCTCCGATTTCAAAAATTATAAATTCTAAATCAATTGCCTACTTGAGGCTCGTTATCTAGTTTGTAAGATCTATTCTACAAAAGGCCTGGCCACCCGTAAGCGTGCCAGCTTGTAAATAAGATCTACCTATGTCCAACATCTGAAAAAGAAAATCGACGACCCAATAGGCATATCGCCCATTGGGTAGTATCAATTAAACGCGGCGAGCCTTGGGCGGACGGCAACCATTATGAGGAATCGGTGTTACATCACGAATCGATGTAATTACGAATCCAATGGAATGCAGTGCGCGAAGCGCCGCTTCTCTTCCAGATCCTGGGCCTGTAACTTCTACGTCCAGGTTCTTGACCCCATGTTCCATAGCCTTACGCCCCGCATCTTCAGCAGCAAGCTGAGCAGCGTATGGTGTAGACTTCTTTGACCCTTTAAAACCACATGAACCCGAGGACGACCATGAAAGGGCGTTACCTTGCGGATCAGCAATTGTGATCAGTGTATTGTTGAAAGTTGCGCTGATATGCGCAACTCCCGTTGGAACATTTTTACGATCTCTTTTACGAAGACGTGTGGTATTTTTTTGTGCCATAGAACAAACCTATCAACTATTTCTTTTTGCCCGCAACGGTCTTCTTCTTACCTTTACGTGTGCGCGCATTTGATTGCGTACGCTGACCACGAACGGGCAGACCCTTACGATGTCGAATACCACGGTAGCAACCTAAATCTTGCAACCGTTTAATATTCATACCTATCTCACGACGCAAGTCACCTTCAACGTGATATTCACCATCGATGATTTCACGAATCTTGACAATTTCGTCGTCACTCAGTTCATTGACCCGTACAGCGCTCTTAATACCCGCCTTAGTGCAGATATCGGTCGCGTTCTTACGCCCAATTCCAAAAATATATGTTAAGCCAATAACCACCCTTTTTTCAGATGGTATATTTATGCCCGCAATACGCGCCACCGTGCATACTCCTTTTTCTATTCAAAAATCTAAACGAATGTATACCTGATTAACTTTCAAAGTCAACCATATTCATAACCATTTCGGGAAAACTCGCACAAATAAGTGTGAAAGGGCATCTCATCCCCTCCAAGTTTCCCGTCAGACTCAAAATCCATCACGGCATCCCGCCCTAGAATTTATCTAGAAGGTAGCCCTAAATGACCAAATCTGGCGCGCGCACTTACTAATTGCAAGCAGTCTCCGCAGGCCGACAAGTGATTAGCTCCTCACTGCCTGCGTTACCCTAATGATCTAACGTAACTACTCACCAAATACGGCCGGGGGTGGTAACATCTCCCAGTTTGTCTTCCCCGCGGAGGCGGTAATCCATCGCAAAACGTTTCGCATCGCAACTCTGTACTTCCATACAGCGCTACTTTGCTACGCAAAACCAATGCAGGCTCCCCGTCTACACGGAGATGACAAGTTTGGAGCTTATGCCATCTTATCCACCATTATGGTGAGTGGTTACAATCTAACAAACCTCACGCAATAGCTCAGCCTGCTTTTCTTCAATAATCCGATCAATTGCCGCGGTTACCTTTTCGATGGATTGGTTACCATCAACGTGGGTCACCCGGCCTTGTTGGTCATAGTACTGAATAATTCCTTCCGTTTCTCGACGATAAGTATCGAATCGAGTCCGAATAACTTCCTCGGTGTCATCTGCTCTTTGCACAAACTCAGTACCACCACACTTGTCACAAACGCCCTTTGTCTTGGGTTGGTTCGCTTCAGAATATATGGCACCGCATGTAGCACAGGTAAACCGACTTAAAATGCGCGGGATGAGTTGTTCCTCATCTACATCAAGCATTATGATACAATCAATCTTGAATTGTATCTTTTCGAACAGTTCATCCAGAAATAGACCTTGATCCAAGGTCCGGGGATATCCGTCAAAAACAACGCCTTTAGAACCTTTCAGCCGCTTAACGCAAGCTGCAACCATCTGGTTGACGAGAACTGAATCTGGAAATTGACCCGATTCCACGATTTCTTGCACACGCTTGCCGATCTCGGTCTGTTCTTTAATTTCCTGACGAATCATATCACCCGTAGATAATTTAAAAAGACCATACTTTTCGGCAATATGAATGCACTGGGTTCCTTTACCAGCACCGGGAGGGCCAAAAAGAATTATGTTCAATTCTTCCTGCCTTTCAGACGAGATTTCTTGATTAGACCCTCGTACTGATGCGCTAGTAAGTGTGATTGAATCTGTGACATTGTATCCATCCCCACACCCACCACAATTAACAGGCTGGTGCCACCCAGATAAAAAGGGACGTTATACTGCGAAATTAGCACCTCTGGCAGTACGCAAACGGCAGAAAGATATATGGCTCCGACAACTGTCAAGCGCGTCAAGAGATAGTCCAGATAGTCCGCCGTGTTTTGTCCTGGGCGATAGCCAGGAATAAAACCACCGTTTTTCTTCAAGTTTTCAGCCGTATCCTCAGGATTGAAAATGATCGAGGTATAGAAGAAAGCAAAGAAAGTGATCATGGCAACAAACACAACGTAGTAAAGCGGCTGACCATGGCCGAGATGGCTGGCAATATGACTGAAGAAACCTGTTCCACCTTCTGCGGGCATAAAGGTCATGATTGAACCTGGGATACCCAACAATGCGCTGGCAAAGATAGGGGGAATCACGCCTGAGCTATTAAGCTTAATTGGCAGGTGCGTAGATTGACCACCGAAGACCTTGTTGCCGACTTGTCAGTTTCGGATATTGCACGATCACGCGCCTTTGAGAGCGCTCCATAAAGACGATAAATGCAATCACGGCCAAAGCCATAAGTAGAATACCCATGATAACCACAGGAGACAGAGCACCTGTACGTCCCAATTCCAAGGTCGAAACAATGGCGTGCGGCAAATTCGCAACGATACCCGAGAAGATGATCAGGGAAATACCATTACCGACACCACGGCTGGTAATCTGCTCGCCGAGCCACATTAGGAATAGCGTACCGCCCGTAAAAGTTACAGTCGCAACAACGCGGAAAAGCATACCTGGCACAACCACAGCCGGGCCAAAATCTCCATGCATGGATTCCAGACCAACGGACATAAAGTAACCCTGTATAGCCGCTAAGAAGACAGTACCATAACGCGTATACTGGTTAATTTTTTTACGACCTGACTCGCCTTCTTTCTTGATCGCTTCAAGAGTGGGAGAGACCACAGTCATCAACTGCATAATAATGCTCGCCGAGATGTATGGCATAACGCTAAGCGCTAAAATACTCATACGGCCCAAAGCGCCGCCTGAAAACCGGTTAAAAATACCTAAAATACCTGAAGAGTGTTTAGAAGTGAATTCCGCCATAACGGCTGGATCGATACCAGGGAGAGGGATATATGAGCCAAGCCTATACACGACCAAAGCTACAAGCGTAAACCATAAGCGTTTTTTTAAGTCTTCGGCTTTAGCTAGTGAGCTAAAATTGATATTTGCAGCGAGCTGCTCGGCCATCGATGCCATGTAAAATCCCCTTTAGTAGATCGACCAACCTGGTGTCAGCTATAATGGTCAGTAACCGTTCCTGAATACTCAGATAACAGTTTACTGACCACCGATTACTCTCTACTGATCACTGGTTGCCGCAGATAATACCTTAACAGTACCCTTAGCTTTTTCAATCGCTTTAATTGCAGAAGCAGATGCTCTATCCACCTCGATGTTTAAAGCTGTTTTTAGGTCACCACTGGCAAGAATTTTGATAATCTTGCTGCCGCTGGCTAGACCGATTTGTGACAAAAGATCCTTGTCCACAACCTTTTTAGCATCGATTTTACCTGCATCAACGAACTGCTGCAAGCGACCGGTGTTGATCACATCAACTTCAGTCTTAAAGATGTTAGTGAACCCACGCTTTGGTAGACGACGAATAATTGAATTCTGCCCGCCTTCAAAAGCATCAATGGCTACGCCCTTACGAGCCTTTTGACCCTTGTGACCTGCACCAGATGTCTTACCTGTGCCTGAACCAATACCGCGGCCAACGCGCTTGCGGTTTTTAGTAAACCAGGATTATTTGCTAACTCATTTAATTTCATTTTATTCGACCTTACTCAACACGCAGCAAATGCTTAACTTTTTCAATCATACCGCGCACGGAAGGAGTATCCTCCAGAACACGAGTGCGATGCATCTTATTCAGTCCAAGACCAATAAGTGTTAGCCTCTGGTCATCAGTCCTGCGTACGATGCTCTTGATCTGAGTCACAGTTACCGTTTTTTTTGCAGAATTAGACATCTTCGCTTACCTCTGTTTTATCGCTGGTATCACCCTTGTTGCGCTTAGAAACGATTTCACTCGGTTTCTTACCACGCTTAGCAGCAATCTGCCTAGGGGAACAAACACGCATTAAACCATCAAAAGTCGCACGAACCATGTTATGGGGATTCGCACTACCAAGGGATTTACTGACAATATCCTGGATTCCCAACGCCTCAAAAATGGCACGCATAGGCTTACCAGCAATGATACCGGTACCTGGAGGTGCCGAACGTAAGTATACTCGCCCTGCTCCGCTATGTCCTTCGATATCGTGGTGCAATGTACGACCTTCGCGCAAAGCAATCTTGACGAAGCTCTTCTTGGCATCATCAGTCGCTTTTCGGATAGCATCGGGCACTTCGCGAGACTTACCAGTTCCAAAACCAGCACGACCACGTCCATCACCAACAACTACGAGAGCTGAGAAGCCAAAACGGCGTCCACCCTTTACAACCTTAGCAACACGGTTGATGCTCACTAGTCTTTCAACTAGTTCATCATCTTTTTGCTCTTTATCAGCTGATCTTTCGTTTCTTTTATTCGACATTTGTATCAATCCTAGAATTTAAGTCCGCTCTCACGTGCTGCATCCGCCAGGGCCTTAATACGACCATGGTAAAGATACGCGCCTCGATCAAAAGCAACTTCAGAAACACCCGCTTTAACAGCACGCTCTGCTATGAGCTTACCAATCGTGGTCGCTGCGCCTACGTTACTCTTAGACTTTAACTTGCTACGCAGATCTTTCTCAAGCGTGGAGGCACAAGCCAACGTCTTACCGTTTACATCGTCAATAATCTGCGCATATATGTTCTTATTCGAGCGAAACACCGACAAACGAGGGCGCCCAGTTGAGCTAGCTCGTAGCTTAGTACGCACACGAAACTGACGGCGCAACATACCTTGTAAATTACTCATTTCTTTTTACCTTCTTTACGTAGGATATATTCACCCTCATACTTGACACCCTTGCCCTTATAAGGCTCCGGTCCACGGTAAGAGCGAATTTCAGCAGCAACCTGACCGACTTTTTGACGATCGGCACCCTCAACCTGAATCAATGTTGGCTTCTCGCACGTAATCGTAATTCCCTTCGGTACAGGGTATTTAATCTCATGACTGTAACCTAGCTGTAAAATCAAATCGCTTCCTTGCAATGCAGCACGATAACCTACACCGTTAATCTCAAGCCGCTTTTTAAAGCCCTGACTCACGCCGACTACCATATTCATGATATTATTTCGGGTCGTGCCCCACATAGCTTGCGCTTGCTTACTATCATCAACAGGCGATACCTTCACCGCACCATCCGCATTTTCAACTTTGACATATTTAGTCAAAGACAAAACAAGCTGGCCCAGCTTTCCTTTTACTGTTATTTCCTTATCACTCAGCTGGCAATCGACGCCGGCTGGTATAGGAACAGGGTTTTTTCCAACACGTGACATATCTGATTCCTAAAAAATCTTGCAAATTATTTCGCCGCTGGCATTTTCACGGCGAGCTTCACCGTCAGACATAACGCCTTTGGAAGTCGATACAATCGAAATTCCCATGCCATTATAAACGAGAGGCAAATCCTCTACCGTCGAATATACACGACGACCAGGCTTAGAAACGCGGTGAATCTCCTGGATGACCGACTGGCCATCACGGTACTTAAGTTCGATCTTAAGTTCCTTCTTAGTAGCATCATCTACGATTTCATTATAACCGCGAATATAACCTTCATTTTTCATAACTTCAAGTATACGCATGCGCATTTTTGAAGATGGAGAGTTCACCGATGACTTATTGCGCATAATCGCATTGCGTATGCGGGTAATCATATCTCCAATTGGATCGCTCATTGCCATTACAAATATCCCTCTACCAACTTGCTTTTGTCATACCGGGTATAACGCCCTGAAGTCCTAGTTCACGAATAGCTATACGTGAAAGCTTAAACTTGCGATAGTTACCGCGAGGCCTACCAGAAAGCTCGCAACGCAGCCTTACTCGAATTCTACAACTGTTCCGTGGCATCTCAGATAATTTGGCCATAGCAGCATATCGCTCCTCAGTGGTCAGATTCTTATCACGGAAGATTGTACGTAAATTGGTGCGGCGATTCTCATAACGATCCGCCAACCTTTTACGACGATTGTTTTTCTCAATTGAACTTTTCTTAGCCATACTGATTACCCGATTAACTTGAAAAAGGCATGTTGAAACCACTCAACAGCGCTTTTGCTTCTTCATTCGTCTTTGCAGACGTAACGATGATTATATCCATTCCGCGAACCTTGTCGACCTTATCATAATCGATTTCAGGGAATATCATTTGCTCTTTGACGCCCATGGCAAAGTTCCCGCGACCATCAAAGCTCTTTGGCGAAATGCCACGAAAGTCTTTGATACGAGGCATTGCAATGTTGATAAGGCGATCCAGAAACTCATACATGCGTTCTTTGCGCAAGGTAACCTTCACACCAACAGGCATCTCTTCACGTAGCTTAAAGCCCGCAATGGACTTCTTTGCCTTCGTCACGATTACCTTCTGACCTGCAATAAGCTCAAGGTTTGCAACCGCTCCCGCAAGCTTTTTATTATCAAGAGCTGCTTCACCGCAACCCATATTAATGACAATCTTTTCTAGCTTAGGAGCCTGCATTACGTTTTCATATGAAAACTTCTTTATCAGCTCAGGCTGAATCGTCTCGATATACTGTTGTTTTAAACGTGCCATTGTTATGCCTAATTATTCTCTATGGTAGACCAGATTTCTTCGCTACGCGAATCTTGCTTCCATCCTTCATGATTTTACGTCCCATACGAGTCGGCTTGCCAGACTCAGGATCGCGATGCATCACATTGGATACATGAATGGATGCCTCTTTTGCCACAACTCCACCCTGCGGATTTACCGCCGATGGCTTCGTATGCTTTTTAACCACGTTTACACCGCGGACTAAAACTCTTTGTTCTTCAGGATATACCCGAATCACTTCGCCTTCGCGTCCCTTGTCTTTACCGGCGACTACGATAACCGTATCCCACGACGTACATGTAATTTAGTCGCCATTACAAAACCTCCGGAGCCAAAGAAATAATCTTCATAAAACCAAGCGAACGCAATTCACGAGTCACAGGGCCAAAGATACGTGTGCCAATGGGCTCGCGGTTGTTGTTAATGAGTACAACAGCGTTGCGATCAAAACGTGTCTGCGTTCCATCAGGACGACGCACGGGATAAGTGGTGCGAACGACAGCTGCCTTCAACACATCACCCTTCTTAACGCGCCCCCTAGGGATCGCGTCCTTTACTGAAACGACAATCACGTCACCGACCTTAGCACTGGTTTTCTTAGAACCACCAAGTACCTTAATGCACTGAACTTCACGTGCACCTGAGTTGTCAGCAACATCCAGCCTAGTTTGCATCTGGATCATTTTTTACTAGCCCTTTTCTAACAATTTCTAAACTCCTATCCGGAGTATCATTTATATCGTCTTACCGGTCATCCGAAGCTGATATATTAAATACATCTTGTTCCGCTGTCCGATCTTCCACGTATCTGATACTCTTTATGAGAGTTACCCGTACCCACTTAGGAGATACTATTTCTGAGTAGTAACATAAATAGTTATGTTATCACTACCCATTTTTTACGCTTTGATATGGGAGGACATTCTTGTATCCGGACCACATCTCCAGCCTTACACGCATTAAGCTCATCATGAGCAGCAAACTTGCGCGCACGCCTAACGAACTTTTTGTAAATCGGGTTCATTTCCATGCTCTCAACTCTTACAATCACGGTCTTGTCCGACTTATCGCTTACTACGATTCCTTCAAACTCACGACGAGGCATTACTTAGCTCCTTTGTAAGTTTTTTCGCCTAAGATAGTCTTGATGCGCGCTATTTGGCGGCGTACTTGACGCACACGCATGGGCGAGTTCAATTGATCATAAGCTTTTTGAAACCTTAGATTCATTTGCTCCTGCTTGAGATTTCTCAATTCCTGAGTCAACTGATCTTTGGTTTGGTTACGAATTTCTTGTGTTAACAACATCTATATACTCCTTTAGCCTTCCCTGGAAATGAACCGAGTATGAATCGGTAGCTTTGCAGAGGCTAGTTCAAAAGCGCGGCGCGCCAGTTCTTCAGGAACACCATCAAGCTCAAACATAATTCTGCCTGGCTTAACACGGGCTACCCAGTATTCTGGACTACCTTTACCTTTACCCTGACGCACTTCCGCCGGCTTCTTAGATACAGGTACGTCTGGAAATATACGAATCCAAACGCGACCAGCACGCTTCATGTGCCTTGTAATAGCACGACGAGCGGCTTCTATCTGTCGCGACGTAATACGCGCGGGCTCAGTCGCCTTTAATCCAAAAGAACCAAAGTTAAGAGCCGTACATCCCTTGGCGTCGCCATGGATGCGGCCCTTATGGGCCTTTCTGAATTTAGTCTTCTTAGGGAATAACATCTCATCAACCCTTATTACTTATTTGCTTGCTGATCTTGCGAACGGCGCTCGCGTGCCATCGGATCATGCTCAAGAATTTCACCCTTGAAAATCCAGACTTTTACACCACATGCACCGTAAGTAGTGAATGCCGTGCCAACACCATAATCTACATCTGCACGTAGAGTATGCAAAGGAACTCGGCCTTCACGGTATTCTTCCGTACGCGCGATTTCAATACCACCCAAGCGACCAGAACACATAATACGTATTCCTTGTGCGCCGAGTCTCATCGCCGTCTGTATGGAGCGCTTCATTGCGCGCTTGTAGCTCACACGACGTTCCATCTGTTGGGCAATGTTTTCAGCTACCAGTTTAGCATCTAACTCAGGCTTACGGATCTCAACGATGTTAAGAGTGACCTCTGATTTCATCAACTTAGATAATTCAGACTTCAGCTTCTCGATGTCGCCGCCGCGCTTACCAATTACAATTCCGGGCTTAGCCGCATGAATTGTAATAATTGCTTTCTTAGCCGGACGCTCAATAATAATTCGCGCAATACCCGCAGACTTTAGACGGTCCGTTATAAACTTACGTATGCGTATATCATCCTGCAGCATCTGTGCATAATCTTTACCGGCAAACCAACGTGAATCCCACGTACGGTTAATGCCAAGGCGCATACCATTCGGATTAACTTTTTGTCCCATTTAAACTGCTTCCTTGCGCTCTGTAAGCTGTATGCGTACGTTGCTATATGGCTTTATGACACTCATTCCGCGTCCTCTTGCCCTGGCTCTGAATCTCTTCATTGTGAAGGCCGTACCAACTATAGCTTCGCTAACAAACAAGCTGTCAACGTCTAAGTTATGATTGTTCTCCGCATTAGATATAGCAGATTCTAGAACCTTTGCAATCTCATTTGCAATGCGCTTGCGACAAGTCGTCAAGCGATCAAGAGCATCAGCCACATGACAGCCACGAATCAAACCTAATACCAAGTTCGCTTTACGAGGGCTTGTGCGGATCGCACTAGCGCTTGCAAAAGCGGTTTTATCATCTCGTTTCAATGTCTTGGCCATCATTAGCCTCTTTTCGCTTTCTTTTCACCAGCATGGCCATAATAAGTGCGCGTTAATGAAAACTCACCAAATTTATGACCAATCATGTCTTCAGTTACAAACACGGGAATAAACTTATGCCCGTTATGCACACCAAATGTTAAACCTACGAAATGTGGCAGAATCGTAGAACGACGCGACCACGTCTTTATCACTTCTTTACGTCCAGAAGCACGTACCGTTTCTGCCTTTTTAAGCAGATAACGATCCAGAAATGGGCCTTTCCAAACAGAACGAGACAATTGTTAACTCCTTACTTCCTTGACCTACGACGGATGATAAATTTATCCGTAGTCTTGTTATGACGTGTCTTCTTACCCTTAGTAGGCTTACCTGTCGGCGAAACTGGGTGACGACCACCTGAAGTCTTACCTTCACCACCACCATGTGGGTGGTCTACAGGGTTCATGGCCACACCGCGTACGGTGGGTCGGCGACCCATCCAGCGAGAACGACCAGCTTTACCAAGCTTCACGTTTTTGTTGTCTGCGTTTGATACGGCACCAACAGTTGCGATGCATTCACTAGGAACGACACGAACCTCACCAGAGGATAGCTTCAACTGCGCCAAATCACCATCACGACCAACAATCTGTACATAACTACCAGCAGAACGACCTAGTTGTCCACCTTTTCCTGGTTTCATTTCAACATTATGTACGATTGTACCAATTGGGATACTTCTGAGCCTCAAGGCGTTACCGACTTTTATATCAGCATTATCGCCAGAAACTACCTTATCACCAACGCTCAACCTTTGTGGCGCCAAGATATAGGATAGTTCACCATCCTCATAGCGGATCAAGGCAATGAATGCCGTACGGTTGGGATCGTATTCGATACGTTCTACCGTTGCAGGCACATTTAGCTTATTGCGTCTAAAGTCAATGAAGCGGTATCTTTGCTTGTGTCCGCCACCTTGGTGACGTACTGCGATAACACCATGGCTACGGCCGCCATTCCTTTTTTGACCTACAACGAGAGACTTCTCAGGCTTACCCTTCCAAAGACTAGACTTGTCTACCAAGACCAGTCCACGCGTCGAAGGTGTCACCGGATTATATGTACGTAATGCCATTTTTTTACAATCCAGAACTCAAATCAATTTTCTGACCGCTAGCTAATCTGACGATCGCTTTCTTCACGTCGTTTCGTTTACCTAAACGACCCTTGAAACGCTTAACCTTACCCTTAAGATTGAGCGTGTTTACCTTTTCTACCTTAACTTTATACAAAGTTTCAACAGCAATTTTAATATCTTGCTTGGTAGAGTTATTGGCAACCTTAAATGTATACTGATTATTTTCGCTCGCAACCGTTGATTTCTCAGTGATTACCGGGGCGCGAATAACATCAAACACCGACAGGCTATTTGCTTTAACAGTTGCTAACTTCATTTCAATCGACCCTCAACTTTTTCAATAGCAGCTTTCGTCAGGATCAGATTTTCGCGTCTCAAAATGTCATAAACGTTCAATCCCTGATGAGGAAGAGCATCTATGCCAATGATGTTTGAAACCGCATTCGCAAAATTAGCGTCAATCTGGTCCGCGTCAATAAACAGAGCCGACTTAAAACCAAAGTTTTCTAGCACTTTTGCTAGATCTTTAGTCTTATTGGACTTCAACTCCAACGAATCAATAACCGTCAAGGTACCCGATTTCGCCTTAATAGACAATGCTGTTTTCAAGCCTAGTGCTCTAATTTTCTTAGGAAGCTCATGACTATGATCACGAACAACAGGTCCGAATATAGTCGCTCCTCCGCGGAAGATTGGAGAACGCAGTGTACCCGTACGAGCACGACCCGTTCCCTTCTGGCGCCAAGGCTTCTTGCCTGTGCCGCTCACCTCAGAGATAGTCTTCACTTTATGGTTACCACTGCGGCGCTTAGCTAGCTGCCAGCGTACCACGCGATGCAAAATGTCTTTGCGCTCAGGTAGACCAAAAACCTCGTCCGATAATGTAACGGAAGCTACTGTCTTATTCTGAATATCTTTAACATCTATTTTCATTCTGATTCCCCACCTTCTTTTGCAGGCTTAGAGTCTGCAGAAGCTTCAACAGGAGCAGCCTCAACCTGAGTTTCCTCAGATACAGCCACATCCACAGCTTCCTGCTCAGGCACAACAGCCTCAGCTTCCTTAGTAGGTGCCGGAGCCGCTTCAGCTTCCTTAGTAGGCGCCGGAGTTGCTTCAGCTTCCTTAGTAGGTGCCGGAGTCGCCTGAGCTTCTGTAGAAGCTAGTACTGCTGCATCCGTAACGTCCTGCACTGGCGCAGCTTCAGTTTCCTTTGCCGCAGACTCAGGCTTTGCTGAACTCAGAATTGCTGCTGGAAAAGGGGCTTCTTTTGAGAGCGCTTTTTTAACTGCATCTGAAAGCAATATGGTTGAACCTTTGTGTCCTGGCACTGCTCCTTTAACAAGGATTAGTCCACGCTCTTTGTCCGTCAGCATAACCACTAGGTTTTGCTTCGTGACTTGAGTGTTACCCATATGACCAGCCATCTTCTTGCCTTTCCAGACCTTGCCGGGATCCTGACATTGACCAGTTGATCCGTGGCTACGGTGAGAAACCGATACACCATGGCTGGCACGCAGACCCGCAAAGTTGTGGCGCTTCATAACGCCGGCAAAACCTTTACCGATGGTCACACCGGTCACATCCACAAATTGGCCAGGTACAAAATGATCAACGGTGATAATATCACCAATGTTCAGCATTGCATCTTCAGAAACTCGAAACTCGACAAGCTTCTTCTTAGGCTCGACCTTTGCTTTAGCATAATGGCCACGCATTGCTTTTGTTACGCGATTCGCTTTTGCCTTGCCGGTGCCGATCTGAACTGCTGTATAGCCGTCCTTTTCATTACTGCGCAGGCTAACCACTTGGCATTCATCCATCTGCAGAACGGTTACAGGAACGTGTTCGCCCTTTTCCGTCAGGAGACGTGTCATACCTAGCTTTGTTGTAATAATTCCAGTCCTCATAATCGACTCACTCTAGACTTTGATTTCAACGTCAACGCCGGCTGAGAGCTCTAACTTCATTAGAGCATCCACAGTTTGCGGCGACCAATCTACGATATCAAGCATGCGCTTATGAGTACGAATCTCAAACTGCTCACGTGACTTCTTATCGATGTGCGGCGAGCGGTTCACGGTAAACACTTCACGCCTTGTGGGCAAAGGTACGGGGCCACGAACCACCGCACCGGTGCGCAGAGCTGTATTAATAATTTCCCGTGTAGACTGATCCAGTAACCTGTGATCAAAAGCCTTCAATCGGATTCGTATATTCTGTGTTTCCATGATTACTCGCCGTCTTTCAACAAATTACATTACTTAATAATTTTGGTAACGACACCCGCACCAACCGTACGTCCACCTTCGCGAATTGCGAACCGCAGACCGTCATCCATCGCAATGGGAGCTTGCAGCTCAACATTTAAACGAATAGTATCGCCGGGCATTACCATTTCCGTACCTTCAGGAAGCTCACAAGATCCTGTGACGTCCGTTGTACGGAAGTAGAACTGTGGACGATAGTTCGAGAAGAATGGTGTGTGACGACCACCTTCATCCTTGGTCAAGATATAGCACTCACCTTCGAACTTCGTGTGAGGAGTGATCGTCTTGGGGGCTGCCAATACCTGGCCGCGCTCAACATCATCACGAGCAACACCGCGGAGCAATACGCCCACGTTATCACCTGCTTCACCAGTACCAAGCTCCTTACGGAACATTTCTACGCCTGTTACCACGGACTTAACTGTGTCCTTGATACCAACGATTTCAACTTCGTTACCTACGTTTACCACACCGCGTTCAATACGGCCAGTAACAACTGTACCACGACCGGAAATTGAGAACACATCCTCAATTGGCATCAAGAATGGACGATCTTTATCGCGTTCTGGCTGAGGAATGTAACGATCAACTTCTGCCATCAGCTTCAGAATTGCTTCCTTACCAATTGCATCATCGCGACCTTCAAGAGCTGCCAATGCTGAACCAGATACAATGGGAATCTCGTCGCCGGGGAAGTCATACTTGGACAACAACTCACGAATCTCAAGTTCAACCAACTCAACAAGCTCAGGGTCATCAACCATGTCAATCTTGTTCAGGAACACAACGATCGAAGGAACACCAACCTGGTGAGCCAAAAGAATGTGCTCGCGAGTCTGAGGCATAGGTCCATCGGACGCACTCACAACCAGAATAGCGCCATCCATCTGAGCAGCACCGGTGATCATGTTCTTCACATAGTCCGCGTGTCCTGGGCAGTCAACGTGCGCATAGTGGCGATTTGCTGTCTCATACTCAACGTGTGAGGTCGCAATTGTAATACCACGAGCTCGCTCCTCTGGTGCATTGTCGATCTGATCGAATGCACGGAACTCTGCGCCGCCCTGCTCTGCTAGCACCTTCGTGATCGCAGCCGTCAATGTTGTCTTACCATGGTCAACGTGACCAATCGTTCCGATGTTACAGTGCGGCTTATTCCGCTCAAACTTTCCTACAGCCATTTTTCAGCCCTTTCTTTCGATAATAAATTATGCCTTTTGACTTATCTCATCAGCAACATGTTGTGGAACCTGTGCGTAATGATCGAATTGCATGGTGTACTGTGCACGTCCCTGGCTCATTGAGCGCAGGTTATTCACATAGCCAAACATCGTAGCAAGCGGAACCTTAGCGGACACCACACGAGCATTTCCCCTGGAATCCATGCCAGATACTTGTCCTCGACGACTATTTAGGTCACCAATGATATCACCCATATATTCTTCAGGGGTAACAACTTCTACACTCATGATAGGCTCTAGAAGACAAGCGCCTGCTTTTTTCATCGCTTCGCGGAACGCAGCCCTAGCTGCAATTTCGAAAGCAAGCACGCTCGAGTCGACGTCATGATAAGCACCATCTACTAAAGTGGCCTTAAAGTCAATCACTGGAAATCCTGCCAGCGCACCTGAATCAAGTGCCGAGCGGAATCCCTTTTCAACGCCTGGGATGTATTCACGAGGAACAGATCCACCAACGATCTTGCTTACGAACTGAAAACCCTCACCGGGCTCCAGTGGCTCGAAGTCTACAATAATTCTCGCGAATTGACCAGCACCACCGCTCTGCTTCTTGTGGGTATAATCCACCTGAGCCTTCTTGGTGATTGTCTCACGATAAGCAACCTGAGGCGCGCCAACGGTTGCATCAACTTTAAATTCACGCTTCATGCGGTCAACGATAATCTCTAGGTGCAATTCACCCATACCCTTGATCACTGTCTGACCTGATTCAGGATCAGAAGCAACACGGAAAGAAGGATCTTCCTGAGCGAGTCGCGCCAGTGCGTTACCCATTTTTTCTTGGTCTGCCTTAGTCTTAGGCTCAACAGCCACTTCGATAACAGGCTCTGGGAATTCCATACGCTCAAGCACTACCGGCTTGAGAGGATCACACAAAGTCTCACCCGTGGTTGTCGCTTTTAAACCGCAAAGCGCAACAATGTCGCCAGCTTTTGCTTCTTTAATATCTTCACGACTATTCGCGTGCATAAGCAACATACGGCCAACACGCTCTTTTTCGTCCTTAACAGAGTTCAGAACATAGCTACCAGCGGCGAGGGTACCAGAGTAGATACGAACGAATGTCAAAGAACCAACGAACTGATCCGTCATAATTTTGAAAGCCAGGCCTGCAAACGGCTCGGTTACTTTTGGCTCTCTCATTACCTTCTCATCGCCACGAATGTTGGTGCCTTCAACAGCACCCTTATCTAGAGGAGATGGCAAATAATCCACAACCGCATCCAGCATCGGCTGAACGCCCTTATTCTTAAAGGCAGAACCGCACAGCACGGGCACAAAAGCAGAAGCAATCGTTCCCTTACGTATGCAACGCTTCAAAGTCGCTTCATCAGGCTCCTGTCCTGAAAGATACGCCTCAAGCGCCTCATCATCCTGCTCAACAGCAAGCTCAACGAGGTTAGCTCGGTATGTCGCTGCCTTTTCCTTAAGATTAGCCGGAATCTCTTCATCTCTGAAGCTCGCACCCAGGGATTCATCATCCCAGATAACAGCCTTCATTCGAACTAGATCAACCACACCTACGAAATCGCTCTCAATGCCGATAGGCAGTTGAAGTACCAAAGGCACTGCGCCCAATCGATCGACCATCATATCAACGGTGCGATAAAAGTTTGCACCGGTACGATCCATTTTGTTCACAAAGCACATACGAGGAACGTGGTATTTATCAGCCTGACGCCATACGGTTTCAGACTGAGGCTCAACACCTGCAACGCTGTCAAAAACAGCTACAGCTCCATCCAACACTCTCAAAGAGCGCTCAACCTCAATGGTGAAGTCCACGTGTCCAGGCGTATCAATAATGTTGATACGATGGTCACGCCAGAAACAAGTCGTTGCAGCGGATGTAATCGTAATTCCGCGCTCTTGTTCCTGTTCCATCCAGTCCATAGTCGCTGCACCTTCATGCACTTCACCGATCTTATAAGAACGGCCAGTGTAGTAAAGTACGCGCTCAGTTGTTGTTGTCTTTCCTGCATCGATGTGGGCCATAATCCCAATGTTTCGATACATATCGAGTGGAGCTTGTTGCATTCTAATATCCTACCAGCGAAAGTGTGCAAATGCTTTGTTGGCATCTGCCATTTTATGTGTATCTTCGCGTTTCTTAACGGCAGCCCCAATATTCTTGGAAGCATCCATCAATTCACCAAACAGGCGATCCTGCATTGTCTTTTCACGGCGCTTACGTGCCATGTCAATCAGCCAACGAATGGACAATGCTTGAGCTCTTTCCGAACGCACTTCCATAGGCACCTGGTAGGTCGCACCACCAACACGGCGGGAGCGAACTTCAAGTGCAGGTCGCACGTTTGTCAGAGCTAAGTGGAAAAGCTCTATTGGGTCTGAACCCGCCTTTTGGCTCATCTGGTCCAAAGCACCATATACAATGCTCTCAGCAACGGATCTTTTTCCGTCCCACATCAAGCAGTTAATGAATTTAGCGAGTATCGGATCACCAAACTTAGGATCCGGCATTACTTCGCGTTTTACAGCAGCACGACGACGTGACATTTAAAATTACTCCTACTTAGGACGCTTAGCGCCATATTTGGATCGACCTTGCTTACGATCCTGGACGCCCTGTGTATCCAATGTTCCTCGAATAATGTGGTAACGAACACCAGGCAAGTCAGGTACACGACCACCGCGAATCATCACAATGGAGTGCTCTTGCAAATTGTGGCCTTCACCAGGAATGTATCCCGTCACTTCAAAACCATTCGTCAACCGAATACGGGCAATCTTACGAAGCGCCGAGTTAGGCTTTCTTGGAGTCTTGGTCGTAACACGCGTGCACACGCCGCGCTTCTGTGGACAGCGCTCAAGCGCTGGCGACTTCGTACGAACCTTCTTGCTCTGACGAGGCTTCCGAATAAGTTGGTTAATTGTGGGCATTACCCTTTATCCTTACTTCACATATCATATTTACATAACTGGCTACGGAACAACATATGACAAAACAGGCACTAAATACAATGCTTATTTTCTTTATTTTCCGATGCTTGGTTTGGTACCCTTGTCGCCAGGGATAACGTTGGCGATATTAATCAGAGAGCACCTTTTAGTCAAGGCCTTTTTGCACTTTTTTCACATTTAATATCTTTTGTGACCATCACTCACAAGACATCCGTGTTTTGGCGGGTCTTTTTAGCCTCATTTATCCCTCTGAACGTAAGTATTGGGAGGGAGGAGCAACATATAAAACTAACATTTATACATAAGGATGTGTCCGACGACAGAACCGCTTTACTACCCTCATAATACTGACGTTAGAACTTTACTCAACCTAACTCACTGACGCCCTATCTATACTCATTAATAGCAAAAGGCCCCAAGATCTCTCCGGGGCCTTTCACATACCTCATAAGCCTCTTTTAGGCCTGTACGCTCTGTTCATCTACCGCCTCTATGGCGGGAGTAGATTCCATAGAGGAAAGCATCTCCTTATCGTGGAGAGAAGCCTGAACCTTCAGGTTTTCGATGATGCTGCCTGTACCGGCAGGTATCAGACGACCAACAATCACGTTCTCCTTTAGGCCAGCCAAACTATCGCTCTTACCCGATACAGCGGCTTCCGTGAGCACTCTGGTTGTTTCCATAAAGGATGCAGCAGAGATGAACGAACGGGTCAGCAAGGCTGCCTTGGTGATACCCTGGAGGACTGAGCGGCACTTTGGAGGGAACTTGTTCTCAAGCAGCAACTTGTTGCTCATGATTTCAAAGTCCTCGCGATCGATCTGCTCACCAACCATCAATGTTGTATCGCCAGTCTCAGTGATTTCAACCTTTTGTAGCATCTGACGTACGATAACTTCAATATGCTTATCGTTAATCTTCACGCCTTGTAAGCGGTATACTTCCTGAATTTCACTCACCAGGTATTTAGCCAAAGCTTCAACACCCAAGATTCGCAAAATATCATGAGGCACAGGGTTACCATCAACGATCAAGTCGCCACGCTTTACATAATCGCCTTCAAATACTGCCAAGTGACGACCCTTCGGAACAAGATATTCCGCGGGCGCTATGGCCGAATCATCAGGCACGACTAGGATACGACGCTTGGTTTTATAGTCCTTACCGAATTCTACGCGCCCATCCAGCTCGCTGATGATGGCTGCATCTTTCGGGCGACGTGCTTCAAACAGCTCGGCAACACGAGGCAGACCACCTGTAATATCGCGTGTCTTAGAGGTGTCTCGAGGAATACGAGCGATAATGTCACCCGCATGCACCTTAACACCATTCTCAACACTCAGGATCGCATCCACTGACATGAAATAACGAGCTTCCAAGCCATTAGCTAGGGTTAGAGCTTCGCCATCTTTGTCACGAAGAATAATACGTGGCTTCAAGTCCGCGTGCCTTGATGAGCGTTTCCAGTCGATAACCACGCGGCTATAAATACCTGTGGATTCATCGACCACTTCACGCATGGACTCACCTTCAACCAGATCCACGAAATGCGAAATACCTTCACGCTCTGCGATAATCGGCAGGGTGTATGGGTCCCATTCAGCAAGACGTTGTCCACGGGTTACAGTCGTACCTTCATCCGCCAACAACCGTGCACCATAAGGAATACGATAAGTTGCGCGCTCACGGCCTTTTTTGTCCACCAGTGCTATTTCGCAATAACGACCCATAACGATAGGGACACCTTCACGGTTTATAACCGCGTTACGGTTTTTCACGGTAACAAGCGAGTCAAAGCTGGCCTCGACGCTGGATTTTTCTGTACCACCTGTCGCTGCACCACCAATGTGGAATGTACGCATCGTCAGCTGTGTTCCAGGCTCACCAATGGATTGAGCTGCGATAACACCCACAGCCTCACCAAGGTTAACCATGGTACCGCGAGCTAGGTCACGACCATAACACTTGGCGCAAATACCTACCTTAGATTCACAAGTCAGAACCGAACGAATCTTCACTTGAGAAAGACCGGCCGCATCGATACGCGCCACGTGCTTTTCTTCAATCAACTCGTTGGGATTAACGATTAACTCATTTGTCTCAGGATCGATGATCTCATCAATGCTTGTACGACCTAAAATACGATCTGAGAGCAAGGTCATGACCTCACCGCCCTCGATAATAGGCTCAACCATAATTCCTCGGTCTGTACCACAGTCTTCGATACGAATCACACAGTCTTGGGCAACGTCCACCAAACGGCGGGTAAGGTAACCCGAGTTTGCTGTTTTCAACGCCGTATCAGAAAGACCCTTACGGGCACCGTGGGTGGAGTTAAAGTACTCCAACACGCTCAAACCTTCTTTAAAGTTCGAGATAATAGGCGTTTCAATAATTTCACCTGAAGGCTTGGCCATCAATCCGCGCATACCCGCTAGCTGACGCATCTGGGTTGCCGAACCACGAGCACCGGAGTGTGCCATCATAAAGACTGAGTTCAGTGGCTCACCAGGCTTAGCTTCAGAAATACCCTTCATCATCGCTTCTGCAACTTTATCGCTGCATCGTGACCAGGCATCCACGACCTTGTTGTACTTCTCACCTTGTGTGATCAGACCATCAAGGTACTGTTGCTCGTATTCGTTGACCTTAGCATGGGTATCGCCTACAAGCTTTTCCTTAGCAAGCGGAATAACCAAATCATCCTTACCGAAGGAGATACCGGATTTACCCGCGTAAAGGAAGCCAAGCTCCATCATTTTATCGCAGAAAATAACCGTATTCTTCTGACCACAGTCACGATAGATCATATCAACCAGACTAGAAATTTCCTTGCTGGTCATCGCCTTGTTAACTAACTCGATAGTTACTTGCGGGAAGCCTGCGGGCAAGATTCTTGCAAGCATCAAACGACCGGGCGTGGTTTCTATAATCTTCTTCACAGATGTACCAGTTTCGGGATCATAAACCTCGCAACGCGACTTAACTTTAGTATGCAAGGTTACGTAACCTTGGAACAAAGCATGCTCAACCTCATCATAGGTTCCCAATAGCATGCCTTCGCCGGGCTCGCCTTCTCTTTCGATGGAAAGATAATAGAGGCCCAATACGATATCCTTAGAAGGAACAATACTTGGCTCTCCGCTGGAAGGCTTCAAAATGTTGTTGGTAGACAT
Organism: uncultured Alphaproteobacteria bacterium; assembly: GCA_963780985.1. Taxonomy (GTDB): domain Bacteria; phylum Pseudomonadota; class Alphaproteobacteria; order JAGOMX01; family JAGOMX01; genus JAGOMX01. The sequence goes on from CAWAEF010000009.1 coordinate 73,128, forward strand.
CATAAGGCAGCGGGATTCTAGCTGAGCTTCAATGGACAAAGGAACGTGAACAGCCATTTGGTCGCCGTCAAAGTCCGCGTTGAAAGCCGAGCACACCAGAGGGTGCAATTGAATCGCTTTACCTTCCACCAATATCGGCTCGAAAGCCTGGATACCTAGCCGGTGCAAAGTTGGCGCACGGTTCAACAATACCGGATGTTCACGGATAACTTCTTCTAAGATATCCCAAACTTCTGGACGTTCTTTTTCAACCATACGCTTTGCAGCCTTAATGGTGCTCGCCAATCCGTATCGCTCTAGGCGGGAATAAATGAATGGCTTAAACAATTCAAGGGCCATGCGCTTTGGCAAGCCACACTGGTGCAGTTTGAGCTCTGGTCCAACCACGATTACCGAACGACCGGAATAGTCCACGCGCTTACCCAACAGGTTCTGACGGAAACGACCGTGCTTACCTTTCAGGTTATCAGCCAATGACTTAAGTGGACGCTTGTTAGCACCCGTCATCACCCGTGAGCGACGACCGTTATCAAATAGCGCATCGACAGCTTCCTGCAACATGCGTTTCTCGTTCCGGATAATAATGTCCGGCGCGTGAAGTTCAATAAGACGCTTCAAACGGTTGTTACGGTTAATCACACGACGATAAAGGTCGTTCAGGTCGGAAGTCGCAAAACGACCGCCATCCAAAGGCACTAAAGGACGTAGCTCCGGTGGGATCACAGGGACAACATCCATGATCATCCATTCAGGACGAACGCCACTTTCAATAAAAGCTTCAACAATCTTTAATCTCTTGATGATCTTCTTGCGGCGCATCTCAGAGTTAGTTTGAGGGAGCTCTTCCCGCAGAGAAACTTGCTCTTGTTCGAGATTAATGCGGACAAGCAGTTTCTTCAATGCTTCCGCACCGATGCTTGCATCAAAAGCCTCTTCACCGTATTCATCTTGAGCTGTAATATACTCTTCCTCAGACAAAAGTTGTCCGAGCATGAGCGGCGTAAGACCTGGCTCTACAACAATGAAGTTCTCAAAATATAGAACCTTTTCGAGGTCGCGCAAAGACATATCGAGCAGCATACCAATGCGGCTTGGCAACGATTTTGTGTACCAAATATGCGCAACAGGTGATGCCAGCTCAATGTGGCCCATACGGTCACGACGGACCTTGGACAATGTAACCTCAACACCGCACTTCTCGCAGATGACACCACGATACTTCATACGCTTGTATTTACCACACAGGCATTCGTAGTCCCGAACTGGCCCGAAAATCCGGGCACAAAATAGACCCGCACGCTCTGGCTTGTATGTACGATAGTTGATGGTTTCAGGCTTTTCCACTTCGCCATAGGACCATGAACGAATCTGTTCAGGGCTTGCGATAGTCAACCTGACTTCATCAAAGCTCTGAGGGCTACTTACTTTGCCAAAAACTTGTAGTAATTGGTTGCTCATTATATGCTCCTGGTAACGTCTCTCTTTATATAAATCATCATCTGGCGTGCCATCTGAGGACTTACCTGTACCCCAACGGGTACTTAAACTCTCACTGTAATCATTCACCGCAGGCAGTCGGGTCGCATTCACCTAGCGTTTCCCCCCGTATATCCGGGAGAAACAAAGGCGGCTCGTGCGACCCTTGCACCATGAGAAGAATTCTTACCTTACTTCCTCTTTATTCCGCGTCTTGTTGTATGATTTGGTTAAACTCCATGTTGATACCCAAGGACCTTAACTCTTTTACAAGAACGTTAAAGGATTCAGGGATACCCGTTTCGAAGTTATCATCACCACGAACAATGGCTTCATAAACCTTGGTACGGCCGGCAACGTCGTCGGATTTCACCGTCAACATTTCCTGCAAGGTATAGGCTGCACCGTATGCTTCCAGTGCCCACACTTCCATTTCACCGAAGCGCTGACCACCGAATTGTGCTTTACCACCAAGCGGTTGCTGGGTTACCAAACTGTATGGACCAACCGAACGTGCGTGAATCTTATCATCAACCAAGTGGTGAAGCTTAAGCAGGTACATCTGACCCACGGTCACTTTACGCTCGAATGGCTCGCCAGTCATACCGTCGATCAATACGACTTGTCCTTGGCTTGAAAGACCGGCCTTTAACAGCTCCTTGACGATATCTACCTCATGGGCGCCATCGAATACAGGCGTTGCCATAGGAATACCTTTTTTCAGACGACCAGACATTTCCATGAGCTCGCCTTCCGTCATGTCTTTAAGCTGCTTGCGGCTGTCCTTTGTGTCATACACATCGTTCAACAGCTTGCGTAAAGATTCGACCTTTTCTTCGCCTTCTTGGACAAGCTTCAGCATCTCGCCGACCTGCTTTCCAAGACCAGCTGCTGCCCAACCTAAGTGAGCTTCAAGAACCTGACCCACGTTCATACGAGACGGAATACCCAACGGATTCAGAATGATATCCACAGGTGTGCCATCTTCCAGATGCGGCATGTCTTCAAGAGGTACGATTGTTGAAACCACACCCTTGTTTCCATGGCGTCCGGCCATCTTGTCGCCTGGTTGAAGTTTACGTTTCATTGCTACGAAAACCTTAACCATCTTCAAAACGCCAGGCATGAGTTCATCACCGCGGCGGATCTTCTCAACCTTATCCTCAAAGCGCTTCTGAAGAGCAATAATCTTGGTCTCCAGCTGTTCTTTAAGCTCGTTGATCTGTTCCATCAAAGCATCGTTCTTAACGATGATTTGACGCCACTGGCCTTGAGTAAAGGTCGCAAGCAATGCATCGTCGACGACGGCATTTGTTTTAATGCCCTTAGGACCCTTGGTAACAGTTTCACCTATCAGTAACTTACCGATCTGCGTGTTGAAAGAACGTTCAAGAATGTTTCTTTCCGCATCACGGTCCTTAGCCAAACGCTGAATTTCCGCATGTTCAATTGCAAGCGCGCGCTCATCCTTGTCGATACCACGACGGGAGAATACACGCACATCGACAACCGTACCGGCGACCCCTGGGGGCAAGCGCAAGGAAGTATCACGTACGTCAGACGCCTTTTCACCGAAGATCGCTCGCAAAAGCTTCTCTTCAGGTGTCATGGGCGATTCACCTTTTGGTGTAACCTTACCGACAAGAATATCGCCAGGCTTGACTTGCGCACCGATAGATACAATACCCGTCTCGTCCAAGTGGCGCAAAGATTCGTCGCCAACGTTTGGAATATCACGAGTGATGTCTTCCTGACCAAGCTTCGTGTCACGGGACATAACTTCAAACTCTTCAATGTGAAGAGAGGTGAAAACGTCATCACGAGCAATACGCTCAGATATGATGATCGAGTCCTCAAAGTTATAGCCGCGCCATGCCAAGAACGCGATCAACACGTTGCGTCCAAGAGCCAATTCGCCCTCGTCGGTCGCAGGACCGTCCGCAATAATGTCACCGGCGTTAACGCGATCACCAACCTTCACCAAAGGCTTCTGGTTGATACACGTGCTGTGGTTCGAGCGCTGGAACTTACGCAAGTTGTAAATGTCCACACCGCCTGGGCTTTCTGCACCCTTGGATTCATCGAAGCTGTGCAAAACAATTCGCGTGCTTTCCACCTGGTCAACGATACCAGCTCGTCGAGCCGTTATCACCACACCGGAATCACGAGCAACTGCATGCTCCATGCCGGTACCAACCAGAGGAGCCTCCGTGGACATCAAAGGCACAGCTTGTCGCTGCATGTTTGAGCCCATCAAAGCACGGTTCGCGTCGTCGTTTTCCAAGAAAGGAATCAAGGAAGCGGCTACAGAAACCAGCTGCTTGGGTGATACGTCAATTAAGTCAATTTCATTGACAGGCGCAATCATGAATTCACCTGCCTTACGACAGCTGATGAACTCTTCCGTGAACTTGTTATTATCGTCCAAGGCGGAGTTAGCCTGCGCAATCGTGTGGCGACCTTCTTCAAGGGCAGACAGATAAATCACTTCATCCGTCACCACATGGTCCACAACCTTGCGGTATGGGCTTTCAATAAAGCCGTACTTGTTAACGCGAGCGAATGTTGCCAACGAGTTGATCAGACCAATGTTTGGACCTTCAGGGGTCTCAATTGGGCAGATACGACCATAGTGTGTTGGGTGAACGTCACGCACTTCAAATCCTGCACGCTCGCGCGTCAAACCACCGGGACCAAGTGCCGATAAACGGCGCTTGTGGGTAATTTCGGAAAGTGGGTTTGTCTGATCCATAAATTGTGAGAGCTGCGATGAGCCAAAGAATTCACGAATCGAGGCAGCCACTGGCTTAGCGTTGATCAAGTCATGAGGCATAACGGTATCGATTTCCACCGAACCCATACGCTCACGAATAGCACGCTCCATACGCAGAAGGCCTACGCGATATTGGTTCTCCAGCAACTCACCCACTGACCGTACACGACGGTTCGCAAGGTTATCGATGTCGTCAATATCACCACGACCGTCTTTTAGCTCAAGCAAGACTTTCACGATGGACATGAAATCTTCTGTGCGCAAAACGCGTAGCTCGTCGTCGGTTTCAAACCCTAGACGCGCATTCATCTTCACACGACCGACGGATGACAAGTCATACCGCTCAGAGTCGAAGAATAGTCCGTAGAAGAGCGCATAAGCGCTGTCAACGGTTGGCGGCTCACCAGGACGCATAACTCTGTAAATATCTAACAGCGCTTCTTCACGATTGCTGTTGCGATCGGCAAGTACTGTATTCCGCAGGTAAGGCCCAACGTTAATGTGATCGATGGCAAGCACTTCAATTTCTTGAACGTCTTGTGAAATCAATAGATCAAGAATTTCTTGAGAGATTTCCTGTCCTGCCTCAATGGTTACTTCGCCAGTAACTTCATTAATCAGATCGGTAGAAATATAACGACCAATCAGATCATCTACAGGTACCACTATTTCGCGTAACTGATGCTCTTCCTCGATTTTGATCAGAGCGCGGGGAGTGACCTTATCACCCTCTTTCAGTACGACCTTACCGGTTTTAGCGTCAATCAGATCGCGGACAAGCTTACGGCTACGCCATTGTTTTGGGTCAAAAGCTGTCTTCCAGCCTTTTTTGGTAACTTTGTAAACAATACGATCATAAAATGCATTCAAGATTTCTTCGCGCGTCATACCTTCAGCGTTAAGATCGGCACTGCGCGTAGCTGTCATCTCACCCTTAGGAAGGGCCAGAAGAAGGCTCGTCACAGGAATCTTACGGCGCCTGTCGATACGCACATTAAGGATATCCTTGGCATCAAACTCAAAGTCCAGCCATGATCCACGATAGGGGATCACGCGGCCCGAGAACAGATACTTGCCAGATGCATGGGTCTTACCACGATCATGGTCAAAAAACACACCAGGTGAACGGTGCATTTGAGACACGATTACGCGCTCGATACCATTAATGATAAAGGTACCCTTATCGGTCATCAGAGGCATGTCACCTAAATAAACATTCTGCTCTTTAATATCATGAACCGTGCGGGATCCGCTGTCTTCATCGATATCCCATACCACAAGACGGAAGGTCACACGCAATGGTGAAGCAAAGGTCATGCCACGTTGTTGGCATTCCTCTTCGTCATACTTTGGTTCATCGAATTCATACTTAAAGAATTCAAGCTGCGCTTTGCCCGAAAAATCTTCAACCGGAAATACGGATGTGAACACCGCTTGCAAACCATTATTGGTCCGCTTTTCCGGCAAGACGTCCATCTGAAGAAAGTTAGCAAAGGAATTTTTTTGAACTTCAATAAGGTTAGGCATCGGTGCGACGCCACGATTTTGCTCAAAAGACTTGCGTATACGCCAACGATTTGTAAATGATCTTGCCATCTATAGTCCTCAAGTTGCTTAACTTCTATATGGCTTGGATTTCCAACGATTTTCATACTTCTTTATGACACATACGTTTCACAAAAAGTCTTCAGCGCAGAGCGCCATCGTTGTTCCACCAGTCCTATTGTGCTTACGCACATTTCTCAGCAAATGCTGAATTATTGATTCATTATCTGAATACAACAATACGTGCTGCTACATAGGCACAAACCCTGCAGACAACACGATTTAATTTTGTGGGCTTACTTTACCTTATTCAATTGTATGTACTCACCAAAAGCAACTGAACAGTGCATCCACCTCTCAGCCCGTCATTGCGGGGAGCGAAGCTCTGTTGCTATCCAGTATCGCGCCTGCCAATGTAAACTGGTCTGGGCCACCGCACTGGATTGCCCCGGATCCGCGCTTCACGCGGCTCCTCGCAATGACGGGCTGAGAGAGAGGTTCGCTAACCTTCAGCCACTTTTAGTGAGTAGTAACATTCAATTAAACTAAAGCAAGGTAGCCGAGACACCCGAGGATGTCCCAGCATAACCCAAATTTGTAACGGTCGGGTCCTTTAAGACCCTACCTAATTACTTAAGCTCTACAGTAGCACCAGCTTCTTCAAGCTTCTTCTTCAGCTCGTCAGCTTCTGACTTGGATACGCCTTCCTTAACGGTAGCAGGCGTACCTTCAACCAAAGCCTTAGCTTCAATCAGACCAAGACCTGTGATCACACGAACTTCCTTGATCACGTTGATCTTCTTGTCACCGGAATTCGTAAGAATTACGTTGAATTCGGTTTGTTCTTCAACGGCAGCAGTAGGTGCAGCAGTTGCAGCCGCAGCAGCTACAGGAGCAGCCGCAGAAACGCCCCAGTGTGCTTCCAGAAGCTTAGAAAGCTCAGAAGCTTCGATTACTGTTAGTGTTGATAGTTGCTCAACGATCTTATTTAAATCAGCCATATCAGGTTCTCCTTAATTTACTTAACTGTTTCCGTACGCAGAAATAACTCTTGCCAATTGTGCTGCCGGCTCTCTTGAAATACGTGCGATTTGCGACGCTGGAGCCAGAAGGACACCCAGAATCTTGGCACGGAGTTCATCAAGCGAAGGCAACTTAGCAAGTGCTTTTACTTCGTTTGCATTCAATACCTTGTCTCCAAGACAGCCACCGAGAACCGTTAGTTTCTCGTTCGACTCAGAAAACTCAACAGCTACTCTCGCAGCTGCTACAGGATCCTGAGAATAGGCCAACGCCGTTGGACCGTTCAACAGATCGGTAATACCCTCACATTTGGTATCCTTTACTGCCAATCGCGCTAAAGTGTTTTTCAGCACCTTATATCTTGACCCCGACGACCTCATTTTGTCGCGAAGATTAGATACTTCAGTAACTGTCAGACCACTTTGGCTGGTAACAACAACGAGTGTTGATTCCTGGAGATGTTCACGCATTGAAGAAACGACGTTTAGTTTTTCGCTTCTTATCATGGTTTCACAACCTCTTAAAACGGATGTTTTCACATCCACTTACACACCAGACTTGGCTAATGCCAAGCCCAACCATGAAGTCTGCCCAAAAGCGACGCGGGTTTAAAAAACCTGATACGCTTCCGTCTCATGTAGGCGTCTTACGACATTATTTCCACTTTCGCGGAAACCCACAATCTAGGACAGATTCCTTTTCGATCCAGTTGAGCTGGATCTTTCCCCAACAGCACAAACTGTTGGAAAACTCTTGTAACTCTCAGTCCAGAGCGCTATCTAGTTGTCAGATCTTAATGAGATCTTCAATTTGGCTAGCGCCCTTTCCCAGCCAGTTACGACTAGAGGCCCCCTTCTCCACCTGGGTGGATTGAAGGACCCGAAGTAATTCAGTTTTAACTCACAGTCAGAAGCGCAATCTAATTATCAGATCCCACCGAGATCTTCAATTTGGCTAGCGCCCTTTCCCAGCCAGTTACGACTAGAGGCCCCCTTCTCCACCTGGGTGGATTGAAGGACCCGAAGTAATTCAGTTTTAACTCACAGTCAGAAGCGCAATCTAATTATCAGATCCCACCGAGATCTTCAATTTGGCTAGCGCCCTTTCCCAGCCAGTTAAGACTAGAGGCCACCTTCTCCACCTGAGCGGATTGAAGGCCTCAGCTAATTCAGTTCTTAGCAGACAGATCTGCAACAGCTACACGGACCGACGGCCCCATAGTTGAGCTGATGCTGACACGCTTAACATACGTACCCTTTACAGTTGTAGGCCGTGACTTAGTCACGATGTCCGTAATTGCGCGAACGTTGTCTTCAATTTGCTTTTCAGTAAAGCTTGCTTTACCCACGCCGACTTGCAGGATACCTGACTTTTCGACGCGATATTCAATCTGGCCGCTCTTCGCAGCCTTAACAGCAACTTCAACCTTGGGCGTAACCGTACCCAATTTAGGGTTCGGCATCAAGCCTTTTGGACCAAGTACCTTACCGAGCTTACCTACCAAAGGCATCAGATCGGGCGTTGAAATACAACGATCAAATTCGATTTGTCCGGCCTCAATCTTTTCAGCCAGATCTTCAGCACCGACGAAATCCGCTCCAGCGGCTTCAGCCGCAGCTGCAGCTTCACCTTTTGCGAACACGGCTACACGAATAGTCTTACCCGTTCCGTGTGGAAGCTGAACCATACCACGAATGTTCTGGTCAGCCTTACGGGTGTCCAAGTTCAAGTTCATAGCCAAGTCGATTGTTTCATCAAATTTAGCTGTCGCACGAGCCTTGATCAGCTTTACGGCAGTTGCTAAATTTTGCTCAAGGTTACGGTCGATACCTTCCCGAGCTTGTGTAATACGTTTTCCATGCTTTGCCATTGCTTAACCCTCTACCTTCAGACCCATCGAACGTGCTGAACCTGCAATAATGCGGGCAGCAGCTTCAATGTCTGTCGCGCTCAGATCTTCCATCTTGATTTCCGCGATTTGACGGATTTGATCCATCGTCACGGAACCAGCAGAATCACGACCTGGCGTCGTTGAACCTTTCTTCAGCTTCGCCATCTTTTTCAAGAGGAAAGATGCCGGAGGCGTCTTTGTGATAAAGCTAAAGGAACGATCCGAATATACGGTTATAACAACAGGAAGTGGTGTTCCAGCCTCGACGCTACCACCTTGGGTCTTAGCGTTGAATGCCTTACAGAATTCCATAATGTTAACACCACGTTGACCCAATGCGGGTCCAACAGGCGGTGCTGGGTTTGCTTGGCCAGCTGGTATTTGCAGCTTAATATAGCCTGATATCTTCTTTGCCATGATACTCCTCTTTCGTTATAAACAGAGTCCGGAAGTCAGAATCCAGAGTCTAGAATCCTGAATCCAGAAACCAGAATCCGGAATCTTAAATCCAGATTCGGGAACCTAGGAATTGAACCTTAAATCAAAATCCGAATTTCTGGATTCTGGATTCTAGATTCTAGATTCTCACTTCTAGACTCAGTATTCTCACTTCCACACTTCTTATCAAAGGGTCGCGGTACGGCTATGGCGAGCCTTCCGCTATGCTTTCTCTACCTGCGAGAATTCTAATTCTACAGGTGTTGCGCGACCGAAAATTGAAACAAGAACTTTCAGTCGTGACTTTTCTTCATCGATCTCTTCTACGAGACCGGTAAATGAGTTAAATGGTCCATCGCAAACGCGGACCTTCTCACCAATTTCGAAGCGCATGGTGTGCTTAGGTCGGTCAACACCTTCTTGAAGCTGTTGAACGATCTTGTCAACCTCACGCTGGCTAACTGGTGATGGACGTCCTTGGTTGCCCAAGAAGCCCGTAACCTTAGGGGTGTTCTGAACGAGATGCCAAGCATCATCCGCCATTTCCATCTTGACCATGATATAGCCAGGAAAGAACTTACGATCGCTCGTGACTTTTTCACCCTTTTTAATTTCGACGACCTGTTCAGTCGGCACTAGAATTTCTTCTATGTACTCGGACAGGCCTTTTTTTGCGGCTTGCTCACGAATAGCTTCGGCCACTTTATTTTCCGCGCCGGAGTGAACGTGCACTACATACCAAAATTTCTTAGACATATTAAGAAGATACCCCTAGCTTTAAGACCCACTCCACAAAATAAGATAATACTGTGTCCGCAATCATGAAGAATACCGCGGCAATCATCACGATTATCAAAACCATGATGGTTGTCAGAATTGTTTCTTTCCGCGTAGGCCAAGTTACCTTCGATAACTCCTGCCTTACTTCGCGGACAAATTGTGCCGGCGTTGCTTTTGTCATATCTTCGTTTTTTCCTCTTACTTGCCACCCTATAACCAGTGGCAGGAGTGAAGGGACTCGAACCCCCAACCCCCGGTTTTGGAGACCGGTGCTCTGCCAGTTGAGCTACACTCCTAATAGATTTTTCACTGAAAATCAAGAAAAATATTATTAGGCACTCTTATATATCGAATAAGAATCCTGACACACCTCCCTAAAAAGGGCATCAGGACTCCATCAATACGTAAGTTTACTTAATAATTTTGGTAACGACACCCGCACCAACCGTACGTCCACCTTCGCGAATTGCGAACCGCAGACCGTCATCCATCGCAATGGGAGCTTGCAGCTCAACATTCAAACGAATAGTATCGCCGGGCATTACCATTTCCGTACCTTCTGGAAGCTCACAAGATCCTGTGACGTCCGTTGTACGGAAGTAGAACTGTGGACGATAGTTCGAGAAGAATGGTGTGTGACGACCACCTTCATCCTTGGTCAAGATATAGCACTCACCTTCGAACTTCGTGTGAGGAGTGATCGTCTTGGGGGCTGCCAACACCTGGCCGCGCTCAACATCATCACGAGCAACACCGCGGAGCAATACGCCCACGTTATCACCTGCTTCACCAGTACCAAGCTCCTTACGGAACATTTCTACGCCTGTTACCACGGACTTAACTGTGTCCTTGATACCAACGATTTCAACTTCGTTACCTACGTTTACCACACCGCGTTCAATACGGCCAGTAACAACTGTACCACGACCGGAAATTGAGAACACATCCTCAATTGGCATCAAGAATGGACGATCTTTATCGCGTTCTGGCTGAGGAATGTAACGATCAACTTCTGCCATCAGCTTCAGAATTGCTTCCTTACCAATTGCATCATCGCGACCTTCAAGAGCTGCCAATGCTGAACCAGATACAATGGGAATCTCGTCGCCGGGGAAGTCATACTTGGACAACAACTCACGAATCTCAAGTTCAACCAACTCAACAAGCTCAGGGTCATCAACCATGTCAATCTTGTTCAGGAACACAACGATCGAAGGAACACCAACCTGGTGAGCCAAAAGAATGTGCTCGCGAGTCTGAGGCATAGGTCCATCAGACGCACTCACAACCAGAATAGCGCCATCCATCTGAGCAGCACCGGTGATCATGTTCTTCACATAGTCCGCGTGTCCTGGGCAGTCAACGTGCGCATAGTGGCGATTTGCTGTCTCATACTCAACGTGTGAGGTCGCAATTGTAATACCACGAGCTCGCTCCTCTGGTGCATTGTCGATCTGATCGAATGCACGGAACTCTGCGCCGCCCTGCTCTGCTAGCACCTTCGTGATCGCAGCCGTCAGTGTTGTCTTACCATGGTCAACGTGACCAATCGTTCCGATGTTACAGTGCGGCTTATTCCGCTCAAACTTTCCTACAGCCATTTTTCAGCCCTTTCTAAATATATAAAGTCATGGAGCGGGTGAAGGGAATCGAACCCTCACAACCAGCTTGGAAGGCTGGGGCTCTACCGTTGAGCTACACCCGCATTGGTGGAGGGAGCAGGATTCGAACCTGCGTAGACGTACGTCGACAGATTTACAGTCTGTTGCCTTTGACCGCTCGGCCATCCCTCCGGATTAATGCCATATATAGGCGGAATATAGGATTCTGGACCCATTGTCAACGGGAATTCTTTAAATTCGAAAAAAAAGTATTTCACAAATATCTAAAAACAGACTAATACAACCTTATGAAACAACGATCATCTCGACATAATTTGATTTATGGAGCGCATGCTGTAACGGCTGCCCTGCAGAATCCCCGACGTGTATGTCATACACTATGGGTTAGCAAAGGCCTTTCCCCCGAAATTGAGCTGGCTATTAAGGCTCATCAGGATCTAGAACTTCTATATGTAAGCGCGGAAGAACTGGACCGCATGGTGGGAGAGCAATCTGTCCATCAGGGCGTCGCCCTCAAGGCGAGTGAACTAAAGCAGCCCTTTATAGAAGATATATTGAACGACATGCCAGAGCAGGCTTGCCTTATAATCCTCGATCAGGTAACTGACCCTCACAATATAGGGGCTATTTTACGATCCGCCGCCGCCTTCGGCGCCACGGCCGTCATACAACAGGAACTCAATGCGCCGGATGCTAATAATGCAACCATAGCCAAGACCGCATCGGGAGCCGTTGAAGAGATCCCACTCGTAAGCGTGGTTAATCTGGCCCGAACCATGGAAGATCTTAAAAAGCAGGGATTCTGGTGCATTGGACTTGATGAGGCAGGCAACGATAAACTCGATAAAGTTAATCTCTCGGGCAAGGTTGCTCTGGTCCTGGGCCGAGAAGGTAAAGGACTGCGTCCTCTTATAAAGGGCACATGCGATGTCCTTTCCCATCTGCCGACCATCGATACTTTCTCAACCCTGAATGTCTCCAATGCAGCGGCCGTGTCGCTTTATGAATGGAGGAGACAGAATGTATCACGTTAAAAGGGCTACCCGTCTTTTTTTCTTTCTTTTGCTAGCTGTTGTATTCCTCTCCATTATACGGGGGGATAACCATCATGTGGTCACTCTATGTTTAGCGGCTTATGGTTTAGGTTCCATACCTTTTGGATACCTGCTGGCCCGATACAATAATCATGACCTCACGAAAATAGGCTCTGGCAGCACCGGCGCAACCAATGTCTTGCGCACGGGAAAGAAATCACTGGCGGCAGTAACCCTGATACTTGATATGTTTAAAGGCTGGCTTGCGGTCTATTGGCTCGGGTCTCATGGGGGCCCTGAATACCTTCCTTATATGGTGGCCCTGGCGGTCATTATAGGGCACCTCTTCCCCATATGGCTAGATTTCAAGGGTGGCAAGGGCGTCGCCACCGGCTTAGGCGTTTTGCTTGCGTTGCAATGGCCGCTGGCTTTGACCGGACTCGTCATTTGGCTTGGCTGCGCTTTTTGGTTGCGGATTTCTTCATTAGCAGCACTGGTTTCCTATTGTGTTTTACCCTTACTGGCACTGATTTTTATTGATGCAAAGATCGCAATCTTCAGTCTTATTCTGGCTATTCTTATCGTATCTAGCCATAAGGCTAACATTGCCAGATTACTAAACGGCAAGGAGCCCAGAATTGGCCAATCCTAGTCCCCTGAAATTCGCTGCACCGAGTTCGGACGCTGAGCGGCTAGACTGGCTACGGCTGGCTCGAAGCGAAAATGTGGGGCCGGTTACCTTTTATCAACTCCTCAATCGATATGGTTCTGTTAAGAATGCTCTGGAAAACCTGCAAGATCTAGCAGCCCGCGGAGGCAAAACAAAACCGATCCAGATTCTAAACCAAGCAGACGCAGAATCAGAATACCGTGCCCATGAGAAGGCTGGCGCACATTTGTTGATGTCCCTTGACCCTCAATATCCGCGCTCGCTGGCAAGTCTTTGCGATGCGCCGCCTGTCCTCAGCATCTTCGGTGATGTGGATTTGCTATCGAAGCGATCCTTGGCAGTGGTGGGTTCTCGCAATGCATCCCTAAATGGCAAACGCTTTGCTGAAAGTCTTTCCAAAGACTTGGGCCAACAAGGATGGGTTATTTCCTCTGGTCTGGCCAGAGGCATTGATACCCATGCCCACAAAGGATCCCTACCAACAGGAACCATCGCTGTGGTAGCTGGCGGCGTGGACCATATTTATCCGCCTGAAAATAAGGTGCTTTACGACGCAATCAAAGAAAAAGGGGCTATTGTGTCGGAATCACCCTTCGGTGCGTCGCCCAAAGCCCACTTTTTCCCCGAAGAAACCGGCTGATCTCTGGGCTTTCTACAGGAGTTATCGTGGTGGAAGCCGCCTACAAATCAGGATCACTCATCACGGCGCGCTTTGCCCTCGAGCAAGGACGGGAAGTTTTTGCAGTCCCAGGCTCTCCTTACGATCCAAGGTGTCGGGGCACGAATTCGCTGATCGCTCAGGGCGCCACCCTCATCCAGGGTGTTCAAGACGTTATAGATGGGGTCATCCAGCACCTACCCAAGGGTATGTTGCAAGAAGAATCGGCCCCCTTCGATGATGAGCCGATAATAAATAATTTCACTGAAGTCACGGATAAACAAAGATTTGTGGTAGAAGAAAACCTCAGTCACGCACCAGTAGGGCTTGACGAATTGTCCAGACAATGTCAAATCTGTACAGAGGAATTGTTGTGCATCATTCTGGAGCTCGAAATTGCGGGACGAGTTGTACGCTCGGCAGGCAATCAAGTAGCCCTTATTACAAGTTAAAGGATAATTATGAAACTCGTCATCGTTGAGTCACCGGCTAAAGCCAAGACTATAAACAAGTATTTAGGCAAGGATTACCATGTGCTTGCAAGCTTTGGCCATGTGAGGGACCTTCCCTCAAAGGATGGCTCCGTAAACCCTGATGATGATTTTTCCATGAAATGGGATACCGATGCTCGTTCAGAAAAGCACATGAAAGAAATCACTAGCGCCATGAAGGACGCAGACGAATTATTACTGGCTACCGACCCTGATCGTGAGGGAGAGGCTATCTCATGGCACGTTCTAGAAATTCTTAAAAGTAAGAAAAGCTGGAAGCCTATTCCCGTGAAGCGCGTGGTATTTCACGAAATCACAAAGCGGGCCATTAATGAAGCTATCGAACATCCCCGTGAATTGGATCAAGACCTCATCCAGGCCTATTTGGCCCGGCGCGCGTTAGATTATCTCGTGGGCTTTACCATATCACCTGTTTTATGGCGAAAACTGCCCGGAAGCCGTTCTGCAGGACGCGTACAATCCGTTGCCCTGCGGCTTATAACCGACCGTGAAAACGAGATCGAGGCCTTCAGGACAGAAGAATACTGGTCAATTATTGGGGATTTTCTGGGCAAACCGGCTAAGAAGGTTAAGGCTCGCCTGACCCACCTAAAGAGTAAAAAACTCGACAAGTTCGACATCAACAACGAAGCCCTCGCTAAGGAAGCGGTCGACGAGATCAAGAAGTTTGCATATAGCGTACTTAAGGTTGAGAAAAAGCAGGTTAAACGGAACCCGTCGCCACCGTTTACGACCTCCACCATGCAACAGGAGGCTTCTCGTAAACTCGGTTTTGGCGCAAGTCGGACCATGAAAACGGCCCAGCAACTTTATGAGGGCGTCAACCTTGGTGGAGAAACCACCGGTTTGATCACCTATATGCGTACAGACAGCGTCAACCTAGGCCAAGAGGCCCTGGATGCATTGCGCGCCCATATAGAAGCCAAGTACGGTAAGGACTATTTACCGGAAGAAGTCCGAATCTATAAAACGAAAGCTAAGAACGCTCAGGAGGCGCACGAAGCTATTCGTCCGACAGATATTACCCGACATCCAAAGGATGTGGCAGAATACTTGGATCCAACCCAGCTGAAGCTCTATGAACTGATCTGGAAGAGAACAATCGCGTCTCAAATGGCCAGTGCCGTGCTTGACCAAGTTGGCGCAGATATCGCCAATCCAGAAAAGTCAGTTATTTTCAGAGCCACGGGTTCAACAGTTCGCTTTGATGGTTTTTTGAAGGTCTATCAAGAAGGCAAAGATCAAGAGAACGAAGAAGATCAGGAAGACGATGAAAAGATCCTGCCTCCCTTGGAAGAGGGCGAGGCCCTTGATCTTAAAGAAGTGACCCCCAACCAGCACTTCACCCAGCCCCCTGCCCGCTATTCCGAAGCAAGCTTGGTGAAAAAACTGGAAGAATTGGGTATTGGCCGACCATCTACCTATGCGAGCATTATCAATACACTCCAAGATCGTGGGTATGTGAGAATAGAAACCCGCCAATTCTACCCCGAAGATCGCGGGCGGATTGTCACGGCATTTCTGATGAACTTCTTCACCAAGTACGTAGAATACGGTTTTACAGCGGATCTTGAAGAACGTCTCGATGAGATATCCAATGGACGCCTGAAGTGGAAAAAAGTACTCCAGGATTTCTGGACGGATTTCATCAAGGCCGTTGATGAGGCAAAAGGCCTGACCATCAGCCAGGTTATCGATCGTCTGAACGAAGATCTTGACGGCATGCTCTTTCCGCCTCGTGCAGATGGCTCAGATCCCCATATCTGCCCTAAATGCAAAAAGGGGAATTTAAGTTTAAAACTAAGCAGATTCGGCTCATTCGTGGGTTGTTCCAACTATCCGGAATGCCAATATACCCACAGCCTCAGCACTGCCGCGGAAGGACAGCAAGAGGGCGGAACGGAACCCATGAACGAGACTAAAGAACTCGGCATAGATCCTAAAACAGGTTTGATGATAACCCTGCGGAAAGGACCCTATGGCTTTTATTTCCAATGGGGAGAGGCTGTAGGCAAAGAAAAGCCAAAGAGGGTTACATTACCCAAGAGTGTCCAACCTCAGGATGCCACATTGACGACCGCTCTGGATGCGGGTGCCTTACCCCGCGTCGTGGGTAATCACCCTGGGACCGGGGAGGAGATTGTGGCAGGCATTGGTCGCTTTGGCCCCTATGTTAAGCACCAGAGTCGATTTATCTCGCTTAAAGGCGATGATGATCCCATGACTATTGGGCTAGACCGCGCTGTGGTTGTTATCGATACGGCGCCAGAAAAAAAACCGAAGAGATAAAACCTTGACGATGCATTATGACCTCATCTGTTTAGGCGGCGGCAGCGGGGGCGTTGCGGCCGCCACTCGGGCATCGGAGCTGGGCGCAAAGTGCGCCATAATTGAGCAACACCTCCTGGGCGGCACTTGTGTTAATGTCGGTTGCGTTCCTAAGAAAGTTATGTGGATTGCTAGCCGCCTGGCTCAATCCATAAGAGATGCCCCAGACTATGGATTCAAGGCAAAAGAACCTGAACTAGACTGGGAACAATTGGTTCAAAACCGTGAAGTTTATATTCGCCACCTAAACCAGATCTACCGATCTAGATTGGAAAAGAAGCAAGTTGAAGTAATCCCCGGCCATGGCCGTTTCATAAGCGACCGCATCATAGACGTGGGTGGCATACATTATTCAGCAGATCATGTCATCATTGCCACCGGCGGCCAACCTCAGTGGCCCAACACACCAGGAGCTGAACTTGGCATTGATTCCAATGGATTTTTTGCTCTTAATCAACAGCCCAAAAAAGTTGCCGTTGTCGGTGCTGGTGACGTAGCCATTGAACTGACAGGAATCTTTCAAGGGCTTGGTTCAGAAACTCACCTAATCTTCCGCAAAGAAAGACCCTTAAGGAACATTGATACCACAATCGTTGATGCCTTAATGGATCGCATGACCGCAGAAGGCGTTCATTTACATAACTGGTGCGAGATCTCAAAATTAGAGAAAAAAGGCGATAAGATCCAAGCCTATATAGGCGAGGATCTATTGCAGGATGATTTTGATTGCGTGGTCTGGGCGATTGGCCGCACGCCAAATACCCATAACCTGAATATGGAAAGCACAAGTGTCGCTTTGGATGACCATGGCTACGTGGAGGTGGATCCGTACCAAAACTCATCAAGTGCTGGAATTTACGCCATAGGAGACGTAACATCTAGGTCGAAGCAAACACCGGTTGCCATTGCGGGCGGACGTAAACTAGCCATGAGGCTATTTGCAGGACAGCAAGAATCAAAGCTCGATTACGACAACATCCCCACGGTGATATTTACCATGCCACCGATTGGGACCATAGGTCTGAGCGAGAAGCAGGCCATTGATAAATATGGTCGAGAAAATCTTAAGATTTATACCAGTACCTTTACGACTATTTATAATGCCCTCACGCCGCACAAGCCAAAAGACCTCGTTAAATTGATCTGTGTCGGCGAGGAAGAAAAAGTAGTGGGCTGCCATGTATTAGGTTCAGGTGCTGATGAAATGTTGCAAGGATTTGGCGTTGCCATTAAAATGGGTGCCACCAAGGCCGACTTTGACAATTGTGTGGCCATTCATCCCACCAGCGCTGAAGAATTGGTCACACTGCAGCCATCCAATCTAGTATAAATTTGTATTAAAGAGAAAGAACTATTTATGCCCCACAAACTGGAGCAAAAGCTCCCCATATCTGTTTTTATAATCGCTCGCGATGAGGAAGATCGGATTGTTCGCGCCATTAACAGCGTGCGTGATTGGGTTGATGAAATCATCTTGGTCGATTCAGGCAGCATCGATAATACCGTAAAAGTATCCGAAGATCTTGGCGCAAAAGTCATTGCAAAAGACTGGCCCGGTTATGGCCCGCAAAAGCGCTTCGCTGAGGAACAGTGCCGGCATAAGTGGGTACTAAACCTGGATGCAGATGAAGAAATCTCGCCGGCTTTGTCAGCCGAAATCCGAGAGTTATTCCAAACTCAACCTCCTGTCACTACGGCATATAAACTGAAGATTCAGGATGTGTATCCCCATCAGACTGAGCCGGGGATGTTCCCCTATACTTACCGGGTTGTTCGCCTCTATAACCTGGATCAGGGACGCTATTCAGACAGCCCCATCCATGATCGAGTGGTCTTTAATAAACCCACCGATTACGTCACCCTGAAGGGCCGCGTCAATCACTACAGCATCCGATCCCTATCTCAGATGATCTCCAAGATCAACCGTTACACGGACCTGCAAGCCGATGTATACACCAGTGGCGGCCGGAAAGTGTCTGGACTGCGCCTAGTTTACGAATATCCCTTTAGCTTTTTCAAAGCCTACATCGTCCGTGGCCATATCCTGCGCGGACTATACGGCCTTGTGTTGGCCAACCACTATGCCTACACCCGCTTCATGCGCATCGCCAAGATGTGGGAGAAGCAGCTGGGTAAAAAGCGATAGAATCCGCCTTAGGACAACGTAAATATCTCATGACCCGTTGCAGTCACACCTATGGTGTGCTCAAACTGAGCCGAAAGAGACTTATCGCGGGTAACCGCAGTCCAACCATCGCTCAGTACTTTTACTTCATAACTTCCGGCATTGATCATCGGTTCAATCGTGAAAAACATGCCTTCCTGGAGTTCCAGCCCTTCTCCTGGTCGACCGAGATGGACGACTTCGGGCTCAGAATGAAATATGCGGCCGATCCCATGACCACAAAAGTCACGAACAACGGAGTATCCTTTAGGTTCCACATAGCTTTGAATAGCGTGACCAATGTCGCCTAAAGTAGCACCGGGCTTGACTAGATCAATGGCACGCATCATGGCTTCATAAGTGGCGTCGACTAGTTTCTGGGCCTTAATGCCAACTTTACCGACATTGTACATACGGCTAGTGTCACCATGCCAACCGTCAAGAATGACGGTCACGTCAATGTTGACGATGTCGCCTTCCGCTAAAACCTTATCACTGGGTATGCCATGGCAAACCACATGGTTAATGGAGGTGCAGATAGACTTAGGAAAACCTCGATAGTTTAACGGCGCCGGTATAGCCCCATGACCTACGATGAAGTCATGACAGAGCTTGTCCAACTCGTCGGTAGTGACACCGGGTTTCACATACGGCTCAATAAAATCAAGCACCTGCGCCGCCAGCTTACCGGCTTTACGCATAGGCTCAAAACACTCAGCAGGATGTATGGTCACCCCATTGTATTTCGGATAATTAGTGGCTTCTTTTTGCATTAGTACCTTTCAACTTTAAAACAAACTTTCGACTACAATAGGGACAAACAATCTCATTGTTCTCGCCCATATTTAAATACACACGTGGATGGCCGTCTGTTTCGCCGTCTCCATCGCACACAACCTCAGGGGTTGTGGATTCTCTAATGTCATTCATAGTGATTTCTCCCATGGCATATTTTAAGGGATTATCTTAAAAATTCCTACGATATTTGTAAGACCTGCCGTTTGAACAATGGCTCCTTGTTGAGTCTCATCAGATAAATACAGATCAACAGAGCAGGTATCGTTGCAAAAATAGCCACGCCATAAAAATTAGCCCAACCTAAATAGTCAACCAGATACCCAGAAGACGAGGAAAACACGGTGCGTCCTAGATTCACCAAAGACGTAAGCAAAGCTAACTGGGTTGCAGCATAGACGGGATTACTAAGAGTCGTTGGTACGAAAACAGCGCGCCTGTGCGCATTCCCGCCGTAAAGTGTTCGATAGCCACCGATAGATAAAGGATCGGGATATCATGACCAGCGTAGAAGTTAACGATATACATACACGTTGCAAACATATGTATGATACCAAAGTACAGTAAGCTGCGCAGAAAGCCTATGCGCGTTATCAGAACACCTCCCACAAGTCCTCCCGTAAGGCTGGCGATCATACCGAAAAGCTTCGTGGCATCAGCTGTTTCCGATAATGTGTAACCCAACTCCAGATACATTCGGTTTGACATGGTGCCGATAATATTGTCTCCAAATTTATAGAAGACCATAATACCCAAAGCCGCTAACCAGCCTCTGCGTTTCATGAAGTCAGCAAATGGGCATACGACAGATGCATATAACCATGAAAGCCCTGTGGCAATTCTTGGGCTGATCCGTGGGTGACTATGAAGATAGTCAGACGCATGTTTTTCTATGCGGAGGGTTTCCTGACTAATAACAGGCTTGGGCTCCTGCACGCGAAGGGTTGTGATGACACCAACCAAAACCATTAGACCCATGGATAAATAAGCAAGTTCCCAGGACATATAAATGGAAAGTTTCGGAGCTGCATAATATCCAAGCAGCATACCCATGCGGGCTCCCACGATACCTATTCCTTCGCCCGGACCATAGTTAGACTTAGGCAAGGTTTCCATTTGGAACGCTAGAAATACAGTATTTTGTGTAGCTGCAAAACCGGCAACAACGAGCATGAGCCAAAATTCTGGCCCAATAAAATAGACCGAACACAAGCTAATGATGAGACCCATCTGGCTGAACAAAAGCCACGCACGCCGTCTGCCAAAGTATTTCGTGAGTCCGGGCAGTCCCATTCTATCAATGAATGGAGCCCATAAAAACACCAGTGCATAAGGCATCGTCGCCATATTGAATAAACCGGCAGTCGGACGATCATATCCAAGCTCGGTAAGCCAGAACATAGGGTCGAGGAGGTCAAGAAGTAGGGTATACCGCAGGAAAAACCTAAAAGCGCAATAACTATAAGTCTTCTCTGTAGATATACCCCAAACCAGTCATTTAACAACTTCAAAACCATATATTCACCTCATGGAAGGCGAGCTCAGTCAAATTTTTGACGAGCTGCACGCTTTCTAATGGTAGGGTCCAAAACACGCTTACGAAGGCGGATGGACTTAGGTGTAACCTCAACAAGCTCATCCTCATCGATGTAGGCAATCGCTTGCTCGAGGGTCATCAATTTTGGTGTCGTCAGCTTAACCGCTTCATCCTTACCTGAGGCACGAATGTTCGTTAGCTGTTTTGCCTTGAGCGGATTTACATCCAAGTCGTTGTTACGACTGTTCTCACCAATAATCATACCCTGATAAACAGGCACACCTGCCTCGATAAACATAATTCCACGATCTTCCAAGTTCCACAAGGCGTAGGCAACGGATGTGCCACTATCTGTGGACACCAGCACACCGTTTCTACGGCCTTCAATTTCGCCCTTGAAAGGTTGATAGTCATGATACAAACGGCTCATAACACCTGTACCGCGCGTGTCCGTCAGGAATTCATTGTGATATCCAATCAAACCACGGGACGGTGCCAAGAAACGCAGACGATTTTTTCCACCACCGGATGGACGCATTTCGAGCATTTCACCCTTACGGATACCCATCTTTCAACCACGATACCTGAAAACTCATCATCAACGTCGATGAAGACTTCCTCAATAGGCTCAAGCCTTTTGCCTGTTTCAGGATCTTGACGATATAGAACACGGGGACGTGAAATAGAGAGCTCAAAACCCTCACGACGCATGGTCTCAATAAGGACCGCCATCTGCAATTCACCACGACCCGCAACCTCAAAGGAATCCTTACTGTCTGACTCACGCACTGAAAGAGCTACGTTGCCTTCCTGTTCGCGCATTAAACGATCACGGATAAGACGAGACGTGACCTTTTCACCCTCACGACCAGCCAACGGCGAGTCGTTAACAGCAAAGGTCATAACCAAGGTCGGCGGATCGATCGGCTGCGCTTTGAGCGGCTGTGTTACCTCAGGCGCACATATTGTGTAGGAAACCGTTGCATTTTCAAGTCCTGCAATGGAAACAATATCACCAGCCTCAGCTGAAGTTACCGGCTCGCGATTCAAGTGACGGAAAGCCATTAACTTGGTCAAACGACCTTGATCCACTATGTTTCCTTCTGGATCGAGAACTTTAACAGTCTGGTTCACTTCCATCTTGCCGCTGGCAATTTTACCTGTCAGTACGCGTCCTACATAAGGATCATATTCCAGGATCGTGCCCAACATGCTCATGGGCGCATTTTTTTCAACAATGGGCGCATGTATATGTTTAACGATTAAGTCATACAATGGCGCCAAGTTCTCTCTCGGCTGAGTCAGATCTTCCACGGCCCAACCTTCACGAGAAGATGCATAGAGCACAGGAAAGTCCAGCTGCTCAGGGGAGGCTTCCAGAGCCACCAAAAGGTCAAAGACCTCATCCAGAACCTCGTCAGCGCGAGCATCATGACGGTCGATCTTGTTAATAACGATGATTGGCTTAAGACCCAGCTGCAGGGCTTTAGAGGTCACGAACTTGGTTTGAGGCATAGGCCCTTCAGCCGCGTCCACCAAAACCACCACACCATCGACCATGCCCAAGATACGCTCAACCTCACCACCAAAGTCGGCGTGACCAGGGGTATCCACGATATTAATACGCGTCTCTTTCCACATCAACGATGTGCACTTTGCAAGGATCGTAATACCTCGCTCACGCTCAAGATCGTTTGAATCCATGGCTCTTTCAGCCACTATCTGATTGTCTCGGAATGCTCCGCTCTGGCGCAAAAGTGCGTCAACAAGAGTCGTCTTTCCATGGTCTACATGGGCAATAATAGCAACGTTACGTAATTCAGTCATTTTCACCAACTTGTTTGTTCTAAGATGCATATTGGGGGAAAATCCAATTTTGTCAATGAAAGAAAGCAAGAATGATGAACCGTAATAGATTTTTGGCGAAATTAGACAGACGTTTAGGCTAGCAGTTTGTTCGTTTTCATATACTGGGTGAGGGCCGTCCACAGCATATAAATCTGCAGCAGAAAGATGGATGACCGTACAACAGATCCACAAGGCAGACGAACAGCTCCACCCCATACGAAGAACTTAGCTTCAGAAGACCCGAGAGGCTATCAATAATGAACATAGCAATGACCTCGAGCGGGACCAGGGCAATAAACATGATCATTAAAATAGAAAGCACATGCCCCCTGTGATTTTCTGAACATTTCAGCAAATGACACCTGCCGAGCTGCCACCGTGGCGATAATAACGCCTATCACGCGTGCAACCAGGAACAATATTGCAACCATGCCTGCAATGAAGAGAACATACTTAAATGTCACGAGGATATTGCTGTTAGACCCGATTCCTCAAGAAGACCTGCCATGAAATAAGGCAATAGGGCGATGATACTAAACATGACCAACAATCCCAAAAATCGCAACACCATCAAACCTGTGGCTGAGCCAATGGAATCGATAAATCCCGAATTATCTGGCAGCACTAAACTAAGCCTGATGACTTTGATAGAGAACAGAACGAGAAAGAAAATACCAAGCAAAACGAATCAAATCGATGGTGCCTTGTGAGCAGCCCGCCAAGCTCTTCCACGGGGATCAAGCCAACAAATCGGAAACCAACATGACGCCCGTCAACAAACCCAATGTGGTCAAAAAACTGCCTTGCAGGACATCCAAATTGCTTTTCGGAATCTTATAAACCGTCAAAGCTGTCATTAACTGCTGCTCGTAATCCTTGTACTTCATCTTATCACCACACATTTACCATAGTTTAATTATAATGCCATATTGTCACTAAAACATTTAAAAATAGTTAACAATTGGTAAACACCTTTATCTTTCTATTTTATTCTAACCGCCAATTAGTTACGGGTAACTCTTCAGATAGTCCGTTAGCTACGTGCGAAAGCCGAGCACCGGAGCGGAGCGTACTTTGGGTACGTGAGCACCGGAGCGCAGGCTTTCGCACGTCGATGACGTGCTAGCTGGGGAGTTACATTTTATTAGCCCTTGTGCATGGTCGCGTCAAGGTAATATAATTGAATAAAAGCGATTCGAGTTAGAGAATGTCTCAACGAAATAAAGACAGTATGGCATACCTAATGGTGGCAGCTATAGGGATAGTCTATGGGGACATCGGCACCAGCCCTCTTTACGCCTTGAAAAGTTGCGTTACCATAGCCCAATTGCCAGTAACAGAAATTAACGTCCTGGGTTTAATAAGCATTGTCATCTGGTCCTTATTCCTGATTGTGACTATCAAATACATTAACGTAGTCATGCGCGTCGACGACCAAGGAGAGGGAGGCATCCTAATTTTATCCACTATTGCTGAAAAACTAGATCTTGGCAAATATGCAGCTGTTCCTTTCGTCATGGGGATTATCGGTGCATCCTTGATCTTTGGCGATGGCGTTATAACCCCCGCTATATCCGTACTCAGCGCCTTGGAAGGCTTAGAGCTATTTCTCATCATCTTACCGATTATATCCTCCCTTTGGGCATCATAATTCTGAGTCTTTTCTTTTACATCCAAAAAAGTGGCAGTGGCCTCATCGGAGCCTATTTCGGCCCCATTATGATTGTCTGGTTTCTGACAATTGGAATCTTAGGCGCTCACAGCCTGCTAGAGGCCCCTCGCATTCTGATGGCCTTCAATCCCTACTATGCCATTCATTTTTTGTGGAGCAATGGGATAGTTGCCTTAATTACGATGGGTGGAATCATCCTTGTCGTCACAGGCGCTGAAGCACTCTACGCTGATATGGGACATTTCGGCAGGGGAGCCATCAGACTCAGCTGGACATTTTTTGTCTTCCCCGCGCTGCTGCTCAATTATTTCGGACAGGGTGCGCTTTTGCTAAATAATCCTGCAACAATCGAGAATCCATTCTACCATTTGGTCCCCGAAGCCTTGCTCTATCCCATGGTAATACTATCAACCATTGCGACTGTTATCGCCTCACAATCGATCTTATCAGGTGTATTTTCCCTAGTTTGGCAGGGATCATGTTGAACTATCTGCCTCGTCTGACGGTTATGCATACGTCCTCTCATCAGATAGGACAGGTTTACGTTCCAGCTATAAACAAGATCCTGGCAGCATTAACAATTATGGCTGTTCTTACTTTCCGAACCTCTGATAATTTGGCCATAGCCTACGGCTTGAGCGTTGCCGGGTGCATGCTGATCACAACATGTCTTGTGTTTATAGTAGCTGTTAAAAAATGGCAATGGTCCAAACTCGCCCTTGTGTCCCTGTTTGTACCCCTGGTATTAATTGACACCACCTTTGTTATGACCAACCTGGTCAAAATCGTCGAGGGTGCATGGTATACCGTCATGATAACGGCCTTTACCTCTTACATTATTTTTATATGGATCAAAGGCAGCAAGGCTTTAGAAGAGCAAAAAGTATCACCCCACAGCAGCCTTAAAACGTTTTTGGCTGATTATGAGAAGGAAACCCCGACCAAAATACCGGGAACAGCCGTATTTATGTCAAGATTTCCCAACAAAGTTCCCACCTCACTTATTATCCACTTGGACCACAATAAGTTTCTGCATAAGAAGATACTGTTTGTGTCTATCATAATATTAAATGTGCCAAAGACTAAGGGGGTTAACAAATTTTCTTATGAGCAGATCAACAAAACCTCATACAGTATCACAGCCAAATTTGGTTTCATGGAGGTGCCTAGTTTGCGGAGAGTGATGAACTGGGCCGAGGAGCAAAAAATCACTAAAGAGGATGAAGAGGTCTCGTACTTCTTGAGCAAAGGCGTGCCCGTTGCCTCCAAGCTACCCGCACTCAGTGGCTTTTCTGAGAACCTTTACATCTTTCTTTCAAAAAACTCGCTATCGGCTTATGAATTCTACAAGATTCCTTTTAATCAGGTGATTGAGCTGGGCGTAAGGTATAGGATATAACCAGCATGGCCAAAGAAATAAAAAGAATTAACGTTGCCCTACAAGGGGGAGGCTCCCACGGTGCTTTTGCTTGGGGGGCACTGAATCGATTACTTGAAGATGACCGCATCGTTATTTCAGCCATCAGCGGCACCAGCGTCGGTGCCATTAATGGTGCTGTACTTATTGACGGCTACACCAAAGATGGCAAACCAGGCGCCATAAAAGCCCTTAACCACTTTTGGCGTGAAATTTCTATTCGTGAATCCTTCAACCTTATGGGACGTACCCCACTGGAAAAAATAGAGGATGGATGGAATCTGGATAATTCTATCGGCTACAAAACCATAGAATATTTGACAAGCCTCTTTTCCCCCTACACCTTCAATCCTTTGAATTACAACCCCTTTCGTGATCTTGTGGCGGAAATTTTGTTCCGTGGAAAATGTACAAGCTTGCAGCCTGATCCAGTTCTTTACGACAGCAACCAGAGTTTATAACGGTCAGCCACGCGTATTTAAATGTGATGAAATTACCGTCGATGTACTCATGGCATCCGCATGCCTACCTCAATACTTTCAGGCCGTTGAAATCGATGGAGAACCCTATTGGGATGGCGGCTATATGGGCAATCCATCCCTTTGGCCTCTAATTTATCAATCAAGCAGTCCCGACATTCTTCTCGTACAGATTAACCCCGTATGGCGCAAGGAAACACCCAAGTCCCCCATCGAAATCAATAATCGATTAAATGAGATCAGCTTTAACTCGAGCCTTATTGCCGAGATGCGAGCCATCGACTTTGTCTCAAAGCTATTGAAACAAGGACGCGTAGACCCAGAACACTACAAGGACATTCACATGCACATGATCCAAAAACCCGAGGAGATGCACAACCTGAATGCCTCGAGCAAATTCAACTGCGAATGGGATTTCTTGTGCTACTTGCGAGATTTGGGTTATGAGGCAACGGATAAATGGCTGAAAACCAGTTTTCACAAAATCGGCGTCGAGTGCTCAACGCAGATATATGAAACGTTCTTGAAGAAATAACCGTCAACCTATCATCAAGGCTTTATCTCCACCCTCGTGTTCAACGGGGTGGCCTCAAATATCTCTTCGATTTCTTTGTTGGTCACCACAATACAACCGCGCGTAATGTCCCGGAGCTTATGTTTGGGAGTAACCCACCAGTAAGAAGGCTCCATACCATGAATCATGATGTCGCCACCGGGATGATGACCTTTTTTTTCAGCCTTTTCCTTGTCCGTTCTATTGGGATAAGAAATCTTCAAGGCGCGATGGTACTTGCTTTTAGGGTTCTTCTTGGAAATAGAATAGACCCCCTCTGGCGTTCTGTGATCGCCTTCTTTTTCCTTGTGGCCCACAGGCGATTTACCAATAGCAACTCTATAGGTTTTAATCAGTTGGTCATTGTTAAACAGACTCAGGGTGCGCTTAGATTTTTCCACAAAAGAATGTAGTCCGCCAAAGGCAAAGTCTCGTGTGGGATAGAACAGGATCGGACTCACATGCCGATAAAATCAGACCAAGGGCCAACAAGGCTTTTTGTGGGCTTAAAGGGCCAACGTCTCATTTACACACTCCAGCTGTTCTGCAATTTTATATTATTATTGCATAGCTCAGATTGGGTCGTATTGTCAATTACCCAGCGGAGAAAAATAAGATGCCTGCTGTAAAATAAATCTCCAGCAGGCATTCTTTCCTACTTATAGATGGACAAACGCTTCGTGATTTGACTCACCGCATCCCATGGTCCAAACAGAACCGCCCCGTAAAAGACGAGCTGTTCCTGAGGTGTCTGAAGGGTTCTATCCAGCTGCTCTTGATACCCACCACCGGTCATGGTGTCCGTGAACACGCCGACTTGAATGCCCTGCTCCTGCGCAGCAATAACCGTCTTTTTGATCTCACTGGATTTACCGCCTTAAGATAATAACGGGATCTGGAGATGTTCGGATAAACATTGCCATCCTTCTGTCCACATAATCATTCAGTCTCAAACGCTCATTGTCGAGCTGAGCCCCGAGGCCTATGGTCATATGAGCCAGCGCATTCATAGCCACAACCCCGTATCAATATCCTTGTTGATAACGGCTACTATTTTGTTTTCAAACGGCATTTTTTCGCCTTTCAATTGCGCATCTTTGTAAGCTATCACACCAAAGCCAATGATGCCTGCGGCTAAGGTTATGGGTATTATGGTGACGCCATAGACAAATGCCTGTGCATCATGGGCTCCACCGAAAGCGTTAATCACAAAGCCAATAGAGGTATGCAGGGCATAGCCAAAGCTCATGATGATCATATTAGCCACGGCTGTGGTTAATCCCGCCACATGTTCT
>CAWAEF010000010.1:0-15087 GCA_963780985.1 uncultured Alphaproteobacteria bacterium
CAACGCTATGTTAGATGAGATCGCTAATATTTACCCACCGGGAGCAAAAATAACCAGTTTACGGATGGTACAGCTTTTTGCGACATGGAAGGCATTGGTGATGAGGTAATTGCCCTGTACGAGCAACAGCTCAAACAGGTAGCAAAAGACCTGACGCATATTCAGATCACGACCCTGGCGGATCTCTTGCCCGGCAAGACGCCTCAGGAAATGCGGGACCATATTGAAAGCTTTGCCCCGGATCCGGCGGAATTCCAAGCAAAACTGGAAACGGACCCCCATCTCAAAGATGAAGTGGATGTGCTTACCCAACGGATGACCCTTGAGCTGGATCACTCGGAGGGCCATGATTATACCGCTACTCATCCCGTGAGAGACATTGCGACGAAATTGACACAAAGATCTCTACAATACAGCGCCTTTCTCAAAAGTTACAGACCAGCTGAGGCCATAAGGCTGTCTGTTCACTACCAACCGGACGTATCGACAAAAATGGGCATAGGGCTCAGTTTCCAATCCCATATCACCCCATGGCATGGTGTCTTTATCCAAAATCAGGACGGATCCGCTGAGATTCGCCACCTGGAGGATGTGGACACCGAAAACTATACCCATACCACCCGCGTGGTAAATGGGATCTCTCTCTCCCTTCTCCTTTGGCGACGACGATAACGCCCAATCGTTCTACCGCGTCGTTTTAGGCTTAATTAAAACTTTTGAAGCCCGAGTCATGTCGGGAAATTCATGTCTAATTATTAAGGAGAAGAATTATGTCTTGTTTACTAAAGAAAGTTAATTTACTTGTACTTACCACGATTATCACATTGCCGGTGATATCTGCGAAGGCTTCTGAGGCTATACCCGAGGAGTTTGAGGCTGCATTAACTCATTATCGGTGCTCACTTCCCGTCATTGATCTCGGATCGGGCGACCCGATTGAGTCAATATCCGCGTTTTTGTTAGGGATGAGGGCGCCCAATTGTCCTGTGGAAAACCTTGAGGGCCTCATGGGTAAGCTAAGGTGCCAATACGAATCTGACCAGCCTATGAAGATGTTATTACTGGGGTTTCCCTTTAAGTCGACCAACCGCGATCTGAAATGCATCAGTGCGGAGGTTGATTTGGGGGAATACCTGGGGTTGATGACCTTACAGCATCTAGCAGATCAGATTGGGCAGATATACAAACCAGGGGTCCACGTCACGATTGTTTCCGACGGGCTTGGCTACAAAACTGCCATTGATGAAAGTGACGACAATATTGAGCGGTATCATACGGGTATCACGAAGTTGTTGGCCCAGTTTCCCTCCATTTCCTTCATTGGGTGGAAAATCAATGAGACAATCCAGTCCATTGATCAGCTGCGGACGCAAGTCAGTCAAGTGAAAGTGGCAAGGTCCCAAGAAGCACAAGAAACCATGCAAGACATGAAACTATTTGTGGCAAAGGAGTTCAAGAGCGCTTATTGGGAAGCCCATTTCAGAGCCCTGGCAACTGAGGCCACTTTGGCAGAGTGCAGAGCGTTTGAGCATCCGGCACCAAATGCAAAGGCACCCAAGCCAGGATATGTGGAAACAAGGAAAACAGAATGCATCAATCGGGAGCTTAATAGGTTGCGGAGGGAGAAAACCCTGGAAACCACTGCGGCCTTATCGGATTGCTCAATAAAATTCGGATTTTTCGTTTCCCAGAATTTCCCGGATTACCCAACTTACCTAAGGCTTTCAGTCCACCCTCACAAAGACGTAAGTCAAAAGCTAGGCATACAACTAGTACAGGGCCAGAGCGGAACTCCATGGCATAACGCCGTTGTGCTGGACAACGGCAAATTCAGGTACTTGGATGCAAAGGCCAAAGGGAAAGACCAAATGATCGACCTAACTAAAGTTAGGACAATCATGCTAAATGGTTTGGAATTGAAGTACCTGACTAAGTAGCAGAATAAACGTGAGCAGGCCTCGAGGGGTCTGCTCACTTTATCTAACCCAAGTTTATGCTATTTCTTTGACTTCACCACAATGTCGGAGTTAGACATGGGAAAATTTTGAATGGTAAAGTTTGTAAAGTCGATGGTTCTCTCAAGAAGAGCTGGACTTTTTAGGGGCGCAGTTTCTCGAGAGCAATTTCAACACTATTTTCAATAAAAATATTCTTGTCCGACAAATCTATTAACTTTCGCTTGAGTTTGTCCGCGATAACTTTTTTAGCACATATAACTGTATTCTTGTTGTTTCTAGACAGATCCATAACCATTCTTTTGATTGCAATCATGCCTGTCATATCTACAAATGGCACATCCATTAAATCAACAACAAAGGTGGTCGTCTGGGGGGCAAGGATTTCAATCTGTTCCAAGATCTCTTCCGCATTTCCAAAAAACAGTGACCCGTTAATGTGATAGATAGCAACATTGCTCGGAATGGATCTGTGGTCGATTTTAGATTCTTTATTTTTGTGGTGGCTCATCTGCAGTTGGGTAATTGCTGAAAATCTTTTCATCAGGAGAAAACAGGCGGTGATAATGCCAACCGTTACACCAGCTATCATATCAATTGCGACAGTAAAGCCGAAGCAAATTATAAGGGTTATGGAATCCTCAAGGGGGCCAAATTTTAGAATTCTCATAAATTGCGTAATATGTGACATGCGGTATGCCGTAAACAACAACAATGCAGCAAGAGCAGACATGGGAACATAAGAAAGATACTGCGCAAAAAGCAATACATAAAATAAAATGAATATCCCATGAAAGACCGCAGCCAAGGGCGTTTTTCCTCCATGTTGAATATTTGTTGCTGTACGGGCAATGGCCCCTGTTGCAGGGATACCAGAGGCTAAACCTGATAGAATATTACCAATACCAATGCCTATGAGTTCCGCATTAGGGTTATGTTTAGTATCGGCCATGCCATCCGCAACAGCTGCTGAAAGCAAAGATTCCAGAGCTGCTAAAGCGGCAATGACTAGAGAAGGTACAATGAGAATTTTAAGTTCTGTGAAAGTAGGCAGAGCAAATAAGTCCGACTGACTTAACCCATGAAACCCAAAAGAAGGCAAAAAGGGAGGAATACCATGGCCGGTCGTACCATCAGCGAGGAGATAATGAAAACGTGTGCCAATGGTATCCATCTCAAAACCTGAATGAATTAATACCGCACCTAAAAAAGCACCCACGGCAATTCCAACAACGGGGGAAGGAAGTTTATTAATGAGATGATTAGACCAGAACATAAGCGACAATGAGACGACTCCCACTGCGACTTCAGGCCACTGGGTTGAAGGGAGAGACTGAAGGATCAGCGTAACCTTTTCATAAAAACTCTCTGGCATATGCGCAATATGCAAACCAAGAAAGTCATTAATAGAAAGTACGGCAATAACAACAGCTATGCCAGATGTGAATCCTGTTATAACAGGATAGGGCACATAACTGATGTAGCGCCCTACTGTTAATAGCCCTGCGATAATCAGTATGATTCCAGCAATGAGTGTTGTGATAATTAATCCACGCAATCCATGAGCAGCAACAATCGGAGCAATGACAACGACGAAAGCAGCAGTTGGGCCACTCACTTGATGTAAGGACCCCCCTAAAAGAGGTACGGAAATGCCCGCAACAATAGCCGTATAAAGCCCATATTGTGGTGGCAAGCCAACGGCGATGGACAAGGCCATAGCCAAAGGCAAAGCAACCAGAGAAACGATTAAACCGGCAGTTAAATCGCTTTGCAACGTGGTGCGGTTATAGCCTGCCAGTGACTTCTTTAGAGCCCAGCCTATTGTCATCCTAAACCTCTTTCTGATCGGAGTCTGGAGGCGACCAAGTTATTTCATATTTGATCAAAAGCTCTCGAATCATTTGGCGTATAGCCTGAGATGGGGTCGTATCCAATCTTTCACATAATTCTTCAAAGGCCTTCTTTTTATGCGGATCGATAAGAATTGTTAGCCGCGAAGTTCTGTTTTCTTTAAATATTCCCGCATTTGTGTCTGAAGATTGGGGCATGCACGTCACCAGATAAAGTTATCATTGAGTTATAACTTGATTATAATCTGATGATATTAAAGATCAAGGGTATATTCACGATGTATGAGGATTTTCATTGTCAGATTCCTTAACGGGGGGACATATTTCTCGTTCTAATCTTTCACAATTTTTCTGGCAACCATCATAATGCGCTCGCTTTGTGTTTCAGCAAACTCTGTGCCATCAATAGCGCACGGCCCCAGGGGTGCAAAACCACTACTTTGAAGCATCTCTTCCAGTTGCTTCACATTATAAACTTGCATGGTTTGTGAACACATCAAGCGCCTGGGTGCGGATGCTCCTTCCTGGATAAAAGTTGTGGTAAATGATGCCAGCACGCCATTTTCATTAATGGTGCTATATTGAATATCCCGGCTTTTAATATTGCCATTAACTTCTGTTTGATCGATGGTCAACTTGGCAATGTTATTGCCTTCCAGTAGGTAGCTTAAGTTAAATATATCAAAGATATAAATGCCGCCAACTTTTAGGTTCTTGTGGATGTTAACCATAGCCTTTTCAAAGTCCGCTTTCGATAAGTGGCCTATGGCATGGTATATGGTAATGACTGCGTCAAACTGGCCAAAATGGCTGGTGCGCATGTCCCCTTCATGGAACGGGATTTCTAACTCTTCGGCAGCCGCTTTTCTTTTGGCAACTTTTAGCATATTACCATTGATATCAGACCCTGTTACAACATATCCCCGCTTGTTAAGCCAAAAAACCTGAGACCCAGTGCCACAAGTTAAATCCAAAACGGTTTTTACATGATGTCTTTCCAGGATGCTTTCTACTGTTCGATTCGTTTGTTTGGAATTTTCTTCATTAAACACATCATAATCTTCCGCACTATGATCATAGTGCGACGCCTTAGCGCTCTCATGGGATGAAAAAGTCGTCAAAGTTTTATACCCTTACCAATTTAAATTTTATACGATCCTGGCGACTATTGTAATGATTCAAGAAATTATTTCAATAGACCTTAAAACTTTCGTCATACCCACACCTCCCATTTGGTTTCGAGTGGTTTGAGTTTAAGCATCTTAGGTAAACTTCTTGGGCACACGCAGGCATCCACTACACAAAGATACGCGCTAGGACTCGTATTTATACCGTCCCTAAAGCACCTGATAGTGGGATTTGCGGAAAACATATTTAATGCATCAATCATAATTGCGATGTGCATTAAACATTATTTTTATCAAACCTCCTTGACTTCTATTTATTAGTTCTTATGTTAAAGATAACCTGGTGAAGATTCATCCGGCATTTTTGTAATTAAGTATGACATAAAAGGTCATATAAAATAGTTAGTAATTTAACATGTTAGGATATTATATAATGATTACGCTTCGAAAGACTCTTCATACTCTTTTTTTGTTGGCAATATCTATGTCAGCGCAAGCTTCCATGATTCCCATTTACGACGATAATAATTCCAGCGATGAATCCCAATCAGGGTCTTACGAAAACGATTCTTATGAATCCGATGAGCCATCAGAAAAAATAGAAGAAGTGCAAATCATCGGATCAACCTGGGAGGAGATGAAGCTAAAACTCGAAGCTCTCATGGAAGAAACGATGACAGACCAACGTTATGAAAAACGAGCTTTTGCAATGGATTTCACCCTAAAAGAGCAAACAAAATACATAGAATGGTTCTGTGGGGAATGTCTTGAGAAATATGAATACCGCAAACGAATCGCTATTGGTGGCAGCAGCAGCCGAATCGCTATTGGTGGCAGTAATCGTGAATACAAAGGGCCAGACCCTACGATAAATATGACATATATTTTGACGATAACGAATTACGCCCTTGCAGAAGCAAGAAGTCGCCAGTCCGAGGCTTACGAATTCTATAGCATGCACAAATCATCCAACGGGAATAAATGCAACTTTTTAGTGGACAATATGGACCTCACCAAGATAAATGAAAAAACATTCCACAGCCTAATGGTTAGGGCAAAACTAAGTGCGGAAGAAACCAACCGAGGCGCCCACGATTCGGCCCAACAATCGCCAGTAGATGTTCTTGCAATTACACTAAAGAATATTGAACTCGATAAGGCGGTTCAGGAGCTTATTGCTGTCATAGATTCTTTCCTTCTAAACTCTATGAAGCCTGTGGTTGTAACAGTTTTTAACCTGGCCCCCAACGCACAGTTCCTACCCGATAAACTTCTGTCAGGATGGACCCAGATATTTTCTAAATCATCTCGTTTTTGTTCAATAACGCGTGCCATCACATATGAAAATGACAAAAGGCGCCTATATCTAGCGTTAAACAATGACTTGAGAAGGGTGCGAGATCTGCACGGCCTAAAACCATCTGAAGCAAAAGCAAAAGTGGTGGAGTTTATTTGCGGTAAGTACGATAGTTTTCAATCTGATCTGCAGATAATGACTGGAAGGGGTAATCATGGCAATGGATTTAGCATATTAAAAGAAAGCCTCCCAAGATGGTTAGAGGATGATTCAGTGCGAGATTTAATTCTTTCACATGGGCCAAACGATAGAAACCCTGGTATCTACGACGTTTTCTTGCGCAAACCTATAAGCATACTTAGCCCTCAACTAAATAGGGCGCCCCCTCATGTTCAGCACATGCTTAGGTGTGGCGCTATAACAGCTGCAAGACCTTCATTGGATGGAAAGGGTTGGATTCTACAATACGGCGAAGAGACTGAAATTAAAGAAGAAAACTATATCGAAGTACGCTTGGCTGATGAAGAAAGGTATTTAAAGGTTAAACATAAGAACAAAAAAGCAAATCCACGCTTTAAAGCTGTTCAGCAAGCAGTTGCTCCCAAGGGAGCTCCTAAAGCTGCTAAGCAACAGGCTGCGCCAAAGGCAGCACCTAAAGCTGCTAAACAACAAGCTGCTCAAAAGGCAGCGCCCAAAGCTGCTAAGCAAAAAGCTGTTCCTAAAGCGGCCCCTAAAGCTGTTAAGCAACCGGCTGCTCCAAAGGCAGCGCCTAAAGCTGTTAAGCAGCAGGCGGCTCCTAAAGCTGTTAAGCAACCGGCTGCGCCAAAGGCGGCGCCTAAAGCTGGCAAGGTAGGTCCGGCTCCAAAAGTAGAACAAAAAGTAGCGCCCAAAAAACAAGGTGGAAAAAAGTAAGCCCCGTAATCAATCTTTTGTAAAAAACCAAGTGATATTCTGATGTGATGATAGACTTATTACAATCCCTAATTCATGTGATTAAGCGGCAGAGCAAATGAGGGGATATGATGCCATAAAATGCCCGTTGTTATTAGGTCTGGGTCGTTATGATGATTACAGTCTTCTACAGGTGAGAAGGCTTGAGCTGCAGATTTACAGATCTGATGATCGTATATTCGAAAAGAGAGCCCACCCCACAAATTGAAGATACAAGTTGTTTGATCAGGAATTATTAAGATGGATCACGGGCCATTGTTCGCAGCTAGCATGGCCCATGACCTAGAAATCAACAAAGTTAAAATAGGAGTATTTAAAACTCATTTATAGTTCATCTAGAAAATCCACTATAAATTTCTGATTTAACGTTGCCTCAATAATTTCTTCATATTTAGCTCCAAGCTTTATGGCCCTAATCACTAACGAACAAATTATCCCTTTCTCATAGTCGCTAAATGCATATTGCCTAGGCTGCAGGCAACACTGAAATAAGTCATGCAATAAAGGAACTTCACTATACTTATACAGATCTATTGAAAGAATCGGTTTTAATTTTTTAGCTTGTTTATGAGTTTTGTGTGATTCATAGAGCTCATAGACAGTAAGCGTGCCCTCGACAAGAGCCAAAGTAGCCAATATAGGCATACTGAATGTACCAGCTGCTGCGAATGAAAGTGCGGCTGCAGCATTTGTTATGATTTGGGCAAAACCATGGTGTAAACCATACTCAACTAAATGAGCGGAGAAATGCGTAACAATATCTGCCACAACAGTTAAAGAGGTTGACTGTATAACCATCCCAGGAGAACTTTGATGTGACTCATGCATGTTGTGGCGAAGTGCGTCCATAACTAGTTTAGCAACAAGTCTTTCTTTTTCTCTACCTTTCCTAATTTTAATATTATTAAACCGGGCGCCCATGTTTTGTACAAATAGATCCCCTACATCAGATAATTTACCAAGGATATCCCTATTAATTTCCTTAATCCGCCATATTCGGATCGAGGTCCAATTAAATAAACTAAAAATTTGATTAGGGCTACCATAGATATCGTCATCTATGTTCTTATATACGACAGCTTTAACAGCAGTCTCAATATAATCATCTTTAAGAGCAGTAGTAAATAAACCCCTGCTGTCTAGCCTTGCCTTCAACAATACAGGTTTATAGCGCCGCACTTTATCGTAGTACTGCTTTGTCTTTGCGGGCAGAAACCATTCAGTTTTTGAGCACCTATGGGCGTAAATGATGCACAGATTCAACAAAATTAAAGAATTACCTCGCAGCTGATCATATTGCCCATCCTTCAACTGAAAAGGATCCCTAATCTGAAGGGGTGTCCGTATTTTCTCATCGTTCTGCACCTCCAAAGCTGAGGATAGGCAACTCAGAAAGCCAGCTCGTAATGACCTTATTTTAATAAGCCCTGGAGGATCATAAAAATACCCGCACATGTCTGAATCTGTTTCACTCGCCAGACTTAGAAGGTACGATAGTCGAAGCAGATCCCTCATCAACGAAAAATCATTTTGCCACAAAACAGATTTGGTCAAGTTGTTGCTGTATTTAGGTTTCAGAAATCTTTTATTAATTAATCTAAATCCATCTTCCTGGGCAACAACGTTTTTTGCCACATCATCAATAACTTTATAATTTACCTTATGTAGATTCTCATTGAAATCTATAAGAATCTCCAAAGAATTATTCATTCTAAATGGATTTAACTGGGAGGCAAACTCTGCATGAAGTTGTTCTGCAGTAGAATTATATAAATTACTAGCAGAAGCACCTATCTGGCATGATGCAACTAAATACAATAAAACAAATAACCTTTTAGTATGGGTAAACATATTTACTACCTTTCTATATGATCTGATTTAGACCTAAAACCAACATACGGTTAATCGCACAAATAGAGCATTGCGCCATCCGCGTTGAACACGGAGGACAGTGTGGCATAACGTTGAAAATATTGCAAAATAACTTTAGAAAAATGGGTTCAAAACATTGACGTGAAACTCATTAGTGCTCACATGACATACGTAGGAATTCTTTTCAGACTCACTGAGGTGCTTTTTGTGTCAATAATTACAAATCCGAGCTTGTCATATGCATCAGCTGGCTCGGCGATTAAAGAATTAGCGAGCTTAATCCAAATATACTCCGAACAGTTAAATCTATCTAATTGGCGTTAGAGTTAAACGGGATGGCAGAACAGGCGGAGCTTACACTCTAGTTTCGCGAGATATTTACTGTGTTTTAAAAAAAGGCGACGCTCTAATTATAAAGACTCTCCTCAGCCCCGAGAAGCAAGTTACCCAGGGCTTATTTTTTTCCGCCCCATAGTATATATGCCTTAATAGAACTTCCCTGCTTCATGTGATCGTGGGATTGTGCATAAATTGCCACCCGATCTGGAATGTGCAAACGGACATTATTCTTTCGTTAATGTAAGAATCAAGTACGCTGCTAGCAAGACGCCCAGAACAAGGTCCAAAAGTTGACATTATGGGATATATGAATTATAACAACGTGAAATTGTTAAATATGATGAGGTAATTATAAATGAATAATATTTTATTGAGAGCCATTTCTACTGGTACTTTGGCTAGTGTCTTGTTTTTAGCTCTGAGCTCAGTGGCCATTAGTTCTGAGACTGGGCGCCCTCTTAGTCATAGCTTCCTGTACGACAAATATCCGGAGTTAAGAGTGCAAGCAGAGCAACTTCCGTTTTTTGATGACGGTGAAGAAAAAGTTGCTGAGATTAAGAAGGAAAACAGTCCCGACAGTACATTTGAATAATTCATTTTTAATGAATGCTTCTGTCAAGACGGTATGTTTATGACAAAGGCCAAATCTACAATGCAGGGAGATGAACACTTGTCTGTACTTGCGGATACCCAGATGGATAGGCATAGAGAAACCCTGGCAGGCTCTGCATTTCATGACTTTCTGCATTTCATGACTTATTGTTTTACGGTAAAATTGAAAACCCGGATTTAACCGTTCTTGAGGACATCATTCTAACAGCATTAGATATACGCTCTACTATTCAGGAAATCGGACCTGACCCTAAGTCCAGTGCAATGGTATTTCTGGGACGCAGTCAGTGCCTTTATCAGGTTGCTATGGAGGAACTAAGCAAAAAAAGCCCCCAAAACACTAATTTGCCCCTTATTCACATCAACTACTCTGGCCATGCGGATGCTTTGACGAAGAGAGTTGCTAACCTTCATAAGGGAAGCAGAGGGATTGCTCTAAATATGGTGTCTGAAGATAAGCTGAATTTCTATATGGCGTATCTGTCATTTAAAAAACTGCAGTGCTATAAGCATTTGTTCGTCCTCGATATTATAGGTACGGGAGGTGGCATGAGAAGCTGGCTGGGCATGCTAGAAACATTAATGGATTGTATGGGACTGTCCATGCCAAAGATTCATCTTTTGGCGCTCACACCTTTCGTGCGCACAATTGCCGCCTTTGATGAGAACCAAAGTGGATTCTATAAGGATGAAACAAGGCTTTTTTCTTATTCAGGTCGTACCAAGAAAATTATCTTTGACGAAAATAGGGAGTTGAATGTCAAGGCTATGGAGATTGATGCAACGCCCATCCATGTGAGTAGTATGACGCAATACATTATAGACCAACATGCATTACAAAGACATTGTACCCATGGATTTTTCTTTCCGGCACAAATGTGGACTGTGGAAGGCTACGAAATCGCAAAAAAAGGCGGTGATTGTCATCAAAAAGTGTATACCAAGCTTAGGTCTTTAATAGACGGCATCTTGGACATTTATCTTCAAGGGTTACAACAGATGGAACGTGGGTTACTTAAATAGAACCTATTCTTGCCACACCTAACCTAAATGAATCCCCTCAATCGAGAGGGCGGTAGAGTTCTTTGTTAGGCAGAGAGAGCGTTAGTGTGCTGTATGCGTTCCAGATGCATGAGAATACGGGATGGCTGAAGCCCGTAAATATGTTGGATGTTTCCTCGCAGGCGTGCAAAGCTTTCCTCAGTTGATCAATACGTACGGTCAGAACCAAGAGCAGTCGGTGCTGGACCTGTTCAACACGAAGATCTTCTTCCGTAATACGGATCCTAATACGACGAGCTGGATTTCTAAAGTTCTGGGCGAGGCAGAGATCAAGGAACACGTGGAAAACCTGTCCTATGGCGCTAACACCATCCGCGACGGCGTATCGTTATCTCAGCTAACTAAAACCAAGCCGCTAGTTCTGCCTACCGAAATAGCCTCACTTCCCGATCTAGAGGCCTACGTCAGGCTACCTGCTACTATACCAACCGGACGAGTTAAGATGAGATATAAGGTTGTGGAGACGCTGTCAAAAGGGTTTATGGAGCGTACGACCGTGGTCGCGTATACCGAGAGTGCAGATGAAGAGCCCCAAGCTGAACAACAAGATAACTCGGAGGAACTCCGTATCAGCCCAGATTTACGACATCAGTATCTTAAAGGGGTTGAAAAGTGAGGGGCTCAAGTCATACACAACTATTGGCAATAACTCCAAAACGTAAGGGGTTACCCCATCGGACATCACTTGTGGGCATCTTATTGAATTTAAACAGATTTTGAATGGGGGAATGGGTTTCCCCCTTTTGCCCTGACCCCATTTCACATGGTTTAGGAAATGATATTGCAACCTTCTGACGGGTGCATGGACAACCTCATAAATTCCTGCTATATAAAATATTAAAAAGATTAATCAAACGGTTAATCTCCGTTCTGAATATAGGTGAAAAAATATCAAAGGCAGATCTATGACCTGGGTCTGGATGATTCGTTTATCTACTATCATCATCTGACATTGTGCTCGAGTTATCTACTTTGCAACTTGCTCTAATATTAATTATTTGCCGGATCGAGGAATAGAATTAATGATCTCAATACGTTATTCAAAAAAGCTGCACCCCTATTAGTCCTTTCCTTTTTGATGGGGAGCATTGCAGTCGGGGAATGGGATCCGATTGATGACATCAAAGAGTATGCTCCATCAAAGAAGACTGTAAGATTTACAATAAGCTTAGCTCCTCCGAGAAATCAGGTGATGTGGGAGAATTTTAGAAAAGGAGAGCACTCGGGTGGAGCTCACCCATGGCTATTTACTCGAAATATACCAAGTTTTTTTGATGCTCATCAAATTGTTTCTTGCGTAACCCTAATGCTTGCTTTCCCTTTGCACGTCTGCCTAGGGATGTAAAGTTCTTAGTAGCAACATTTTTGAGTCCTTATGACGTTTGTGAGTTTGCACGAACATCAAAAGCTAATTGGGTGGCAACTCAAACTTTGCCCCACAGACAGTTAATTAGAGAAATGATTAGGGAGCAGAATGAACGTGAAGAAGAAAAAAGACGAGATAGCCTCCTGAAAATTGTTCCAGGATATGATCTCCACCCGTGTGTTAACTCTACAGATTGTTCTCGTATTATAGAATTTCTATTCTTAACTGAACTAAATCATTTAGAAAGGGGGAAAAGTTCATTTCCTTTTCGAAAATGATTTATGATCTGGAGAATGAATACAATATAAAGTGTGTTGTTCAAAACCAACCAATTTACGTTGAATTTGATACCATCTTGAAATGTGTCGCGATCCTAAGGCTAAGTTGGATATACCAACTGAAGAGTGTATTCGGAAACTCCTTGATTTACATCTCAACAGGGACTATCTGCCAGAGCAATTGTTCATATATTTAGAAAAAAGCAAGCTGGTGGAAAGAACAGAGAGCTGGCGACACCTCAGGGGTTTCGTTCTTTTCAACCCTAAAGCTCTTTACAGTCGATTTTCCAGATTATTTTATGAGAGAAGCCTTGAAAAAAGATTAGCTGTGTAAATCTCGATGAAGAGCTTGCTGAATTAAGGCAGAAACATACAAAAGATATGAAAGTTCTGAAAGCTATTGACATTATCACGCATTCTAACGGGGTTGATTATTATAGTTATAACGAATATTTAGAAGAATTTACAGCTCCTGATTATTTAGAAGCTGTTGAATTACTAGGTCCAGAAACAGAAAGTCTGTTGAAAATAGCGAGTCAAATGAATTTGCTCATTTCTTTTCCAAGCCCAAAAAAATTCAAGGAAGTTTTAGGCTGTTTGCAAAAAACGGATGAAAAAGCGCGGAATTTTGTTCTGCAAGGTAGTCAAGAAGGGTTAAAGTATAAGTGTTTCACATGGTATAATTGGACTCTGGAGTGTCCTGAGACCGGAGATCCATAAACTAGCCTGCCAATATAATTTGATTGGAGAAGAAAATGCTGGATATAACTTATTAGATACCTTCAAGTTATTAGACGATATTCATCAGAATGAATCTGTTCTTCTAATCGCACAAAAGCATGGGCTGTTGAACGAAGATAGGGCTCCGGAAAATCTTCGTCCGATCCTCAAAGCTATCCGGGAAAATGAAAATGCTCGCTGAGGCTGCACTATCAATAATTGAGCAGGAGAGTATATTTACGTCATCAATGACCAGTAAAGAAAAAAGTAAATTCATCACAGCCATTGCTTATTATCTTAATGGTGCTGGAAAATCTTCAGAGATAAAAGAGGTTATGCACTTCCTTCGATCTCATTTTACGTATCATCCAACCTGTCATCTGTTCACGCTATTCTTAAACTTTGGAAGTGATCGAGGAAGAATTTTTAATTTAGCCGCTTCTCTGCCGCAGGGAGAGATGGGA
Organism: uncultured Alphaproteobacteria bacterium; assembly: GCA_963780985.1. GTDB lineage: Bacteria > Pseudomonadota > Alphaproteobacteria > JAGOMX01 > JAGOMX01 > JAGOMX01. The sequence continues at coordinate 13,897 of CAWAEF010000010.1, forward strand.
CTTGTTTTTGCAGCTATACGAAACCTTGAAGAAGATGCAGAAGAAATTATAGCACTGGCTCAGCATTTTGATCTACTCAATGAAACTATGACGGAACAGGAAGTTGAAAAACTCCTCATGGGATTAAGGGGTCTACAAGGTGATCGCGAAGAAGTCTTTAAAAAAATAAAGTCTTTGACGATGGTTTCTCAAGAAAAACAAAAGAATTTTCTGCACTTTTTAGAGGCAGCCCCACGATTAGGTGGCCTGACAGAAGAGATCTTTCTCTTTGCCTCAAAAATTTGCTCTTGTCAATGAGGCTATGACTGGCGAAGAAATTGCAGATCTCCTCATGGGCTTAATGTTTCTAAAAGGGAATCCAAGAAATATGTGACCTTTCACTGCCTTTTATTCCTTACTGTTCAAATGAAAATGAGCTTGTAAACCTCTTGACAACTATAGATGAATTAGGGGAAGAAGCAAAAGAGATCGTCTTTCTGGTTCAAGACCAGAATCTCCTTAACAAGGCTATGTCAGGTCAAGATATCATAGATCTCCTTGAGGGATTAAAAGCTATCACTACCATAGCAATGACTCTTCGAAGCGATGAAACCCCTGCTTAAAATGTTCCCTTGAGGGGGGTGAGATTGCTTATTCTGGAGGCTGGGTGGAATTTGGACGGAGAAAGCAAAGGATATCGTGAGGTTTGCCTTAGATAATAATTTGATAACGGAGGAGCAATTTCGGAAAGCAGAGAAGGCATCTCGGCACGAACCTTATGAAAACTTCCTATCTTCTTGAAAGTAATCTACACTTTTTATATCCTTCCATACCTGGGAGATGATAGAAAAGAGCTTTGCCAAGCAGCAAAAGGCGTTTTAGGAGAAGAGATCACCATTGGCCCTCCCTCCTTTTGGCAGTTGAGAGTTTTGTTGATTATCAAGAGATTTGTCAGGCCACTCAGGGCATTCTCCCGGAAAGGAATGGGGCTATAGATCGCGAACTATATTTCAAGCCGTTAGTGATTGGGGGATCGAGGAACACAATTGTGTAAGCAGGCAAGCCTTCTAAAAGACGGGATGAATCACGAGGATGTTGAGAACATTCTGAAAGGTTTAGAAGAATTAGAAGAGAAAGCTATGGAGGTCATTGAACGGGTTCAGTATGTGGTCTAATTCAAGATCACATGAAGTGGATACGACTGCAAGCAAA
>CAWAEF010000011.1:0-10823 GCA_963780985.1 uncultured Alphaproteobacteria bacterium
CCATAGGTAGGCTGCATAAGGTCGTCATAGGGTCTTTCCAGGCGTCTTGCCACAAGGTTTTAATGACAGGTTTCAAATCAGAGAGGGCATCAAAACGAGTCATCATCACCGAAAAGAGTCTGTCTCGACTTGTTTCTGAGGGGTCGAACGGTTCGATGTTTTCTAGGGTCATTTGATCAATGTGGCGGCCCAGGGCTTCTAACAGGGAGAGCTTGTCGGGGAAGTGGGCTTGTACTTGGGCCAAGAGGTTTTCTCGTCCGCCAGATCCTTCAGCTCAAAGTGCCCCCAGCCCTTGTTGGCTATTATAGTAAGGGCTTTCTTCAGCAAGGGATCTTTAGGCATGGGTGAGTTCCTCCGCACGTTTGACGGCCGCTGTTACGGCTTGTTCCATTAATGTGGGAGATCTCACTCGGCGGGCCGTCGAGCACCTTAAGTGCTGCCTCAGTCATCATCGCCAGGGCTTGCTACTTTTTTTTCTTTAAGATCTCAGCAGATTCCGGGGCATGTTCTAACAGCGCAGCGGCACCAATCATCGTTTGGCGGGCCATGAGTTCAGCTGTGGCAGGATCTAGTCCTGAGCGCATGCCGGCCTGGGTTAATGCATCGGTCAGCAGGTATAAATAAGCAGGACCTGCGCCAGAAATAGTCGGACCGACGCCGTAAAGTGCTTCCTCCGATCCACGATGAGCTCACCCAAAGCATCGACTTGTCGATGGGCGAGTCGGAGATCCGCGTCATCCACGTGCGGGCCAGCGCAACCTACGGTCATGCCCTCGTTATAGGCCACGGTAAGGTTTGGCATCTATTCGGATCAACTTTGCTTGTTGTTCCGAAGCATGCCAAAGTAGTTAAGGGTTTTGCTGGCTGACCGTGATGAATAGCTTTTCTCTCAAGGCATAAGGCAGGTAGTCCGCCAAAACTGCATCCATTTTCTGTGGTTTTACCGCCAGAATGATACAGTCTGGGTCATAATCTTCGGGAAGTTGGTCGGGGCTGGAATACCAGTCGATATCTCCCAAGGCTCGTAATGGCATAACACTGACTCTCCATGGGGCGTCACAATGGTGTAACGCCTATCGCCAACACCGGCCGCCATCCAACCCCGGATCATAGCCGATCCTAAGGAACCGCAGCCAACCAGGAGGATTTTGACCTTATCGTAGCATTAGGCTTCTCCCTCGGTCTCGATCAGAGCCAGACCAAGCGCCTCAATGGGAGATTTCTTGCCCTTTGCCACATAATGGAACGCGGGGAAGAATCGTTGATATTCAGCCAAAACGATGGCAAACAGATCTTCAACCACTTCTGCGGTGGAGCCTTTGAGCCCCCGTAAACATCAAGGGTATGCCGATAGGTCGGCGAATTTCGTCCGTCAGGTCAAAAATGGCCGATCCACAACCGGTTGTTAATCTCCGATAGCAGCTCGTAAATGGCTGGGCGGTCCTGATCCTTGAATTTCAGCAAGGACGAAGCGGCCACATCCAGTGTGTCCATTTCCTTATCCCAAGTCCAAAAGGACTGGAAGTTCTCCCATGAGTCCGGGTAACGGATCATCATTTCATCCTTGCCAAATCGCAGGTAGGGTAGATCCTGGGGACACAACCAGATCCTCGAGCTCATCGATTGGGCTGTGGTCTTCGAGGGATTTCTTTTCTAATGCTTGTTTCATAGCATAGGTTCTCTCTCTTGACCCGAAAACGGGTGTCTCACGATTAATATCCCATGCCGAGTTTGGATGAATGCTAGCATAAAATAGGGGGAAACGGTAGGAATAGTTGTTGTGATTGTGATTAAGGATTGCCCAGAAGTTTGGAGTGCAATTAGCCCCGGCTTGTCATCCCCGCGAGGCGGGGATCCAGCTGACATGTGCTGCAGAGTAGCTCTGTATAGAACAGAAGGAGTCGCTTCGCGACACATTTCGCGCTGGATCCCCGCCTTCGCGGGGATGACAAAGTGGGGGTTGTGTGCTTCCCGATTCGGATTTTCTTTTCATATATAATATAGCTTTTCCAATTTCAATTGACTAAAATGAGGAAAACAGCTAAAATAGACATATAAGCTAAAGTGGAGATTCTATGGTACATATTCGCGCAACCGATGCTAAAAATCATTTCGGCAGCCTTTTAGACCAGGCCCAGCATGGTGTTGTCTTAATAGAGAAAAATGGACGATCTGTGGCTGCGATCATGTCCAATGAAGAATATCAGAGGCTGCTGCAGATGGAAGATAAGCTATGGGCTTTAAAAGCGCAACTAGCTAAGGCGGAAGGGTTCCATTCCGAGCAGGACAGTGAAGAGTTGTTGAACGAGTTCTTAGATGCTGAAGATTAAGATCTCAAAGGATGCGGCCAAATTCATCAAGAAACTGCCAGCTAAAAACCAGCAACAGATAGCTCTAAAAATCCAAGAAATAAGAAGAGACTCAGGTAGCCATGACTCCAAGCAACTGCAGGGGGCGCCGTATCTTAGGGCGGAAATGGGGGAGTAACAGGATGATTTATGAGATTGAGGGTGGGGTGTTGCTGTTGATTGTGCTTGTGGGGAAACGTAATGATGGGGATGTTTATAGGAAGATGAGCCGAAAAGCTTATTGAAGTGGGGACTGTAAACGGGTGCTCAAGATTATTAATTGTGCCCCCGCGGCCGTCATCCTGAAAGGACGACCGCGCAGCGGGCGGTAGTGAGACATGCTCCGCGTATCGACTCTGCTAATAAAAACACCAAGCAAGCAAATGAAACAACCAGTCGTTTACATGATGTCATACATACAGGATGATTGGGCGCATCTACAGCAGAGTCGCTTCGCGACGATGTCTAACTGGATCCTTCTCTCCCGCCCGCTGCGCGGTCGTTCGTTCAGGATGACGGGGAGCTGGAATATTCGTATTGCCGATTATTCTCTCCTAGGTGCTACTTGGTATGCAGCCAAGGTTCTACCTAGCATGCAGCTCATCCCTTCTATTTTCATAATAGTATGGTTTACAGGTTTCATAATAGTATGGTTCACAGGATAATATACGTCTAAGTATTTTATTCCTGACTACTTGACAAAAACAAATATGGGCCCTACATAAATATTAGGCAACTACTTTGGGAGTATTTATTATGGGGCGTTATCTTAATCTTATCTCTGTGCTGGCACTAGCTGTTTCTTTTGCTGGTATTGCATCTGCATCTGATACTGGTGCTGTTGCACCTGCATCTGTGTATGCGGAACAGAAATTTCCTTCAAAATATGCTGTGCATCAGCAAATGGGACCTGTTTGTCCTCATCTTCCTTGGTTGAATCTGACAAAAGTTAGGGACATGAGAAGAGGGCAGGATGGGGCTATAGTTATGCAGGCGCAAGACTTTGCAACCAAGCTTCACAGTTATGCTTATTTTCTGCCAAGAATTCGTGTGCTAGATAGGATGTATGATGAGTTGAGGGCGGCCAATGGTGCTTATAGTCAATATGAACTAGGTCTTCGTGCTGAGGGTATTAAGGAAGAAAAGCGTTTCGATGGTGAAGGTCGGCGTATAGAGAATATGGATGAAAACCCTTTAGATAAGGCACGTCGTCCTAGCTATTCACCCTATAATTTCCAGCATGGCGATAGAATGTTACGGGTGATGCCTCTGCTTCTTAAGGATGGAAAACTCCATTTTTTCAATCACGAGACTGGGGCAACCACGCCTATCAAAGAGATTGAATCTTATACGGATGATAACAGTTTTGGGCTTTATGTGCCTAAGCCTGAAAGTACTGCTAAGGGGTTTGTTAGGGAGAACATATATCAATGGTATGATTTCGAGCCGTGCATGCTGGAGACTATGGGCATAAGCAAAAATGAATTAACATGGCAGGTTGCGTATACTGAGAAATTTGCTGGTTTTGACCAAGGTTTTTGTCTTAATGCCTTTAAAGACTATCGCATGAATGCTGAGTATTTTTACGATGTCGGTACCTTCCAGCATATGCTCTTTGCTTGTGGCGTAAAAAATGATAACACGACTTTTGCAGAGGATGATGACTCATTGGAGACTGCTGCATACAGAGAGTTTCGGGCAGCACTCAACAAGAATCCCAAAAATCCTTGGTTTTCCATCAACAAGGATGATTTGTTTGAATATCATTTGGCAGAGATATTTAAGAATAATTCGGAGCTAAAACAAAAGGCGATGCTGTCGGTTGGATATTACAATGATTGCTGGAAATATTATCAAGAGAGCTTAAATCTGTACGATAGTGATGATAAGGATGCCAGGACTCAGTTGATCGATAAAAAGCACCTATTGCCGGGTGAAGATCAAATGTTGGCCTATATGTTCTCAAACCAGCTGAGGTTCCTGTGGGCTGCGAGTATAAGCATGGATGCTCTTGTTACCGTGGAAGAGTTGGAAGAGAATATGGGTAAAGAAGCTCTGCAAGCGGCGAGGGCGACTGGTATGAGAGATGAGATCATCCTTGCGGCGCATGCGAAGAAATACAACTTGGATGGTGGCGAGTTTTCCTTCCTTGATTCTTGGGCTGAGATCAAGCGAGCTTTGCAGGAAAAAGGTGTTAACAGAGACCTGGTCAGCTTTTCCAGTCATGGTAGCGTTATCAGCTTTGATGATGACCTGGTTAGGATGCAGAATCACGAGTCACGGCCTACAGCTGAAGCCCTGGGTTTTGAAATGTGGGATTCCTACTATGACAAGGGTTTGAAGCCTTTCTATCGCGCTGCTGGTGATGAAAGTGACCTGATTCGGTTTTAAAGCTACAGCCGGTCTTTGATTGCCGAGAATTGCAAAACCCCAAGCCACTGGCTTGGGGTTGTTTGCATTGTGGTTCGTAAGCTCTCTTATTCCATTGCCTTGACGATATCTTCGCAGACTTTCTTAGCATCACCGAATAGCATCAGTGTGTTGTCTCGGTAGAAGAGTTCGTTGTCTACTCCTGCGTAGCCGGAGGCTAGGGAGCGTTTGATAAACAGGACCGTCTTGGCAGCGGCGACGTCTAGGATCGGCATGCCATAGATGGGGCTGGTGGGGTCGTTTTTGGCGGCCGGGTTGGTTACGTCGTTGGCGCCGATGACGAAGGCTACGTCCGTTTGGGCGAAATCGCGGTTGATGTCGTCGAGCTCGAAGACCTCGTCGTAAGGGACGTTGGCTTCAGCCAGAAGGACGTTCATGTGGCCAGGCATGCGGCCAGCAACGGGGTGGACGGCGTACTTGACCTTGACGCCTTTGGCTTTCAGTATGTCTGCCATTTCTTTCAGAGCGTGTTGGGCGTGGGCGACAGCAAAGCCATAGCCTGGGACAATGATGACGGACTCACAGTTTTCTAAGATAAAGGCTGCGTCTTCGCCGGAGCCTTGTTTGACGGTTTTGTCGCCCAAGTCTGCGCCAGGGCCGCCTTCGGTGGACTCACCGCCGAAGCCGCCTAAGATAACGCTGATGAATGAGCGGTTCATGGCCTTGCACATGATATAGCTCAGGATCGCACCGGAGGAGCCTACCAGGGCGCCTGTGACGATCAGGGCGTGGTTGTTAAGGGTGAAACCAATACCCGCGGCAGCCCAGCCAGAGTAGGAGTTCAGCATGGAGATAATCACCGGCATGTCTGCGCCGCCAATGGGTAGAATCAACAGCAAGCCAATGGCAAAGGAGGCCAGTACGATAAGCCAGAAGATGGCGGTGGAGCCTGTTGCTACAAAGAGCAGGATTAAAAGCACGATAACTCCGCCAATGACTGCGTTAATCAGATGTTGGAACGGGAAGACGAGAGGTTGACCACTCACCAGGCCTTGTAGCTTGGAAAAGGCTACGATAGAGCCGGTGAAGGTGATGGCACCTATAGCTGTACCCAGGGCCATCTCTATCAGGCTGGAGCGGTGGATTTCGCCAGCTAAACTTATATGGAATGCATCCGGTGACCAAAGGGCTGCGGCGGCTACCATAACGGCTGCCAGGCCGACTAGGCTGTGGAATGCAGCGACTAGCTGGGGAAGGGCGGTCATGGCAATGGTTCTGGCGATGTAGGCGCCGATGGATCCACCGATGATGATGCCGAGGACGATGAGGCTATAGCCTTCAATGCCGGGGCCCAAGATCGTTGTTACAATGGCTAATGCCATACCTGCCATACCAAACTGGTTACCCTGGCGGGATGATTCTGCTGAGGATAGGCCTTTCAGCGCCATAATGAAACAGAATGACGATATTAAATAGAAAAAGGCGGATAAGTTTGGGCCGAGCATTTAGTTCTCCTTAATTGTCTTTCTTTTTAACGCCGCGCGAGCGGTTCTTCGTTGGGCAATCATTCACCCCAGTTTGTCATCCCCGCGAAGGCGGGGATCCAGTACTAAAAAGCGTCGCTTTGCGACTCTATATAGTCTATATAGAGCTGCTCTGCAGCACTTCGTTTTGCTGGATCCCCGCCTTCGCGGGGATGACAAACTGGGTCATGTAAACACTGCCCTGACCATCAGTTCGTTACTTACTTCTCTTTCTTCTTAAACATCTCCAGCATCCGTCGTGTGACCATGAAGCCGCCGAAGATGTTGATGGAGGCTAGGGTCACGGCGATGAAGCCGAATATTTTGGATGCGCCAACGGTGGGTAGGCCAGCTGCGATCAGGGCGCCCACGATGATTACGCTGGAGATGGCATTGGTGACCGACATCAGCGGCGAGTGCAGGGCAGGGGTTACCCGCCAGACGACGTAATAGCCCACGAACACTGCGAGCATAAACACCGTCAGGCCCATCATGAAGGGTGACATGGCCAGGTGGTCTGTGTGGGTGGTGGCGAGTTGGTCCACGGCGCCTTGTGCTTGTTTGAGCTGGTCAAGGAGCTGGTCCGCTTGTTGGCCAAGCCCTTTCATAATTTCTTTTAATGAATCGAAGTCCATATCTCGTTTCCTTTTAGCTTATTAAGCAAGCTTTGATGATTTCATCTTCTTGGTCAATTTTTAAGTTACCCTTTTCATCGCTGATCAGTTCAAAGAACCTTAAGAGGTTGCGGGCATAAAGGGCGCTGGCGTCGGAGGCGATGCGGCTGGCTAGGTTGGAATAGCCGATGATCTTAACATCGTGAACCTTTGCAACCTTGTCGGCCTTGCTGCCTGCGACGTTGCCGCCGGCAGATGTTGCCATGTCGACGATAACAGATCCGGGTTTCATATCCTTGATCATAGCGTCCGTAATTAATTGTGGTGCGGGTTTACCAGGAATCAGAGCCGTTGTGATTACCACATCTGCTTTTTTGAGGGATTCGTGGATTTTGTCCGCTTGCTTCTTTTGATATTCTTTGGATGTCTCTTTGGCATAGCCACCAGAGGTTTCTGCGTCTTCTTCGTTATCGACTTCTACGAAGCTGGCGCCGAGGCTTTCAACCTGTTCTTTGGCGACCTTGCGCACGTCAAAGGCAGAGACAACACCGCCCAAGCGTTTTGCGGTTGCAATGGCTTGTAGGCCGGCCACACCGGCGCCTAGGATGAGTACTTTGACAGGGGCAATGGTGCCGGCGGCTGTCATCATCATTGGGAAGGCTCGGGGGATTTCTTGAGCGGCTTCGATGACGGCTCGATAACCGGCCAGGTTGCTTTGAGACGAAAGGACGTCCATGCTTTGGGCGCGGGTTATGCGGGGCACGCGTTCAAGGGCAAAGGCCTTAATCTTTTTAGACTTATAGATGTCGATTTGCGCTGTCTCAGTCAGGGAATCCAAAATGGCGATCAGACATGCATTCTTGGGAAGATCCGTCATTTCGTCCTGGTCTTCGCTCTTGGACATGGGGCGTTGGACTTTGAAGACGACGTCGGCGCCTTTCAAGGCTTCTGCGGGGCCCTTAGCGATGGTGGCGCCTGCGTCTTTGTAGGCACTGTCCGGGAACGACGATTCGGCGCCCGCGCCAGATTCGACGGTTACTTTGTGTCCCATAGAGACGAGTTTTTTGACCGTCTCAGGAGTGGCTGCCACGCGCATTTCATGGGCCCGCCGCTCTTTTAAAACGCATATTTGCATGTTTGATCCTCGTATGTACTTATGACATTTATAAATCGTTTACGCGCCGAACTCAATGATAAAGGCCATCCCACACAGGTGAGATGGCCCAAATAATTCATAACGCCTTGTAGTTTATTGCTTTTTTTCTGCTTCTGCCACAGGGCCTTGTAGCATGGTGTAGGTACGGATACGGCCCTTGCGTTCTGTTTCTTTGTCAGAGCCTTCCTTCTTTTTCATGTAGGTGTATGTGTAAATGCATACAGCCTTGTCGCCTCTGACTTTTTCGCTCTTTAAACTGATCGTTGCAAGCTTTTTGTCATGTTTGAGGTGTTCCGTGTAGGATTTGCCTGCGAACTTGTCGAATTTAGGGCGGACGTGGAATTCTACGTTGTTGATGGTCGCTTTCTTATGCGTCATAAACTCTTCGATTTGCTTGTCGGTGATTTCCTTCGGGCAATGCTTAGCCTCAGGAGCAGCCTTTTCTTTGGTTGCCGTATCCTTGGCCTTAGTTGCAGTATCCTTGGACGCCAGTGCGGGTTCTGCCAGAAGCATGAGTCCTGACAGAGCCAGTAGTGTAACAGATGTTTGTATCATTATGAGATTCTCCCCTTAGTTAGTTTTACAAATTTACCCAAAGACTATAGTCACAGCCGCATCCAAAAGTAAATGCTGAATTTGAGCATGTAGGCGCAATTTTGTGCTTGTTGGCGAAGAAGCCCATATTGCCTGGAATTTACTCGTTTAGTACGGACCAGAGCATATCAAAAACAATGAGGTGTCCGCATAATTCTAGTAAGTATAGTGTGTCCTCAGACGATTGAACTTTTTGCCAGGTACGGTGCATGGGGATTGAGACGTAACTATAGTAAGGATCTAGCGGATTGCTATAGTAGGGCACCAGAGATTCTAGTGGACTTTGCTGATCGTTTATGGCGGTTACTTTGGGTTTTTGTTGGAAATCATCCGCTCGGTTGGATGCTTGTAGGGTCGTTGAGATGAGGCATGTAGCTAGACAGATGGATCGTAGATACTTCATGGTTTTCTCCTTGAGCCGAATGGGTAAGTCAGACGGTTCTCTTTTTTTTACCTCTTTTAAACCAATTGTTAATCAACATATATTATACTATAAGAATGGTGGAATGAGTCAACAATAGGGTAGTGCAAATGTCAGAAAATAGGATAAACCATAAGGGCAATCATGCTGCCAGGCTTGCGGCGGTTCAGGCTTTGTATCAGATTGAGCTTGCTGACAGGGGTGCTGATTCTGTCGTTAAAGAATTTCTTGATTACCGTCTTCACGTCAATCCAGACCAGGGAAATGAGCTTATTGTGAATCGTGAGCTCTTTGCAGAAATCGTTCGAGAGACATCGGATCGTTTGGAAGATGTGGACAAACTTATTGTGGAAAGTCTGCCAAGTAACTGGTCCATCGGGCGCCTTGATGCGGTATTGCGGGCGACTATGCGGGCTGGGTGTGGTGAATTTTTAATGGATAAAGGTCTTGCAGCTGCGGTCATAATCGACGAGTATATAAATGTGGCCCGAGAGTTTTTCTCGGCCAGAGAGCCAGGGTTTGTCAATGGTGTTCTCGACCACGTGGCTCATGTCCTGGGGTTGAAGATGAAAGACGAGCCTGAGGCTAAAATAAGAGACTTCAGGAAGGACTATGACACGAGTGAATTACCAAACTGGGAAGACGAAGGCGGAGGAAACTTCTAAGTCTCATACGACTCGTGGGCGGCTGACCGAACGTGACATTATCCGAACCTATATTGCACCCTTGACTAATCTCCAACCTATTGAACTGGATTGTGAAGATGACGCAGCTGTCCTGGAATTTCCAGCGGGTAAGCTGCTAGTCATGACCACCGATGCCATCGTTGAGGGCACCCATTTTCTGAGCTCCGATACACCTGAAAGCCTTGCCAAGAAAGCCTTAAGAGTTAATTTGTCTGATTTAGCCGCTATGGGCGCGCATCCTATTGGGTACACTTTATGTTTGACCATGGGAAGTTCCATAACCGAGGATTGGCTCAAACGCTTTTTTGCGAGCCTGGGTGAGGATAATCAAAACTATAGGGTGAGCCTGTTAGGTGGCGACATTAATGAATCTGAGGGGCCGCTCAATATATCTGTGACCGCTATCGGTGATGTGGCCGAAGGGGGTGCTATTACCCGCAGCGGGGCGCATTCAGGTGATCGCATTTATGTGACCGGTACCATAGGGGATGCAACCTTGGGTTTAAAGGTCTTGCAAGGTGAATATGGGGACTTAAGTGATGCGGACAAGGCTTTCCTTATCCGCCGCTTTTGTGTGCCGACGCCTCGTCATGTGCTGGCTCAGAATCTGGGGAATGTGGTGCATGCGGCCACGGATATTTCCGATGGGTTCTTGCTGGATCTGGATCTGATTTGTCAGGCTTCTGGGTTGGAGGCTTATGTTCGAGTGGATAAAATTCCTTTTTCCAAGGCGGTTAAAAAAATGCTGAAGGATACGACGCCTGATGACAGGACGGCGTTTTATCAGATGCTTCTGTCCGGTGGGGATGATTACGAGCTGATCTTTGCAGCATCCCCTGGGGAAGCAGATCACATCGAGTATCTGGCTCAGCGTTATTCGGTGCCTATCACATGTATTGGACACTTAGGGTTGAAAGCAGAGGAAGGTTCTGCGCCGGCTATTAACCGCATTAACCTGATCGATGAGCATGGCGATCAAATGCCTATTACTGAACTAGGATACGAACACTCATGGTAAAAACAATCGCGGTTTTGATGCTAGCCATTTTGATGTCGGCGGGCGCCGTGGCCGAAGAAAAGGCCAGCAAAGAGAACACGGCTCCTCAGACGT
>CAWAEF010000012.1:0-17339 GCA_963780985.1 uncultured Alphaproteobacteria bacterium
TTCGGTTCGTTACTCTATGAGCAAGCTATGCAAATTGCGAAGGCACTGAATCCTACGCCCGATGAGCTGAAGCAACAGTTTGATCATCCTACCCAGTATCTGCTGCAAACGGCATCTGCCCTGGTGCCACTTTTTTATCCTGAAGCCTATGTTGACGGAAAGCTTGTAGTTGCAGCTGCGGATGCGGTCTATGCTATGGGTAACAACGCTGGGGCATGTAATGATTCCTTAAGGGAATTGACGCTAAATAATTTAAACCGGACCATTTGTAATAGTCTTGGCTATACGGATCCGCAATTGAATCAATCCCAGATAAACTATAAATCTCAAAGGTATTCCAGACCTTTCCTTGCGCATCAAGATCAAATGTTCTCCCCTACTCTCACGCAATCGTTGTGCACTTTTATCATCCCCTTTGTGCAAACCACAATGGAAAATGGTTGCTGGTGGGTGGTGCCAGGGAGCCATAAATTCGGACCATACATGCGATACCTTAGGATGGCTGATGACTCGTTTGCCTACGTTGGTGAAAAGGAAAGGGTACTCACAACCGATGAAGTCACTAAACTTCGGCAAGAATGGCAGGCAAAATTGAGCACACCCCTTGCGGCGCCAGCCGGCTCTCTTACCATAATTCATGGTTGTCTCATCCACGGTAGCTTTAAGCTAAAGGGCGCTATGCAAGAAAATCGCGTGGTTTATACGTTTAGCGTAACGGAAAATGGCGATCAGGATCCTCGCATCTGGAATTACAACCCAGATTATCCTCTGATCAAAGGCGACGGTAAAATATAGAGAGGCCTGGTACGCTGAAATAGCCACCCATCCCACTCATTCAGCTGTTGCCGTTTGGTGGTATATATGGCATATTTTGCATTAATAACTATCAGGTATATAAATGATTAAACACCTCCGCTATGTTGCTTTAGCTCTTGTGCTCGCCTTTGGCGCCTATGCTGGCGTTTGGCAGATTTATTCTAAAAAGTTTGAAAAGCATATTGAAGCGCAATTGGCGGATATTCAGACTAAAGGCTTTGACGTCAGCTTCGATAACCTGAAAATCAAAGGGTTTCCTTTTGGTTATGATGTGGTTGTTACGAATCTGGAAATCAAGCGGGGCGCCGAGTTTCGCACCTGGGTAGATGGTGTTATCACTTTTTCGGCAAAGTTCTGGAAGCCCCAGGAGATCTCATCCGTGGCCGGCGGCACTCATCATCTTGAAGTGGATGAATTTAGCGCCCAGGGTAATGGTTTCGTGCTGAAATCCTTTACTCTGGATCCCATGCGGTTTGAGTTTTTCTATGACAACCTTCTTGTGAAACAGGCTGGGAAAGAAATTCTGAAAGCCAAAGAACTGGAATATGACATTGATCTGACCCCTAAGGACCAGGTCGCCACGGCAACCATGCGCTTGCGCCTTGAAGAGCTTGAAGCTGAGGCTTTGAAGGATGCTCCGCTGGGCCCAAAGGTGGAACACATCGTTTTCGATGGTGTTCTTAAAGGCAGCTTCAAAGGTGATTCCACGGAAGAGCGGCTCAAGCATTGGTACGAAAATGATGGCGAGCTGGAGGTTAAGGAATTCTCTCTGAAATGGGGGAAGCTTCCGCAACCGGTGATGGCGACTTGTCTTTAGATGAGAAGCTGCAACCTTTGGGTGCGTTTTCTGCCTCATTCCAGGGTTTGGACTCAGCTGTTGATGCCTATGAAAAGGCTGGCAAGTTGAATAAATCCAAGGCATCTTTGCTCAGACTAGGTGCCATGGCTGCCCATGGCAATAAAATCTCGATCACCATACAAAACAGGAAGCTCTTGATTGCTGCCATTCCGGTTGCAGAACTTAAAGAGATCGTATGGTAATGCGTGGCGGACGACTGACCCTTCTTATGGTGTTGATACTCGCTCTTTTCCTGGGAGATCAACTCTCCAAATCGCTCATGGTCGATATGTTTCGCAACGGTGAAATCCCCGCGCAGGTCACAAGCTTCTTCAATTTGGTTCTCGGCTGGAATAAGGGCGTGAGCTTTAGCTTTTTACGAAGCGACAGCGAAAGCATGCCATATATTCTAGGGGGCTTTTCCCTGTTGGTGAGCTTCGGGCTGTTGATCTGGCTTATTCGAGAAAGAATTTTGTTGATTCAAATTGGCCTCGGATTCATCATCGCTGGCGCTCTGGGTAACGCCTTTGATCGGTTTACCCATTCTGGGGTTATCGACTTTTTACAGTTTCATTATGCGGATTGGTACTTTCCTGCTTTTAATGTTGCTGATATATGTATTAATATAGGTGTCGGATTGGTGCTGATTGATGTCCTGTTTCTTTCAGGTCATCGTTCTAAAACAGACAAGAAATTGACTAAGTAAAAGGGTATAAAATGAATCGCATAACAGCATTATCTTTTTTAGGTATGACATTATTACTAACCGCCTGTGACTCAACCAAAACAGTTTTGGGGCTTAACCGCAATGAGAACGACGAGTTTGCCGTACTCACAACGCGGCCAATTACTCTGCCACCAAACTTTGATGAGCTGCCTTCACCGGTTGCTAAAGACTCCTTTGCGTCCAAAGATAACAGTGCATCGGACAAGGCTCGGGATGCAGCTTTAAGCCAGTTCAGCCATACGGTGGCTCACAAACAAGATTCGGCATCGGCTAGTGAATCAGAGCTCCTGAAAAATGCCGGGGCGGAAGCAAACGATCCGGCCATCCGACAAAACTTGAGCAAAGACTCAACTGCTGACAAGAAGAAAAATCAGTCTTTCGTGAAAGACCTGTTGAACATTAAAGATTCTGGATCCGAGAAAACCTTGGACCCATTTGAGGAGAAAAAACGTCTTGAAGAAACGCAATCCTAACGTACGTCTCGTAACGGGACGCAAATCCTGGCTCGCAAGCCTTTGTGCCGTGAGCCTATGGCTAACGATACCATGCTCAGCAGCCCTCTTTAACCCGCAAACCTTTACACTGCCCAATGGGCTGCAGGTCATTGTCCTGACCAATACAAAGGCACCGATCGTAAAGCAGATCATGCTTTACAAGGCAGGCGCCATCGATGAGCCTCGAGGAAAATCAGGCATTGCCCACTTCCTTGAGCACCTGATGTTCAAGGGTACAAAAAATATATCCGGTAAAGAACTTGAAAAGGCGAATGAAAAAGCCGGCGCGGATCAGAACGCTCAAACAGGACGGGATTATACCTTCTACCATCAAGAAGTAGTAAAGCAAGACCTGGAGTCGGTCATGAGAACCGAGGCCGACCGCATGACGAACCTTCTGCTGGATCCTAAAGACGTAGAATCAGAACGCCCCGTGATCATTGAAGAGCGCCGCATGCGGACGGATAATGAGCCCAAATCAATCTTGACTGAGGCTATGATTTATTCATTCTTCCGACAACACCCCTATCGTATACCCATTATCGGCTGGGAAAATGAGATGGAAAAACTATCTCAAGCAGATGCTCGCGAGTTTTATGACAAGTGGTATGCTCCCAACAATGCGGTGCTGATTTTAGCCGGCGATATCACGTTGGATGAGGCTAAAGCGCTTGCCACCAAGTATTATGGATCTATTCCGAAAAGAGATCTCCCTGAACGCAAGATCCGCGAAGAGCCAGATCACCGTGGTGTTGTGTTGCGGGTAGAAAAGACCAGCAACCGCGTGCTGGAGCCCGTTTACTATCGCATGTATGCCGCTCCAAGCCTGAAGGAGAATCTTAAGGCCTCTTATGCCTTGGATGTGTTCGAACAGATTATTTCAGAGGGCGCCAACAGCCTACTGTATGATGCCTTGGTTACCCAGCAAAAAGTTGCTACCTGGGTTTCAGCTTCCTATTCCGACGCCATGGCCCGAGGCCCGGCTACTTTCTTTCTCGGGGGTCAAGCTGCCCCTGGAAAAACTCTCGACGAGTTTGAGGCCGCTCTATTTAAGGAGCTCAAAGCTATCCTCGAAAAGGGTGTGACCAAGGAGCAAGTGGACAAGGCAAAGAATAGAATGGTTGCTGATATTGACTACTTGCGGGATGATTCCTTCGGGGGCGCCGAGATTTTTGCTAATGCCATCGGCACCGGCTATAACATTGCCGACATTGAGGATCTGAAAGACCGCACACTGGCAGTCACCGTAGAGGATGTGAATGCTGCTGCTCGAGCTGTCTTCGCGCAAGATGATTACCTGGTTGGATATTTGCTGCCGGAAAAAACGGCCAAAAAGGAAGAGAAAGCCAAATGATGAAGCGATATTTAGTCCTCCTTATCCTTGCCCTGACTTGCATCTCGCCATCCCAGGCTATGATTCAGCCCAAAATTATCAAGACACCGGGCGGTTTGACCGCTTGGTATGCTTATGACCCAAAAACGCCGGTCATCGCCATCAATTTTGCCTTCAGGGGAGGCGCACGCTTGGATCCTGCAGGAAAGGCAGGATTGTCATCCTTTGCAGCAGGAATACTTGACTCAGGCACTATGAACCGCGACCCAAAGGATTTTGATGCCTACAAGCAAGACTACGCAATCCAAATGGGTTTTTCTGCGGATTCGGATCAACTGGGTGGGGCCTTAGCCACACTCGTGCCCGATAAGGACAAGGCATTTGATTTACTCCATGAGGTGCTGGCAACTCCAAGATTAAAAGATGACATCTTTCAGATCATCATGAACCAGGCCAAAATATCCCTGGCCAACGTCGCTAATGAGCCATCTTATCTGGCGGGCCGCAAACTGCAAACAATGCTGTTCCCAAATCATCCTTACCGCTACCCATCGGAGGGTCTCCCGGAAACCATCGATAAAATTACCCTCAAGGACGTTGAGAGTTTCCTGAAGGAAAATCTCTCCAAGGATAGACTGGTCATTTCTGTAACCGGTAATATTTCAGAAGGCGACGCCATCACTGCCCTGGATAAAATTTTCGGTAGCCTACCAGAAAAATCAGCAAAGCCAGTCGACAACCAAGTCAAACCCGTCATCGATGGATCGACAGAAATCATCGACATGAAAATCCCCCAGAGCATGATCTATTTCGTATTGCCTGGTATCACTTATGATGACCCTGACTTTCTAAAAGCGGCGCTTTTGATGCACATCATGGGTGAAGAACAATCATCCCGCTTGTTCCGTGAAGTCCGAGAAAAGAATGGGCTGGCCTATGCCGTCTCTTCAACCATGGTCTGGATGCAGGATACGGGATACATTATCGGCATGGTGGGTACAACCAAAGCCAAGGCCGACCAATCGATGAATATCGTCAAGCACGAGTGGGCACATCTCAAGAAAGATGGGATCACGGCCGAAGAATTGGAAAACGCAAAAACCTTTATGCTGCATTCCTATCCCCTGCATTTTAGAAATTCTAGTGGCATCTCCAAGATTCTTCTTGGGTATCAGCTGTTCCATCGCCCTGTCGACTATTTCCAAAAGCGGGAAGCCCTTATCAAGGCGATTACGCTGAAAGAAATGAACGATTTTATCGCCCGGGTGATCGAGCCCGCGAAGCTTACGTTTGTGGTCGTTGGCCGCCCAGATCAGGCGCCGGCACTGGATATTCCGAGTGATGTAAAGAAGGAACCGGCTATACCGGAGTCGCCTGTTGAGACTAAGAAGGCCTAGGGCCCCGTAAAATAAGTTGAGACGGCGTTGGACTGCGGCAACCTACATCTAGCGGTCCGCCTCTTGGCGTTCTTCATTACTCATCACTAGCTTTATGCCCTCAAGCTTTTTGAGTATTTATTGAAATGAAATGGTGAAGATCCATGACGAACCTCACCATTTCATTTCTCGAAACACTCAAATTCTACCCGCTAAAAAACTTTTGGGGATTAGATTTGCGCCGGCTTCCGAAAATTGATAGAACATATCTGAATTACCGATGATTGAATAAAAACATTAACCACTCACCGTAATGGTGAATAGGATGGCACAAGCCTCCAGCTAGTCATCCCCGCGGAGGCGGGGGTCCCGCTCTGATAATGCGCTGCAAAACAGCGCTGTATAGGACGTACGGAGTCGCTTCGCGAGCTTATGCGCTGGATCCCCGCCTCCGCGGGGATGACAAGATTGGAGGTGTTACCACCCATGGCAACATTTGGTGAGTGGTTGTTAAAAACAAAAAAACAAGAGGTGTACCATGTTCGTAAAAACAGTTGATTATCGTTCCCCCCAAGCCGCCGAAGAATTTGTATCAACATTAAGAGAAACCGGTTTTGCGGTATTGTCCAACCACCCCATTTCCAAAGATCTCTTAGATTCCGTATACGGTGAGTGGCAAGGCTTCTTTGAAAGCAATGAGAAGTTCGGCTACACATTCGATCCCAAAACTACGAAACAAGCTGGGTATTTTCCGTTTAAGTCTGAAAACGCAAAGAACTATGCCGCCGGCGATTTGAAAGAATTCTACCACTATTGGAGTGAGGCAGATTTGCCCAAGGGACTATCGCCCGAGACTATGACCCTGCACAAGAATATGTCTGCCCTCGCTGTTGAGATCCTCCAGTGGCTCGGAAATGCTTTGCCCGCCTCAATCGCGCAGAGCCTATCGATGCCGCTGCATCAGATGGTGCAGGACAGTGATTTGACGCTGCTACGTATCATCCATTATCCGCCTTTAGCGGAAGACGAAGAGGAAGGAGCTGTCCGCTCAGCAGAACACGAGGACTTGAACATTATTACCATCCTCCCTGCCGCCACGCAGCCAGGTCTACAAGTAAAAGACAGCAAGGGGCAATGGCATGAAGTACCTTGTGACCCAGGTACCCTTGTGTTTAATGCAGCTGATGGATTGCAATTGGCCACGGACGGCTTCTACCGTTCCACCACCCATCGGGTTGTTAATCCTGCTGGATCCGAAAGTCTCAAGTCTCGTTATTCTATGCCTATGTTCATAAACGCCCGCAGTGACGTCCAACTCTCGCCAACGGATACAACCTTGAGCTTTATGGAAAAGAGATTGAACGAAATCGGACTAAAATCCAAACGAGATGCGGCCTGATCGCCGGCAGGTTTTGCTGCCCTTTTTGATAGAAGTATGGTAAAGGTTGGGGAGTAAAGACAGATTTTACTGGATGACGACTGGGTTACGGAGATGGTAAATATCCGCCCCAGTTTGTCACATGAAAATGATTGGTAATTTTAAAATGCTTAAACGAATCTACGACGCTATCATGAGCTTCGCCTCCCACCCCCATGCGATTTTGTGGTTGAATTTTATTGCCTTTATTGAAAGCTCCTTCTTTCCCTTCCCGCCCGACCCGCTTTATATTGCCATGATTTTAAAACAGCGGGAAAAGGCATGGTTTATAGCCCTGCAGTGCACGATCAGCTCGGTCTTGGGTGGTATGCTCGGCTACCTCATTGGTTATGCTCTTTATGAGTCCGTGGGACTTTGGATCATCGACACCTATGGCCTTGAGGCATCTTTTGCTAACTTCCAGAAGCAGTTTGATAAGTGGGGCTTTTGGATCATCGCTCTTAAAGGCTTGACCCCGATACCCTACAAAATTGTTACGATTTCCAGCGGTCTGGCAGGGTTTGATTTTACCTCTTTCCTGATAGCCTCGTTAATCGCTCGAGGCACCCGCTTCTTCATGCTGGCAGCGCTCTTGCGGTATTTTGGAGCGGAAGTAAAAGAATATCTTGATAAAAACCTGCATTTTGTAACAGTTGCGGGCTTGCTTGCTTTGGCCGGAGGATTTATTCTATTCAAATACGCGTTCTAATGCGGCAGGGGTAAATGGCTAAAATTTCAAGAGAAACTATGAGCCAAATCATACTAATGTTCTCATGCGCAGCCCTTGTGGCCGCTTGGGTTGCCCAGTATGTATTTGGTTTTGAAGCCTGTATCTTATGCCTCTATCAGCGATACCTCTACATCGCAGCGATCTTTCTTTTGGCGTTCAGCCTCTATTTCATGCATGGCCATTTCCAATCCTTTTTCCTTGTGGTAACGGCTCTGGTCTTACTGGCCTGTGCTGGAACCGCAGCCTATCAAGTGGCCATTGAAAACCAGTGGGTTCCTCTGCCCAAGATATGTGGCACACCCCTGCCCACGGGATCTTTTGAAGACTTTAAAAACATCATCAGCAGCCGTTCGTACATCGCTTGTGACAAGGTGGAATGGAGCTTATTCGGCATATCGATGGCTGGATACAACTTCGTCTTGGCCCTGGTTCTGAGCATTCTCAGCTTTATAGGAGTATTCTGCAATGGCAGAGCAGCAAAAAAGTTTACCCGGCGATAGACCTTTAAATAACCAGATTGAGCGCATGATCCGCGTTAACCAAGCCGGCGAGCATGGAGCTGTGTGCATCTATCAAGGTCAGCTCGCAGTGCTGGGAAAGTCTGAAACCGGGCCTTTGCTGGAACACATGTTGGACCAAGAAAAGGTACATCTGGAACGTTTTAATGAGATGATGGTCGAAAGACACGTGCGCCCAACCGCACTGTCGCCCATCTGGTCCGTTTTTGGATTTGCTTTGGGTGCAGGAACGGCACTGATGGGCAAAAAGGCCGCTATGGCTTGTACGGTAGCGGTCGAGGAAGTAATCGACGAGCACTATGCCCGCCAGCAAGCCAAACTCGGCGGCGATCAGGACCCAGAACTTGAGCAACTTATCACCAAATGCCGCGAAGAAGAAAATGAGCATCGAGAAACGGGCCTCGCCCATGGCGCCGAACAAGCGGTTGGCTATCCAATCTTATCTTCCGCTATAAAGGGCGGAGCCCGGTTAGCTATCTGGCTTTCCACAAGAATTTGATCTTTTGTAAATACACACCAAAAGTGGCCATGCTAACGCAGCCCTATTTCACCTCTCCCTTTGTGGGAGAAGTCCGGAGCGAAGCGTAGGGGTGAGGGGTAGAAACAAGCAGTATTTATAACCCTCACTCGGCCTTCGGCCGACCTCTCCCACAAGGGGAGAGGTGATTCTAAGCGGCCAATTGGAGTAAGTAAGCCCACCTTTCATTCATTAGCCAGTCATGTCAGTGCCTTCACATGGACGATCTTTTGTGTGTATTGTGTTAGCATTTTATTAATAGTAGTATTTTAGAATAAGCATACAAATTTTATATTCAGATAATAGATTCAACTGTTTTAATCATGAAGCAAGTATTTGTGTAATCTGGAATGTGAGGGGGTAGCCTCGAAAAATGAATTCGTTTGTAATTCAGAACAAGGAAATACACGGAAATGTTGAATAACCTGAAGAAACAGTTTCTTATGCATTTAAAGCTAGCTAGCCTGGGTCTGCTTTTAATACTGCCCAGCGAGAGTGCGAACGCCTCCGCCGCAGAGCGGTATACCAAATGCCTTCAGCAATATGCTGGTTATCTAGAGGAGTGGACCGTCTATCCCTACGTTCCTTTGCCCCAAACAATTTGCCCCGCCTTTGAAGCAGAAATGAAGCAAATCATCGAACGAGGAAATAAAGAATTGGGAGGGGCGCTCGGGTGTAGTGCCATCCCTGATAGATGCTGGTGTCAATTTGCTATTCAAGCAGTGGGCTCGCCGGTTATAGGGTGGGTTGCAAACCAAGTGACCTTTCCTAATGACAACAAAAGGTATAGGTATCTGTGCATAACTAAGCCAAAAGATGAAGCTGACAAGGCAGCCTTAGCCGCCTTGAAGGTTAAGGAGGCAGCAGACTTTGCTAAGATGCAAGCATGTAAAGATAACCCAACAGCTACATGTTTAAAACAGCTAGAGGCATGCCGCAGAAATCCAGAGGGTGCTCGTTGCAATAAATGGGGACAAGCACAATATTCTGGATGGAGCGATATCAGACCCGCAATTGAGGCGACTCTAAAAAAGCAAATTGCAGATTGTATGAGTTCTAGAGATGCTGCAGCCTGTAAAGACAGAGTGGATATGTGCGCTGTTGATCCTATTTCCTTAGGTCCCTATTGCAATCAGTGGGGCGATCCGCCAACAAAAGGATTCCTTGATGTAAAAAGTGAGAAAATAGATTTGGCTAACCAAGCAGGGTCAGATGTAGCAGCAGCTTTGGCAAAAGCTAATCAGGCTGCGGAAGAGAGCACAACGGAGACGGCACCCAGCGCGACACCCGAGACAAACGCCGCCCCGGATGTGAACGCCACTCCGAGCGCTAAGCCCGACGCAAATGCCGCCCCCAGCGCCACACCGGATGCAAATGCTACTCCCAAAGCTACGCCTGACGCTAACGCTGCCGCTAGCGTCACACCAGAAGCAAATGCTAACCCTAACACCGCGCCGGCGGCAAACGCTGCTCCCAGCGCTAAAACAGCAGGATAATATCATGCCAGTAAAAAAGAACAGCAACCTCTCAAAGTACTCGATCTTAACAACCTTAAGTGTCTCTGCTTTCCTTATGTCAGCGGAAGGTGCAAAGGCCGCGGATGACGCTGTAGCGCTCAATGATGCCGCAACGCTTACCCCCGAAATGCAACAGAACACACTCATCCTTGCTGCTTGGGCGATGCGTATGGGACAAGCTAATGGCATCTCTAATGAAGCCCTATGGAAACAAAACAAGGACATTCATTTTGACTATATTCAAGTAATAGTCCAAGTTGCAGTGAGAGTTGGCATACAGCTGGCAAAGCAGGCCCTGAAAAAGCTTGCCAAGGACTTGCTCAAGAAATTAGCCAACAAAGTTGTGATCGCATCTCTTGGCTTCAATAAAACGGGACAAACAGCCCAAGCCGCTGCAAAGGTTGCTAGAGAGCTTGCGAATCCTGCAATTAATCTTGAAGCATACAATAACGCAGCGGCAGAAGTCGATGCAGCAAGGCAAAAGACGGATGACTCTATGAGAAAATTGAGTGATCTCCAGTCAAGGTCCAAATTATCTACAGTAGATGCGGCGATGGCGGCATACAAAGCACAGCTCAACAAGCTGGGCGGCCAGGTCGAAGCTATTGGAACAACCTTAGATCAAGCCAATCAGCCAGCCGCCGCTTACAGCGATGAGGATGCGCAACAGGATCAGGCCCTTGTAGATCAACTCATGTCTGAAAAGGCGGCTGAGGATGCAAAGTCTGCTGAAGAAGCTGCAGCAAGCGGCACATCTTCTGAAGGCGGGGACGTAGAAACAGGTGTTCACCGAGGAGTTAATATGCCCCCACAATACACACCTGCTGAGTGGGGTGCCTTCTGTCGCAAGCTGGACGCAGAAAAGGCTCAGAAAGATAAAACTGAGGCGGCGGCTGTGGAATTTTCAAAACTGGCAAATGAAAAGGTTGCTGAGCTTACTGCCGCAGAGGCTAATCCAAACGATCAAGCAGCGCGTGCTAAGGCCAATGACTATACCGCCCTCGAGGCTGCACAACAAAATCTCGCGAAGCTGTTGCAGGCCTCTGCAGAGCCAACCCAAGCGGTTTTGGCTGACCCTATAGTCAACGGCCAGATTAGCACAAAGTCAGGCGCCGCCTCTGAAGACAAGGCGCCTCAAGCAGAGGACAAAGGCACAGATGCAAAGTCATCTGCGGGAGATAAGGGAAAAGGCCCTTCAGGCAAAGAGCCTAAAGCAGAGGACAATGGCACAGATGCCAAGTCATCTGCGGGGGATAAGGGGAAAGGCCCTTCAGGCAAAGAGCCTCAAGCAACAGACACTGACAAAGCAGTTCAGCCTTCAGCGGACGATCAGGGGAACAGCCCAGCAGGCAAAGTTCCTCAAGCAGCGGATCCTGGCAATCCTAACCAGCCATCTCCAACAAGCACCGATGGATAGATGGCATTCGGAGACCGAGCAAATTTGGTTTTCATTAAGAAAACCTGTTAACCACATGTATACTACTTTGTCTTAATATAAGATATGCTAAAGCTGAAAGCTTTCATGCTTAAATAAATTGTGAACTATTTAATAAACGGCAATGAATAACGGAGATGAAGATGACGTTATTATTAGAGTCAGCATTAAAATCAGCAATGCTATGCTTTGTAGCTTTGTTGTCTGTGGATTATGCTCTTGCTCAGGATGCTACGGGTACAGATACAGCTCAGCAAACAGACTCTTCTCAGCAAGCTGCCACTCAGCAGGGACTTGAAACTGCCGGGAAAGCTGCGGTCGTTGTTCAAGATAACAAGGCTGTGACGACTGGCACCCAAAAAGTTATAGGCGAGATGTCCCAGACGAACAACCTCGAAAAAAAGATAAGCAAGGGCGAGGATCTTGACACATCAAAACAAGGCGTTGAAGCTCAAATACTGGGTGCTGAAGAGATAAGAAAGCGCAATGATATATTAAAACAGCAGATTGCTAAAAGCCTTGAGCAAGCAGTAAAAACAGCAAGAGATGACGAAATAGCCTTCGTCAATGCTCGCTGGGAAGCAGCTACGGCTGGCACAAATCTGGGGAACACACCAGCCGTAAAAACAGCAAGGGATGACGAATTAGCCGCTGTTACCGCTCGCTGGAATGCAATTATAGCTGGAGCCCGCCTGGAGAATACAAAAGCTAGTCTAGCAGAAGCGCAAGCTGCAAAGGATGCTACAGATAAACTACAGGCGACGGGGACCCTGTCTGATGCAGCCTTAAACGCTATCAAAGAAGGAAAGCTTAACGTTATAAATACCGAGAAAGCTATAACTTTACTAACCCAGCAGAAAGCTAGTGCTGATGCAAAGCAGGAAGCTGCAGAAGCTAAAGCCAATATCTCAAAAAGTGCTGCGGAGGATGCAATAAAGTCATATGTAGCAGCCAATCCAAATGCGCAAGCACAGACGGCTGACGCAACTGATGCGAGTTCAGCTGCTAATGAAAAATTGCAGGCTGCACAGGCCAAAGCCAACACCTCAAGAATCAATGTGGAAAATGCAATAAAGTTCTATGTAGCTGGCAATTTAAATCCACAGGCGGCTGATGCAACGCCTCCACCTCAAGAGTAAACAAACGGGAAGAACATGAAAAAAACATACATACTAAGACTGATAGGCATTTGCCTGGCTCTGCTGGTCTCGGATCAAGCAAAAAGCTTTGATTCGAATGATATCGATACGGGCACACAATGTATAAGCAACGGCCTTTGCGATGACATGATCCAGTGCCCTTACAACCGGGCCTGCTTTAACAACTGTGACATCGGATTTGATCCCACGGGAACTGCCGTTGTCGTCGGCAATTTTTTTGCGAGTATCATTGGCTTGTCTAAACTTGCAGAAAGCGATTATCAGGTCATCTGTCGTAACAATTGCGTCGCAAATATTGTGAATGATTGCAAGAAGCCTCAGCCTATTGATATAACCACGACCCCACCATCAAAGGATCCTGCGCGTAATTGTCGTGAATACTGTGGGGCGGCGCTGAAAGATTCGGACAGTCGCTTCGGCAAATGCGAAGGAACTTGCCGCAACTTTGATCCCTTGGCTAAATGTTACGCTGAGAATGCAAACAACGACGCTTTAGGGGTATACATCGTAGATCCTACACAAAAAAAGGGAGTTTGCGATTATAACCAATATATTCCTCAAAACGCTGAATTCCAAAACAACAAGGAAAATGTAAAAGAGAAAATGACTGGTTTGGCCATGGAGGCCTTGTGTCTAATCAAGCCGGAAGCCTACGGATGTGGAAGCAAACTATGCGAAGACCATCCCTGGTCGAGGGTATGCACACAGCATCAGGCGGAGCTAAGCAGTAAAATGAAGCAAAAAAAAGCTCAGCAGGAAAAAGGCACGATCGATTACTCAGATAAAGCAACAGGTGATCTAGCGGGCGTTGCAGCAGGAGAACTTGCCACAAAGATAGCCGCCAAAAAGGCTCTGGCGAGCATAAACAACCCAGATAGCACCGATGATCAATAGGTACCAAAATCAACGAAAAGGGCAACTCATATGCTGAAACAGATTTTCAGACTCTGGCTGTGTTTAATTATAATGACCTCAGCTCAAGCCACGGCAACCACTGTAAAATGTGATCCAGACAATCCCAACCCTGATGCTTATGAGAAGCAAAGATGTGACTCGACCAAATGCGTGAGCACGGGAGATTGTGAGGACCTGATCATGTGCCCTTTCAATAGAGCATGCTTTAACTCATGCGATATCGGACTCAATCCTGGGCAAAGCTCAGCCTTTGCGGGGGGTATATTCCTGAGTTTTTTAGGCATTGACGACACGGGCGTGGGAGATAGCTACAAGTCCAAATGCCGAGCAAACTGTATCAATACTCTAGTCGCAGATTGCAAAGGGCCTCAGCCAGCAGACATAACCGATCTCGCAACAAACCCTCCATCAGGAGATCCCGCTCTGCAGTGCCGCCAATATTGTGGCGCAGCCTCAGGTAATCCACGATTTAGTTGGTGCGAGAATACCTGCAGAAACTTTGATAAAGTTGGATTCCAAAGTAATGGCACCAACTACGCAAGCATGAAAGCATGCTATGACCAGAACAAAGCCCAGCCAGATCTGATCAGTCGTTGTGACCAAGATAAAATACCGAACACCCGTAATGAAAACTATACGGAAAACGAAGCCAATGTGACCAATAAAATGCGCGGCTTTGCAAAAGCAGCGGTCTGTGTTCTCCAGCCTAAAACAGCTGGTTGTGACATGGATACGATGTGCACGAATTTTCCATTTACATCCTATTGCTTGCAAGCAATGGCAAAACAACACGCCGACATGATCGCCAGGCGAGATATGCTAGAAAAGAAACTAACAGATGCAGCCCATGCTGCCACCAAAGCCGCAGACTTGGGCGCATCAGCCGTTGATCAGGCGCTGGATGTTGAAAAAGCTGTTAATGCTGCAAGAAAGGCCCGACAAGAAAAAGCAGCGCAGTCACAAGCCGGGGATGATGATGCGGCCCAACAAGCGCCCAAAAACGACTCAACCCCTGGATGAGGTCAGACAGAATCTTCTGCTCTTGAAAGCCGTCTGGACAACTAGCGGCTTTGCGGCCTCAATCACCTGGTTCAGCTCTTCCTGAGTGCACAAGCCCAGCGACACCGGACTTCTTGACTTCAGGTTCACTGAGTTCCAATGGGTCTTGTTGCGGATGGCATTGATTGTCGGACTGGTTGTGCCCAACAAACGACACAGCTCTGCATCGCTGACTTCCGGATGATGTTTCAGCATCCATGAGATGGCATCAGGTTTATCTGCGCGCTTCAGAAACAGGCACATAACGGCCACCTCCGCGACGCTTCTGGACCAGTTCAGCCTTCAGCTCCTGAGCCACCAAACGGGCAACTCGGTGTCGTGCCAACGCTCGATCTCTTCCATGTTCAACTGGCCATGGGCGATCAGGATCAAAAGGCGCCATACCGGCGGCTATTTCACCATCAGCAATGGCCTTAATCTCTAATGCGTGCAGATGGCAATAATCACCAATCTGTTCGAATGTCAAAGTCGGATTGTCCAGCAACCAAATAGCGGTTGCCTTGGGCATAAGGGGTGCTGTGGACATGCTTCCTCCTAATCTATTTATATGTGTCTTGCCACTAAAGTATGTGTTTATAGCGCCATTAGGCAAGAAGAAAATGCACGCTGATGAAATTAGGTGGCTTCAAACAAAAGTGTCGCCCACTCGCCTATGATATTATCTTCTAGGAATGGGAACCATTCTCTTCGTAGGTCCGTTGGACCAAATCTTTTTGTTCAACAAGTAAACCGGACAAAATCAAACGACCAGCCACCGCAATATTGCTTTTCATCTGAGGTGCTAACTCACACAAAGGGGCTGCCAAGATATTCGCCACGATCAAAGCATAAGGCGATGCCCCTTTCAGATCCGGGTGATTAAAGCCCTCGCTATGTAACGTATGTACTTTGCAACCTCCACATGATTATCCAGGCAATTCTGGGCAGCCATACACAGACCGAGTCTTCATCGATATCACTGGCCCAGATGGGACGTCCCACAACTTTGCCATAGCAATGGCTAAGAATTGCTGTACCACAACCTAAATCCAATACCTGGCACCCGCGTCTGGCTGGCCAATCTTGGCGATCATTTCTAAACAGCCGCGGTGTAGCATGCTCACCTGTTCCAATGCCAGCGACGCATCCACCTGAATGGGGATGAGCTGACCATCGTTAGACGCCGGCAAGTGCGAGCCATGGATATAAAATGGCGCAATGGTCATAGCTGGGAAATCCTTGCGGTTTTCTGCTAGCCAATCGATCTGAGGCAGTTCAATGGTCTTAATCTCAGGCGCTGGCTGATCAAACTCACCGGCTAGAATCTTAATCTGCTCATATATGTGAGCCTCAGGCTCTTGCTCGAAGATCAACTTAACCACCCAAGCAGATTTGTCCTCGGACTCAAAAATCAGCATTGTCTCGAAGATTTCTGCCAACGCATCCTGGAAGGCCGTTGCTGCCGCCCGTGGTAGTTCAAACTCTAATTGCCACATGTCATACTCCTCTTACTTGCATCCATACCCAACTGGTCTATACAACAAATTCATGAATCTTGCTCTCTATCCAACCGGAAATTCCACAAAACGCTGGCACCTTGATGCGGCTCGGGGCGTGCCTGGGTGTCGCCATTGATATTATCGAACCTTGTGGTTTTATCATGAATGATCGAAAAATGAAACGATCAGGTATGGATTATCTGGATAAAGTTGCACTCACCCGCCACGCCTCGTGGGAAGACTTCCTGCGGGCCATGCAAAAAAGGCGCATTATTCTTTTATCTCCCAGCGCAGAATCAAATTCATCCTGATTTTGCCTTTGAGAAGGAGGATATCCTATTGGTGGGCCGAGAAAGCACAGGCGTTCCCGATGACGTGCGCGCCGCTTGTACTCATTCGGTCTTTATCCCGATGATAGAGGGATGCCGATCCATCAATGTGGCCGTCGCTGCAGCCCTGGTTGTGGGCAAGGCCTTAAGACAAGCGACTCATTTATTTCCGGAGGTAGAATAATGCGAACAGCCACACTTAGCAAAGACACAGATTATCAATCCACCCAGAACAACAGCAACGCGCCACGGAATGGTTCACCCATTTGCGTGACCAGATCTGTGCTGAGTTTGAGAAAATTGAACAAGAACTTACGGGCAGCGACAAGCCTGCAGGCAAGTTCGAATTCACCCCCTGGAGCCGAGACGGCGGCGGTGGCGGCACTATGGGTGTTATGCACGGACGGGTGTTTGAAAAAGTGGGCGTCAATGTGTCCACTGTCCACGGCGAGTTCGCACCTGAATTTCCAAAAAACATTCCTGGCGCGGACAAAAACCCGCAGTTCTGGGCGTCGGGCATATCATTGGTAGCCCACATGCACTCTCCCCTGGTCCCGGCGGTTCACATGAACACAAGGCATATTGTAACTCAGAAATCCTGGTTTGGCGGCGGCGCAGATGACACCATTCTACCCCCAAGAACAGGATACTCAGGATTTCCATAGTGCTTTCAAAAGAGC
>CAWAEF010000013.1:0-86009 GCA_963780985.1 uncultured Alphaproteobacteria bacterium
GCCACGTCCTAGAAAAATGGGGAGCCGCCGAAAAAGGTGTTGGCATGGTCGCTCCCCATCTCGATTTGTCCCCTGTCCCAGGACAAGAGAATACGGCAAACCCCCAACCATATCGCCGAGCTCAGTGGACGCGGAAGACGAGTTCAGGATCGTCGTGCGCAAACAACCCTGATATACCTCAGGGGAAAATTATTTTTCAGTGACCGTTGTGTTAGCTGCCGGGTGAAGAGAGTCGAGTTTATTATGAACACGGTGACATATCCTCCCCTTTGAAAACTGGGCTAGGCCTACCTGTTTTCCAGGACGAGCTTTACCTGCATGTTATTATCTTCTTATCAGGAGTAAGCGATTTTTGTAAAAAGATCCAAATAGTTACTTGTTCGGTACCACAACCTCTGGATGATAGCCAAGCGAGCTCATCTGTTCCTTTGTTTATTTGTGACAGCGGCTCTTGCCTAATTCATATAGGGCATGAGGTTCAAAAAATGCAGCCTTATAGTCAGGTGCAGGTGTATATTCTTCAAAAATAAAATAGCGATCGATCCCCCAATGCAGGCTTTTTGGCCTTAGTCTTTTTTGGTGCTAGACTCTCTACCACGCGGCTGGCGCCCGGCCGCGCTTACCCACTTCGTCACGTCGTCCGATGCGCAAACATGGCTGGAAAGAGATATCAGTGCAGTGCGCTGGCAATCAGCAATTTGTTTGAAATCGTAAGGGAGCTCCTAGGGTTAAAATTGTACTAGCATTCGTCATGAAGGATATTCTAAATCGACTGGTTTATAGAAACACGACATAAAATCCCTTCTGGAAAATCCTTAAAATGTGGAATGACTACATGTGTAGAGTAATAACAGTCAGGTGAATATGTCGTAAGCATAAAACTTTCTGGAATTTTATCAGCATTTACTACCTTGACGGGATGTGAGTCTCGGCCTGTAACATTGAAGATGAGTCAGATGTCTAGACGATAAGAAGACGGCGCCCATAATAAGCTTGGTAAGCTGTTTAGCGATGAGTATCTTGTCGTATTCTGGTGGCGACAAGAGCACGGAGGTGCAGAGGCGGCAGGTATTACCGTTAATGAGTCCTGTGCCGAGCATCCTTGGATACGAGTCTGGTACTGCCCCTGCGGACGGTGTAGATCCTTTTCGTCGTGTCATTTTGACGGAATGGATCTCACCCACAACGGTCAGAGAACGACGCCTAAAAGGTGGGCATATTATGTGTTGGATCGCCGATTACGGGCAGACGGGTATTCGCCGTATCGATTTATAAGCCAAGTCTATAACCAGGCCCAAAAACCTTGGTAGACCAAAAAGTGGATCCAAAAACGGTCAATGATTTTGTGAAGAGGCCATCTTAACAAGGCCAGGCAGTTAAAAGTCGATGGTAAGGTTCAGACACCAATGAGTCAGAACAGCGATATAATTTTCGGCAGACGAACCCAATGGCGAGCGGCATGGGACAGTCGTCACGTCTTTAAGGCGACGGACGACAT
This sequence comes from uncultured Alphaproteobacteria bacterium, assembly GCA_963780985.1. Lineage (GTDB taxonomy): Bacteria > Pseudomonadota > Alphaproteobacteria > JAGOMX01 > JAGOMX01 > JAGOMX01. The sequence continues at coordinate 1,499 of CAWAEF010000013.1, forward strand.
CGGACAAGCCGAAGTACTACGTGCTTGAGATGTTCCTTATCCTTCCGCCATATCCATATCGGCGTGTTCATATACCCTGGGTGATATCGTCGCTCGTTCCGAACTAGCTCAGGGCCATAATGTGCTACACCCAATGGGTCGGATGCCGATGGATCTGCCTGCGGGAGAATCCGGCCATTAGGCACAATCTCATCCGAGCAAATGGACTTACGAGAACATTGCCTAGCATGCGGATCAGCTGAAGACCCGTTGGTTACGCTACGACTCGAGCCGCGAGTTTGCTTCTTGTGCGATGTGACCTATTACGCTCAAGAACAGAAGCTTCTTCTCGACTATTTAAGAGAACGACCTGAGTTATGAAAAAGAATCCCTGATCAACTGGATCCGGTCTTGAATATACAGTTCTCGGCCGAATCGACAAGTCGTGGATGGCAAAAGGACGCGCTCTGGTGCGCCCGTGGAGAGGCGACGTCTTTCCCAGTGGACTTTGAAAACTCAGAATTTTGCTCGAAGCTTGCTCGATGCCCTAGATACTATTAAAGGCTGGCCAGAGAAGGTTGTCACCATGCAACGCAACTGGATTGGCCGGTCAGAGGGTGCTTGCGTTGTTGATCTCCCACTTGTGGGCCGTGACCAAGAGCTCGAGATCTCACAACCTGCCCTGACACTCTGTTCGGAGCCTCGTTTGGCGGATTTCTCCCAACCACCCCTTAGCAAAGAGCTCGCAGCCAACCGTCCAGTCGGACGCCTTTATAAGGATCCGACTCCTTAGGTACAAGCCTGAGAGGATATGGAAAAGGCTGAGAGGAAGGGTAATGGTACAGAGGATCTCAAAGTCCAGCATCCTTTTAATAGTCCTGGCAACTGTTTACCGTTTATATTGCCAACTTCGTTCTTATGGATTACGGCACGGTGCTATATTTGGCTGCCCCGCCCATGATGAACGAGATCACGAAATTGCGACCAAATACCACCTGCCTATTCGCCAAGTCATTGATGCTAATGTAGAGATAGATGTCACAAAGGCCGCCTATACGGGTGATGGAATCCTTATCAATTCTGATTTCTTAAATGGTCTTAAGGTAGATGAAGCCAAAACTGCGGCGATCAAACGGTTAGAGGACCTAGGTAGCGGACGTAAGGCCATTACCTATCGTCTGCGTGATTGGGGTGTATCCCGTCAACGTTACTGGGGATGTCCCATTCCTATCATCCGCTGTCCCTCATGTGGTCCTGTCCCTGTGCCCGAGGCTGATTTGCCTGTGGTGTTGCCGGAGGATGTGACCTTTGACAAGCCAGGAAACCCACTGGATCAACACCCCACATGGAAGCATGTGAACTGTCCTCAATGTGGTGGAAAAGCTGAACGCGTGACCGATACCTTGGATACATTCTTTGAATCCTCTTGGTATTTCTTGCGGTTTTGTTCTCCTCATTCTGATAAGCCTTTTGATCGAGCTGCTGTAGACTATTGGATGCCTGTTGACCAGTATATTGGCGGTGTTGAGCATGCAGTAATGCATTTGCTCTACTCGCGCTTTTTCACACGAGCCTTGCGGAAGTGCGGCTATCTGGCCTTTGATGAGCCTTTCAAGGCTCTTATGACACAGGGTATGGTATGCCATGAAACCTATAAGGATAAATCGGGCCACTGGCTTTATCCCGAAGAAGTGAAACGCTTGCCCAATGGTTCTTACGTGACCGTTAAGGATGAGTCACCGGTAACGCTGGACACTCTGAAAAGATGAGCAAGTCCAAGAGAGAACGTTATCGATTCTGATGAGATCATGGAATCCTATGGGGCTGACACAACCCGGTTGTTTATGATGTCTGACAGTCCGCCCGACCGTGATCTGGAGTGGACCGATTCCGGTATTCAAGGCATTTGGCGGTATCTGAATCGCATTTGATTTTTGGTGGATGTCGAGCGCAGCTCAGCAAGGCTTCGACGACAGGCGATCGTGATGATTACATCCTTAAGCTCATGCATAAGACCATCAGCGCTGGTACAGCCGATCTGGAGCGTTTTCACTTCAATAAATATGTGGCTCGCTTAAGGGAGTTTCATAACGATTTTGAAAAGTACTACACCCACATGAGCAAGAACGCTCTTGAGGAGGCACTGAAGACGTTTCTGCAGCTACTTAATCCAATTATTCCTCATATTACGGAGGAATTGTGGTCGCATATGGGGCAAAAGGAATTACTGGTTTTTGAGCCCTGGCCGAAGGCTGATCCTGCGTATCTCAAGGATGACACAGTCGAAATGGTTTGCAGATCAATGGCAAGCTGAGAGGCTCTATGGAAGTGGCTCTCGATGGGGATCAGGAAGAGATTAAGAAAACTGCATTGGCATTGCCCAACGTACAACGTATGATCGAAGATAAACAAATAAGAAAAATTATCGTTGTCCCGAATAAACTCGTTAACATCGTTATCTAGTCTGGCCCTTGCCCTCGCGTTGGCAGGCTGTGGTTTTAAGCCTATGTACGGCGCCTTGCAGGACGATGCCTGCCTCTCTCAGCTGCGCCAAATCAAGGTCGACGTAATAGCCAATCGGCCAGGTCAGGTTCTGAGAAATTATCTGATCGATACGATGACTGCAGACAGCTCGCCCTCAAATAAGTACCTATTGAAGGTGAGCATCGACCGAACACAGAAACAAGCTAGGTCTCAGGCGTGATGAAACCTCTAGCTTTGAGGAATTGGTTATCACCGGGACGATCAAACTGGAAAATATTGAAACCGGTAAAACTGAATTTACGGATACGGTTTCCCAAGTGGCCTCGTTCCCATTGGGTTCGAACTCCCGGTCGGAGTCCTATTCAGCGGACGTGGCGGAAGAGGGCGCACGGATAAGGCCCTTAAGATGATGGCCGATGACATCAATATCCATCTGGCCAGCTACCTGTTGAGCAAGAAATGAAAGCCGATTACGCAGCATTAGGAGATTCAGGGCAGCCAGTATATTTCTTTATGGCACCCACGATGCCTACCTTATGCACAAGGTGAACGCGCTGGTAGAGCGCCTCGCTAAGGCTAAAGGTGCGCAGGTGCAGTGGGTTGACCAGACAAACTTTTCTTGCAGATCCTTCATTGCTGCACAATCAGGGGGATTTGTTTTCCAAAGCGTCCAGTGATCAATCATTGTTGTACTGGAGGATGCCACTGATAAGTCCCAAGTACCGTTGAGGGACATCTGGAGGCCCCCAAAACGGGTGTGATGCTTATAATTCCTGCCATGGTGGGCACGTCTATCAAGAAATTGAAACTTCTGCATGAAAAGTCCAAGAATGGGGCCTTTGTGACCTGCTATTTGAGCCAGGCCCGCGATAAGCAAAGTTTTCTTAATGAAATGACCCAACCTCAGGGGCTTGTTTTAAGCCGTGAGGCCCAAATATATGCTATCCAGAATATGGAAGACAATGTAGAGGCTGTTCTTTCGGCGCTGCAGAAGCTGCCATTTATATGAGCCGGGTCACAGAAGTTGGCCTCGAGCACTTTCAGGCTTGTATGTCCGATTTCCGTGAGGCAAATGTGAGGCCCCTGGTGACAAGGCTAGGTGACCGGATTCTTTTTCCCGTGTTAAGAGCTTACCATGAGGCGAAAATTCTGGGTGCGGAGGAAATGGCTATTCTACGCTCGCTCAACGGAACATTTTGCCAAACTCATGCACTTGCGCGCCCTTGTTTCAACGGGAATTCCCGTCGCACAAGCAGTTCAGTCTTTGCGCCCACCGGTCTTTTTCCAAAGAACAAGATGAATTCATTCGCCACCATTCCAAATGGTCCGAAAAAGATATTGCTACTGAATGTCATGCCTTAACACGATTAGCTAAAAATTCAAAACCGGCTATCCTTTTGACCCTGCTCAGTTATGGAAACCCGTGTTTTCCATGTGTAAGGCGGGGTAAATCCTAAAACTACTCACCAAAAATATCCTACAGCCCCATGAGCGTCATATATGTATGGACTTTGATATTCCTACAAATTTAAAGACTCGTTACGAGATGGGAATATCCCCCGAATTTGATGCAATAAAAGAAAAGGGCCGCAACGAATGCGGCCCTTGCAGTTTAGGGTTTAGCTGGCTTTTCAGCCAGCTTATTGACCTTTAGAGTGTTAGCTTATTGCATGATTTTCTCAAGCTTCATAAGCTCCTTAGTCTTGGCTTCACGGTACTCCTCAGTGACCAAGTGGGAACGAGTCGCGTCGGATTTAGCAGTCGGACGACCTTCTATGAGATCACTCTTCCGTTCAACCATCAGGGCCAGGTTATATGCCTGAGAGCAACCCATATCTGGTTCGCCTTCCGGATATACACTGCGATCTATTTATAGTCCCATCCATCGCATTTTCTATTGCCGTACTCAGATACTTCCATTTGGTCTGCTCTCCACTCAGTCCATATTCGGGCCTGACCTACGTCTCCGTAGCCCATATCTGTGTAGATCTCATCGCATCCTGCCAACCCTACAGGGATAGCTAACAGCAAAGTTATTCTTTTTAAGGTTTTCATGGTCATCCCTTTACTCCGTGTAGAAACCAGCGTATCCAGCAAGGTTCACGTCAGAACCTTGACCTAGATCTTCTGGTCGGTTGAATAGGTTTTTATGCGAGTCACGTGCTTGGTCATTAGTAGGTATTCCAGTGCCATCGGCTAGATTGGTTTCGAAAGACACATCGCTGACCGAAGCTGCATCACCAGAATCTGACAGATACGAGGTGAAACCATCGAAAGGCTTTTCAGGAGAGTTTCTCGGATTGTTTAGACGACCGCTTAAGATCATGCCCAAGAAGCTTGCATACTGAAGATTATCCCAACCGGTCATCAGATCGTGGTTCTTTACTGGTTCAACCAGATATGGCGTCACGATAATAACGAGTTCGGTTTCGGCCCTTGTGAACTGTGGTGAGCGGAATAGCGCACCTAGGACTGGCAATTCTGCCAAACCTGGATATTCGTTAAGGGTGTTGCTTAGTGAATTGGTCAGCATTCCAGCGATAGCTAGACTGGATCCGCTCGCAAGCTCGACCGTTGTTTCAGTACGTCTGGTTTTAATGGCAGGAATAGTTTCGATCGAGCCGTTGGTTAACGGTACGCTGGTACCGTTTGCGGGGTCAAGGGCGCTGACCTCTGGCCGAACGTGCAAGTTGATCAGATTTCCAGACAGTACAGTAGGCGTTACGTCAAGTTGCACACCATATTGTTTAAACTGAATAGTCACAGATTGGTTACCCTGTGGAACCGGAAATGGATACTCACCACCTACCAGGGTTGGCCGTTTCACGGAAAGAGCAATCAAGTTAGGTTCAGCCAGTACCGTAGATAGACCTTCCTGGTTTAGGGCATCCAAAATACCTACAACACTGAGACTGGGGTAATGCTTGCTGGTCAAGTTACCACCTATGGTACCAAGAGGAGTCTTACCCGATGCTCGGATAAACCCAGGATTACCATTGTCTGTAAAGGGGTTATTTAAGCCAGTGGCGAAACCCGGTCTACCTGTCAAAATACCGAAAGCGAAGTCACCGATTTGGTCCGCAACACCTAAGCTGATGTTGAGCTGATGCAAAACAGTTCTGCTAACTTCAGCCACTACAGAGATATACACCTCGTTGGCGAACTGATGCTAAGGTTATTTATGACTGTATCCTTATCACCAATGTATCGTTGAGCGATGTTAACCATCTCTTTTGAGACTATTGGGCTTGAGACCTCTCCGTCAGGTACGATGCCGGAAGGAGTTGACTGCGGATTAACCCGTTCATTGGGGTAGGCGGTTTGTATTGCCCTCTTTAAAGGCCGCAGGTTGTAAGTTACGTCGACTTCCATGTTGAGGGCCGTTTTGCCATCCTTTGTCCCTGCAAAAACTGTAGTGACACCAGGTTTCTTACCATAAATATATGCCACGCCTGGGGCATTGACGGTCACGTCTGCGATCGCTGGATTTGCCACAAAGATTTCAGTCACATTTTTATCAATTCAACTATTTCCGCCGTATGCTGCTCAATAGTTAAAGTCTTACGAACAGACTTATCGACAATCTCTTGTTTTTCCATCTTCTTGTGTTGCTGTTTGCCGCCTTTTTTGGGTGTCTCAGCAAAGGCCTCGTATGTCAAACCTGCAACAGACCCAAGGATAAAAGGGCCACTTTCACTTTGAAAGATTTCATAGTTCTTGATCCTGAATAGCTCACCATAAGTGTCTCCCAATTAGCTTTTCAATTCTATTTTTTGTGATTCATTACCACGGAATATAGTAACACTGTCGTCTTCTTTTGGTTTTACTTTTGCCTCTTCAACAGCAGGCGTAGTATCATCTTGATTGTTGTGCAAAGTGATGACTGGTGTTCCCTGGGGTAATGATGCAGCCAATTTTTCCGCTTGCGCCGGATTGACTTCCAGAGTGATGCTTTGAGGTCTTGGATGTGAAGCATCTACCACTTCGTCTGGATCGATGCTTCCATTTATTTCCAATACACGGACTTTCTTGACGACCGTGCTTGCCACGTAATTATCATGATCGCGTCTGGCTACAACAACATCCACAAAGTCTTCTGGTAGGACTTTGCCGCTGATGTTAGATTTATTATCCAAGGGAATGGTCAGGGCCCGCATATTTTTACCAATCATGGCAGACAAATAGCCTTTTTCATTTGCCAAATCTGCCTTAGTAATGGGCTCGCCTGGATTAATGTGCGACTTAACCATAGAGCCGATGAGGGCCTCAGAGCCCTTTTTATCTTGGTCAGTGATATACATAGGCTGGATGGAATCCGTTGGCCAATCTTGCCACCGGAAGCTTGCTTGATCTAATCGTTTGCCCACAGGCAAATCACTAGAAGCCACCATAACTTTCGTCATGCTGGCAGTTGTTGTTTCTCCCCCGTGAAGTATATATCTAGTTCCGAAAGCAACGCCTACGGAAACCACGAGCGCTAAGCCGATTATTGTAAGGTCTCTATTTTTCATTTGCCCCAGCCACATATTTGATTTTCTACGTTGTCTATTCTCTTGGGCCAGCTAATGAAACTTTTACCTTGTCCTAGCTTGGTTTGGATCATTCAACGTATTAAATCTTGTTGGAAGTTACCCCATTTTCAGTACCGTCCACACAACCCCTGCGAAAATCGCGATTGCGTAGGGCACCATATTTTCTTCTTTTATAATGAGGGAAGTTCCCTCAAATTTATTTACAATTTTAGATAACAGTAGTTGCCGAATAAATGCAAGGGGATTTTTCAAAATAAGATAGCATAGAGCTAGTAATCCACCCGATAGAGAAACTAAGGCTATGAATTGTAATGAGTTTATTTCTGCCATCCACAAAGAGCAAGCTGCCAGTAACTTTGCATCACCTGCACCAAGTACTCCAAATGCATAGAGGGCGAAGCCAACGATAAGCGCTATAGCAAACGTTATGCTTGGTTCAACCAAAATCTGAAGTGGTGCCCCCATAAAAATCATGGCTAAGGTTTTGATAAAAAAGGCAACTATAATAAAGAGGACAACCCAATTGGGAATTCGATAGAAGAGAAAGTCATGAACTGCCGCATAAAAGCAGGCGGGAATAAGGAAGAGCTCAAGTGCGATCATGAAGCCAGTCTTGTTTATTAATATTTTCTTTCAGTATGGCATGGTTTATAAGTTTTACAAGACTTATAGATTTGCTTGCATAAGGTTCATAACTATGTTTTAAATTTAGAAAATAAATTCAAAGGGAAGCACATCATGAAAAAGAAAATCCTACTTTTAATCCCGATCATTCTGGCCGGTTGTGAGCAACACAAACAGGATAGAATTGAAGCGCAAAAGAATTATGATGAAATTCGCACGAGCAATAACCCTGGCTCGCTTTTTCGAGTTGCTGAATCCATGCGCAAGACGGGCAATTTCGAAGTAGCTGCGAAAACCTACCAACAAGCCATACAGGTAGACCCAACCATGATTGCAGGTTATATCGGACTCAGCCAATGCTTGCGTTTAACCGGCCATCCTGCGGCGGCTCAGCAAACTTTAAACTCGGTGCCGCAAGATAGAAGAGAGATTTCTTGGTATAAAGAGCTGGGCAGTGTACAAACAGCCTCACAGAAACCGAAGCTGTGCATAGAAGCCTATAAAAAGGCCCATGAGATGAACCCAAGTGATGCGGGTACCTTAAATGGCCTGGCGGTTTGTAATGACTTGATTGGGCAACATACTGAGGCCCAAAAATGGTATCGACAAGCTATTGCTGCCTCGCCGATGGACACAAACCTTAAATCAAATTATGGTCTCTCCTTGGCCTTATCTAGTAAACCCCGAGAGGCTATCGAAATCTTACACGAGGTGGTGGAGAGCGAAAGTGCAACCACCCGCGACAGGCAGAACTTGGCTATGGCTTATGGCCTTGCGGGAGATATGGACACAGCATCCAAGCTGTTCTCGCAGGATTTAGGTCAAAGCGAAGTTCGCACGAATCTTGCGTTTGTGCATAAACTGGCGAGTACTCAGCATTTGACGCCGAACCAGAAAATAGAAGCAGGCGCGGCTCTTAAGCAGGAGGCCCCTCAACAGTTTGAGCAAGGACTTGTTGAACAAGGACTTGCCCCCAAACCTGCAGCAAGAAACCCAAATAACCCACCTCGACTTGTGCCTGCCCAACGGCAAGCGGTTGCTCCGGTAGCTGCGCCCGTTGACGACGCAGAAACTGCTTCATACGACTGGTCTTTTGAGACGAATCTGGCAGCAGAAGACTCAAATAATACAGCCAGTGCTGCACCACAACAGCAGCAGGCCCAGCCTCAGGCCCAAGCTGTCACGCCCGTTTCGACGGATTCACATGTGGTTGTGAGTCCTCTGCCAACAACTGAACCGTATCATGATGCGCCTATACCATCCGTTGTTCAGCAGGTTAAAGATGAGCAGATACAGTCTGGTGCCGCTCCCTTAGTACATAATCCCGATATAGCACAAAAACCAGCTGATAATGCAGGAGCAGTTAACGCAGGGGCAGTTAACGCGGAGGTGCAAGGTAAGTCTGAATCTCATTATAAACATGATGTTACGAATTCTCACGAGACAAAGCATGACATGGCAGAACCTAAGTCTGATAGGACGGCTACTAAAGGCAATAAGCAGCACTCTAAAAAAGCAGATGCAAAAGATGAAAATTGCAAAAAAGCCGGTCATAAGCAGTCCACTGTGAAGAAGACAACGAATAAAACCGACACAAAAAAGGGTGAGAAAAAGAAGGCGCAATAGTTTCCAAACAGCCATTGCATTAAAGGCCGCATTGTGAAATAACTGTAGGATAAATAATTGGGGGTATGAATGGACAAGCATAAGGCGTTAGAAGCCGCGTTAAGTCAGATCGAACGAGCCTTTGGTAAAGGTTCTGTCATGAAATTGGGTCAGCGAGAGATCGTCGAAGAGGACGTGATTTCGACGGGATCTATCAGTTTGGATATTGCTCTGGGCGTTGGTGGTGTGCCAAAAGGCCGCATCATCGAGGTTTATGGTCCTGAAAGCTCAGGTAAAACAACGTTGACTCTACATATGGTGGCTGAATGCCAGAAGGCTGGTGGTGTGGCGGCGTTCGTTGATGCGGAACATGCTCTTGATCCTGTTTATGCCCGTAAACTGGGTGTTAATATTGATGAACTCCTTATCTCTCAACCTGATACCGGCGAGCAAGCCCTTGAGATCGCGGATACGTTGGTACGTTCAGGTGGTGTTGACATCTTGGTGATAGACAGTGTGGCGGCTTTGGTGCCGAAGGCGGAACTTGAAGGTGACATGGGTGACTCCCATATGGGTCTGCAGGCACGGTTGATGAGTCAAGCATTGCGTAAGCTAACGGGTTCGATTTCCAAGACCAAGTGTACGGTTATCTTCATTAACCAAATCCGCCAGAAAATTGGCGTTATGTTTGGCAATCCCGAGACGACGACAGGTGGTAATGCGCTGAAGTTTTATGCATCCATCCGTCTGGATATCCGCCGCATTGGTGCGATCAAAGATCGGGAAGAAATTGTAGGTAACCAGACTCGAGTCAAGGTCGTTAAGAACAAGGTGGCCCCTCCTTTCAAGGTGGTTGAGTTTGATATCATGTACGGTGAAGGTATTTCCAAAACCGGCGAAATCATTGACCTGGGCGTAAAGGCTGGTATCGTCGAGAAGGCTGGGTCGTGGTATTCCTATGGCAACCAAAGAATTGGACAAGGCAAGGAAACGACGCGTACCTTCCTGAAGGAAAATCCTGCTGTTGCTGATGAGATCGAGGCAGCTATTCGTGCTCAGTCCAGCAATGTGGCGCGCGACATGATGATCGGCGATGATGCGGAAGCTAGCACCGAGGACGTTGCCGCTTAAGGTATAAGTTTATGGAAACAACTTCTGAACTTCGAACTCATTTTCTGGACTACTTTGCACGGCACGATCATACGATCGTGCCTTCCTCTTCTTTGGTGCCCCAAAACGATCCCACACTGATGTTTACGGCTGCAGGTATGGTACAGTTCAAGAACGTTTTTACGGGGCTTGAAACCAGGCCTTATAAACGCGCGGCGTCTGCTCAAAAATGTGTGCGGGCCGGCGGCAAGCATAATGACTTGGAAAATGTAGGACACACCGCCCGTCACCACACTTTCTTTGAGATGTTGGGTAATTTTTCTTTCGGCGACTATTTTAAAGAGCACGCCATCGAATTGGCGTGGAACCTGTTTACTAAGGACTTTGAACTCGATAAAAATCGCCTATTGGTAACGGTCTATTCCGAGGACTTTGAGGCTGCCAAGTTGTGGAATAAAATTGCTGGTATTCCCGATGAGAAGATTATCCGCATTGCCTCATCCGATAACTTCTGGTCTGCCGGTGATACAGGTCCTTGCGGGCCATGCTCGGAAATATTCTATGACCATGGCAGTCACATTCCGGGTGGCCCTCCTGGCAGTCCCGATGAAGATGGAGATCGTTTTGTGGAGCTGTGGAACCTGGTGTTCATGCAGTATGAAGTGCCTACACCCGGGGCCGAGATGATCGACTTGCCCAAACCGTCCATCGACACAGGCAGCGGTCTTGAGCGAGTAGCTGCGGTGATGCAGGGCGTCCACAATAACTATGATATTGATCTGTTCAAGAATCTCATTCATGCATCCCAGCATGCCTTGGGACGTGAAGCGACTACGTGGGAGGAAAAAGTATCCCACCGTGTAATTGCAGACCACTTGCGTTCGTCTTGTTTTCTGATTGCCGATGGAGTGATGCCTTCTAATGAGGGTCGAGGATATGTATTGCGCCGCATCATGCGTCGCGGCATGCGTCACGCTCATATCCTGGGGGCCGAGAATCCTTTGATGTATAAGCTGGTGCCGGCTCTCCTTAAAGAGATGGGCGCAGCCTATCCGGAGCTGGAGCATTCAGAAGCTTTAATTACCGAGGCTCTTGAGATTGAAGAAACCCGATTCAAGCAAACTTTGGGCCGCGGCTTACGATTGCTGAAGGAAGAGACCGATAAGCTGAGAGATGGCCAAGTCTTTCCAGGTGATGTGGCCTTCCGGCTGTATGATACCTTTGGTTTTCCCCTCGATTTGACGCAAGACGTGCTGAAGGCGGAAAATCGAGATGTGGATCTGGTTGGGTTTCAGACGGCTATGGAAAAACAAAAGGCTGATGCCCGAGCTTCCTGGACGGGGTCTGGTGACCAAAAGCAAGAAGCTGTCTGGTTTGAGCTTCTGGATAAATTAGGACCATCAGAATTTTTAGGTTATTCAACGCCCGTTGCCGAAGGCAATATTCTGGCTATCGTCAAAGATGGTAAGCAGGTCTCGTCGGCCTCACAAGGGGATAAGGTGTCTATTGTCACGAACCAGACGCCGTTTTATGCGGAATCCGGTGGACAAATGGGCGACACGGGTGTGCTTGAAAGTGAATCGGCTAAGATCTCAGTAAAAGATACTGTCCATAAGATGAAAGGGCTGACGGCCCATATCTGTGAAATTACGAGCGGTTCCATCAAAGTGGGTGATACGCTTAGCATGCGTATTGATGAAGAACGACGCACCAAGCTGCGCGCCAATCACTCGGCTACGCATTTGTTGCATTCAACTCTGCGCCATGTTGTGGGTACACATATTGTGCAAAAGGGATCATTGGTGGCACCAGACCGGCTGCGGTTTGACTATAGTCATAATGCGCCATTAACGCCTGAACAAATTAAGAAGATTGAGTCGGACGTGAATGCCCGCATACGTTTAAATACGGATGTACGCACGCGCCTGATGTCGCCGGAGCAGGCTCAAGAAACAGGGGCCATGGCCCTTTTTGGTGAGAAATACGATGATGAAGTCCGTGTGGTTTCCATGGGCGGGTCTTTTGAGAAGTCCGCGAATAGAGATAAGGAATACTCCCTTGAACTTTGTGGCGGCACGCATGTTACACGCACAGGTGACATTGGTTTGTTCAAGATCCTTTCGGACACAGGTATTGCCTCCGGCATCCGCCGTATCGAGGCATTAACTGGCGGGGCGGCCTTGGAGTATGTGCAAAATGCGGAGACGCAATTATCCGCCAGTGCGATGCTGCTTAAGAGTTCCCCAGACAATGTGGCCGACAAGCTAGACGGGCTGCTACAAGAGAAAAAGCGCCTTGAAAAGGACGTGAAGAATCTACAGCAAAAACTTGCCAGTGGTGGATCTCAGGGTTCTGAAGAGGTAGCGGCGCAAGAGATAAATGGAGTAAAGTTCCTCCACCGCGAGTTCGAGGATATCCCTGCCAATGACCTGAAGCCGATCGCCGATCAGTTGAAGAAACAGATCGGATCGGGTGTGGTGATGTTGACATCGGTGAGTGAAGGTAAGGTGTCCGTGGTGGTGGCGGTGACTCAGGACAAAACGGCTACCCACAATGCCGTTGACTTTGTTCGTATCGCCTCAGAGGCGCTCGGCGGAAAAGGTGGTGGCGGCCGCCCCGATATGGCTCAGGCTGGTGGCTCCTTGCCGGATCAAGTGGTGGCAGCTGTAGATGCCGTTGCGGCAGAGCTCGCGAAAACCGATCGCTGAGCGGCTATACTGATTTTATCCCTTGAGAATTTTTAAGATCCCTATAGGATTGAGTTACTTAAGCTATTGGATGGACTTATGCCAAAGAAAACTCGCGCTCGCATTTATCGGATTTGCCCTGATACCGTTGTTCGTCATATCGCAATTATTGATGGTTTATATCCATAAAGACCAAACCTTTAATTTGGCAGAAGATGCGTCCAAGATGGTTAGGACAGAACTTGAATTTCGTGTGCGTGAACGTTTGAGAGATGTGCAAGCGTTTACGACCGGTCAGGGATTGCTGGCGTCTAGGTCGAGAATCTGGAAACCTATTGTAACCTGGTGGTCGCTAGTCATCCGGACTATAGACTCGTTATGATGGTTGACGGAGATGGCGTTGTGACCGGCATTAATACGAAGGACGCTGCCGGGAAAGCGCTGGAATCGACAAGTTTACTGGGCAAGAGTTTTGAGCGTTCGAGCTGGTTTCAACGGGCTTTGACTTCGCAAGATGCGTTTATTGAATCTCCTAAGGATCTTGATTTCCTGAAAGAGGTGCACGGAGTGGATACCCTGGCGGTTCATGCCTGTGGCCAAGTCTATGCGTAACCAGGATGGGCATGTAACCGGTGTTTGGGTGATTTCGACGAGCACCATTTTCTGTCTCAAGTCCTATCGTCTACAGCCAAAAACTTAAACGCTTTGGGGACCTTTGAGATTCATGATCACGCTGGGCAGGTAATGGCCTCATTTAATAACTTGGGTGGGCAAGAAATGGGTAGTCATGAAACGAGCACTGAGCTGATTAGCTTTGCTGGTCAAGATTGGTATATCCAGAGCCATGTGCAGGGCATAAGTTTATTGGATTACCTGCAGACCTATTTATGGCCTTTATTGGTGTTTATTGGTCTATCGTGATGTATGGATTTGTGGCGTCCCGACGGATAACTATACCTCTTCAAAGGCTCATTGATGCGGCCGAGTTATTGGCGAGGGGGACAAGCCGAAAGTACATGTGCCCTATTTGCAGCGGAAAGATGAGTACGGAAGGCTGGCGAGGGTTCTGAATAGCCTCAGCCCGCACCCGTTGGTGAGTTGTTCGGGTCGGTCGCGGGGCAAGACCCGGCGCAGGTTGCGGCTCAACAAATAGACAATACCGTACAGTTGATTAACGGACTATCGGCGCAAGCGAACATGCTCGCCCTGAACGCGTCCATGGAAGCGGTCAATGCCCACCACCTGGATGAAGTAGCGGAAAAAGCTAATGAGCTGGCACAGAGGACATCCTATAATAGCCAGGAATTATTGAAGAAGCTTAATGAGATCAAGTCAGTTTGCGATGAGATCCAGAGCAAAAAAAGTGGTCAGGTGGTGTAGGCTTTTTGCTTAGCAGTATCGACGATTGATGCTCAGTTTTTCGCACGTTGTAAGGCCTCTTGAGGGGTCACAAAATTATATTTAGGTTTTTAGGCTTCCTTAAATAAATGTTAATTTAGGCTCCTGTATGCTACACGATGAGGCACAATTTTGTGCCCACATTATAGGAGAAATAGCATGTCATATCAAGATGATCCAAGAAATCCTCACGATCCTAAGAATCCTGGTGATCCAAGGAACCCTAACGATCCCAAGAACCCTAAAGATCCTAAAAATCCTGGCGAGCCGAGGAATCCTAACGATCCCATGAACCCTAACGATCCTAAGACTCCTAGCGATCCACGGAATCCTAACGATCCTAAGAATCCTAACGAACAAAAAAACCCTTACGATCAGAATAAACGCTAAGCAATATTGCCTATTACAATTGCCCCCCTCTTTTTTTCTTCATAGAAACCGAGAGGGGGCAGCTTATTCACATCTTACTATAATGAAGAGAAAGGGAGAGAAACATGAACGAAGATATATTTAAGGGAAAATGGCACGAAATAAAGGGTAAAGTGAAGCAACAGTGGGGCAAACTCACGGATGATGACATCACCCAGATGAAAGGGACTCAAGAAGAACTTCAAGGTATCCTGCAAAAGAAATACGGATATCAAAAAGAAGAAGCCGAAAAAGAAGTCCAGAAATTCCTCGATACCTATAAGTGGTAATTCGGGGCAGAGTTCAGAAGCAACTCTCCAGAAGGAGAGTTGCTTCATTGCATGTAGGCGACTTTTGAGTACTTATGAGAAAAATGGTGAAGGCTCTATGATCCTTTACTGGCTAGGATGGAAGTTTAAGTATCCTTGCATTAATCGCCACTATAATGGTACTCAACGACATTAGAACGGCGCCCATGGCGGGGCTGAGAATTAGGCCGAATGTGGCGAGTGCGCCGGCGGCTGCGGGGATGGCTATGACGTTGTAGCCAGTCGCCCAGACTAGGTTTTGGGTCATTTTTCTGTAGCTGACACGAGAGAGCTCGATGAGTGATGCCACGTCTTCGGGGTTGCTTCTGACCAGTATAACGTCGGCGCTTTCTATGGCAACATCGGTGCCGGCGCCGATGGCTATCCCGACGTCTGCTTGGGCCAGGGCGGGTGCGTCGTTAACGCCGTCGCCTACCATGGCAACTATGTGCCCGCGGTTTTGGATGTCTTTTACTCGATTTGCCTTGGCGCCTGGCATCACTTCTGCGATGAATTCATCAAGTCCGATCTCATCGGCAACCCATTTGGCTACATGCTTATTGTCCCCGGTTAACATCAGGCACTTGATGCCCATTTTTTGAAGACGTGCCACCGTTCGCATCGATTCAGGGCGGATAGTATCTCCCAGGGCTATGGCGCCGACGACTTCCTCATCGATTAATAGGTAAACGATCGTTTTGCCCTGATAGCCTAGGGCCGTTAGGACGGGGTTGGGATGGTCTAGCCCGTTCTCTTGGAGGTATCCGGGGCTGACGATCTTCACTGACTTGTTCTTAATGGTGCCTTGTGTGCCTAAGCCGGGGTGCGATAGGTAGTCGGTGACCTGAAGTAGGTCTGTGGCAGCAGAGACGATGCCTAAGGCGATGGGGTGTTCTGAGTGCTGCTCGAGAGAGCCCGCATAGCTTAGGATCTTTTCCCTGCTCCAGGTTGCTTTCAAGGGTATGACGTCACTTACACCAAACTCACCCTTGGTCAGGGTACCGGTTTTGTCGAAAATGACCGTGTTGATATTCCGGGCGTTTTCGAAGGCATTACGGTTGCGGATAATGAGACCATGAGTTGCGGCCAGAGATGTAGTTACAGCAATCACCAAAGGAATTGCGAGCCCTAAGGCATGAGGACAAGTGATAATCATGACGGTCACGGCCCGTTCTATGGCGAAGGACAAATAGGTCCAGGAAAGACAAACCCATATGGTAAAGGTCAGTAAACCTGCTGTTAAGGCTATGACGGTCAGCCACATGGCCGCTCGGTTGGCGAGGTCTTGGGTTTCTGATTTACTGGCTTGGGCTTCTCGAACCATTTTAATGACGCCCGAAAGGTAGGCGTCCTCACCCACTTGAGTGACCTGAATGGTCATGGATCCTTGATTATTGAGTGAGCCGCCAATGACCTTATCACCTACATGCTTTTCTATGGGTATCGATTCTCCCGTGAGCATAGACTCATTGACCGAGGAGTGGCCCTCGACAACGATACCATCGGCGGGAATGCTCTCGCCGGAGCGCACGAGCAGATGATCTCCTCGTGAAACCTCAAACAGGTGTATGAACATTACCGTGCCATCATCAAGGACCAAATGGGCCTTATCGGGAAGGAGGCTGGCCAGGGTCTCTAGGGCCTTGCCGGCACCCATGATAGAGCGCATTTCAATCCAGTGACCAAGGAGCATAATGTCGATTAGCGTAGCCAGCTCCCAGAAGAAGATGTCGCCCTTGGCGCCTAGCAACACGGCTGTGCTGAATACATAGGCAGTTGTGATAGCAACGGCTACTAGAGTCATCATGCCCGGCATGCGGTGCCTTAGTTCCGTAAAGAGCCCCGCCAAGAAAGGCCAGCCCCCGTAGAAATAAACGATTGTGGATAGGGCAAAAAGGACAGCATTCTGTCCCTTGAAATTCACATAACCCTCATGACCGATGATCATCATGAACATGGGCGACAGCATCAATATAGGTACGGTCAGCACTAAACAGATCCAGAATCGGACCTTAAAGGCCGTAACCATATGGTTATGACTGGCGTGGATGTGGTTGTAATGCATAATTCTTGATGGCCTTCTATATGGGCATTAAAGAATTATATCATCGAGTCGTACTAGTAAGCGAGTTATAATTGGTGTCAGTTTTCCAATTCAACCACGAGAATCGATTTTTGTACTATGGAAACCACGGTGACGTTGCTTCCTGCTTTGCAGTCGGGGCCGTTTATTTTCCAGGTGATGCCGTCGATGCGGGTTTTGGCTTCGCCATTGACGATGTCTTCGTCCATAGTGAACGTGCGGCCCATGTATTGCTCAGCTCGGCGGTTTAATAGGGAGGCTTCGACCTCTTCCTCACCGCTTTTGACGTAAAGGCGGCCGATAACGACGCTCACAAAGCCGAGGGAAGAAAACAGCAGGAGCTGCCAAACGTAGTCCATGTCTGGGAATATCCACGAGATAAGGCCAACGATGGCGGCAGTGATGCCGAGCCATAGGAAATAGTATATGGGAGTCGTAATCTCCAGGATGATGAGGACACCAGCTAGGATAAGCCAGGTCCAGAAAGTTGATTCAAACATTTTTATGTCCTTTAGAAAAATAAGCAAAATGGGTGGGCCTCAGATTGCGCTGAAGCCCAATATTAACACAGAAATTAACTCAGAAAAGCTTTACTTCTTCGCGTCAAAGGTATCCTTGAACAGCTGGCCGATGCCGCCGATGGAGCCCATGATACCGCTGGCGTCCAGGGGCATGTAGATTACCTTGCTGTTATCGGAAGTGGCCATGTCTTTCAATGCTTCCACGTACTTTTGAGCAACGAAGTAGTTGATTGCTTGTACGCTGCCCTTAGCAATAGCTTCAGAAACCACACCGGTTGCCCTGGCTTCAGCCTCGGCGGAACGCTCGCGAGCTTCTGCTGTGCGAAAGGCTGCTTCCTTCTCGGCTTCGGCCTGCAGGATGATCGCAATTTTCTCACCTTCGGCGCGCAGGATTTCTGCCTGTCGGTCACCTTCTGCATCGAGAATCTTGGCACGCTTTTCCCGTTCTGCTTTCATCTGACGGCCCATAGAGGCAATCAGGTCTGCGGGAGGCGCGATGTCCTTGATCTCAATACGCGTTACTTTTGTACCCCAAGGGCTGGTCGCGTCGTCGACCACTTGCAGCAGGCGAGCGTTAATAACCTCGCGTTGGGATAGCAACTCGTCCAGGTCCATGGAGCCCATCACGGTACGAATGTTGGTCATGGTGATGTTGCGGATCGCGCCGTTCAGATCGCGGACTTCGTAAGCAGCCTTGGCTGCGTCCAGGACTTGGTAGAATACGACACCATCGACGGTTACCCGGGCGTTGTCTTTGGTGATCACGTCTTGAGACGGTATGTCAAAGACGTTTTCCATCATGTTGACCTTAAGTCCAATCTTGTCGATGAAGGGTGCGATCAGATGAAGGCCAGGCCCCAGGCTTTGGGTGTAACGACCAAAGCGCTCGACGGTGTATTCAGTACCTTGAGGAACGATGGTGACGCACTTAGCGATAACGACAATTGCAAGTAGGGCTAGAATGCCCATAAAAACTAAACTTTCCATAATATTTATCCTTAAAATTAAACAAGAAAATAGACCTCTATTTTCAACAGCGATCTTAACTAAGATCATCAAGAATATACCAAATTTGCCGGTAAAGAGCAAGCGAGGCGTTATAGGTCATCATCTTTTGGTCAGTTTTGTGAGCTAGTTTATACGCACTTGATTCATAAACTTTATCCAGATAAGCTTTCCTTAATATGGGAGCAAATAACGATCACGGGAGGTAACGATGCTGAATAGAACATTATCTTTGGTCTTTTGTCTGGGTATTGCGGGGGTGGGATCTTCTGTGGCGTCGGACAAGGTAGGTGACAACATTGATGTGGGCGCAGTGACTTCTGCTACAGCAAATCAAGAAATTACGTCTCGTCTCGATGAGAGATTATCTAGGTTGGAGCAAGTTGTCTTTTCACAAAAAATCGGTGTCAATAACAAAGCAGTGGAAGACAAGTTAAAGCTGTGCATGGATAGGTGCGAGGAAGTGTCGGATTGGTTTAACTGCTATCGTCTAGCTCTAGATCAGAAAAGAAAGGAAGAGGAAGCTGCAAGCCATAGTCTTAGTTATGCCCCCTCGGTCGGTGAGAATATTTTGCGCCAGATAGAAAGCGATCGCGAACGGATAGGGACACTGGCGGCGCAGGCAGTGAGACTTCATCGGCAAGTTGCAGTTAAGACTGGTATCTCGGAAGAAGAAGGACCAGAAGAGCGAAAAAATGCCCTTTATGAAGACTATCTAGAAAAGGCAAAGAAAGACATAAAAGACATGGAAGAGAGCTGGGCAGGGATGAGCACGGATTACTAATTCAAGGCCAGGGCCAGGGATATATAGTTATATTTTATAAGATCACGGGAGGAAACTATGCTGTATAAAACTCTATCTTTGCTTTTCTGTTTGGGTATTGCAGGAGTGGGAACTGCTGTGGCTTCAAAAAAATATGGTCCAACGAGCTGGGAAGTGGTGGCGATGAATGATGGTAGAAAAGCTGCAGCAGAAGCCAAAGGCAATACTGAAGAAATTGATATTATCAAAGAAAGATTGTCTGCGCTGGAGCAGGTCGTTTCTAAGCTGCAGCCTTCTGTAAATACTGTCGATAATAGTTGGGTTACTCCCCAGTTGATAGCTATCTCATGGGAAGCCCGGGAAATAGGGAATTATCTCGAATGTATTAAAATGGCGAGAGAAGCTGTGAGGCTAAACGAGGAGATGCATCGGCCCTCTATGGCAGCAAAATGTGATGAGGATTTTCTTAAGATGATACTTGATGACTTTCCTGAGATGGAGAATAAGATGCAAAAAAATATGGATTCCCTTTCCAGGTTATGCGGTCGGCTCGGTGTAGAACAGGAGCCAGAACCAAGGGGGCAGGATAATCCTCTTTATAAAAAGTATCGGGAGGATTATTTGAAGGAGCAAGAACAGCGTCCGACGGGGCGCGCGCCGGCTTCTTCTCCTGGTCCCCGCAAGTCAGTCACTCAAATGAGAGACGAGTCTGGTCTCAAATAATAATGCGGATGCAGACCTTAAAATGAATGATAATCACAGGAGGAAATAATGCTGAAAAGAACTCTATCTTTGGTTTTCTATATGGGAGTCGCGGGAGTGGGAACTGCAGCGGCTTCAAATGCTGAAAAAGATAGCCAGGAATTCGCCACGATAAGTGAACCCCAAAGGACTGCAGCAATAATCCAAAGCATTCAGGATGAGATCCTTGCTACTAAAGAAAGATTATCTAGGCTGGAATTGATCGAGGCCAGACAGCAGGCACCCCTAGATCATGCTGATAAGAGGGAGCTTTATCTCCATCTGAAGAGTCTTTCAGAGGGGCAGCAGGATATGAGGAATTATCTCGAATTCATCAATATGGCGAGCCAAATTGTGAAGCAAGACCGGGAGATGAATCCGGCAGCCGTCCGCAAGAAGGATGACAAGACCCAGGCGTTTCTAGACATGATGCTTGATCTCGGCCCTACGATGAAAGAAATAACGCAAAAAAATATGAAATCACTTTCTTATGTATGCGGTCATCACGGTATACAGCAAGAACCAGAACCTGAATTGACTGAGGGGGAAAGTCTGCTTTATAAAAAGCTCCTAGAGGATTTTAGCAAGGCACAAGAACAGAGTCCGGCGGCGGCCGCTCCGGGTAATAAGCTTGGCCCCGGCAGAACCATCCCTCATATGTGGGATGAGCCTGGGTACTAATATTATGACGATGCAGACTTTAAATTGAATAAGAATCATAGGAGGAAATAATGCTGAAAACGACTCTATCTCTAGTTTTCTGTTTGGGTGTTGCGGGAGTGGGAACTTCTGTGGCGTCGGACAAAGTGGGTGACAATAGCAATTTGGAAGGAAGGGCTAGCACGCCGATTTTTGGGAAAGATATTCTTATTCTCAGGGAGACAATATCTAGTCTGGAGCAGGTTGTGGCAAAACTGCAGCCACACATAGATCCTGCTGCTAAGGGTGCACTGAATACTCAATTGACGGACATTCTTAAGGGAACGCAAGAAATTTGGGATTACTTGGATGCCCTGAAGACGACACAGAAGGCTGTAGAATTAGAAATGCAGTACAATCGGACGTCCCTTGGTGTCAATGACGACGCTCAGCTTCTCCTGCGGATCGTACTTCAGGACGGCCCCGCGATGAAAAAGAAGACGCAACTACTATGTAACTCTCTTCAAAGATTATGCAGTCAGTTAGGTATAGAGCAAGCTCCTCAATCTGATGTGCGGGAAAATCCGTTGTATAAAAAGTATCAAGAAGATGTGAGGCAAGAGAAAGAAAGGCGTCAGGCAGAAGTAGTTAATATGTACTCTAGAGTAAAACCACCGGCTATGATCCCTAGGGGGGGCAAGAAATAGAGTTTTGTCCTCTAAACCTTGCCGATAACGCAGGGGAGGCAAGCTGGAGCCCTTTACGCTGTAAGCCACGGTTGCGTGGATGTTTAAAAATATAGAGAACGTGCTTCGCACGCGCATTCTAAGGTGGGGCTCTGCCCCACACCCCGGGATGTTTGGGGAAAAGCCTAGAATCTCTCCCGTGCTGTATATAGAACAGAATTATTCGGTAGGGAAAAGTAGGAACTAGAACAATTCTAGGCTTTCCATAAATATCCTGGGGTGTGGGGCAAAGCCCCACCTCATAATGGGCATGAGAAGCACTTGCTCTCTCTCTATATATATTTTTTTGAACAAGAGCCTGCGCGTGGATGACGACCGGGTGGCTTCATTAACGGGATCAAAAATCCAAATTCGCATACTGCGAAGAAGGCACCACGCCGGGCATATTGTCGTTTAACAACGAGCGGAAGCTGGGTCTGGATTTGATGCGGGCGTACCATTCTTTGGTGAGGGGATAGCGATCCCATGGCACATCGCCTAAATAGTCGATGCAGGATAAGTGGCTTGCGGCGGAGATGTCGGCGATGGAGAATTGGTCCCCTGCCAGCCAATTGCGAACGTCTATAAGGCTTTCGATGTAGCGTAGATGCTTGTGGATATTGGTCAGCCCTGCTCGGATAGACGTTACATCCGGTTGGGCTTGTTCGTAATGGCGTTTGAGAATCTTTTCGTAGACGATTTTGCGCGTGACTTCTGCGTTGAACAACTCATCAAACCAACCGGCTAAGCGGCGAGTTTCGGCTCGTTGGTAGATATCGTCGCCTATGAAGTTTCGGCCTGGATAGGCTTCTTCTAGGTACTCAACGATTGCGGTGTCGTGACAGATAATGATCTCGTTGACATCAATCAGAACGGGTACATTACCGCCTGGATTCAGACTCAAGAGTTCATCACTGGGAGACCAAGGCTTTTCCACACGAAGTTTATGGTCGAGCTTCTTCTCCCCCATAAGGATGCGGATTTTGCGGCTAAATGGGCACAACCAAGAGTAATAGAGGGTGCGCATGGTGTTAAACTTTTCCCTAGATTCGTAAATTAAAACCGATTATATACACACTATACACCGGAATGATCGAGAGGGAAAGAGGTGCTGCCATTTTCTCAACTGCTGTTGCTTTCCCTGGTTCAGGGGCTGACTGAGTTTATCCCGGTCAGTAGCTCAGCCCACCTAGTTGTGATGCCCCATGTTTTGAACTGGGAGGATCAAGGAGTCATGTTGGACGTTGCCATGCATTTTGGCACGTTGCTTGCGGTTATGCTCTATTTCCGCAAAGACGTAGCGCGGATGTTCATCGGCGGCATTGATACGGTGCGCTTTAAAGCATCAGATGATCGCACGCTTTTTTTGCAGTTAGTTGTAGCCACCATTCCGCTTGTGATCGCGGGGACTTTGATGACCGTTATGTTCGGGCACTTGCGTCAGGTTGAAATTATGGCCTGGACCAGTATTATTTTTGGTCTGGTTTTGTATGCGGTGGACCAACGCATTTCTACCCGAAAAACCTTAACGGATATGAACTATCGTTCTGCTTTCCTTATCGGATTGGGTCAAAGTCTGGCGGTGATTCCGGGCACAAGCCGGGCCGGATCTTCAATGACGACGTTAAGGGCGCTTGGGTATAATCGGGTTGATACGGCTCGTTTTTCTTGCTTTTTGTCCATACCGGCTGTCATGGCGGCCAGTGCTTTGATGGGTTATAAGTTGACAACGGTTCATGAGGTCGCGATTTATGGCGATGTGGTCATTGCCGCAGCGCTATCGTTTTTGGCCGGTTACATTGCGATTGATTTCATGATGCGCTGGGTTCAGCGTTCTACATACACGGTGTTTGTGGCTTATCGGGTTTGCTTGGGAATTTTCTTACTTTTATGGGTTTATTGGCGCTAGTCAAATGCCAGCACAACTGCTACATTATCTCTGAATAGAGGCTGCTCAGGCAGCCAGCAAAAATAAAGTCTTTTATGGAGACAGGGTACTAAAGCATGAAATGGGACAGTTTTGAGCTTAATAAATTAGCAGCGGCGGGTCTTTTGGCCCTGCTGATAGGTATGATTTGTGCAAAGATTTCTGATGCACTGGTTGAGCCCGAGCAAATCGCTAAAAGCGTTTACATTGTACAGGGCCTCGAAGTAGTAGCCACCGCTGGGGGAGCGCCAGCTAAGGAAGGGCCTGAACCCATTGAGCCGTTTTTGGCTAAATCAGATATTGAGCGGGGCAAGGTTGTCGCGAAAAAATGTGCGGCATGCCACACCTTTAACAAGGGTGACCCGAACCGAATTGGACCAAACCTTTACGCCATTGTTGGCTCGAAAGTTGCGGAAGTTGCTGGCTATTCTTTCTCCAAGGCTATGTCTGGCTTAGGTGGTGTGTGGAGTATTGACCGTTTGAGCGACTATCTTTACAAACCAGCCGCTTATGTCAAAGGTACGAAAATGTCTTTTGCAGGCCTAACCAATCCGCAAGAGCGGGCGGATGTTATTGCTTACTTGAACTCGTTGAGTGACTCGCCTCAGCCTTTACCGACGGCTAGCCCTAAGGGCGCGGAGGAAGCAGCGAAGCCGGCGGAGGGTGCTAAGCCAGCGGAG
Organism: uncultured Alphaproteobacteria bacterium; assembly: GCA_963780985.1. Taxonomy (GTDB): domain Bacteria; phylum Pseudomonadota; class Alphaproteobacteria; order JAGOMX01; family JAGOMX01; genus JAGOMX01. Next base: position 25,718 of record CAWAEF010000013.1, read on the forward strand.
CCCGGTAAGGCTGGCCAGGCTGGCAAGACTGCGGAAGCTGGTAAACCTGCTGAGGGTGCCAAGCCAGCGGGTGCTGGTAAGACCGCTGAAGCTGGTAAGCCTGCTGAGGGTGCTAAGCCAGCGGGGGCTGGTAAGACCGCTGAAGCTGGCAAACCTGCTGAGGGTGCTAAGCCAGCGGAGGCTGGTAAGACTGCGGCAGCCGCTAAACCTGCTGAGGGTGCCACGCCAGCGGAAGGCGCTGAGAAGCAAGATCATGCCGCGTCTGCGGCTCAGTCCCAAAGTGATGCTACTGCTAAATAACTGTTAATAGGATAGAATCGTATGAATCGTATTTGTTTGGCGTTCGCTGTATTTGTTAGTTTATTCTCGATGGTCCATGCGGCCGAACCGCCCAAACAGCCAGAACAACCCAAGGGGCCTCAACATGGTTTGGAGCTTTACGGGGTCCCCAAGTATCCAGCTGATTTTAAGCATTTTGATTATGTAAATCCTGACGCTCCTAAGGGCGGGACCTTTCGTGTGGGGGTTGTTGGCACTTTTGACAGTCTTAACCCCTTTATTATCAAGGGCGTTCCTGCGGCGGGTATGACTATCCTGCATCCATCGTACCTTTATGCCACCTTGATGGATCGTTCCTATGATGAGCCTTCCAGCGCCTATGGTTATATCGCCGAGACCGTAGAAATAGCCGAAGACAAAAAATCTGTTACATTTACCCTGCGGAAGAATGCGACTTTTGCTGATGGCTCACCGATTACGGCTGATGATGTGGTTTTCAGTTTTGATACCCTTAAGAAGAAGGGGCATCCCACCTATGCTGCCTATTATCGCAAAATCAATAACGCGGAAGCACTAAGCCCCTCAAAGGTCCGCTTTAATTTCGTGACTGATGATGACAGAGAGTTACCACAAATCATTGGGGAATTGCCGATTCTATCCAAAGCCTACTATGCCAAACATGACTTCAATAAAGCGGACATGACAATTCCTTTGGGTGATGGTCCATATAAAATAGAAAGTGTGGATCCGGGCAAGTCGATTACGTATGTGAGAGTCAAAGACTGGTGGGGTGCTGATCTCCCTGTGAATAAGGGCCGCTATAATTTTGACAAGATCAAATTCATTTATTTCCGGGATCCTACTGTTGCTTTAGAAGCTTTTAAAGCGGGTGATGTAGATTGGCGTTTAGAAAAGGTAGCCAAAGATTGGGTTAACAGCTACGATTCCCCTGCCTTTAGAAATGGTGACTATATCAAAAAAGAAATCAAACATGAGATGCCGTCGGGTATGTCGGGGCTTATCTTCAATACCCGCAAACCAATTTTCCAGGACGTGAAGGTGCGCAAAGCCATTGCGCTGGCATTTGATTTTGAATGGGCGAATAAGAATCTGTTTTATGATACTTATACCCGTCACAACAGTTATTTCTCGAACTGTGAGTTGGCATCGACAGGCCTCCCTCAGGGTGAAGAACTCAAGATACTTGAGCAGTTTAAAGACAAGTTGCCGCCAGAAATTTTTACGCAAGAGTTCAAGATGCCTGTCAATGCTAAGGGGCATAACATCCGTGATCAGCTGCGCATAGCTAAGAAGCTGTTGAAAGAAGCGGGATGGGAAATTAAAGACGGGGTGCTGACCAATGACAAGACAGGGCAACCATTTCAATTTGAAATTCTGTTGGTACAGCCAGATCTTGAGAGGGTCATCAACGGTTTTATCGAGAATCTAAAAGCCTTGGGAATCAAGGCCAGTATCCGGGTGGTGGATTCAGCGCAATATACAGCGCGAATGGACGATTTCGACTATGATATGATTTTTGATGGGTTTGGACAGTCAATTTCACCTGGCAATGAGCAAGAAGAGTACTTTGGATCCAGAACCGCTGATATCAAAGGCAGCAAGAACACTGCAGGTGTCAAGAATCCTGTTATTGATGCCCTGATTGAGCAAATCATCCATGCGTCTAGTAGAGAGAGTCTTGTGGCCCATACCCATGCTCTTGATCGCGTATTGTTATGGAATTATTATGTGGTGCCTGGGTATTATCAGGGAGCCTATCGCTTGGGCTATTGGAAAAATTTCCATTTTCCGCCTAAAACCCCAAAATACAACTTGGACTTGAATTCCTGGTGGTATGAGGAATCGAAGTAACCTATGGCAGCCTATATCCTTCGTCGATTGATGCTGATTATCCCGACCTTGTTTGGGATTCTGCTGGTGAACTTTACCATTATTCAGTTTGCGCCCGGTGGGCCAGTGGAACAGATGATTTCCAAGATTCGTGGCACGAACGTTGAAGCAACGGCGCGCTTTATGGGTGGCGGTGGTGAGGGTGCTTCCATGAGTCAAGGACTGCCTGATTCCGCTGCTGCGTCCATGGAGAGCAAGTACAGGGGTGCCCGCGGTTTGGATCCGGCATTGATAGCCGAGCTTGAAAAAATGTATGGCTACGACAAACCTGCAACCACCCGTTTTTGGATTATGATCAAGAACTACCTCACCTTTGACTTCGGCGATAGCTTTTTCAAAGACCGAAAGGTGACTAGCCTGATAGCGGAGAAGCTACCCGTATCCATCTCATTGGGTTTATGGACGACGCTTTTGATTTATTTGATCTCCATTCCTTTGGGCATAGCGAAAGCTGTACGGGATGGTTCTTCCTTTGATATTTGGAGCAGCAGTGCCATTATTATTGGCTATGCCATTCCGGGATTCTTGTTTGCGATCATGCTGATTGTGCTATTTGCAGGAGGTAGCTTCTGGAAAATTTTTCCCTTAAGGGGCATTGTTTCCGATAACTGGCACGACTTGAGTTTCTTCTGGAAGATCGGCGATTATTTTTGGCACATGGCTTTGCCTATCCTATCACTTGTCATTGCGGGATTTGCGAGCCTTACGTTGCTGACTAAAAACTCCTTTGTGGAGGAAATCAACAAACAGTATGTGATGACTGCCAGGGCTAAGGGTGTATCGGAGAAAGCTGTGCTCTATCGCCATATTTTCCGGAACGCAATGCTGATTGTTATTGGCGGTTTGCCGGCGGCGTTTATTGGTATCTTGTTTACAGGCGCTTTGTTAATAGAGGTGATTTTCTCGCTGGATGGGATGGGGCTGTTGGCGTTTGAGTCTGCTGTTTCCCGAGACTATCCGGTGCTGTTTGGTGTGCTCTTTATCTTTACGTTGATCAGCTTGCTGACCCATTTAATAGGGGATCTGACCTATATGTTTGTAGATCCTCGTATTGATTTTGAAAAGCGACAGGGGTGACCACGTGTTGAACCCTATTACCCAAAAAAGGTTGCAGTTTTTCAAGGCCAATAAGCGGGGTTATTGGTCTTTCTGGATCTTCCTGGTTTTATTTGTGGTCACGATGTGCGCCGAATTTATCAGCAATGACAAACCCCTGTTGGTATCTTATGAAGGGCATTGGTATTATCCGGTGTTTAAGTCCTACCCAGAAACCACATTCGGCGGCGACTTTGAGACCGAGGCTAACTATCGCGAACCTTCCGTGGCAGAGCTGATTAACCAGAAGGGGTATATGATATGGCCCATTAATCGGTACAGCTACAACACCATCAATTATGATCTGAATCAGTCAGCCCCTTCCCCGCCCAGTCGGGAGAATTGGCTTGGCACCGATGACCAAGGCCGAGACGTAGTGGCCAGGATAATTTATGGCTTTCGGATTTCGGTGTTGTTCGGGCTGACGCTGACTATTTTCAGCTCCATCATTGGTGTTTTGGCGGGGGCCGTGCAAGGGTACTTCGGAGGTCTGACAGATATTATATTTCAGAGGTTCATAGAGATCTGGGACGGCTTGCCGGTATTGTTCTTGCTGATCATTATGGGAAGTCTGGTGGAGCCTAATTTCTGGTGGTTATTGGGATTGATGTTGCTGTTCAGTTGGATGGCTTTGGTGAGTGTGGTGCGGGTTGAGTTCTTGCGTGCTCGTAACTTTGAGTATGTGAAGGCAGCCCGAGCTATGGGCCTGCCCACGCCGATTATCATGTTCAGGCATGTTTTGCCCAATGCGATGGTCGCGACGTTGACCTATATGCCATTTATTCTGAATGGGTCGATTACCACGTTAACCTCTCTGGATTTCCTCGGGTTTGGCTTGCCGCCGGGATCGCCATCCTTAGGAGAAATGCTAGCCCAGGGTAAGGATAACTTGCATGCGCCGTGGTTGGGCATAACAGCATTTTTAGTTATTGCCACACTGTTGAGCTTATTGATTTTCATTGGAGAAGGGGTACGTGATGCATTCGACCCCAGAAAGACGAACCGATGAGCAAAGATGTACTTTTAAAAGTAGAAGATCTATCGGTTCTCTTTGGGAATTCTCTAGCCGTTGATAAAGTCAGCTTTGAGGTAAAGCGTGGGCAAACTGTGTCCTTGGTGGGAGAGAGTGGCTCAGGCAAGACGGTTTCAGCCTTGTCAATTTTGCGGCTCTTGCCCTATCCATGGGCGAGTCATCCAACGGGTAAGATCTTGTTCAATGGCGAGGACATGTTGCAGATGTCAGCCGATCAGATCCGAAAAATACGCGGCGGCCGAATTGCCATGATTTTCCAAGAGCCGATGACGTCCCTGAATCCTTTGCGGACGGTCTTGCAGCAGATATCTGAATCCTTGTTTCTGCATAAGGACATGGGTGTGACCGAGGCTGAAGCCAAGTGCAGAGAACTGCTTACCCTGGTTGGGTTTTCAGATCCTGAGGCCAAAATTAATTCCTACCCCCATCAGCTTTCGGGCGGCCAGCGGCAAAGGGTCATGATTGCTATGGCTTTGGCGGGTGATCCGGATTTGTTGATTGCTGATGAGCCGACGACTGCCCTGGATGTAACTACTCAGGCCCAGATTCTGTCACTGCTTAAAGAGTTACAGAAAAAACTCGGTATGGCTCTTCTGCTGATCACGCACGATTTAGGCGTGGTTAAGTTTATGGCTGATCGTACCTATGTGATGTGTAACGGTGTGGTACGTGAGTCTGGGGATACCAAAGATGTGCTGACCAAACCGACGGATTCCTATACCAAGATGCTTCTGGCGGCTGAGCCCAAGGGTGCGCCTAAGCCTGTGGCCAAATCGGCTGAAACGGTTGTCGAGGTTAAAAATATTAGAGTGGGCTTTCCTATCCATACAGGTTTCTTTCGCAGAGTTACAAGCGAGTTTATAGCCGTAGACGATATATCATTCTCCATTCGTCAAGGCGAGACCCTGGGTATTGTGGGCGAGAGTGGCTCTGGTAAGACGACCTTAGCCATGGCGCTTTTGCGCCTGCAGAAATCACAAGGACAGATCGAGCTTCTTGGCACTCACTTGGAGGGACTATCAAGCAGAGCTTTGCGTCCCTATCGCAGAGAAATGCAGGTGGTCTTTCAGGACCCTTATGGCTCGCTGAGCCCCAGGATGTCCGTTGCCCAGATTATTGGCGAGGGCGTTAGGCTGCATGGTCTAGCTAAAACGAAGGCTGAAGTTGAAGAGCATGTGGCTGCAGCCCTGAAAGAAGTGGGCTTGAAAGAGGACGTGAAGGATCGTTACCCCCACGAATTTTCAGGGGGTCAGCGGCAAAGAATCGCCGTGGCCAGGGCCCTGGTGATGCGGCCAAGATTGTTGGTGCTGGATGAGCCTACTTCTGCCCTTGATCGAGCTGTACAGACTGAAATCATTGAACTTCTACGGCACTTGCAGGATACCCACAAGCTTGCCTATTTGTTTATCAGCCATGATCTTAAGGTAGTCCGTGCCATGAGCCACCGTATTTATGTGATGCTCAATGGTAAGGTGGTGGAAGCAGGGGATACGGAAGCCATCTTTACGAATCCGCAGAATCCATATACGCAGAAGCTGCTATCGGCAGCGTTTGATCTGCGGTTGTAGGTTATTTCTTGGCGGGTTTTTTCTTGCTGCTTTTTTTCATAGGGGGGGCACCAGAAGTCACATCTTCTGCCTTTATGGACGCTTGATTTTCACGGGTGTAGAGTTGTATTTTATTCTTCTTGAGAGCATCTGTTATAAGCACAAGCAAATCGTGCTGAATGGCACCGGGATGCTTTACGGAATCACTGATCCAGTATTTAACTTCATATTTGATGCAATCTTCAGTCAGCTCACTGACATGGCATGTGGCCGGGGGAGATTCCAATATATCGGGAGCGACTTTTAATACTTCATCAACCACTTGTTTCACGTAGTTCATATCGTTGCCATACGTGACCAGCAGGCTAATCTGCATTTGCATATATGTGCTCGCATACGATAGGTTGTGAACTTTCTCGTTAATCAGGGACTCATTGGGAACCAGAATGTTGCCACCATCTCTCGTGATGACTGTTACATAACGGGGATGCATGTGATTCACGGTGCCACGCTTACCATCGATCAGCAATAAATCGCCAGGCTTAATGGACTTGTCCAGAAGTAAAACGATACCTGCGATGAAGTTTGCAATAATGCGTGAAACTCCGATACCAATACCAAAGCCCAAGGTTCCAGAAAAGACGGTCAACAGGGTCAAGTCAATGCCTAGGCTGATAAGTCCGGTTGCGACAGCTACAACATAAAGACCAAACAGTGTAAGTTCCTTGTACAGAACCTTTTGCGATATCGATAAGCTATCAGAGGCGTCGATTTCCCGTTTAGCTATATAGGACAAATAGTGAGCGAGCCACAAGAGGAAGGAAAATGTGATGATAATCTCAATGATGAACAATAGATTGAATTCAAGCTTGCCTATGTTAAAACTGACGTTCCTGAGAAACTCGAGCGCGGTAGACTGTGCTGAGAAAAAAGTGAACAAGCCGACAGCCCATAAAGCTAGCGCAATAAAACGTGCCTCGGGAGAGTGCCGTCCCAGGTTGAAGGTCAAGCGTGTTACAATCCATATAGCTAGTGCTATGGATGCGGATGTGAGTAATATGGAATCAATCTCAAGAGCTGCAAAAATTGGTTCCAGGATGCCTATTAGAATGAAGAAGAATAGGTAAAAGCAGATCTCATAAAAGGACATAACCCGATTATTCTTCAATTTCAGAATCAGGACGCTTTCATGCTCAGGAATTCTATTCGCGAAGGATGCGAGGCGAAAAGACAAAAATGCTGCAAATGCTACGGTCAGCGCTTGAAAGAAGAACTCACTGTTGTAAGTGTGATTTATGAGGTAGTTGTATAAATCATATGCCCGAGAGAATATATCTACATGATTTTGCATGGGTTGTGCCTTATTATTTATCCGTAATAGTAGCACGAATACAATGCAAATACTAGAATCTACGCAAGGTCCCCCATGATATGCTCTTCGCTCTTGGAAGTGAGCTCGGGAATTATGCCTTGTCTTTTTTGACTTCTGGATGAGGAGTGGGATAGCCTTGTGCGAATTCGATATTATGCTTTTTGAGAGCTTTACTAACTTCCAGCAAAATGTCGTTTTTAATGCGATTGGTGCGGGCGACAGAGCCATCCACCCAGTATCTCATGTCGAATTTGGCCCCTGAATCCGTAAAGTCGCTCAGAAGACAGCTTGGATGGGGATCCTGGAGAATGTCTTTATTGCCGTGGAGTATGTCCGTGACGAAACCCAGTATGAGGTCTAAGTCTGAGCCAAAAGTGACGGTGAAGGAGGTATGCAGCTGGTTCCGATGGTTGTCAAAGGACCAGTTGTGAACTTTTTCCGTAACGGCAGATTCATTAGGTATTAAAATGTGTTTGCCATCATTGGTAAAGACGGAAAAGTATCTGGCATACATATGGTCCACTATGCCACGTTGCCATCGATCTCTAAGGCATCGCCGGGTTTTACGGATTTATCGAGAAGCAAAATAATGCCCGAGACAAAGTTTGCAAAGACTCGCTGAAGACCAATACCAAGTCCCAAACCCAAGGCACCGGTGAAGACAGCGAAGATCGTTAAGTCTACGCCCAGCATGGTAAGGCCTATAAGGCCGGCGAGAACAAATAACGCGACTCGGCTGATCTTTGTGTACAGGACCTTACTTGAAGGTGAAAGCGTGCTGGAGGTTTTGATGTGCTTTTTGGAAAGTTCAGATAGAAATTGGGCCGCCCATAGTAGGATGGTGAAGATAATAACCGCTTCGAGAACAAAGAAGAGATTGATATTAAATTCAGCGATCCTGATGTTGGCATTCTTCATGAAGTTCAAGGTGCTCGTGTCTTGTCCAAAGAAAGAGAGCAAGATGAGTAGCCACAGTACAAAGGTGATGATTCTAGATTGAGCCGATTGAGAGGCAAGCAGTATGGAGGAGCGCAGTAAGATCCAGATGACAACCACCACAAGTGTGATGGTGACAAACCAAGGTTCAAACTTTAATTGGGTGAAGATAGACTGCTCAATCCAAATGATGGTGAGCAGGTAAATGTACATGCAGACTTCGAAAAACGTGATGACCTTGTTTTCCTTCAGCTTCTGGATGAACTGACTGCCATAGTCATGGATTTTAGTGGTCGCAAAGGCCAGGCGCCTTGCCGCAAAGATTGCTAGCAATACAGCCGCGACCTGTGCAGCGAAATGCCAGGTATAGACATGGTCGGCGACCAATTCCATAAAATGTTCGAGATTTGTTAGTAGGTCGTTAGGGCTATCGTGCATATTTGTCTCTTAATTATGTCGAAATCTTAACACGGATTGCGACGTAATTATAGAGCCTTAAAAGGTATATCGTTTCATCCAAGCAGCCAGGATAGTAGCGACATATTCGGCGTCCTCGAGATTCGTGAGCATGTGGTCAGCTCTATCCAAGGCAAGGAAGCTTTTGGGGTGACGGGCCGAGCGATATAGAATACTGGCATGGTCGATGCTAACGGTCATGTCTACGGGTGAATGGAATATCAGAAGCGCCTTTGAGAAGTTACGAATGACGCCTTCGAGTTTGTACTTCTCGATGTCCTCAAGAAAGTCTTTTGTGATGGGTAGGGTTTTGCCTGGCAATATGGATTTCAGAAGAGCCTGTATCCCGGATGGTTTCCATATGGTCCTGGAACAGGTGACTGACATGGGCAGGGTTGCTGGGTGCGCCGATGGTGGCAACGGCTCGGACCTCGGGGATCATAGAGGCGGCAACAATAACGGCGGCCCCGCCCAGACTGTGGCCAATCAAGAGTTTGGGAGCTTGGAAATTGTCTGCCAAGTATTTTGCAGCATAGACGATATCTGTTACGTTAGTGCTGAAGGTGGTTTGTGAAAAATCGCCGCTGCTTGTGCCAAGGCCAGTAAAGTCAAACGCAGGACGGCAATGCCTTCCCGAGTGAGGGCTCGGCTGATTCGGGATGCAGCTAAGGATTCTTTGGAGCCAGCAAAATTATGTGCGAAGATGGCATAAGCTTTCACATCACCCTCGGGCAGATCGAGTCGTGCAGAAAGATCGATGCCTTCCTCGTTGGGAAATGTTAGTTTTAGTGTTGTCATATTTTATTCACCCTGGTCAAAGGTAGCAGAATTTGATAAAAAAACGATTAACCTAGAGAACAGTTTTCAATGCGTTTAGCTAAATCTATCGCCACACTTAGTTTTTGTACACGATTCTGAGTCGTATCATGGGATTTGCCCGGGATGTCCTGATCGCATCAGTCCTGGGTGCTGGACCTATTGCGGATGCATTTTTGTGGCTTTTCGCTTTCCAAACTTCTTTAGAAGACTATTTGCTGAAGGGGCCTTCAATGCGGCTTTTGTGCCCACATTCTCGCAAATGTTGACCAAGGAAGGGAATGAAAAGGCCAGGATGGCTGCCAGTGACGTACTTCGGTTTTGGCGATAGTTCTGCTGGTGTTTGTAATTGTCGTCGAGATAACGGCGCCTTATGTGATGCAGGTTGTTGCGCCGGGCTTTATAGCGACGCCTGAAAGGCTTGAGCTGACCATCGTATTCACCCGGATTATGTTCCCATATATTCTGTTCGCATCTATCTCCGCTTTGTATACGGGCGTGTTGAATACCACCTACCGTTTTGCTGTAGGGGCTGCAGCTCCGATTTTGATGAACGTGATCATGATTATCGCCATGGTGTTTTTTGCGCATACCTTCTCAACGCCGGGTCATTCGTTATCTTGGGCCGTTGCCATCGGGGGTTTTGCCCAGTACTATTGGTTGCACAGGTCTTGTGCCAATAATGATTTCCACCTGAAACTCCATTGCGTCTAAATACACCACCGGTAAAAAAGGTTATGAAGCTGATGGTCCCGGGGGCTTTGCGGCGGGTGTTATTCAGTTGAATATGCTGATTGGTGTGGTCTTCTTGTCTTTTCTCCCCTCGGGTGCGGTATCTTACTTCTTTTATGCGGACAGGTTGAATCAGCTGCCGTTGAGTTTGGTAGGCGTGGCTATTAGCACGGCGTTGCTGCCAACCCTAGCTCGGCAAATGGCTGCGGGTAAAAGGCGTACGGCCCACATCACTCAAAATCGAGCTATGGAGTTTCCATATTTCTTATACTGCCCGCATCGATTGCTTTACTCGTCGCTTCGGAACCTATGATAATGGTGCTCTTTGAGAGGTATCAATTTACCCATGAAAGCACCATTCAGACGGCGCGGATTCTGTCTGCATTTTCGCTGGGATTGCCAGCCTACGTTTTGGTAAAGGTGTTTTCCACGTCGTTTTTGCACGTCATGATACCAAGACCCCCTTACATGCTGCGACTATTGCCGTGTTATTACTAACATCGTCTTTAACTTTATTTTGATTGGTCCTTACGAGCATGTGGGTATTGCTATGGCAACATCTATTGCATCCTGGGTGAATGCAGGTTGGCTGATGTATAAGCTTAAGGGGCAGCGACATTTCGTTATTGATCGTAGGATGCGCGACAGAATACCTAAAATAGTTGCGGCAAGTACATTTATGGGCTTAGTGCTTGAGTTTACTGTGGGGGTTTTCCATCCATGGCTGCAAGACGGAGAACCAGTTCGCGCGCTAGCCTTGGTTCTATTGTCGCCTCAGGGATGTTCGTTTACGCGATGGCGAGCATGTTGTTTAGATCGGTGGATTTGAAAGAACTCAGACATTACTTAGTGCGAGACAAGCAGGCCAAGATTTAATAGATTTGTTTTGGAAAATAACTTATAACTCATTGGATTATTCCTACTATAGAGGATTAGATGAAACTTTTGCGATCTCTAACTGCCGTAAGCGGCTTTACATTGGGAAGCCGGATATTTGGATTCTTCCGAGATGTGTTGACAGCCTCGCTTTTGGGGACTGGCGCCGCTGCAGACGCCTTTGTGGTAGCATTAAAGCTCCCGAGCCTCTTGAGAAGATTGTTGGCAGAAGGCGCCTTTAATGCGGCGTTCGTGCCGATGTATGCGGGTCTGCTGACCAAAGAGGGCAAGGACAGCGCCAATAGCTTTGCACAAGAAGTGTTGTCGGTGTTTGTAGTTTGTTTGATGGTAATCGTAGTTGTGGCCGAGCTTTTCATGTCCTGGCTTGTGCCCGTATTTGTGCCGGGCTTTGCTGTGACGCCGGAGCGGATGGAGTTGGCGATTGCTTACAGCCGCATTACCTTTCCATTCATACTATTCATTTCATTAACGGCTCTTTACAGTGGGATCCTGAACTCTTTTGAACGATTTGCCGCAGCGGCCTCATCGCCCATGGCAGGGAACATTTTTGTCATAGGCTTCGTGATGGCTATGTCAGTGGTTATAACCGATTCGGGCGTTCTGCTCGCCGGAGCCATTACTGGATGCGGTGTGGTGCAGCTTCTTTGGGTGCTGATTCCTGCCTATCGCAGTGGCTCCGGCTTAAAGCTTCTGGTTCCAAAACTGACCCCTCGAGTGCGGAAATTATTAAAGAGAATGGCACCGGTGGCCTTGGGGTCAGGGGTCCATCAGTTTAATGTGGTGATTGGAACTTTGATTGCATCCATCTTGCCGGTGGGTGGTATATCCTACCTTTATTATGCGGAACGCCTTAATCAATTGCCTCTCAGTGTGATTGGCACGGCTATGAGCACTGTCTTGCTGCCTCTGTTGGCCAAGAGTATACGCGCCGGCCGCCACGAGGAAGCTAAGGTCATGCAGAATCAAGGAATTGAGTTGTCTATGTTATTGACGGTTCCAGCAATGATTGGATTAGTGATCTTGGCAGAACCCCTGGTTAAAATGCTGTATGAACGTGGAGCGTTCGATGCTGAGGCGGCACAGCAAACGTCATATGCGCTGATGGCCTTTTCTATAGGCTTGCCAGCATATGTGTTAACCAAGATATTTGATACGAGCTTTTACGCACAAGAAGATACGGTTACACCTCTTAAAATAGCGGGGATTGCCGTGCTTGTGGATATCGTATTGAGTGTGATCTTGATTAAGTCCATGCAGCACATTGGTATAGCGCTAGCGACGGCAGCTTCGGCGTGGTTGAATGTATTCCTGTTGGGCTATATGCTTAATCGGCGAAACTTTCTGAATATAACCGAACGTTTGACGCGTTTTAGTTTCGGTCTTATTGTTGCCACGGCGAGCACAGCGGGCGTGCTGCTTTATCTTAAACCTCGCGTCATGGACATGATCGTCGATGGTGGCACGCAAAGAATCGCAGCTGTGTGTATGTTGGTAGCGAGCGGGTTGATCACATACATCGTTACGGCACACATGCTCGGCATATTAAATTTTAAAGAACTAAAAAATCAATTTAAAGGTCAATAGGTATAATCATGACTCAACGCGTTCTCTCGGGTATTCAGCCGACTAATAACCTCCATATCGGCAACTATTTAGGCGCCATTAGGAACTGGGTGAGAATGCAGGACAATTTTGAGTGCTTGTTTTGCATTGTGGATCTGCACGCCTTGACGACTTTACCTTCTGCCGAGGCCATGAAAAACAATATACGCATGACGGCGGCGGCTTATATAGCTTCAGGTATTGATCCTGAAAAGAGTCATATCTTCAACCAAAGCCAAGTCTCAGGCCATGCGGAGCTTGCATGGATTCTTAACTGCTTGACGCCGCTGGGCTGGTTGAACCGTATGACCCAGTTTAAAGACAAGGCCGGGAAAAACCGTGAGTTGGCTGTTGCCGGACTCTATAACTATCCCGTACTGATGGCCGCGGACATCTTACTCTATAAGGCCAGCCATGTGCCGGTGGGCGAGGATCAGAAGCAGCATGTGGAGATTACCCGGGATATCGCTGGAGCCTTTAACCGCAAGTATGAGATAGACTATTTCCCCATGCCAGATGTGGAGAACTTCGGCAAACCCATGCGCATCATGAGTCTACGGGATGGCACCAAGAAAATGAGTAAGTCCGATGAGTCCGATTATTCCCGAATTCTGCTAAATGATGATGCGGATACAATTGCACTGAAGATCCGTAAAGCAAAAACAGATCCTGATCCCATACCGGCTACGCTGAAAGAACTCGAAGGCAGGCCCGAAGCTGAAAACCTTATAGATCTTTACGCCTATTTCACGGACAGCACCCCAGAAATAGTGTGCCAACAGTTTGCAGGCGCAAATTTCTCAACCTTTAAACCTGCCTTGGCGGATGTGATTATCGAGCACCTTGCGCCTATCACCAGCTCCTATAATCACTTGCTAAAGGATGAAGCTCATCTTGACGCCATCATGGCCAGAGGTGCCGAATACGCTCGAGGTATAGCCGATGAAACCATGGCAGAAGTTTTCGATATCGTCGGTTTTATAAGGGCGCGTCAGCCTTATGGGTATTGACGCTTTTGGTTCATGTAACTGTTAAGCAAAATGCGTCCCAATAACTAAATGCCCATTGCTTTCAGAACAAAAGCAATGGGCATTAGTTTTGGGACGCTTCATTGCGGCCGGACTTGAAATCAAGCTATAGCTTGATCTTCACATTGCTGACTATTCCTGATCCATCTGGTTAAGGGATGGGGCCGTCCGCTTACTTTTTTATGCACAAATTACGAGTAATGGGACATCCAGGTTTGCAGCTTTTATCAAGCAAACAGCACGAGCTTTGGGGCCCAGTTGTGCAAACTGGTTGCGCAGGGTTTGCACTGGGAGGAGCCGCAGGTGTTGCGCCGGGTTTCTTTGGTGCGACGCCCGTGCTCATGCAATCCTCATAAGTACAAGCCCCATTGCCAGGCGGGCACATCAGCCTACAGAAGCCCTCGTCAGTATCACCTTCACTATCGCTCATGCTGCCCATGGACGAAGAATCAAAATCGTCATCGGCGGCTTTTGAATCCATAGTCATAGCAAGTAAGCAGATGCTCACTAAGCTTACTAGTAGTAGCTTTTGTTTTAAAAATGTCATCATTATATCCTCTTATTTCAGATCTCGATGCCCTAGTATAATATGCTAAGATAGTTTATGAACTGTTAATGGATTGAAAAAATCTGAATGTCTTGGGGTGGTGTTAGACAAGCCGCCATTAAACGCGCGACAGAAGATCACTATATAGACGAACACTTTATGGCCATTGTATTTGATTAGTCATAATAAAATTCCTAAATCATGAGTTAAAGGGATACAGCCAAGTATGGAGTGTACAAGTAGTGGAGTCAGAACTAACCCTTTTGGGGTTTCTTCCTAGATCCCCTTAAGGAGAATAATTGCCCAAAATTTATGATTAACCTAACCCAGCAGCCTTATCGCTAAACTGTTGCCTCAAGAAGGCCATTCCTACCTCGATACCGACCTGATCAATGCGATGATCGCCACCGGGACGGGTTTCCAATTGAGGGGTAATCCCTAGTTGCTTTAACTGACGTCCAGCATCTATAAAGGCAGAATATGGGACGCCCGTATCCGCATCCCCATGCACCAGCAATATACTTGGCGCGCCTGTACCGGGGATATGTACCGAAGGGGGATAAAAAGCCCCTGAATAACCAATGATGGCGCGAATACCTGGAATGTGAAACATCAGCTCGAGTGCCACCATCGTTCCCTGGGAAAAACCAACCAGAGCTAAGTCTTTAGGTGATAGTTTCCTCTCCTCCAACCATTGGGTCAGGATCTTTGCCAAAACAGGGGCTGACTTTTCCAAGCCAGGCCGTACATTGGCTGGATCAAAATCGATCCATTTAAACCACCGATAGCCGGAGGCGGATCCGTCCAGAGGTTCTAGCCCATGAGGTGCAATAAACTCTGCATCGGGTAATGCTTGCGCCCACTGATCACCGACTTTGATGAGAGAATTTCCATTGGAACCATACCCATGGAAAAATACAACCAATTGTTTGGGCGTACTTCCTGATTTCGCTAACCTTTGCGGACCTGGCAACATTTAAACCTCAATTTCCTGTTTGGGATATTTTAATCGATTGTAATACAAGACTTTAGTTTTTTCTATTCCCGAGTGAAGTTATTTTAGAATACCTGCGTTGATCAACTTCTGATCATTCTTTCGATGTTACAGAATCATATCAATAATGAAGCCCAAGCCCAGGCCCAGCAGGTCCAGGCCATAGCCCATGCCCTGGCCTCGGATAGTGGTCCTAACCAGAATGAATCTTTAGAAAAAATGGCTGAGCGAATTCGAGCAGTTATGAAACGGAATTATAACCCCTGTCAACACGGTTGCGGGTTTGCATGTTCTCATTGGCAAGCAGCAACAAAACCAAGACGATGCGACTATAATACTGAAGGTGAATACAACCACGCCTTTTGGCTTCACCATTTCTTTTTTCATCCTAGGATTAAGACTGGAGCCGAAGGCTATAATGGTTGGGGCGGTTGAGCATCTTGGTAGTTGCAGCAAGCAATTGCCAACGAAACTTCAGTCCCTGAGATACTGCAAAAGTACATCCATTGTACCAAAACCATGTGATAATGGGATATAGGTATACGATGGATCCAAACCGATCGATGAGTGTCGTCGCGGCGACATTTTATTAATATGCCAAAGATCTTCCTCCTTAAAATTGATTAAGGGGCACTTAGGTTCCGTTATTTTTTATCCTACGGATTTAAAAAGTGCCCCTCATATCAAAATATCTCGGCAAATACATTTTGCTCTATTAAGATCTTGATTCCTTTAATGCCATGTCAATGGATTCAGATATCGTCTTAATCCTGGTCTGTCCTCGGATTTGCATTAGAAGTTGCTTGATTGCTGGCGTTATATTCTGGGGGTATTTTTGCAGATACAACACGGCAACCAAAACGCGACCTGGTTGGTCTTTTGCAGATAGCCATTCTTCGGTTGTGAACAAGTCAAAAACGCCGATGAACCTTAAGGATGGGATCAGTGAGGTAATTGCTTCTATTACCTTGTCTGTTTTGACCTGGTTCTCCGGAGAAGCTTGTTCACTTAAAAGGCCATTGAGCAGTGCTATGTTGTTAAGTGTTGCGGCCACAGTACCTTTGCGGGCAGGGCCTGACTCTCCAGTATAAGGATTGGTAGAAGTGGTTGAGTCCACACCAGAAGGGAGCACCGTTTCCGGTGTAAATACTTCATTAGGGGTCTTTTCCGCCGTATTCTCTGATGCCGCCAAGCACATTTCCTGTGCAGACAATATGGTTAACGCCGATATTAATTGTATCATCTTCATTTTGTATCTTCCTCTTTACTGATTGATTAATCGAATAAACTGGACTGGCTCAACACACCAACTGTTGGTCCAGTCCTTTACTAGACCGAACATATTATCCTAGTACCTTCTTAATTTCGGCTTGTACGACTGGATGGCTAGTTTTGACAAGCTCTTCCAATCTGGCCTCTATGCTAGCGGTCATCATTTCAGGACAATCCTGTAGCGTCAAAGCGGCCACGAGAATTTTTCCCTGCCTCGAAGCATCGCGGAGCCAGTTTTCTAATGGTTGCATCTGAAACACGTCCAGAGCATAAAGGCCCCTGCCTAACTCACTTTGATCCTTTATGATATCAGCGATCTCTTTCGCGGACCCGTTGGAGGAGAGTAGCTTATCCAAAGCCAACAGGTTTGTGAAAGTGGCTGCTATGGTTCCTTTTCGCACATACACACCCTTGATGACCATGCCGTCTAGTTTCGAAGGAAAAATCTCCTCGGATGTAATCGCGCATGCTGATTGCGCGAACAGGGAGGCTGTCAGCATGCATAGCGTCGTTCTTCCAATATAATTCTTTAAGTAATTCATTATCTTCTCCATAACTTATATAAGCTTCACAATTTCTGCCTTTAACAGGGGGTGTGCTCCTATTGAATTTTGTATAAGGAATTCCCTGATCTGAGGCGTCAGAAATTGGGGAAACTGCTGCAAAAACAAAACCCCAGCCATTAAGTTGCCAGGCTGCTCGCTGACAAGCCATTCTTCAGCTTTGAATACATTAAAGACATCCAGTGCCTCTTGTGCTGGTATAGAGGCGCGCATGTCCTCGATAACAACATTGACGCCTGCAGGGGTTTCTTGCAGCTTAAGTTGCTCATTCAAAAGGGAAACGTTTTTGATCAAGGAAGCTATAGTCCCTTTACGAAACGCAACCCCCTTCAAAACAGTCGAATCTTTGCCATCGGCCAAGACTTGTTCTGGTGTTTTGGCGCTTACGGAAGCACTTATCCCCACCAACATGGACATCACTAACATACTCTTATTCATAATCATTTCCTTTCATGTCAACAAAATAACTGAACGTTCGTTCAATTAATGCAAGGTAACCAATTAAAAAATTACTGTCAACATATTTATTGAATGAACGTTCAGTTTTTCTTCTTGCGTTAAAATGGATTTAAATCTTAATGTATAGGCACAAGGGGAAGTCTATGACCAAGATAAAAAAACAGAACACCACAGCCTTGAATATCCTCAAGGCTGCTGAAGAGATCTTTCTAGAGAAAGGCTTTGAAGGCGCATCCATAAATGATATTGCGGGCAAGGCTCAAATCAATAAAAGTCTGATCTATCATCACTTTGAAAGTAAGGAAAACCTCTGGAGGTCCGTAAAAGCAAATATGATAAAGGGTTATTTGGAAAATAACATGCCAGAAACCGTACTGCCAACGGATTCGTTCAGAAACTTTATCGAGGTATTTGTAACATTTCGATTTGAGATTTATGATCAAAACCCGGCGATGGCACGACTTATTTCATGGCAAAGATTAGAAAAATCAAAAGATGATTTAGAAGGGGTAAATCAACCAGCTTTGATCGACCTGGCCCCCCTCATTAAAGAATTCCAAAAAAAAGGGGAGGTTCGCAGCAACCTAGATCCAGAAATGGTGAGTTACTTTATTATAAATGCAGCCTCCATGCTATTTATGGACCCACCTAACTTCTTAAAAAGCAATGATATTAAAAAGAAGCAGCAATACCTTGAGAGTCTTATAGAAAGCCTCTTCCAGGCCTTCACAAACAAGCCTATGGGCTAGCCCTGTTTTTTGGGGGGCTAAAGTTGGGTATCAACAGATTGGCCCCCGACACTTCCAAATTCAGGAAATTCTGGCATATATCAGAAAGGGGCAAAACTGACCTCGAGTTCAGCCAGACAAAAAACTGGTGGGATATTAACTTACGTTCCAGTCATACATGATAAGCAGCCCGTCGTTTATTTGACAAACTTATCAAAAGCTAAATCAATTAAATAAAATAAAAAGTTAAGAAAATATGTCTAGCGTTAATGAAAAATTAACCAAACTGTTGTCTAATATTGATAGATGGGGTCTTTTTTATTATATTAGTTTAACTAACCTATGAGATAGACCTGGAACATCTTAAATATATTGATTTTAATCTAGTGTTAAGACGGAGGTTAGTCCAATGAGTAATCCATGTATAATCCCAGATGAAAAGCACTGTAAACCGCATACAGATGGTAAGCCTTGCGAGCCAGCCCCATGTGCACCCATACATTGCGAGCCGGCCCCATGTGCGCCCTTACATTGTGAGCCAGCCCCATGTGAACCCAAACCTTGCGAGCCGGCCCCATGTGAACCCAAACCTTGCGAGCCAGCCCCATGTGAACCCAAACCTTGTGAGCCAGCCCCATGTCCACCCGCACATTGTGAGCCAGCCCCATGTCCGCCCATGCATTGTGATCCAACCCCATGTGCGCCCGTGCATTGTGATCCAGTCCCTTGTGTGCCGGTAGTATGTACACCAGCACCTTGTGCGCCCGCAGATTGTATAAAGCTACCTTGCTTGCTCGAGCCAAACAGCGGTTGTATCGACTTTGGCGATCATCAGGCAACTTTTACCCCGCCATGTGCACCTCCGATTGTGCCATGCGCAGTAATTACACCATGTGTGGCTCCTCCTGTGCAGCCCATATGTCACCTGCCAGAGGATATAACTTGTCATGTGACTACAGCGTGTCATCCCCTATAAAAAATATTCTCTAAAATCTAAGGGCGGCTCACGAGCCGCCCTTATAATTACCAATCGCCTTTGCAGGTTTACCAAGCCTATCGATAGTGGCAAAACCGCGAAGTGTGTCAAAAAGACATGAATGCGGGCCCTTCAATTTTGATCTGACCCACCAAGTATGTTTAAGAAGAAATAACCACCCCATGAAAAGGGGTGGTTGATTACATTAAATTATTGCAGAGAGCTCTTCTTACTTAGGTTCGTAATGACTTCCAACCCATCCTTTACCTACGCATAAGGGGACTCTAGTTTCTGGCGTACATTGAAACGACATCCGAGGTACAATTGAAACAGTAAATTTTTGGGCATCCTGGCCTTTAGTATCGCCCTCTCCTACGGTGGCGCCACTCCCGTTTGCTGCTAACTCCCTATGGATAATTTGCTTGGGCTCGCCAACCTCTTCAGCCAATTTATTGTCCATGTTATTGGAATCACGCGCAACACTGAGAAGGGCTGCCTGCCGATCCATTTCATCGAACTTCTCGAGCAAGTCCGGCGCCACAGCTGCAGTGGTCTCTCTTATCATTTTACCCAGGCGCGCCTTGAGTGCCTTATTCATCTTTTCATCCCCTCTTTCCATAAAGATCCTAAGGGAATCCCTCATCACTTCATCTTCCGTAGAGGCTGGCTGTGCATTTCCGACAGGCCTGAGGTCCTGCTCTTGGTCTGAGGCCATTGCCCCGTCTGCAAGACTCGTGAGTAATAAAGTTAAAGACATCCATTTCATGCTGCTGCTCCTTTTATAAATTAAATTCAATACCAAGCTCATATTTGTCTGTTAATGAACCGAATGAGCAGTTCGAAGTCCCCACACTCCTCCCCTAAAACGACATTCTTTCTTTAAAATGCCTAACCGTCGCCTCAACGTCCATTATTGGCGTGCCATCTTCTGAGAATCCGAATATTTCAATACCTGTACCCTAATATACAAGCTCGAAATCTACCATGTGACGATAATGGGCACATCCGTAAAAAATACGGATGACGTATGTAAGTGGTGGCCTGATTTATCCAAAACCAGAATTCCAGTTGACACACCAACTTGCTTTATGATTTCTTCTCAGAAATGGCGGCTGATTTCTATTTATAAGTTTGTATTGGGGCTAAAATACACCATGAATAAATTATTAAAGAAAGTGGTATTCACGACAATTGTTACTGTAACATACTTGGTTTTCTCAACCGTGCTCTTCGCTGGGCTGAACATAATGTGGTCTATGATGCATAGCAATCATAACATTGATGGGGACTGTAACTGTTTAGATACTTCAGGCGATATTATTTGTTTCATAGCATCGCAACTCACTATATTGTTTATCACTTATATGATATTCCGACGACTTAATCGTGGTAAAAAACTGAGCTGACGGTGCGCTTATTGATATGACAACCTTGTGCGGGATTATTCGGCATTCCGTAGCCCTGTGTGTATTGGAATTAATTTAATTTTTATCAGCTCTTGATATAGAGAGGCCATTCCTTGCCCTATAATCTCATGGTTGTGGGGCACCAGATGATTTTGTAAATCCAACATTAGTTGACTTTCTGCTGATCTAACGGAAATTTACCAATCGCGGCTCGAAAAGCAACTATCTGCATTAAAGTATTAAAATTATTACAAATAAAGGTCCATGAATATAAATTAGTTTTTGACCCCAACTGTTGTGCTATCTGATGCAAACCTATTGAATTCGCAAGTTTTTAAATCAGATCTATTAATGACTATACTTTAAATGCTATTCACAAATATTATGATGGAGCAAATTAAATCTATTTTAAGTACTTGAAAAGTAGCTTTAAAGGATAGGTGAGAATCGTCACCGTCATAAGCCCCGCAAACCACAAGGCCACAAACCATAACCACTGTTTCGTCCGTGGGTGTCTGTCGAGCCAAGGCATTTTAATATTCATGTTCATGGCCCGTTTTTCCACGGAACACGTAATAGCAATATCCTGTATATATAAGGATCAGGGGCAATAGGGGAAGGACCCCTACCAGCAACAACGAAAGTCCTGGCCCCGAAGCCGCCGCATCATGCACCGTATATTGGAACGGAACAATATAGGGAAAGAGACTGATCCCCAAACCGAGATAGCCCATGGCAAATATACCGATACTCAAGAAAAACGGCCTGAACTCACGTTTGGCGCGATAGAGGTCACTCCATAGGAAGACGAATAAAAGAAAGGTAATAAGCGGTATCAGGCTAAGGACATAGATATTCGGCGTGGTAAACCAAAGTTCCCTTATGCGCTCGTTTATGACTGGCATGGTCATGCTTACCACAGCCATGAAGAGCCCCACAAAGCTCAGGGTATACATAGCAATCCTGCGGGCCCAAGCTTGTGTTTTGTCCTCGGTTTTCATTACTAGCCAAGTGGACCCCAACAATGCATAGCCAAAGCATACGGCTATACCCGTCAGTATACTGAAAGCACTAGCCCAGTCGAAGGGTCCCCCAGAAAAACTCCGACCCGTTACGGCAACGCCCTGGACAAAGGCTCCCAGGATAACGCCCTGAAAGAAAGCCGCTCCCAGTGACCCGTAATGAAAGACAAAAGACCAAACTTGTCGTTGTAGACCCTCTGCTTTGAAGCGGAATTCGAAGGCAACACCTCTTAATATCAATCCCATGAGCATGAGAATGATGGGAATATAGAAAGCGGGCATCAAGATGGCATACGCGAGCGGAAATGCTGCCAGCAATCCACCGCCACCGAGGACTAACCAGGTCTCATTACCATCCCAAAAAGGCGCTATGGAATTCATCATCACATCTCTGGCCTTATTGGAAGGCGCTAAGGGGAAAAGGATTCCAACCCCCAAATCGAATCCATCGAGCAGGACATAAAGAAAAATACCCACCGCAATCAGCAATCCCCAGATCAGAGGCAAATCAATAAAGCTTGAGAAATCAAACATGGCTTCCGTCTCCCTTAGTATTAGCTCCCAGCATGGTGGCTTCGATACTGTGTTCGTAAAATTGCTCTTTCTCATCCTTTGCCGGAATACCTTTGCGGATCAGCTTAATAATGTAATAGATACCCGCGCCGAATACTAAGGTATAAATCACCACAAAGGCGAGCAGGGAAGCAAGCACCTGAGGCCCGACAATGGCTGGCGAGACTGAATGAACCGTTTTAATGATCCCATAGGCCGTGTATGGCTGCCGCCCAATTTCTGTGACCATCCACCCCGACAATAAGGCCAGAAAACCCGCAGGCGTCATCAACATCCACCAAATATGGAGGCGGCGACTTTGGAACAGATTGCCGCGGAAATATTGTACCGCGCTGGTCAGCCCTATCAGCAGCATCAGGACCCCCAAGCCCACCATGACACGAAATGCCCAGAATACAAAAGCTACGGGCGGTCTTTCATCCTTAGGCCAGGACTTTAGGCCCTTGACCTCGCCATCAGCTGAGTGGGTGAGTATCCAGCTTGCCAAGTGTGGGATGACCACCTCATATTTATTCGACTCCGTCTCCTCGTTGGGCCAAGCAACCAGGCGCAGCCCGGCTCCTTTTTCCGTATTCCAGATACCTTCAATAGCTGCCACCTTAGCAGGCTGATGCTCAAGAGTATTGATGCCATGGAGATCGCCGCTCGCTACCTGCAGTGGTGTAACTAGAGCAGCCATAAGAGTCGCCATTCCCAACATGATCCGTGCTTGAGGCAGATAACGCTTGGATAGAATATAGAACGCGGCAACGCCTCCCACCACTAACGCTGTCGTCAAGTAAGCGGCCATTATCATGTGCACAAAACGATAGGGGAATGAAGGGTTAAAAATAATCTCGAGCCAGTTAGTGGGAAACAGGCGTCCATCAGCGGCTATGGTAAAGCCTTGCGGTGTTTGCATCCAGCTGTTGGCAGCTAATATCCAGAAGGCGGATATAAGGGTGCCCACCGCAACCACACAGGTGGAAAAGAAATGCATACGGGGGCTTACCCGATTCCAACCAAAGAGCATAATCCCCAAGAATGATGCCTCCAAGAAAAACGCTGTCAGCACCTCAAAGCCAAGCAATGGACCTATCACGTTGGCGACGCGATCTGAGAATATGGACCAATTGGTTCCAAACTGGTAGGCCATCACAACACCCGAGACAACGCCCATACCAAATGCCACGGCGAATATCTTGATCCAGAATTTATACAAATCCCGGTAGTTCTCATTTCCCGTTCTCAACCAACATCCTTCAAGAACCGCTAAATAACTAGCCAGGCCGATTGTAAAGGCAGGGAAAACGATGTGAAAGCTGATGGTAAATGCAAATTGTATGCGCGCCAATAAAATAGGGTCTAGTTCGGGCATTTTTTCTTCTTTTTGTTATATGCGTTTAATCAATATTCTAGACAAAAAATAAATCACTGTTTATGTGGGTATTGTAATACCTCACGCACCCCTTGTCCACGATAACTGACTTACTGTAGGTCTTTAAGTCCGCATAATGACAGAAAGCAAGGAAAAGTTAAGGAAGTTGGTTGCCATTCTAATTTAAGGCATCTATAATCCTCACGAGATGAGAGAGGTGCAGCTAGGCTTAATAGTCTTTCTGCCTGCAGTTGGTCACATAACACGCTACAGGAAACAAGAATATGCCTCACATTTACATTCCTCGGAGAGAGTTTATCCAGACCGCAGGGCTGGCTATACTCGGTTCTTGCTTTGTTCCCAAAGTCGTCTGGGCTTCCAGCACAGCGACCGCTGAAAAGCGTTTGAAGCTCTATCACATGCACACGGGCGAGTCATTTAACGATGTTTTCTGGGCCGAGGGTAAATTCCTGCCTGAGTCCTTAAAGGCTTTGAATAAGCTTTTGCGTGACTGGCGTACAGATCAGGTTAAGGAAATATCGCCTCAGCTTCTATCCCTTATCGATCAGGTTTACACAAAACTGGACGGGAACAAGCCGATTCATATCGTCTCTGCTTACCGTTGCGAGAAGACCAATGCCTCCTTGCGCAAGAAAAGCAAGGGCGTGGCCCGCAAAAGCAAGCACCTAACCGGCCATGCTATTGACTTTAGTATCCCCGGCAAACGACTGCGGGATGTGCGTAACTGCGTGCTGTCTTATGGGGCTGGCGGTGTGGGTTATTACCCTGCCAAGGGCTTTGTTCATGCAGACATCAGAGAAAAGCCTATTACATGGTAAGTGCGGTTACTTCTGAATCCATTCTTGATGCACATGAAAGGATAAAGGGGGAGGTTCGCGCAACGCCATTATTTGCGGCAACCCAAGCCACGGAATCTGTGCTACCCCCTTGTGATCTCTATTTGAAGCTAGAACAACTGCAACTGACAGGCTCTTTTAAGATCCGGGGCGTCATGTCAAAGATCACGGCCACGGACTCAGCTATCCTGAAAAACGGCCTCTATGCTGCCTCTGGTGGTAACCATGGTCGGGCCGTCGCATTTGCTGGCTGCCGCAGTGGTCTGAAGACCACGGTTTATCTGCCCACTACGACTCCTCAAGAGAAAATCAACATGATCCAGCGCTGGCATGCCCATGTGGTTATCGCCGGTCAAAACCTAGACGAGGCAAACGATCTGGCAAGGACCAAGGCTATGGAGGAGAACGCACTCTTCATCCATCCTTACGCCGATACGGATGTCATCAACGGCCAGGGCACCTTGGCCGTGGAGCTTTTTGATCAACTTCCCAAGGTTGAGACAGTGGTGATGGCAGTGGGTGGTGGCGGTATGATATCGGGAGTTGGCACCTATTTAAAGGCTATCAATCCTGCTATCCGTATAATCGGCGTCGAACCAGTCTTCTGCGCTAGTATGTACGAGAGCCTGAAGGCCGGCAAGCCCATGGAAGTTTCCGAGATCAAAACCCGCGTAGGAACGCTAGCCATCCGTAAGACCGCAGAGCTCAATTTCCAGCTTGCCAGGGCCTGTGTCGACCAAATGGTGCTTGTCAGTGATGAACAGATGCTTACAGCCTCTCAATACCTCTGGCGTGAGTTTGGTATAGCGGCCGAGCTCAGTGGCGCAGCTCCTTTTGCGGGCCTCATGTCAGGGCAGATAAAGGTCGACCCGTCAGAAAAAGTCTGTGCCCTCATCTGTGGGCTTGGTGCGGAGGGCGTTTAAGTTCCCTTGTTAAAGATAATGGATTGCCAAGAAAGCTGAGAGAGCGACAGTTACGCCCATTAGCACGTAAAGACCCCAGGATTTCGCTTCTGGACCTTCTGCATTGACAGATGTATACCCTGGCAGCTCTTCCGCACCGGGAACCAGGTTATTTCTCAACATCCAACCGCCAGGGCCGTCTTGTGCCTTAAGAAAGGCCTGAAATTCTTCATCATAAAACTGGAGCCACCCTTCTGGCGCGGAGGTTGCAATCAGGCATTGCTTTCTCTCCTCTTTGCTGAGTTTACTCCAATAGGGCAGCCATACATTTAGTGCCCATGCCTCTCCCTCCTGGCGCCAGAAACTGTCCGAGGGCTGGCTACCTGGAAACATCTCCCAAGGGGTTTTGATAGTTGCGGTTTGATTGGTCATGATTACCTCTTTCATGGGCGAGACTATAGCTGGAACATGCATATTAAACAAGGGTGCGATCGTCAAAATACTG
Organism: uncultured Alphaproteobacteria bacterium; assembly: GCA_963780985.1. Classification (GTDB taxonomy): domain Bacteria; phylum Pseudomonadota; class Alphaproteobacteria; order JAGOMX01; family JAGOMX01; genus JAGOMX01. The sequence goes on from CAWAEF010000013.1 coordinate 51,583, forward strand.
CGTCATAATTTCTCTTGACGATAAGCGGCTAAGTTCTTATACCTTAAATAGTCGATGGTCGAAGCAAGCCATCACTAAGTATCTATTATTCTTAATAATTGGGAGATTTCGATGTTTAACAAAACTCTGATACTTGCTCTAGGTATTGTGCTGTTGGGTTCCGGTGACCTTTTGGCATCACGTAAACACCATAATAATGATGGGCCGCCGCGGATCGGTCGACACGTCTCTGCGCTTGCGCAAAAGAATCCAAAGGAAATCTTAGACCAGCTTCCGGCTAACTTCAATGCACAAGCTTATACGGAAATGTATCCAGAAGTGGTGAGCGAGGCGCCGAATCATGGTATGACCCCTTTAGATTTTGCAATTAGGCATTACGTTACAAGGAGTAAGGATGAGGAAAGGCTTTATTTAACAGGCCCATTTGTAACTCCTGCTAACTTCAATGCCCAAGCTTATTTGGATATGTACCCACACTTTCTGGATGAAGCTAGAAGGTTTCATATGCAGCCCCTTATCTATGCCCGTGTGCAGTTTATTATATGGGGTCAGCATGAGGTGGGCAGACTTTATCTAACCAGCCCATTTATTACCCCTGATAATTTTAATGCCCAAGCTTATTTGGATATGTACCCACACTTTCTGGATGAAGCTAGAAGGTTTCATATGCAACCCCTCATTTATGCCCGTGTGCAGTATATTAAATGGGGTCAAAGCGAAGGTAGACTCTTCCTAACTTGTCCATACATTGCGCCGGCAGGATTTACTGCTGAAGCATATTATGCCTTGCATCCAGAGATCAGAACATCTGCGGCTACTTACAAGATGAGAGAGGAACTGTTTGCACTGGCACACTATCTTAGCTGTGGAGTTCGGCAAGGTCGGACATATTTGTCTGAGCCTCGAAATTTTGTCCCTAGCTTATATCTATCACTGAACCCAGATGTTTTAGCACTCACTGCACGCATGTCCCATGGGGAGAGTATCAGGTTTGCTCAAGAGCATTACTATCAGATCGGCCGCGCCCAGAATCTGCCGATAACTCAAGAAGAGAAAAATCGACGCGATCTCCAACAGCAGGAAGAAAGAATTCGCTTGCATGGCTCAAATCAAGCCCTTGCGGAAATGTATGCTGACCGAAATGCTAAACTAATTCAACGAATAGTAGAAGATCTGGAACCGGGTGAGGACCCTGCACCTCTGCCTGATGACAAGTGGATTGAGTTACTTCCAACGGATCGAGCAGCTTTTCCAAGGATTAGTAGGAAAGTGAAGTCCCCCATGGACTGTTGTACCAAGTTTCTTCGTAAACTGCCCAATCGAGTACCGGATAGTTTTGGCAGCCTTTTGCGAGAAGTGCAGGGGCGTATGGGGGAAGCTAGGGTCCAGGCGGAAGGCGCTAGAGCCCTCGCAGGAGAAGCTAGGGTCCGTGCCGGGGAAGCTAGGGCTAAGGCGAAGGCTGCTAGGGCCCATGGGAGGGAGACTAGGGCCCGTGAGGAGGATACTCGGGCTCGTGAGGAGGACAATAGGGCTAGTGCGGAGGACACAAAGTCCCAGAGCCTCCTGGCTGTAAAGTCCTTTTGGGAGAAGATCAGTAACAATATTATTCATGCGCAGGGCAACTGGGCGGCTTTAGGGATCGAATTTCTGAATGAAGCCATGGCAACGCTGAATCATGCTTATATGCAACGGTACTTTGGTCACCTATGGAGTAAAAGACTAGGCGATGAGCAGTTTGCTAGTATGTTCGAGTTATTTCACAACTTTTCCCGGATGGGAGAAGAGCAGCAGGCTTATGTCATAATGGAATGGAAATACCACATCCTGCCTAGTATCCGTAAGACGTGCGAATGGATTCAACAAATTCATGATCTTGGCCTTGCGGCAATAATGAACGCGGCTCTGGTCGATTGTGAAAGCAACAATCCGATAGTTGGGTACAGAATTCAAGCATTCCGCCTGCCCGTTGTCGAGGCTCCTAGCTATATGTTTAAATACCTAAGAATGTTATTAGATTATAAGCCGGCCCCCGGGGAGTTGAGCGATTCATGTCTGATAGCACTTAACCTGCGGCCCTCGTACGCTAGATTTGGTTCCATTCAAATTACTATTCCTGGGGCTGAAACGAACTCCTACCTGCATCCGGAATACACGGTGCAGAGCTTTCAAGAAGTGTTTAATCCCGTGCATTTTGTCGAGGCTAATCAGCACTTTGCGCGCACTTTCATAGAATGCTACACCAAATTCAAGAATGCTGGACTGATTAGTTACTTTCGAGACAAGCTGATTATTGCTGGTAATGCCTGTTGCCTGAATGCAAGAGCGGGCAAGCTTATCGATGGGCACTTAAATGAGCTGCCAAGATTGCTTGGTGCTGAAAATGTTGTCAATGCTGAAAGAGCTCGGGAGCTTATAGTTTCTGATTTCCTGCGAAAATTGCATGACGCAAATGAGGGTGTTGACGGTATTACGATCAGTCATGAAAACTTGCACAATCTGCTGATAGCATACTTCAGAGTCGGACAAAAAGACGCGGTACGAGGAGCCAACGGTGAAATAACTGAAAAAATACTTAAACTAGAAATTAAGGCTTTTGCCGAACATCTAGGACTAGAATTTTCAGATCTAAACCCTAAAGTTTACGAATGGGCAAAGTCTGCTTGACGGCGCGAGTTGCGCTAAGATCCCTAGTCCTGCTGCTCTTGGCGAGTGGTACGGTAGGTATTAAGGGCTTGTTTCGTAAAGTTGTTTGAGCATGGTTAATGGCTGCTGAAACGGGTTTTAGCCACCTCAAACATGCGTTGGAAGTCTTATGTAATTGGGTGTCATCTCTTGGTGGGGATGTCGTGGGTTCGACGCATGCTTTGCTCTAAACACGTACCCTCGCCGTTAGGCTATTGGGGCCTGAATTTGATGTTACCAATTATCTATTTTTACTCTTTTAAATTTACTCTTTCTAACCTTTCCTTTCATCCGCTTTAACAAGTCCCGGCGGGGATCTCCAGTTTTACCTTTTGATCCCACACCAGGGTTTGTTGGGCATTTTTTTCACTAAGCAGGTTGCGTCTAAGCGCTTCGCCGAGCTTTACATAAACCAGCTGGAACCTACCCCTTACGAGGTAGATATTCTAACTTCACCACATCGCTACTTATCCCACAATTGCCTGGACGATGTGGGCCTCCAGACTGCGGGTATCCGTATTTCCGGTACCGAGGGTTAGGAGTATACTCTCCTGCCACTGATCTTAATATAGGAGATTGTTGACTATATGTCAAGATAAAAAAGCACAAAAGAGCAAAAAAAATTACTTATTGTTCTTTTCTGGATAAATATGGTGGAAACCAAGTGTGCCCGCGGCTTACAGAGTTGGTGGTTTAGTCTAGTATTTGGCAAATGTGGCATTTTGGTGGAAATATTTAAGAAAAAGGAGGGAAGTTATAAGTCTCTAAAAAGAGTGGCTCTTATGCAAAACAGGTGGGTAAAATGTGATTCTCTGCCACCAGCTGACGTCATCCTGAACGGACGACCGCGAAGCGGGCGGCAGAGAAGGATCCAGTCAGACATGTGTCGCGGAGCGACTCTGCTTGTAAATATACCAAACAAGTAAGTGAAATAGCCAGCCGTCTAGATGATGACAAGCAAGATGGTTGGGGGCATGTAAAGCAGAGTCGCTTCGCGACACATGTCTGACTGGATCCTTCACTACCTCCCGCTTCGCGGTCGTCCGTTCAGGATGACGGGGGACGGGAGTATTTGCTTGCAATTATCCTCAATTGTGTTCAGCCTAGCAAAATGTTCACCCGCTCGATCATAATGTTCACCCACTCGATTTGCCTAAGAGCCAAATATATTTTAAGAAAGACGAAAAAATATGTAAGTTGAGTGAAAATGTTGCATCGCTTCGCGATACTTTCTTGGGCGGGGCTCTGCCCCGCGCCCCGGGATATTTGAGAGAAACCCAGAGATCTTTGATGTCTTGTAAAAGTGTATGCACTCAGCTCAGGCAGACAAAGTACTATATGCGCTCCAAGCCGTTATTGCGAGTCAACCGTAAGAAGGTTTGATTTGACAGGCTGGGGGGTATATACCGTTTAATCAAGAAACATCAGGTAAGACAGTAAGACAAACATCGGCAACAAAATAACGGATGCAAGTGCCGCGTATGCGAAAAATGATGGCATCTTTATGTGATTTATTTCGGCGATAGACTTAACCAAGAAATTGGGTGCATTGCCAATGTATGTCAGCGCGCCCATAAAAACTGCGCCTGCAGATATGGCTGTCAGGGTTAGGGCCATTTCTCCTGCTAAATGTTGTGCATTTCCACCGGCCATATAGAAGAATACCAAATACGTCGGTGCATTATCTAAGAAGGACGAGAGTATGCCCGTTAGCCAGAAATACATGAGATTATTCGGCTGTCCATCGTGACTGACGAGGCTGACAACTCCACCCAGTGCTCCATGCTCACCGGCACCCAGTATGGCTATTACAGGCATGGCCGTGATAAAAATGCCTGCAAACAATTTTGCTACTTCCAGAATAGGTTCCCAGCCAAAGAGGTTAAACTCGCGGATGTGATGTTTTGTCGTCTTCATAGACACGATGGCCAGCGCTATAAAAGATAGATCGCGCAACAGGTTCTGGAGCTCAACTTCCACATCCATAATATGGAAAGAAATTTCTGGTTTCCAAGAGCCACTGATGATCACTGCCAACATAACCAGCGCCAGTAACACGAAATTGGAAGACCCTTCTATATTCGTTTTTGTCAGCCTTTCAAGCTTCAGCAGGTGATGCTTTTCTCTTTTGTAATAAATATAATCAACGGTCAAAAACACCAACAACGTAGGTACAGCAACGATGACCAATGGCCAAAACAAATGGATCATCGGCCAAAAGAATGGAACGCCCTTCAAAAACCCTAAAAACAAAGGTGGGTCACCCAAAGCGGTCAAACTGCCGCCTACATTACAAACTAACAAAATAAAGAACAGAACAATATGCACTTTACTATCCCGATTTCTGTTTATCGCAATTAATGGGCGGATAAACAGCATGGCAGCACCTGTCGTACCGATAAAGCTTGCGACTAGGCTGGCGAACAACAGGAATAGGGTGTTAACAATCGGTGTGGCCGCAAAGGACAGCTGAATCTTTATACCGCCCGCAATGGTATACAAGACCAAACCAACCAAGATAAACGGGATGTATTCCAATAAATATGTATGCAGAACCGAATAAAGTGCCGTGTCAGGCCCATGTATAAACGTCATGGGAACAACTGTAGCCAGCGCCCAAAACAACGATATTTTTCCGTAATGATGATGCCATATGCTGGGTGCTATTATAGGGAACAACGCCAGTGATCCTCAGGATTCCCACGAAGGGCAGTCCCCATATTATGCCCATCTCAGACGCCGGCAATGCGTGGCTACTTTCTGCAGCCATTAGTGGCTCACAGAACAAAAAGAGGCTCAAAAACGTAAAGAAAGTTCTGGACATTGTTACCTGCATGTTTGAGGCCCATTATAGAAATGTCCTCCGAGCAAATCAACAGGGGAATGGAACTATTTATATCTGAAGCAAAAACTGACCCGAAAAAATTCGCGTTTATCTTAACCAAGTGTTAGCTCTATAATGGGATAATAAAACATAACAAAGCAATGAGCGAGATAAGTAATGCAGACCATGCCCGTAATAACTCAGAAGGATCTTGTCAACTTTCTCCTAGGTGTAGCTGGCACGCGCCCGGTCTTCATTTGGGGCCCGCCAGGTGTGGGTAAGTCCTCACTAGTTGAAGAATATGCAGGCAAGATGGGCCTGGAATGTATCTCCCTTTTGGGTAGTCAGTTGGCGCCGGAAGACGTCATGGGCGTTCCCCAGATTGTTGATGGACACATACAGTTCTGTCCCCCGCGCTTGATAGCACGTGATAAACCCTATTGCCTGTTTTTGGACGAGTTGAATGCCTGTTCCGATGAGGTGCAAAAGGCATTTTATAGCTTGATCCATGACCGCCGTGTGGGTGAATACCATTTACCTGAAGGTTCCGTGATCGTTGCTGCCGGTAACAGAAAGTCTGATGCGGCCATCGTTAAGGGCGTCTCCTCGGCCTTGATCAACCGTATGGTGAACATATACATGGATGTGTCATCGGTAGACTGGTTATACTGGGCAGAACGGTCTCAGCTGCACCCATTGGTGATTCAGTACATTCGTCAACACCCAGAGCATTTATGTGTCATTCCGAATCTTGATGAGAAGCCTTATTCTACGCCTCGCTCCTGGCATATGCTGAGTGATACACTTATCAGCTTTGGTCGCAACTTTGACGAAAGCATGCTAAAAATATTGGTTCATGGTTGTCTGTCAGAAGAGCATGCTCGATCCTTTCTCGCGTATTTTCTAGCGAATGTAGATCTTGGAAAAATGGTGGCTGAAGAGCAAAACGATGATCCCAATCAAGAGAATGTCACGCCTGCGGAAGAAGGTCCGAGTGAACGAAGACTGTAAAATCAACACTCAACAAGTTTTTCGATAGGCATCAACCAGATCGTAAACCCATATGGTAAATGCAGGCCCCCTGAATTTTGGGGGCTTTTTCTTTGGCTTTCTCCTTCTCATTCCAAGTGGTAATATCGATTTAACAATAACCTCGGGAGGAGCCACAATGAAGCACGGAAGTCTATTACCATCAGTCCCTTTGATGACAGTCCCTATGCCATCACCATGCCATTCAAGTGTCCACTATTTTGATTTTCCCGAAGAGGGTAGGCTCGGCAAGGGGATGGTTGATGCATACGAACAGGACGGAATTATCGTGCTAAACAATTTTCTGACCGAAGCTGAATGTGATGCTCTGCTTGCCGAGAAAATACGTTTGATAGATGAGTTCCAACCTACCTGCGAGACAACGGAAATTTTCACCGCCGATACAGCGCAGAGTGATACAAAGCGGGGTAAGTATTTTCTGGATTCTACCGATAAAATCAGTTTCTTTTTCGAGGAAGGTGCCTTCGAAAGTGGCCGGTTGGTTGCTGATAAAAGGCAGTCCATCAACAAAATTGGGCACGCTTTGGGTGAGTTAAATCCGGTGTTTCGAGCCGCCACCTTCAGGGACAGCACGCGCACTCTAATTGAGCAATTGGGCGTGAGCAATCCAGTTCTCAACGAGTCCATGATGATCTGTAAACCCCCTAAGATTGGTGGTGAGGTTAAACCTCATCAAGATAGTACCTACCTGTATACAAACCCCAATACCACCACAACTGTATGGATCGCACTGGTGGACGTTACCCTATTAAATGGCTGTCTCTATACCAAACCCGGAAGTCATAAGGGGCCCCTGGAGTACCGTTACGTAAGAGATGGACGCAAGTTAAGTTATGCAGATATGAAAGGTAATCCCCTGGACGATGACCGCATTAACGCTATGGCTGCCCCATGGTCCCAGACGGAGGATGTACATCTTCCCATGGCAAAAGGCGCCGCAGCAATTTTCGCAGGCAACTTAGTTCATGGAAGTGGACCCAACACTTCAGCGCTCCCTCGCGATGCTTATACGTTTCACGTCACAAGCGGCGACTCTATTTATCCAGGCGACAATTGGCTTCAAAGAGATAAGTTTGCGCCCTTAAAGGGTGATGTGTGATAAAATAACCCACGGTCAAACCGTGGGTTATTCTGCGTTCAGGCAAAGGTTCTCTTGGGTTTATGCAGCAGTATAAAGGCCACTGATACGACCCCTAGCGCGTAGCAATAATATACATGCGGCACGACACTGAGTGGCGAAACTCCTACTATGGCGCTGGCCAGTAGTACTTGCGCCCCGTAGGGTATGATGCCCTGAAACACGCAAGAGAAGATATCCAACCAAGCCGCACTGTAATGGGGCGGTATGTTATTCTTCTTAGCAATATCTCTGGCTATTTCTCCACAGAAAATGATAGCAATGGTGTTGTTGGCCAACAGAATGTCTAATATCGACACGATTTTGGCTATCACCAATTGCGCCATTTTCTGGCCGCCATGCTTGGATATCATCTTTGATAGAAACGTGGCTAACTCTAAGTTGTTCTTGCCTGCAAGACCCGAAAGACCCCCTACAAGAAGGGCTAGCAACATGATTTCCTGCACGCTAGCAAAGCCCTTGGCAATATCCTGACTATATACGAAAGGATCATATCCACCCGTAAAAATGCCAATCATTCCCGCGTAGGCTAAGCTAGCAACCAAGGTCACGAACACATTAACCCCAGAAACCGCCAAGACAATTAGGAAGATATAGGGTGATACCAACAACAGGGAATAGTCTTTGGCGCCCTCATGGATCGTCCCATCGCTTGTGAGCAATAGGGCTGCGATCGTGATTATGGAAGCAATAAAGGCTACGACTGCATTGAGTTTTAGCTTGGCCTTCATTTCAGCTTCTTGGGACATAACGGCAGCTATGGTGGTGTCGGAAATAATAGAGAGGTTGTCGCCAAACATTGCCCCGCCCACCACGGTGGCTACCCCGAGCGCCGCTGGACAGACGCCCTGAGCGCTAAGACCTGCGACTATGGGTGCTAATGTGGCAATGGTGCCCACAGATGTCCCAATGGCTGTGCCCACAAAGGCGGATGCCAGAAACAACCCTATCAGCAGAAATTCTTGAGGTACAATAGAAAGGGTCATGTTGACGGCCGCATCTACGCTGCCGATGCTGTTTGTGACCGTGCTAAAAGCACCAGCAAGCAAAAAGATGATACACATGGTGATGATATCCCGATGGCGTACGCCATCTAGGAAAGCGTGCAAGCGTTCCTCGCTCACCCCCTTGTGTAGAATCCACCCTAGTGCGATGGCTGGAACGATAGCCGCCACGGGTGATAGTTGATAAAACGCTTTATCAACCCCTAAGATCGTAAAGTATATTCCGCTCCCCACATAGAGGAAGACGAATAGTAAGATTGGCAGAAAGCCAACAAAAATAGTCATTGCTTATCTCCGTATATAAATTCAATTGATATGTATGTGATAGGCGCGCAAACGCGCGCAGCATGAAAATTAGTCCCGAAGGGACATTCGGAGATCAAAAAGGACAGCGATGTGACGTGCCTTATAATTCAAAGCAATTTCCTTCTGTGTATGTGTTGAATAAGATGTCTCATCCGCCACAGGTATTATTATAGTCTGGTAGTCAACAAAGAGCAACCGTAGAAAATATGCTTTTGTGCAAAGCTCTTTCAGGATATATATAAGTACGTTGTATGTTCTTGTCAAATAAGGGATATTAAACAATGATTACGGGTATGAATCACGTCACCCTGGCAGTGACCGATATCGAGCGATCTTTTGATTTTTATCATAACCTGATAGGTCTGAAACCGCTTGTGAAATGGCATAGGGGAGCGTATTTTCTGCTTGAGGATGGTTTCTGGTTTTGTCTTAATGTGGATCAAAATCGCATTGCGGCCCCGTGTTATACTCACTATGCTTTTTCTGTCGCGGCGGATGATTTTGATGCCACGTCCGAAAGGATTGTTGAAGCGGGGGTTCATGTGTTTAAGGAGAATACTTCCCCTGGGGAGTCCTTATATTTCTTGGATCCTGATGGTCATAAGTTGGAAATTCATGCCAGTAATTGGCGTGATAGGGTGGCCGCCAAAAAAGCGGACTTGGGTCCTTGGCGGGATGTGCAATGGTTTATCAGAGAGGGTGAATTATGAGTCTAACACTTACAAAAAGTGCTCAAAGTGTGCAAGAAGCCTTGCAAAGCAAGGGTCTGAATTGTCAAGTGGTTGAGCTGCCAGATAGCGCTAGAACGGCTGTGGATGCGGCAAATGCTATAGGGTGCGATGTGGCGCAAATCGTCAAGTCGCTTATCTTTAAAACGAAAGATACCCATCAGCCTGTGCTGATATTGGCTTCAGGACAAAATCGGGTGAATGAAAAGGTAATTGAATCCCATGTGGGTGACCAGATTATCAAAGCTGATGCGGATTTCACCAGGGACGTTACCGGCTTTGCGATTGGGGGAATCCCTCCGGTGGGCCACAAGAAGCATATTGACCACATATATATCGACGAGGATTTACTGAAACACGACAGTGTTTCGGCGGCGGCAGGTACGCCTCATGCTGTGTTTAATATGCGCGGTATGGACCTGTTGGAGATGACGAGTGGAAAAGTGATTTGTCTGAAGTAGTGGATCAAGCAATCTGGTTCTATAAAAAAGCCCAGCTAATTCTTGACAAATCTACTATAATGTACTTAATTGCTTACTAGTATAGGGTATAGTCTATTATATTTATTTAGTTGTGGGGTGCCAAATGAGGCCAATGAATTTTATTGTAAAGTGTGTTTTAAGTCTAGTCGCCATGTCTGTCAGTCAGGGTGCTCAGGCATCTGTTGATGAAAAAGATGTGAAACTGTTGGCCATCGGGTCCGCAGATGTCAGGTACAGCAAAACCATCAAAAAAAATGTTCCTAATGAAGGTGCGGTAAGTAAGGCACTGCGCCAGTCTGGTGTGGCGGAACGTCTTGAGCTTGACGAGGCTACCTATTTTAAGGAGCAAGATACATTTACGACGTCTTCTTATCTCATCGAGATTCCCAAGACTCGGACTGGCTCCATGGCCGAAGCCCACAGGCTTAATGTTGTAAAGGCATCCGCGAAGGATAAACCCTTTGGTGGATTTAAGGTGATCTTTCCAAGGGCAATTTATATGCCATATTCTTCCGCAGTGGAGCTGTCTGATGATCCTATCCATATTTGCATTTCACCTAGGGTCAAAGCCATCAAAAGTATGCGCTCAATTATTCTGGATGCTATTAGTAGAGGGACGTCCGAGGATTTGAGTATGATTTATTCCCTCGGCCATCGCTTGGGTCAGTTTCAAGCTGCTTCCTTAAGAAAAGCCGGAGACGAACATGTTTCAGACGTGCATTTTAACCTGACTCACAGTAATATAATTCCTACGCTACAGAGTAGTAATGGGACGTTGGGTGAATTCTCCCTTATGGGAAATACCCATATAGTCAGGGGTGATGAGTATCGGCCTTGTCCGGTGACTGTTGATACGGTCTATTTCTTGCTCCGATCTATGGCCCATGGCATTGTGGATCCTGCTTTTTCTAGCCTGCCCGCGGCAAAGCAAAAATCTCAAATGATGGGCTATATCGCCACGTTCTTTCATGGCTATATCCTTGCCTTTGACGAAAAAACGGCTAAGGACTTGCGCTTGCTGTTTACGACTATGATTTGTATCAATGGATTTAAGGGGCACACCAAATTTCCGGCACCGGAACTGCCTTATAAAGGCAAGATCGATGATTTCTATGGCGAGATTCTGTTTCCGGCGAGCAACGGTGCTTTTCAGGTTCATGAGATACCTGCTCATATGCCCTATATGGTGCCTGACTTTTATCCTGAGTTGTTAAAGCTGCCCATGCTTCATGCTGCTGAAAATAGTCTGCCTAAGGGCTTCAACCGTCGGGCCTATAGTGAGATGTACCCTGACGTGGTGCGCGATGCACCTCGTTTTATGATGCGTCCTGAACGGTTTGCGGGTGTGCAACACCAAGTCTGGGGCAAGGCGGAAGGTACCAAAAAAGAGGGTCGGATATATGTTACGACTCCTTTCGTTTGGCCAACTAATTTTTGTTCAGAAGCCTATCGCGAGATGTACCCAGATATCGATGTTGACGCGCCACGGTTCTTCATGGACCCGAATATTTTTGCAAAAGTGCAGTATGCTATATGGGGAAAGAATCAGGGCCGGCTGGTCCTTTCAAGGCCTATTGTTGTGCCAAGGGACTTTAATGCTCAACGCTATCTGGAACAGAATCCCAGTGCGGTCGCAGAGGCTAAAAAATATGGAATAGATCCTTTGCGCTTTGCGCGAGCGCACTATTCTAGCAGGCACTAAAACATTGCAGACAGACCGCCTCTGGGCTATATTCGAGACTCATGAGAAGAGAATTAAATGTTAAAAGATTTAGCTTTCCAGAAAGCGCCTAAAGATACGCGGATCGTGGTTGCAATGTCCGGCGGGGTTGATAGCTCTGTGACGGCGGCGTTGCTTCATGAGGCTGGTTATGATGTGGTTGGTTTGACCATGCAGCTTTATGACCATGGACAGGCCCTGCAGAAAAAGGGTGCTTGTTGTGCGGGCCAAGATATTTACGATGCCCGCCAGGTGGCAGAAAAGCTGGGTTTTCCCCATTATGTTCTGGACTATGAAAGCCTTTTCAAACAATCAGTGATCGATGACTTTGCGGACAGTTATACCAAGGGTTATACCCCTTTGCCGTGTGTGCGTTGTAACCAAACCGTTAAATTTCGTGACTTGTTAAAGCTCGCGAAAGATCTTGGCGGTGAGGCTTTGGCTACGGGCCATTATGTGCAGCGCAAGTTGGGGTCTGATGGGCCTGAGCTGCACCGTGCGGGGGATGATGCTAAGGATCAGAGTTTTTTTCTATTTACCACCACTCGAGACCAGCTTGATTTTGTGAGGTTTCCTTTGGGTCATATGTCCAAGGCGGAAACCCGTGCCCATGCTGAGCGTTTGGGTCTGAAAGTTGCGGACAAGCCTGATAGCATGGATATTTGTTTTGTCCCCAATGGTTCTTACGCGGATGTGGTGGCCAAGCTGCGCCCTGGTGCCCTTGAGGCTGGGGATATTGTGGATATGGACGGAAAGGTTCTGGGCCGACATACGGGTACGATCAACTATACGATCGGTCAAAGGCGAGGCCTTGGGGTCAGTAGCGCTGAGCCCTTGTATGTGGTTAAAATTGAGGCAGCTGACCATCGTGTGGTGGTGGGGCCTAAGGAATTTCTTGCGGTGAAGCATATTGAGCTCAAGGATCTTAACTTGCTGGTGGATACTTTGCCCGTAGGTCCTATTGAGGTGAAGATTCGATCGACGCAGGCATCTGTTCCTGCAACGGTTCTGTTGACGGAAAACGGTGCTTTTGTGGAGTTGGCTGAGCCTGAGTACGGGATTGCGCCGGGTCAGGCTTGTGTGTTTTATGAGGGCACTAAGGTGCTCGGGGGAGGATGGATTGAGACTACGCGACCTAATTTTTAGCCTTTTGCTGAGTGCACCTTGCTGTGCGGAACCTTTGAGCATTCTGACCCAATCGGGTCCTGTTGAGTTGGACGTGGAGATGGCGACCGATGAGCCTTCCAGGACGTTGGGCCTCATGTTCAGGAAAAAACTGGGCGAGAAGAGTGGTATGCTTTTTGTCTATCCGGAGGTGCAAAAGGTGGCGCTGTGGATGAAGAATACTTACGTTCCACTGGACATGATTTTTATTGATGGACACGGGGAAATCGTGCACATTCACCCCAATGCGGAGCCTCGTTCCTTGAAGGAAATTAATTCTATTAAGCCTGCCAAGGCTGCCCTTGAAATCGGTGGTGGGCAGGCCTCTAGACTAGGTATTCGTCAGGGTGACCGCGTTCAGCACAGCGTTTTTCCGGGTCAATAAATATCCCCAAAAAGTCGCCGAAAGGGTCACTGCCGCCCACATCTGGTGGAAGACTCCCAGCCATATAGGTACCTGCAAGACTAGGGTTGCTACCCCGAGTATAACTTGTATGCATAAAGCGCCAGCGATCATTATGGATACATGCTGTAGTTTTGCTGAAACCTGGGGGTTCCTGGAACTCAAAAACACATAAAATCCCAATGTGAGACTGGTAAACGCCAAGATTCGGTGTATGAATTGGATCGTCGCTGGGTTATAGAATATGTCCCTCCAGAAGGGTTGAAGGGCAAACATATCTTCCGGTAAGAAGCTGCCATTCATGTCTGGGAAGGTATTGTATATGAAGCCCGCATGGGTGCCTGCGGTGAGACCTCCAAAACAAACGGTGAGAGCTAGTATGCAGGTAAGTGCTAGATAGCGGCTTTGAAGGATGCTGTCCCCTTCGTTTGCTTGAGACTTTAGGTCAAATACGGTTTTCAAGAGAAGGCATAATATAGCGAGTGCTAGTAATAGGTGGGCGGTTAGGCGGAATGGGCTGACTTGGGGGTCATCTACCAAGCCGCTTTTAACCATGTACCATCCCATAAAACCCTGGGCTCCGGCAAGGGCCCAGATCACCAAGATTCGTGGCAGGATAGATCTGTAATTAAAGACTGCATATAGGGTGGGAATCAACAAAACAAGGCCCATGGCCCGTCCCCAGAGCCTGTGAAAATATTCCACAAAGTAGATGAACTTAAAGTCCGGCAGAGTCATGGCGGAGTTTACTTTTTGGTATTCGGGGAAAAGCTGATAGCGCTGGAAAAGCTCTTGCCATGAGGATTCGGATAGGGGAGGTATGGCGCCCATGATAGGATTCCAATCTACAATAGAGAGCCCCGAGCCCGACAGTCGAGTATAGCCCCCAAGCCCGATCATAATTAAGACCATGCCCGCGCAGATGAGTAGCCACATGGTTATTTTGCGTTGTACTTGTGTCATAGAGTTTCCTCGTTTTTTTGAACATACATCTAATGGGCCGATGCGGGGAAGTGTTTTGTTGGTGTGGATGATAATCAGTCTTAAGTATTCTGATCGTCTTCGCGAAGATGCCCCTTGATTTGGCAAAAGAAAAGGTATTTATTACCAATAACTGGTAGAAGGAGAAAACCCGTGCGTAAGTTTATGAATGTGATGCTTGTTTTGGTTGGTTTGTTGGGTGGTTCCATGGACGTTTATGCACAGGATAAAGCGCCTGGGGTGGCGGCGGGGCCTTTTAGTGCGGCGCTTGAACAGCAGGCGGATGAATATCTTCAGGGGCTTCAGGATGATTTGAAGCCTTCGGCTAGTAAGGCAGGTGTGTTGAAGCACCAGATGGCTGCGGCTCGGGCTTATTACACGGGGGATTACTACTCTGTCGTTTATGAATTTCAACAGGTTTTGAAAGATAATCCGAAAGATCTGCAAGCTTGGGTTATGTTGGCGGAAACTTTGGGTCGTAAAGAGCTTGCGTCGGATAAGGAAAATGCCAAAAAGGCGGTTTTTGCCGCGGTGAATGCTTACCGGCTGGCCACGGATCCTGTGGATAAAGTGGCAATTCTCCAGCTGCTCAATACTATAAATCCTGACTTCCATGGGGCCTATTTGGCTGGGTTGAAAACCACTGATAAGAAGAAAGTGGATGAGCGCTTTGCCCTTCTTACGGCTGATTACCCAAAAGTATTTGCGTTTTATGATGTGGAGATTCCCGACAAGTCTGATGTGGGTACTGCCTGCATTTCATTCAGCAAGCCTTTGCTGAAACTGAAGAGTTTTGCTTATGAGGATTATATTAGTGTAAGTCCGCAGGTTAAAGATCTAAGTGTGGTGGCCAAGGGTAATCGCTTGTGCCTGACAGGTTTGACTTTTGGTGCGGCTTATAAAGTGACCTTGAAAAAAGGTCTTTCCGGTGAGGGGTCTTACAAGCTTGCGGAAGATCAAACCATTGATTTGTTGATCAAGCATCGTAAGCCTTCGATTGTTTTCAGGGAGCGGGGCTATATTCTGCCGGCAAAGGGGCCGCAGTTGTTGCCTTTGAAGGCTGTGAACGTGCCTTCCGTTAAGATTCAGGTGTTTCAAGTGCCCCTGCAGAATCTGCCTCAGGTGCTGAATCAGAATGATTTTCCGGGACAAACTTCTCCTTGGCGGTTGGAACAGATCAAGAACGACATGGGAGATCTGATCGCGGAAGGTACTTTTGATAGCCAAGGTAATATGGATGAATCCATCGTGCGTGGTCTGCAGTTGGATAAGATTCTTGGGAATCAACTTCAGCCTGGTATTTATATCGTGCACGGAGAGGCGGCGGATAAGTCTAAGCAGTATGATGGTGATGATGCGACGCAGTGGGTGGTGATCAGTGACATTGGTCTTTCAACCTATTCAGGCCCCGATGGGCTGCACGTGAGTGCGCGGTCGCTGGCTACTGCTAATTCGTTGGCAGGTGTGGAAGTGGCGGTCATTGCGCGGAATGGTCGTGCGCTTGGGACGGGTAAGACCGATAAGAACGGTTATGTGCATTTTGATGCAGGCATGCTCAACGGCAAGGACAGCAATCAGCCCCTGTTTATCCAGGCTATGATGGGAGGAAAAGACTTTACCTTCATCAGCTTTAGAAAAGAGGGTTTTGATTTTAGTGACCGTGGTGTGGAAGGCCGGGATCCTGTGAAGCAGGCGGATGCCTACGTGTATACGGAACGAGGGATTTACCGACCAGGCGACAAGGTTTCCATAATGGCTCTGCTGAGGGACCAAGATGGTAAGGCTATGCAAAAGGTGCCTTTGACCTTTAAGATATTCCGTCCCGATGGCGTTGAGGCCTTCACCGAGGTGGAGCAAGACCGTGGTGCGGGTGCTTATTCTTATGAGTTAGATACTCAGGTGAGCTGTTATTCTGGTACTTGGACGGCTTCTGTTTATCTGGACCCTAAGGGTCCTGAGGTAGGTAGGACGAGCTTCCGCATTGATGACTTTATTCCTCCGCGGATCGAAGTCAAAGAGAGCATTAAGCAAAAGGTTATTCATCCTCTTGAGACGTTGATTACGGACGTGACCGCACGATATTTCTATGGGCCTTGGGCGGCGAACCTGAAAGCCGAAGGGTTGGTCGAGTTGGTGGAGAAGGCTGCGCCTTTTGAGAAGTGGAAAGACTATCGTTTCGGGCTTGAGGAAGAGACTTGGACGCCTTTGAGGTTTAAGGCTGATCCGACAACGACGAATGACAAGGGTGAGGCGGTTCTTCAGAGCATTATCAATATCAAACCTGATACGACTAAGATTCTGGCAGCGCGTTCTGTTGCGACGGTTTTTGAGGCTGGTGGACGTGGACGATCGGTGACGGAAGAGACTTTGTTCTGGCATCAGTCTTACGCCATTGGTATTGAGGCTCAGTTTAAGGACAAAACAAGCCCGGGTAATGGGGATGCGTCCTTCAATGTGATTGCTGTGGATGAGAAGGGCGAGCTGAAGGCGGCAGGGGACCTGAAGTATACCTTGTATGAAGAGACCTATGGCTTTACCTGGTTTAGGTCGGGATCCGATTGGAATTATGAGAGATCCATCGATGACAAGCCCATTTCAACGGGAAATGTGGCGGTGTCGGGTAATGAGCCAACGGTGCTTAATGTGCCGGTGACTTATGGCTATTATCGCTTGGAGATAATGGATCCCAAGAATGGTGTTGCTACGAGCTATCGCTTCCATGCGGGCTGGGGTGGCATGTCGGAGATTCCTGATCGTCCGGATATGATCGAGATGTCTCTGGATAAGGAGACATATAAGCCTGGCGATAAAGCTGTTTTGACTATGGTCTCGCCGTTTGATGGTGAGCTAGAAATAGTGGCGCTGGATGAGAAGTCTTATCATCAGTTGCATCGTGGTCAAGCCACTCAAAAGGGCACTCGCGTTGAGATCCCTCTGACGGCGGAGCTGTTGAAGAAATCCGGTACTTACCTGATGGCGACCGTGTATCGTCCTGGTGATGTGAAGACCGAGAAGGTTGCAGGCCGTGCGGTTGGGCTTATTTGGGTTAATGCTAAGGAAAGCATGCCGAAGATCCAAGTATCGGTAAAAGCGCCTTCGGTGATTCATCCGGAGAAGGAATTTGCGGCTCGGGTTTGCTTGAGTAAGGCGGTTAAGAATCCTCGGGCAACCGTTGCGGTGGTGGATGAAGCGATCTTGCAGTTGACGGAATTTAAGTCACCGGATCCCTTTGACTATATCTTTGCACAGACCAAGCTGGCATTCACCATTCGGGATAGCTATGGCCAGTTGATTAATCCGTTTGGTGCTCGTCCTGGGGACTTTAAGGTCGGTGGTGATGGGTTGTCGCAGAAGGCGTTGACGAAGCTTGCGGCTCGTACCTTTAAGACTGTGAGCTTCTTTTCTGGTGTGATCAGTGACTTTAAGGAGAGTAAGGAAGAGGGATGCGCCCAAGAGGCGACGGTTTCTTTCAAGCTGCCTGAATTCTCGGGCCAGGTCCGGGTTATGGCTGTGGTTTGGGATGAGGAGGCAACGGGCTCTGCGGATGTGAGCACGGTTGTGCGCGATGATGTGGAAACCTATATCGCTCTGCCAAGGTTCTTGGCGCCAGGTGATCAAACCACAGTAATTCTTGATGTGCAGAATCTGACGGAAGGTGAGGGTACCTTTAAGCTGAGTCTGCAGGCGGAAGGCGAGATCGGGCTTGTGAAGGACTTCACGCAAACTCTGACTCTTAAAAAAGAGGAAATGGTTCACCTGCCCATAGAGGTTAAGGCCAAGAATGTGGGCGTCGGTAAGTTGACCTTGCGCGTGGAAGGCCAGGGAATCTCGCTGGAGAAGCATTGGGAGATCGCGGTTCGGTCGAGCGTCTATGAGATGAGCGAATCAACTTCTGGTGTGCTGAAGGCGGGCGAGAGTGTGGCGTTTGGTGCGGCCGTTCGGGCGGCGTTTAAGCCGGGCACGGGGTCTACAGCCTTGAGTTTGGGTTCTGTGCCAACCTATGGAGCTGCGCAATTACGCAAGGAAATGCGGGCATATCCTTACTCCTGTTTAGAACAACTGACCAGCCGTCTCGTTGCGGAGCTTTATGCGCCTGCAGATACGCGCGATGGGGCAAAGGTGGAGGACATCCTTAGTCAGGTGGTATCTCTTCAACAGTTTGATGGACCTTTTGCCTTGTGGTCGGCCAATGGCTATGCGGAGCCGTGGTTGTCTGTGTATGCTCTAGACCTTTTGAGCAAGGCACAGGGAGACAAATTCGACCTTAGTCCTGCGGTTTTGAATCGTGGGATGCAATGGATTAAAGACCGTGTGCGCCAGGATTCTAGCGGCAATGACAGCCTTGGCAACAAAGCCTATGGGCTTTATCTGCTGGCTAAGCAGGGTCAGGGCAGCTTGGGGGCATTGAAGTATTTTGCGGATAACTCTCAGAAGAATCTTACTAATCGGGATGATTTGGCGTTTATAGCAGGGGCATTTGCCCTTTATGGGGATGCAGCTTCTGCCAAGCTTTGGTTTGATAAAGCTATCGCGGCTCAGGAGGAGCCTGTTAAAGACCGGACCTTCTACCAATCCTGGATCAGTGATACAGCTATCTTGGTGGCTGTCATGGCGGAGACGACACAGAATCATCCTCAACTGATGAATCTGGCGGCTCAGCTGGCGGATATGGTGTCTAAGGATCGCTACCTGAGTACCTTTGAAAAAGGATGGCTGATCCGAGCCTCGTCTGCGCTGGGAACCTTGGCTAAGCCTTTCAAGGTATCTGTTGGCGGCAAGGCCCAGGATGGTTCAAAAGCCGTGACGGTTAATCTGACACCTGAACAGATTCAGGCGAATATTGCGGTGAAGAACGACGGTGATTCGCCCATCGCTTATACCTTGAATGTGGAGGGAGAGCCGTTGGATCCATCCAAGTTCCAAAACAAGGGCTTTAGCATTGCGCGTGAAGTTTATACCTTGAACGGTCAACCGGTGGATATGAGTCAAGTTAAATCCGGTGACTTGCTGGTGGTCGTTCTCAAGGGAGAGCTGCTGGAGGATAATACCCATGAAGTTCTGGTTCTCGATCTGTTGCCTTCGGGCTTTGAGATTGAGAAGGTCAAGTTTGATGAGACTTACATGAAGAACAACTTCGTGTGGCTGACGAACCTGACTGAACTGTCGCGGGTTGAAAAGCGGGATGATCGTTATATGGCTGCGTTCCGTATGACTGGCAAGGGCAAGTTTGTGATGACATACTTCGTTCGTGCACTGAACCCTGGGGTTTATAAGTATCCATCCGCGAGCGTGGAGAGTATGTATCGTCCTGAGTTTACGGCGCGAAATGCTGAAGGGGTTTTGACGATTAAGCCTTAAGGATACAATGGTGCAAAGGTGGCCTGAGCCGCCAGCTGCTTGCCCTACTTTCGGGGCTGTACAGAAAACTAAGAGCTTGCTGAGCAGGCATGATATTGTGGGGCTCTGCCCCACACCCCGGGATATTTATAGAAAGCCTAGAATTCTTGGTTAGTACTCGGTTCAAAAAGCTGTATCGTTTTAACTTGGAAATTGATATATATGGACCGCGCTACAGGCGGGGACGTCGATGACCGTGAAAGACTAGAATTCAGGGCAGTTTAGGCTGCCCTGTATTTTTACAAATCTCGACCATCAGATATTCTAGGTTTTCTATAAATATCCTGGGGTGTGGGGCAAAGCCCCATAGGTGCTAACTTTAGGGTTTAAGTTGCTGTAAATAGAAGGGCTATAACCAGCTTGCCTCCCCTGTGAAAGCAGGGGTCCAGCGCAAAATGCGTCGCGGAGCGACTCTGTATAATCTATACGGTGCTGCTTCGCAGCGCATTATAAGGGCTGGCCCCCTGCTTTCGCAGGGGAGGCAAGCTGGGGCGTTCAACACACTATTTGCAACGGCTTTGTCCTTAAGTTGACACTTTCGTAAGGGAGGCTAGCTGGGAATTCAAACTGAATAACGGGATTATGGTGAGTGTTTACCCATGAAGTTTAAAACCAACCGTCTCTGGCTAGGAGCATGCTTAGTATTTGGTATCCTGGCGACTGGAGTGGTTCTTGATCAAGTGTTTCCTCCTGACTTATCCCGTTTTCATGAAGTTTCTAAGGAGCTTCATGGGGACGGGGGTGAGCTTCTGTTTGTGTCTCAGACTGAGGACGAGAAATGGCGTCTTCGTGCAGGGTTTGCTGACGTAGATCCCCTTTACATAAACATGCTGGTGGCGCGGGAAGATCGTTTTTTCTGGCAGCATTATGGGGTTAATCCCCTGTCTTTCGTGCGGGCCACGTATCAGTGGCTGAGCGTGGGTAAGATTGTTTCGGGAGGATCGACCCTGACCATGCAGGTTGCAAGGCTGCTTGAGCCGCGGCCGCGGACTTTTAAATCTAAAGCACTACAAGTCATCCGTGCTATTCAGCTGGAGCGGCGATTTTCTAAAAAGGAAATTCTCGAGATCTATCTAACCCTTGCTCCCTTTGGCAGCAACCTAGAAGGCGTAAGGTCGGCTTCCTTGGCTTATTATGGTAAGGGCCCCTCAAAGCTCATTCCATCAGAAGCAGCACTGTTGGTGGCTCTGCCCCAGTCGCCTAAGTTATGGCAGCGGCAGAAGTTTGCCCCCGCAACCATGGATGCCCGCAATCGTGTGCTTGCGCAGGCGTTTGAGACAGGGCTAGTGGATGCAGATACCTATAATGTGGCTTGTGATGATCCATTGCCCGATTCTCGGTTCTCTATGCCTCGAGAGGTACCTCATTTGGCACGACGTTTGCTGCAGGGTCCCGAGGGTGCCTATACGTGCACGATTCGTGCGGCTTTGCAGTCTCGTATGGAGTCTGTAGCACTCTCAGCTGTGAGGCTGTTGCCGCCCGATGTCAATGTGGCCATATTGGTGGTACATCACCCCAGTCGTAAGGTTGTATCCTATGTGGGCTCCTGCGATTTCTTTGATGGGCCGCGGCAGGGGCAGGTTGATTTTATTCGTGCTTATCGCTCGCCTGGATCGACTTTGAAACCATTTATTTATGGTATGGGCTTTGATCATGGTCTTTTGAATCCGGCTTCTTATGTGTTGGATGATCGCATGCGCTTTGGTGCTTACAAGCCGGACAATTTCGACAAAACTTTCTATGGCATGGTGACTGTTAGTGATGCTTTGATTTATTCGCTGAATATCCCTGCTGTGGAGCTGCTCAGTCAGATTGGACCCATGCGTTTTTTGGGTACCCTAGAGGAGTCAGGGATATCTCCCCGATTTCCGATCCGCAATCACCGCCCGGCTTATCCTTGGCTTTGGGCGGCGTAGGCATGACCTTGGAGCATTTGGTGACGCTTTATGCCAGTCTACCCCAAGATGGCCTAGTGAGCCCGTTGAAGTTTATTGAGAACAGTGAGGTGGCTCAGCCTTCCCGGCTGTTGTCAGCACGAAGTGCTGGGCAATTGACCGATATCTTGTCCCAGACCCTGACCAATGAGTTCGGCCAAAGCTTGAACGAGATTGCAGTAAAAACGGGCACGTCTTATGGCTATCGAGATGCTTGGGCTGTGGGCTATAATGGCGAGTATGTGGTAGGCATATGGATTGGGCGACCAGATGGATCCCCCTTTGGTGTAGGCACAGGCCGCACATTGGCTGTGCCCGTGCTGGAGCAGGTATTCCGTTTTTTGCCGACCGAGACGAAATTGAAAGGCAGTGGTGCTCAAAAAGATCAGCTTCTCCTGCAGGAAGCAAGTTTTCAGGGCTACTATCGCAGTAAGAAGTTGCTCAAGCAATCTCCGCAGTTAATGTTTCCGGTGGATGGTACAGTTATAGAGATCTTCTCAGAGGGCAAGGCTAGTCCCATCACGCTGAGCGCCCTCGGTGGAAAGCGTCCCTATACATGGCTGGTAGATGGGGTGCCAGTTGCGAGCAATGTCTGGAATCCCAAGACAGCCTGGAAGCCCGACAAGCCTGGGTTTTATAAGGTTAGTTTGTTGGATTCAGAAGGTATGTGCCAGTCGGCTAGCGTTGAGGTGCAGTGAATTCTATGGGATCTGCGGGAAGGAAATCGCCCGGCAGGAATTGGCCACCGGGCGATTGGTAGGGATGGTTATTTCTTTGGCTGTTGCGGCACAAATGTTCCTGTGAATCCACGAAGATGTAAATCTGGTTTGTTTGCTGGGCTGAGTGTGTCCGGCAATGTAGCCACCTGATTACCATTCAGATAAAAATGTCCTAGTTTTACCAGGTTCCCTAACTCTACAGGAACCGAAGTCAGCTGGTTATTAGTCAAGTCAAGAAGTATTAGGTTAACCAGCTTCCCTAGTTCTGCAGGCACTGTCTGGAACTGATTTCCGGCCAGCGTTAACTGTTCGAGGTTTTCCAATTTATCTATTTGTGCAGGCAAGGTGGTCAGCTGATTACCATCCAGACGAAGGTACCTTAGGTTTTTAAGATTCACGAGTTCCGCAGGTACCGTAGTCAGCCGATTGTTACTAAGTTCAAGGATCTTTAACTTTACCAACTTGCCTAAGTCTGCAGGCACCGTAGTCAGCCGATTGTTACTAAGTTGAAGGGTCTTTAGCATTACCAAGTTGCCTAAGTCTGCAGGCACCGTAGTTAGCTGATTGTTCCTAAGATCAAGGATCTCTAGGTTTCTCAGATTCCCGAGTTCTACTGGCAGCGTAGTCAGCAGATTGTCACGAAGATATAGCTTCTTTAAGTTCTTCATGTGCCCTATTTCCTTAGGAAGGATTTTCAGGCCCCTTTCCTCTAAGTTTATTTTAGGCGCATCAAGATTTCCCCAAATTTCTTTTTGTGCCTGTTTAAAACCGGCATTAAAAGCACCTTCGAATCTTTTAGAGGCAATGACTTCAGGCAATCCCTTGCCGTAATCTCGCAGGAAATTCAGTTTCCCCCTTGGTGTGTTTAGTCCAAAGTACATTATAACTTCCTCTTCATTAAATTGTTCTTTAGATCCGGGATCGATGGCTTGTGCAACAAACTGTTTGATCTGTGCACCGTTGAAATAGTTGCGCTCGATTATTTTCCAGTTATCAGGTCTGGCTGTTGCTAATAAAAATATCTGTTCCTTTGTTGATCTGGGATCCTTAATTATTTCATTTAATAGGCTCAATCTGATATCGGCAGGTAAATCCCTCTGCATAAGCACTTTTAAATCCCTCTTCACAAGCTCTTCTTGTTTTTCTTTATCAAATTGCTGCTGAGTCTTCTGTCCAGCAGGAACCGCTGCTGGTATGTGGGGAACAACAGGGGAAGCTGGAGCGTTATTATTATTGTTGATTCCACCGGCAGGGGCCCGTGGACCAGGGCCGGCGCCTTCGTGAGGTGCTGAGCTCAATGCTGGGGCGCTGACTGCGACTGTTAGTATGCATGCTAGTAGAGATCTGTTTAAATACTTCATAGTTTAACCCTGATATCATTCCACCATGCTTTCATGATACCGGATATTGCTTAATAGATTGTTAATGCTTAGCAAAAATGCGGTTAATGGCTGGTCTGGGGCGTTCCGATGGTCAATGGATCAATAAGTCCAAGGGGCGGTGATAGCCCACCAGCTTGCCTCCCCTGCTTTCGCAGGGGAGGCAAGCTGGGAGGGCTTACTGAATCTGGGAACTGTGGTGCATGTTACAAATATTCAAACTAAGCACTAGACTCGTGCGTCAAGGTGTCGTAAAAAGGAGAGACTCAACTTCGTCCATTTCACATTTAAGAGGGTACTATCATGTTTGCTAAGCTTTTAGGCTATTTTTCGTCCGATATGGGTATCGATCTCGGGACTGCGAATACTCTTGTGTGTTTGCGCGGGGGAGAGATCGTGCTGAATCAGCCTTCTGTGGTTGCGACCACT
This sequence comes from uncultured Alphaproteobacteria bacterium, assembly GCA_963780985.1. GTDB lineage: Bacteria > Pseudomonadota > Alphaproteobacteria > JAGOMX01 > JAGOMX01 > JAGOMX01. Next base: position 75,923 of record CAWAEF010000013.1, read on the forward strand.
ATTTATAAGGGTGTCAAGAAAGTACTGGCCGTGGGCGAAGAGGCTAAATTGATGGTGGGGCGTACGCCTGGCAACATTCAGGCTATTCGGCCTTTGCGTGAGGGTGTGATTGCGGACTTTGAAGTGGCTGAGGAAATGATCAAGCACTTTATCCAAAAAGTGCACAATCGCCGCAGTTTGTGAGCCCTCAGGTGGTTGTATGTGCCTCGGGGTCTACGGCGGTTGAGCGTCGTGCTATTCAGGAATCTGCTGAAAGTGCGGGTGCGCGCCGGGTGTTTCTGGTGGAAGAGCCTATGGCTGCGGCTATTGGTGCGGGCTTGCCGGTGACGGAGCCTACGGGCTCTATGGTGGTTGATATTGGTGGTGGTACGACCGAGGTGGCGGTGCTATCTTTGGGTGGTATTGTCTATTCTCGTTCCGTGCGTATCGGTGGTGACTCTATGGATGATGCGATTATCAACTATATCCGCAGGAATCATAACTTGCTGGTAGGCGAGAGTACGGCTGAACGTATCAAGAAGGAAATTGGCTCCGCTATGATTCCCGATATGGGTGATGGCCGGGTGATGAAGATTAAGGGCCGGGACATGATCCACGGTATTCCAAAGGAAATTGAGATAACTGAGCGGCAGGTGGCTGAAAGCCTTTCAGAGCCTGTTTCGGGCATTGTGGAGGCGGTGAAGATGGCTCTTGAAAACACGCCCCCTGAGTTGTCGGCGGATATCGTGGACAAGGGAATCATGATGACCGGCGGCGGCTCCCTGCTGACCAACCTGGACCGCGTGTTGCGTGAGGCTACAGGGTTACCTGTTTCGATCGCGGATAATGCTCTGTTTTGTGTGGCGTTAGGAACAGGTAAGGTCTTGGAGCAAATCAGTGCTCTGAGAGGCGTTTTGATCTCTATGTATTAGTCCAGTGGATCATTAATCCTGCCCCTAGCGCGTCATCCTGAACGGACGACCGCGAAGCGGGAGGTAGTGAAGGATCCAGTCAAACATGAGTGAGCGAAGCGAACTCTTTATAAGAACTCTCGCTGCAAGCAAGGTAGTTTCGAGTTCGCTGCGCTCACACTATTGCGCTGGATCCTTCGCAGCAACGCTTCGCTTATGCTGCTCAGGATGACGGTTAAGGGGATACAATCAGTGTTTAAAGGCAGAAATAATGCGCGTTTCTTCGGCATTGAATATATTTAAGATCGTCTCATTCAGCAGATACATGCTGGTGCTGGTGGGCTTTACCTTTGCTGTTTCTGTTTTGTTTCTGTCTGACCTGAATCAGGCTCCTATTCTGAAAAGCGCGCGGCTGGGGATTATGGATGGGTTGTCGCCGATATTTTCTGCGACACAGACTGTGAACCGGGCTGCCAATGGGGCGTTTGAGTACGTATCTGACTTTTTCTCGGCCTTTCAAAGACTCGATGAGCTGAAGGATCAAAACCAAAAGCTGACCCGTTGGAAGGCGGTGGCGCTTTCGTTGTTGGCAGAGAACAAGGCCTTGCGCAACCAGGTGAACGTGGTACCGGAAACTTTTAGACCCGTGGTGACAGCCCGGGTTTTAACCTATCCCGCTAACCCTAGTGTACACCGGATTATTATTCAAGCCGGTACAGCTCAGAATGTGGAAGAGGGACAGATTGTGGTCACGCCCAAGGGCGTTATTGGCCGGGTCTTGGAGTCTGGTACTTATGTCTCCGAGGTATTGTTAATCACTGATGGTTATTCGCGTATTCCGGATGCTCTGTTCAGCCCATTCACCAGCAGGCGATCCTTGCGGGATCAAATAATTATATGGAACTGGACCATTTGGAGAAGAATGTGGGAATTAACCGGGGGCATGCATGTATTTACCTCAGGCAAAGGGGGGATCTTCCCGCCGGGTCTGTACTTGGGAATGACCCACTTGGTTGATGGACATATAAGTATTGAGCCTGTGATGGACTGGAAGGATCTGGATTATGTGCAGATTCTGACGCAACCACACCTAACTTTAGAAGATTAGCTTTATGTCCTTTTTGCGTAATTTCGCCGATAGAAGTTCTCTTGCCCTCCCCATGATCACACTGGTTACGGTGTGTTTCTTCCAATGGTTGCTGATTCCGAATACGGGGTTTTATCTGGTTTTTGATTAAGATGATCGTCTCTATTGGTTGATTATCGGCCTGACCGGATCTCGATTTTCTGGGTGTGTTTGTTATATCTGGTGCCGGATATAAAAGAGGGCTGGACGTTGGGCTTTTCTTCGCTGACGACCTTGTTCTTTATCTGGATTGTGCTGCTGCAGCGGCACGTGCTGCTGCGCCAGACGTTCATTTTCCAGTGGCTTGCTTTTGGATTCCTGATTGCAATGTACTTCCTGTTTTTATATGTCACCTACAGATTTCTTGCGTCTCATAGTCTGTCGGTAATCCCCATGGTTGTGTCCGGTGTGCTGGGTTTTCTTGTTTTTCCTTTTTGCGTTCGCTTGCTGGCGCCATTGCAACAATTAGTGCCTACCCATGCAGCTCTGGAGGATTAGGCTGTGTCTAAGCAACAGGGAAAGCAGCTTTTCTCTAGAAGAGCTTTCGTTTTAGCGACGGGAAAAGTGGCGTTAGCCTCGGTTCTTGTGGGCAGGCTTTTCTATTTGCAGCTCTGGAAGTCGGACCATTATAAGACACTATCTAAAGGCAACAGGGTTCGCCTGGATTTTAGTTCTCCCTTGCGCGGCATTATCAAAGATCGCAAGGGTGAGGTGCTGGCGGACAATGTTAAGGACTTTCGTCTGGTTATGATCCGGGAAGAAACGCCTGATGTGGATCACGTGATGACCCGGGTGAGTCAGATTGTCCAACTGGAGCCGAAAACCCACGAGCGCTTAATGGATATTGTAAAGCGAAGCCCCCGATCTATGCCAATCTCTCTTGTAGATAACCTGAGCTGGGAGCAAGTGGCGGAAATTGAGGTAAGGGCTCCGGAGATACCGGGAGCTTATGTGGAAGAAGGGTTCAAGCGTAGCTATGTGCTGGGGCCTGGGACGGCTCATGTTTTAGGATATGTGCAGACGCCCGATGTGGAAAAGGCCAAGGAGAGCATGGCCTTCCGGCTGCCGGGGGCCAAGGTTGGAAAAACGGGTATTGAGAAATATTTCGATGCCCATCTTTTAGGCAAGCCTGGTTATAGCGAGGTGGAAGTTAATGCTCGCCGGCAGAAAGTCAGAGAATTAAATCATTATGATAGTATCAGTGGTCATGAGCTGAATCTGACGCTCGATAAAGAACTGCAGGGCAGGTTTTATGAGCGTCTGTCCGAAGAGAAGAGCGCCAGTGCGGTGGTCATGGCCGTGCCATCGGGTGAGATTCTCTCCCTGGTATCGGTGCCATCCTTTGATCCCAATCTGTTTGTGACAGGTGTTAAGACCGATCAGTGGCAGGAATGGTTGGAGAGCCCCTATAAGCCGCTTATCAATAAGGTGACTCAGGCGGAATATGCGCCAGGATCAATTTTCAAGCTCGTGGTGGGGCTGGCGGGTCTGGAACACAATGTTATGACACCCGATGAACAGATCCTGTGCACGGGTTATATGGAGCTGGGGACTCATCGCTTTCACTGTCATAACAAACATGGCCATGGTTATGAAAGCTTAACCACAGCCATTCGTGATTCCTGCGACATCTATTTCTATGAGATTGCTAAGCGTCTTGGAATTGACAAGATTTCCGCCATGGCGACACGAATGGGGTTTGGTGCTAAAACTGGTTTGGAGCTGCAGGATGAGCGTCCTGGCTTAATGCCGACCAAGGCGTGGAAAAAGCAGCGCCACAAGAAATCTTGGTACATCGGTGAGACCGTGAATGCGGGTATTGGGCAAGGCTACCTTCTGGCGACACCCATGCAATTGGCTTTGTTTGGCTGTCGTTTGGCTGCGAACAAACAGGTGGTGCCGCGACTGATTAAATCCGGTGACCTGGAGTTTGAAGACTTAGGCATTAGCGACCGCAGTCGGGACCAAATCCTCAAGGGTATGGATATGGCGGTGAATGCCCCTCAGGGGACAGCGTATAAGGCTCACATTGATATAAATGGTTGGTCTATGGCGGGTAAGACATCGACCTCCCAAGTCAGACGTATCAGCCGGCAGGAACGGTTGCAAAAGCAAGTGATCGTTGATCCCTGGCACTTGCGGGATCATGCGATGTTCATGGGCTATGCACCCATTCATAACCCCAAGTATGTAATGGCGGTGGTCATCGAGCACGGTGGCTGGTCGAGTCAGGCGGTGGTGCCGGTGGTGAAGGATCTGATCCGCATCTTGCATGAATATGACATGAAGGGAGACGTCTAATGCCTATTCTGACGGCAGTTAAAAAGAAAAGCGCGCAGTTTAATTGTGCCGTTTTAGGCGTTGTTATCTTTCTGGCCTGTATCGGTTTTGCCATGTTGTATTCTGCAGGCAATGGGCCTGAGCCATGGATGATGAAGCAACTGATCCGTTTTCTGATCGGTCTTGTTATCATTTATGCGGTCGCTATGACCAGTCTTGAATTCTGGATGCGAACGGCCTATGGCATCTATGTGGTGTCGCTCATTATTGCTGATTGCTGTTGAGATTATGGGGCATGTGGGAGGATTAGGGGCCCAACGGTGGATTGATCTCTATGTGATCAAGATCCAGCCGTCTGAGCTTATGAAAATCGCTATGATATTGGTTCTGGCACGGTTTTTCCATTATTCCCAATTACAGGAAAAAGGGCAAATTAGCTCTCTGCTGATCCCATTGACGTTGGTCGCAGTACCAACGGTTCTGGTCATGTTGCAGCCTGATTTGGGAACGGCCGTGATGTTGCTGTTATCGTCGGCGAGTATTATCTTCTTGGCCGGTATTCGCATATGGAAGGTGTGGGCCGTGATATGTTCGGCGGCAGCCTCTATGCCTATAATCTGGATGTTTTTGCACGATTACCAAAAGGAGCGCGTGCTGACGTTTCTAGAGCCTGAACGGGACCCCTTGGGGAGCGGCTATAACATCATCCAATCCAAAATCGCGCTGGGCTCTGGGGGTTTGTTTGGCAAGGGCTTTATGAATGGCAGTCAGGGTCAGTTGGACTTCTTACCGGAAAAGCAGACGGACTTCATCTTTTCCATATTCTGCGAAGAGTTTGGTTTTGTAGGGGCCATGGTGTTGCTGTTGGCTTACGCCCTGATTATTGGATATGGGTATTTGGTGGCCTTCCAATGTCGCAGCGGCTTTGGTCGGTATTTGAGCATCGGCATGACCACGCTGATTTTCCTTTATGCCTTTATCAACACAGCCATGGTGACCGGCTTGGTGCCCGTGGTGGGTAAACCATTACCGCTGATATCCTATGGGGGTACGTCTTTGTTGACGTTTATGTTCGGGCTGGGACTGCTGTTTTGTGTTGACGTCCATAGAGACGATCATTTAGGACGAGCGCGTTAGGCTCTTAGCCTCTTTGTGAAGCTGCCGTTCCCACATGGCTGCATATAGGCCTTGTTTCTTGAGTAGGTTTCTGTGGTTGCCCGTTTCTACGATTCTGCCCTTATCCAGAACAATGATCTGATGGGCGTTGACCACTGTTGACAGGCGGTGGGCGATGATCAATGTGGTGTGCTCACGGGAAACCTCGAGGAGGCTTTGTTGGATGGCTTTTTCCGTGTGGGTGTCCAGGGCGGACGTTGCTTCATCAAAAAGGAAGATCAGGGGATCTTTCAGAACGGTGCGGGCTATAGCGACCCGTTGTTTTTCGCCGCCTGATAGTTTGAGTCCTCGCTCGCCTACCATGGTATCAAATCCTTGGGGGAGCATGGAAATAAAGTCGTAAATCTTTGCTATTTTGGCGGCTTGTATGACTTCGTCTGCCGTAGCTGAGGGACGGCCGTAAGCGATGTTGTAATAGATGGTATCGTTGAACAGGACTGTGTCTTGCGGGACGATGCCGATAAGGGCGCGCAGACTTTCTAGGGTTACGTCTCGGATATCTTGACCATCGATCAAAATGCGGCCTTGAGTCACATCATAAAAACGGAAGAGCAAGCGGGAGAGGGTGGATTTGCCTGCTCCGCTCTCGCCGACGATGGCCATGGTCTCGCCGGCGGCTACTTTGAATGAGATGTCATCAAGTATTTGGCGATCTGGGTTGTAGGAAAAGCTCACGTGATCGAAGACGATTTCCCCGCTGGTGGCCTTTATGGCTGGCGCGCCAGGTTTGTCAACAACCTCGGGCTTTTCATCGAGCAAATTAAACATGTGTTCCATATCAACCATGGCAAACTTCATCTCACGGACCGCAAAGCCAAGGACGTTGAGGGGGATATAAAGCTGAATCAGGTAGCTGTTAACCAGTACAAAGTCGCCCACGGTCATGTGTTTGTGAACGACGCCGCTGGCTGCTAGCCATAAAATACTGATCAGGCCAACGCCAATGATTATTCCTTGGCCGATGTTGAGAACGGATAGGCTGACCCTGCCCTTAATCGCTGCGGCTTCATATTTCCTGAACCAGCTGTCGTATCTTGAGGTCTCGTGGGTTTCATTGCCAAAATATTTGACTGTTTCATAGTTCAGAAGGCTGTCTATAGCTTTGTTGTTGGCTTCGGAATCCATGGCATTCATGGTTCGGACGAACTTTGTCCGCCATTGGGTTGTCGTCATGGTGTAGCTGACGTAGGTCACTAGGGTGACTAAGGTGATGAGCATAAATCTATAGTCAAATAGGTACCATAGCGTGCCGCACACGAAGATGATCTCAAAGAAAGTCGGCAGGATGTTAAAGGTCGAAAAATTGAGGAAGGTATCGATGGCCTTTGAGCCTCGTTCGATAGCACGATTGATGCCGCCGGTTTTTCGGTCTAGGTGAAACTTTAAACTCAAGCCATGCAGGTGTTCGAAAAGTTTAACAGCGGCTGTTCTTATGGCATTCTGTCCCACACGGGCGAAAGTGGCTTCTTTGAGTTCGTTGAAAACTTGTGCAATGACGCGGCTGACGCCGTAGGCAATGATCATGAAAATCGGGATGGACAGGAACTTCTCAGTGTCCGAAGAAAGGGAATCGACCGCATACTTGTAGAAAAGAGGTACGCAAACGGTGATTATTTTCGAGATGATCAGGAACACAAAAGCCAGGACAACGCGTACGCGTAAGCCTGGTTTGTCCTTGGGCCAAAGATAGGAAGCCAGGCTGGCCAAAACGTGCAGGTCAGCCTTAGGGGGTATTTCGGTTTGTCCGTTCATTTAGGTATTATGAACGAACATGCGTCCCAAATAAAGGTATTAGGAGTTGTTGGCAGCGGACCGACGTAAGTGAGCCACCAAATCTTTCGCGAAATCGTCCTGAATCAGGGCGCATTCTTTGAGGTCCTGGATGTATTGCTGGTAGGGTCCTAAGTCAATGGGGCCCAATGTATTCGTCTCTATCATTTTGGCGATCATATATACTGAATTGATTGTAGGGATCAGTTTATGAAGTATCTCTTGTTCTATGTCAGTAGGGGAATTATCATTTGTTTCAGTAGAATCTTGTGCGGGAACTACATTCAATTTAACGCAATCGGCGATCATGATTTACTTCTCCTGAGGTTACTAATTATAGTTTCCATTTTTCACCAAAATGGTAAAGGAAGGCTATCGGAAATGTTAATATATAATTAAAGTTCGGGGCAGTAAACCGAGATAGAAACCAGAATCCAGAAACCAGAAACCGGAAACCAGAAACCGGAATCCAGAATCCAGAAACCAGAAACCAGAATCCAGAAACCAGAAACCGGAATCTGGTGCATCAGCTCGGAGCAATGAACTCTAGATTCTTTATTCTTTATTCTGGATTCTGGATTCTGGATTCTGGTTTCTGGTTTCTGGTTTTACTCACGCACTTAAAGCGTACTTATTTTTCTCAAAGGCGACGTCGTCGATGACGAACTGGAGCTTTTCAACGCCCATCCAGCTGTCTAGTTTGAGGCTGCCGGCTAGGTGGACAGGGTTGCCGCGGTGGTTGAGCAGGGCTTGTCCCATATCGGATTCTGCGGCCCTGAAGGCGATGGCATTGACCTTGGCGTTGTCCAGTTGGCCAGCTACTAGCCGAATATGTTCGCCGCCAACAATATCGATTTTGAGAATCCGCAAGTTGGTGAGAGCAAATTTGGGTGTAGGATTGCCTGAGCCAAATGGCGCGAGGGAGTCTATCTTGTTGACCAGGGCTGGGGTCAGGGCGTTGAGGTTGAGGATGCCATCCAGCTCGAGGACGGGTACGTTGTCTTGGGACATGAAACTGGTGGAGCGTTGGTTAAGGAAGCTGTGGAATTCAGGGATCTTCGCTTCCTCGACGGTAAAGCCTGCAGCCATGGCGTGGCCACCGCCGGCGATGAGCAGGCCGCTTTGCTTGGCGGCTTGGATCATGGCACCTAAGTCTAGGCCAGGAATGGAGCGGGCCGAGCCTTTGCCGATACCGTCTTCCGATAAACTGATGACACATGCAGGGCGATTGAACTTTTCTTTCAGGCGGCCGGCTACAATGCCGATAACGCCTGGATGCCAGCCCCGGTCTGCGACCATGATGATGGGATCCAGTTGCTTGTGGGCTTGATCAAAAGCGGCGTTAAGCACATCGTATTCGATTTCTTTGCGGACGCGATTAAATTCCTCGAGCTTCAGGGCGATCTCTTCTGCTTGAGTGGGGTTGTCGGTTCGCAAGAGTAGTGATCCCAGACCTGCCTCACCTACGCGCCCGCCCGCATTGATGCGCGGACCCAAAACGAATCCCAGGTGATAGGTGGTGGGGAAGCTGTCGATCTTGGTCACGTTGCTCAGGGTCTTAAGGCCCAGATTTTTTACGGGCAGCCATGACTTTGAGTCCCTGCTTCACGAAGGCCCTGTTCAGGCCCTTGAGGGGCATTACGTCGCAAACTGTGCCCAAGGCTACCAGATCCAGCAAGTCCATGAGATTGGGCTCAGGTGCGGTTTTGAAGAAGTCTATGGTGCGAAGGTGACGGTTGAGGGCAACGGTCAGCAAAAACGATACGCCAACGGCAGCTAAATGCTGTAACGGATTAACAGGCTCATCCAAACGGTTGGGGTTTACGATGGCATGAGCCTCCGGCAGCTTGGGCTCGGCCGCATGGTGATCTATGACGATGACATCGAGACCAAGTTCTTTGGCCTTTTGCAGGGGTGCAAAGGATGTCGTGCCGCAATCCACGGTGATGATAAGCTGAGCGCCTTCACGGGCCAAGGTCTCAAAAGCCGTTTCATTGGGGCCATAGCCTTCATCGATACGGTCGGGGATGTAGACTCGGGCGGTTGCGCCTAGTTGATTGAAATACCTATAGAGAAGGGCGGAGGAGGTGGCGCCATCCACGTCGTAATCGCCGAAAATGACGATGTTTTGTTTGTTCTGAATGGCATGGGTAATTCTCGCAACCGCCGTTTCCATGTCTTTAAGGCTATAGGGGTCAGGAAGATTTGCCCGCAGGGTGGGGTTGAGAAAAGCCTCGGCGGAATCCATATGAAAGCCTCGAGCAGCTAGCATTTGCGCCACGATGGAGGGGAGCCCGAGCCGCTGAGAAAGGGCGAGGGCGTCCATTTCATTATAGGGGCGCAAATTCCACTTTTTGCCAGATTCAGAGGACTGGACCTCGAGGCGCTCAATGCTCATTAGATGTTGCCTAGCCTGCCGATCTTCAAAAACTTCTCTTGTCTGTGCTTTTTCAGCTGTTCACCGCTCATGCCGGAAAGGCTCTTGAGGGCTTGCTCGATGGCATCGCCAATGGCGGCTGTGGTTTTGGAGGGGTTGCGGTGGGCGCCACCTACTGGTTCTTCAAGGATTCTGTCCACCACTTTGAGTTTGATCAGGTCTTGCGCTGTCAGTTTCAATGCCTCGGCAGCAAGTTCCTTTTTCTCACTGGTCCGCCATAGGATGGACGCGCAGCCTTCAGGGGAGATCACAGAGTACACTGAATGTTCTAGGATGTTGACGTGATTGGCTACGGCCAATGCAATGGCGCCACCTGATCCGCCTTCGCCGGTAATGGTTGTGATGACTGGGATCTCCAGATCGGCCATAGTCTCGATACAAGCGGCAATGGCTTCGGCTTGTCCTCGT
>CAWAEF010000014.1:0-9315 GCA_963780985.1 uncultured Alphaproteobacteria bacterium
TTCAGAAGCAAAACCAACCTGATCTTCCATCCACATATTTCGAAGGACTTCACCATGAACCTCTTTGACCTCAGAGGAAAAACCGCCCTCATTAACCGGTGCATCCGGCACCCGGTTCAACCCCTTCATTACATTCCACAATCTTGTAACAATGGGGTACGAGTACGCTTTTACCCTTTTATTTCTCGCTTGAAAAAGGTATGTTTAGCAACTTTTTCCCTATCACATGAATTAGTCGGGCTGATCGGAAATGTTTGACAGCAAATAATTTCGCAACTAAATTGAGAGGTGTGTAACTAGAATTAATGGTTTTAATCAATAAAGGAAACCCTATTATGAAGAAAACATTGTTAATTGTTGCGCTGACGGCGTCGGTTTTATCGAATGCCTATGCGTCTAGGGCAGATGAAATTGGATATGATGATATGTTGGCGCTCAGCATCGCCTCTCCACAAAAAGTGGCTCATGAATCTACTTTGCGTGCACTTGCTAATTCCTATGGTATTCCCGTGGATAGACGTCATATATACGAGGAAGAAGAGGAAGCCAAAGCTGTTCCTGTGGAAAAGCTACCGAGCTATCTGACGAAAACTCTTAAGCTCGAGGCCAATGCGGAAGGGGCCATGGTAGAAGAGATCTTTGTGCCCCTGACTGTTGAGACTCAGACCATGACACGCCAATGTATCACCACTGCAGATACTTTGAAGTATAGAATTTCCAAAGGTGAGTTGGTTGAAGGGCTTGATTATAAGCTCAAGGTCTTAGTAAATGGGGTGGAAATTCAAAGTTCTAGTCAGCCTTCAGCTCAAGAATTGAAGAAAATTGCTGAAGATAGACTGATAGCGAAAGTCAGCAGATACGAAACCAAAGAGCTAGAATCCGTGTTGCTAGAGAACGGTTTGCGGCGTGAAAAAATGTTTTACCCGATAAATGATAAAACCAAGGCTATGTGCCGACAGTTTTCTACAACCATTCCATACTTATTGCGCTTAATAGAAGAAGGTAGGCTTGTTGAAGGTCGCGATTATCTGATTCGCGTGTCTGAGAAGTAAACAGCTCATTCCTTAATACTTAAATTTCACCCCACCGCAGAAAATATCTCTTTCTGTGGCAGGGTGAGGGTTAAGCTCTCCTGCTTATGGCTTCCTTGTATGCAATACAGTGGAGAAAAGCATCGATATAACCGTTACACGTGTGTTCGGGAAAAGCCAACATACTGACATAGCCAGGGCCCTCATAGCTGCTGCACCAGGGGCTATAGAAGGTGCTAAAAGTTTTCCTACATTTGGGCTCAAGCTGCTGAAACATATTTAAACGTGAGTTCTGGCAATATTCGGCCTAGTTACCCTCAAGAAGAAAATAGCGCAAAATAGCAAATTATGCGGCATCCCGGATTTCTCCGATTTAGTTTGCGGTGGCCCCCATCGACTGGACAGGAATTGGGGGCAGCGCAGTTTCAAAAACCAGATAACTCTGTCAATCTATCAAAGCTAATCATTTTATGAGCATAAAAACTCTAAGGACTCCGCTGACTAAACTCGTCTAGGATAAGAATCTCAGGCAACTAGAGTACAAATTTAGTCATACCAAGATTCAGAAACATATTCAGTTTTTTCAACGCAGTGCCATTATCTGACACAGATCCCTTAGCAAAGAACTTATAGAAAACGCCGGTTTCTACGTTCAAAAGCATCCCTCTTGGATTTTCGATAGACATAGCTGCTTTATACTCATTAACCTTATTCTGCAATACCTGAATATTGGTGGTTTTTTTTTGCTCGTTAAGATGGGCAATGTCGGCACTTGTCATTCCATTCCGTATATAGGATGAATATTCTATGGGACGTCCAAGAGAGTTTTCTTTTTGTACCCAATAGACAGGAGGTACGTCATACTCAACCTCACCGAAACCACCTTGCGCGACAAGATCGTCCACTATAGAAAAGAGCAAGCTCCACACAGATGAGGCCAGACGTACCTTACATTCGGCCCTTACATTTTCTGGAAAGCGCTTAAGAAACTCGGCGAATTTGCGGGTTTTCCAATATGAATCCATATCCACATGCATCAATCCAACTCTCTGTTGTGGCCAGATGATGGATACCCCGACACAAGGACACAAATCTGAAGTCCCCAAGAATTGATGAGCAGCAAACCCATTTTTCTCAAGAATCTTATACTCGCCCTGGGAAACATAAATGTACTTTCTGTTTGGTCCGCTTGGAGTTGACTCAAACAAATTATAATAGTCGATAATCTCACTTTTGGCTTGGGGACGTTCTAACGCCGCTCGCATTAGTCTCGGCATATTTAGCAGGAACTCATCTTCGCTGACACAGGCAACTGTTAGCAACAAGCCGGGTTCAGTGGTAGGTAGATTCTCTAGGACGAGCCTATCATCCGATGCACGCACCCCGGAGCCTACTAACAAGCCCGTAATTATCATAATCTTAAACATATTTATCATTAGAGTTCCCATGTTATATCATACGCAACTTATATATACTATCTGGTCTTCTCTGGCAATAATTACTTCTGAAAGTTATTTTGACAAATATACTATCCCTGGAGACCATTTCAAAACACTAATTCACACGCAGTAATTGCTGTTTTGAAATGGCCTAGGAAGATATCTTTCGTTTATTCCTCGTTTATCTCGTAGACTTATCATTACTTTCTTGCCGGCCAGCGATGGCAATCACCTTCAGACCGTTTCATAACGGTCTTTCTAGATGAGATGTTAGGCGATAATTTAGTTTCGTCAATGCTATTTTAGAAATTGACAGCACGCTCAATTGGGGTCTTGAAAGGCAATGTCATTATCATGTCCTTTGGGCTTACAGGTTGTTTTTACCTCATTCCAGATCTGCCTGATATTTAGAATTTGCGCTCTAATATGCTGTGTTAGGGCAGCTTCTCTAACGCCCTTAAATTGATGCCTTCGAAAACACACGACATTCATAATTCTCGATGGGAGAGGTGTTTTTATTCGCAATCAGTCTGTCAAAAAGCGCTACAACATATGGCGCTTCGCAATGCTTTTCGAAATCTTCAATGCTTTTAAACTCCTGCATCAACATAATCTTAAAATCACGCGGCTCTGTCGTGTAGTGATGCGTCATATGTTTAGAGACATTATACTGAATGCACCCTTTTTCAGATGATAAAGTTTGCCGTGCTAAATCACGGAAAACCTCAAAGATATCTTGTTCCAAATTTCTTTTAGGCAGCCATTCAGATATAACGATGACATTCTTCGACACTTTTTATCCCTCATAAATTTCATTTTTCCAGCTTAGTATAACATGTAATGAAATGCTCGCTAAAGACCTTGTCCATCTGCGGCTTTTAAAATTTTTTTCGAAGAATGAGAAAAAATCAGAGCTTTGTCGGCGAACAGCCCCTACGTATAGTTTTTAACGGTCTTTTTAGCCTTTTTTAATATATTCATAATAAAATTCCTTGTTAGCCACCTAACTACTATTAATAGGAATAGGACAAAATCATGACGATTAAAGCACTAGGTTATTCTACCTCTTCTAGCGATGCCTTATTGGAACCCTTTTCCTTCGAGCGAGGTGATCCTCGCGCACAAGATGTTGTCATCGAAATTCTCTATTGCGGTGTATGCCGGTCCGATATTCACACAGCGCGTAACGAATGGCATTCTACAAAGTATCCGTACGTTCCAGGTCATGAAATTGTTGGACGTGTTTTAGCCATTGGAGATGCCGTTAGAAAATATAAAGAAGGTGATCTGGTTGGTGTCGGATGTTTAGTTGATAGTTGCAGACACTGCGCCTCATGCCATGATGGACTGGAGCAGTATTGCGATAATGGATTTACAGGTACATATAATGGTGAAGACAAAATAGGCGGAACGCCACATAAAATAACTTTTGGTGGCTACTCGAATGTCATCACAGTGGATGAGCAATTTGTCCTGCGTATCCCTGAGAATCTTGACCCTGCAGCGGCTGCGCCCTTGCTTTGTGCTGGAATCACCACCTATTCACCATTGAAACACTGGGAGATTGGGACGGGACAGAAAGTTGGAATCATAGGGCTCGGGGGCCTAGGTCATATGGGCGTGAAACTCGCTCATGCCATGGGCGCAGAGGTGGTTATGATTACGACCTCTCCAGAAAAAGGTGCGGATGCAAAAAAGCTCGGTGCGGATCACGTGCTGCTTTCCTCGGATCCGAAAGCGATGGCTGCTGCTCAAAACAGCTTTGACTTCTTACTCAATACTATTCCGGTTGGCCATGATGTTGATCCTTACATGGCGCTTTTAAAACGTGATGCAACTATGGTGATTGTCGGTGCAGTTGAACCGTTAAAGCAGGTCAACGGCGCGCTGTTCATATTCCGCCGCCGTCATATGGCAGGTTCTCTCATAGGGGGATTACCGGAAACACAAGAGATGCTCGACTTCTGCGGCAAGCATAATATAACCTGCGACATCGAAAAAATAGACATTCAGGATATAAATGAGGCTTATGATCGAACTGTAAAAGGCGATGTAAAATACCGCTTTGTTATAGACATGGCTTCGCTTAAGGAGGCACCATGAAAATTCAACGAAATGGTTCACAGCCACCAGCAAAAGGCCCTGCAGAATATTTTACTGGAGATGTTTGGATCAATTCGCCTTTTAAAGGAAGCGAGCCTGCCCGGTTAAGTGGTGCAATCGTCACTTTTGAGCCCGGAGCGAGAACAGCATGGCATACCCATCCTCTGGGCCAAACACTTATAGTTACAAATGGCACAGGCTGGATTCAATGCTGGGGCAGCACAAAGCGTGAAATACGAGTCGGTGATGTGATTTCTTGCGATTGCGGTGAAAAACACTGGCATGGCGCCACCTCCATCACTTCCATGACGCATATCGCTATCTCAGAGTCGCTGGATGGCAAGGTAGTCGAGTGGCTGGAGAAAGTCACGGACAAGGAATATTTAGCCGAAATACAAGAATAGAAAATTGGCTTGAATGTCACAGAGGTCGGGCCTTTTGAAAAAGTAGCCTAAAGAATGTTATCGTCGTTATTGGATTTGCTAGTAACAATTCAAATTATCCCTAAGTCATGCGTTAATGACATAACGCACTGTTAATACGTGATTTAGCATCAACTTTTCTAACACCCCCAACACTGCATAAGCGCTTTTATTTACGTCTACCCTAGAAAAATGATACTTTATTAGCCTCAGCTATGTGATATTATAATTAAGGCATGTGCTAATGAAGAATTCTGATAAAGGTAAATTATAACCAGGAGGTATCAATGCCCAAGAATATTTTATGCTATGTTATAGCCTGCTGCTTCTTTCTTAGCATGGCTTATGCTCAAGAAACGACTACTCTAGAAAATGAAATTCTCCAAGCTGTGAACAAAGAGCGTCAACAACACAATTTGGGCGCCTTAGTTATGAACGATATACTGACGAAGATTGCTCGAGAACACTCGAATGCTATGGCCAAAGCTGGGGTATTGGAGCACACTTTAGGAGCAAGTAGTTTGGAGGTACGAGCCGATAATAATAGCTATAAATTTAAGATGCTCGCAGAAAACATAGTAACGATAGACCCTTCTATAAATACGGATATTGCTAATGTCGTTGTAAAGATGTGGATGGAATCCCCTGATCATCGCCAAAATATTTTAACTGCCGCTTTTACTGAAGCCGGCGTTGGGTTTTCTACGGCTTCAAATGGCGTTAAATACTACACTATGGTGTATGGGGCTCATTAGATTAGATAGAGATTACCAACAAATACGCTCTGACAAGACGGAACAGGATTCTCTATTTACTCATCAGGGTTGGTGGTTTAATAGACATATACCTTAACGGAAGTGGCTTTAAACAAGACCGCGCCCAGGCCATGAAATGGTACAAGAAGGCTGCAGACCAAGGGGATAAAGATGCTCAAGCAGCGCTGGAGAAACTCGGTAAGGGTTCCCAGGGCTAAGCTTGCCTGTAATGTTTCAGATTCATGTCTATCCGGGACTCTATGAGGGTTTTGATTGATTCTTGAGGGATGAAAGGGGGTATTTTTCCCCTTTCTTATATATGCCAGACCTTCCCAACATTGTAGTTCTAATTGTCGCTAGACACACCTGTGTTCAGTACAATATTTGTTGTAGAATTGGTTTAATAAGTACGATCTGATATATGGGGTGCGATAAGTATGAAGAAGACAGATCCAACTAATTTGGTTAAATGCCCTGGTTGTAAGGCTGCCTTCCCCCATATGGAGAACCCTATAGCATTGCATCCGTACGGAGTCATGTCGCCGGAGTGTTGGGCTTCTTTTATGAACATCCTCGCTTTCGAATCGGAGCATATGGGCTACCCCCCTGAACACCGGTTAATTGTGGATGCATGTGCCGTGCAGCATCCACAAAATTTCGAACTACAAAAGAAATTGGGCATTGAAAAGAGGCTTGTAACGGCATCGATACAATCGGTCGGTAGGCACTTGATTGGTCTTTATTGTGCATTAGAAATGCATATTCCACTTCTCAGCATCAGTAAAATCATGGGGTATGTGATTGAGCATGGACAACCCTTAGAATTACTCGAGCCTCCAGCAGAACTCGGCAAAATGACGACAGCAGATTTCTCAGCCGACTTCACTCCTGAACAGTACAAACAATTCGCTTGGAATTGGGCACATTCATCTTGGAATGCTTGGGAGCCATATCATGAAACCGTGCGCGGATGGGTCAATAAATATGCCCTTCATGGAGGGAAATAAAGCCGACTCTTTTCCGCTGCCAGAAAACGTAATGAGGGGAGAGCTTCGATCGCTAAATGCAGAATTAGAGGCCAATAAAAATCTTTAGCGTATTTTTTCGTTCCATTGGACTTCAAACACCGTCATTCCAAAATACCGTAAGACCCGGTGGACGATCATGTAGCTCCGCAAGTGCCTGCTGATTCGGGTTGCCGGGATCAGTCGCGATCGGGCTCGCCCTCAGGACACCGCTCTCAAGTTGCTGCGGAAGAGAAATCGACGCCAGAGACCTTGACGACGGCCTGCCAGGCGGCTTCCTGGTTGGCGCGATCGTGAAAGTGCGGGTGGCGCATCGCCTCAATTGGGCCTGTCATCTTCTTGGGCGCCGATGCGAAGAATTGGCCCGAGACGTCGGTTCCGAACTCCGATGCCTGGAGGTATCGATGGGTGGCGGTCTCAGGTGTGTGAGACATGCCGGGGATGAGCTTCATCAGTGGAATCAACAGCCACCTCAAGGCCGGGCTAGCGTTTCGCACCGCCTTGGTGTCGGGCGTGCTGCCGGGCGAGACTGCGTACACGGCCATGCCGGAGGGTAGCCGGCGGGCCAGCGCCGCGGCCCACCACGCTACGATGAGCTTCGCGTCGGCATACGCCCGGTTGGGCTCGTACTTCACGTTCGGCCCACTGCGCACCAGGGCTTCAACAGCGGCGGTTCGGTCACCCTGGTAGTGTTTGGCCGCAAAAGCCGCCACGTCGGTGTAGCTGAACATAGGGACGTCCCCACGAGCAGCTTCCGAGCCGGCAATAATAATCCGAGCGTTGGGACTTAACAGGTTGGCGCGGAGCAGCCCGACGGTCAGTTGATGATGGCCGATGAGCGGGGCCTGAGTCGCCTCGATGCCCGCCGCAGTGATTACGCGTTCCTTACCTCCGAGCATCCCCGCGTTGAGCAGTAGGAAATCGATCGGCCTACCTAGCTTGACCAACTCGGCGAGGGCGGACTGGACGCTGGATGGTACGTTCAGATCCAGCTCCAGCGGCGTAAAAACCTGTGTCTTGGTCTCAGCCTCGAGTTGAGCAACCGTTTCCTGGACCCGGGCCAGGCTGCGGCCGGTGACGATGACCTGGCAGTAGCCCTGGGTGGCGAGCATACTGGCCGCCGCATAACCGAGCCCGGAGGTGGTGCCGGTGACGAGCGCGATCGAACGTTCCATGGGTGTCTCCTTGGAGAAGGGTGAAGGTAGAGTCGTGAGGCCCCGCGGGGCCAACTTTCTAATTACGAACTATTCTATTATATATTGGTGTGATTACAAATGTAAAGGAGTCTTGAACTAATACACACTATGCACTATTCTATCGCACTTCCTCCCGTTACATACCTTATTCATGCCTATTTGGAACGTGGTATTGTTTTAGGCCAATTTTTTGTGAGTTTGAATAATGGATCTTTATCGCCCCCATGTCTCCATCCCGCACTTGCCTGATAGGTACTGTCCAGATCTAATCATCCGGTTACAATAGCCTGCTTTTAATTTATTGACAAAATTAGCCCACCAGATTAAAGAATTTATTAGCAGAATAACAGTGGTGATTGGGGATAAAAATGAAATATAGAATACTACTTATTATCAGCATTCTTTCGATAAACCTTTGTGGCATGACTTTAGCAAGTGATGTTGATCTGTTCGCTAAGGCGAGGGCTGCCGTTGCTTCGACACAACTGGATGCCAGATTTCTTTCGGGCATTGAAGCCGCTGAAAAGCTTGTGCAGGCCCATCTGGGCACCCTCGTAGCTGACCAGAAGCTACCACAGTTGCAGTCCTTGTTTTCCGAACTAGTTGCAAATTTTCCAACGGCCCCCAGTGAGTTAAAAAATATTCAAGGACCACTATCTTGGGATGAGTATCAGGCTGCGGTTGAAAAACTTATTGATTGGAAAGCGCCGCAAGATGTTTACACCCCCAATCACGGTTACTTTGAAAGAATGGAGGCGCCACTACCTGTAAATTTGCGGTAGCTTCCTGCTTCGAAGACACTTGTGTATCGAGGTTTTATTCCTGAAGCTCACGGCATTATCGGCGAGGCGATTATTCTTATTTGCCTAGCTAACGATGTATCACCTCATGGCTTCCCCTTGGCATTTTCCGATATCGTGGCGGATAAAAGAAACATGCACACCGGAAGATTTGTTGAACATGATAAAGACCACAATAGATTGTTTATTAATAAGGAACTAAAAAGAAAATGGATATTAAGCGGTGAACTTAAAAGACTGCTGCAAAAAGTACCTTTTACCAGTGAGTTCGTTGTCTATATGTTTGACCTAATGTGGGAGAGCGGTGACTATTTAGTAAAATCTTCAGATGCTGTGCAGGACGCATTGGGTGCTGGCTATACCTGCACCTACGATTACATGCCTGAAATTTATCTATATCTATTTGGGCCAAACCCTTTAGGGAGCAGGGACGAACTCAGGCAGGCGATCATTTCCTTTATGACCTCGTTTTATGTAACCTGGGAGGAATTACCGATTCTGCTTAAACACTTTTCCAGTCTTGAGGAATTGCAAGACATTCTCC
>CAWAEF010000015.1:0-80000 GCA_963780985.1 uncultured Alphaproteobacteria bacterium
ATAATCCACCACAAATAGCAAAGCTGGATTCAGGAAAAGTCCATGCGGTTAACATGATACTAGGCTTCCTGTAAAACAGGTCCAAAGGGCCACCTTGAAGACGAAAGGCACGCCTAGGCGCTCAATCACTTGGCTGTTGATATAGGCGCCTAGTATAAAAATCATAACCTGGAAAGCTTGGTATAGCCAAAATGGGTTTCTTCCACGAAGAGGTGATTGAAAATGTGAGGAACCTCTGCCAGGTATATCCACAGGCCTGCGATATTATGCCGGAAATAAATGCGTAGCCCAGAAAGGGTCGGCTGTGCAAAATGCGGCTGTAGTCCTTATAAAGTGTAGGCATATTAAATGGCTTGCGCATTTCCGGTTTTAGAGTTTCCGGCATGGACATCAAAAGCGACAACAGGAAAAGGCCGCATACGAAAAGTATGACGAAATTGTCTGCCAGCCATAGTACTGACCCACATAACTGCCGATGATGGGCGCCAAGGCAGGGGCTAGAGCTACGACCATGTGGATGAAAGACATGACTTTGGAAAAGGCCTCCCGGCTGTATAGATCCCTCACCATGGCGATACCTACCACATATCCTACCGTTTGTCCGGCGCCTTGGACAAATTGTGCTGCGATTAAGGTCTCAACGGAAAACGCTAGGCTGCAGGCTAGGTTGCCAAAAGAGAATATGATCAGGCCGATAATAAAAATCTTGCGGCGGCCGAAGGAGTCTGAGAGAGGTCCATAGAGGGGGGCTGAAAGGCAAAAGCCTAGCAATGCCACACTGATCATCCAGGAGATGGTGGTCACGTTGGTCTCAAAATACTCCACCAGCGTCGGTAACGTGGGCACATAAATATCCGTGGCCATGTCCGTGACGGCGATAATTGCAATTAAAAGGCCTGTGATCAGCCTAGCTTGTTTCGTACTCATAGCAGCTTAAACCCTCAAATAAACGTAACTCTCCAGCTAGCACGCCATCTGAAGAGTTACCCGTAACTACCTGGGTAGTTACGAATAATTTCAATATGAGTGCTTGACAGATTAGTTGCAAGCGTTATTAGGTTAATCGAATATAATTGCAAACAAGTTAACGAAACCAGGTTTCTACCAGGTGAAATTCGAGAGGATATATATAATAATGTCAAAGGTGTTTGTATTCCCAGGGCAGGGGTTACAAAAAGTTGGGATGGGCCGTGAAATATATGATGCTTTCCCGCAGGCGCGCCTGGTCTTTGAGGAAGTAGACGATTGTCTGAATCAAAAGCTGAGCAAGATTATTTTTGAGGGGCCAAGTCCGATCTTAATGCGACTGTGAATACCCAGCCTGCGCTGATGGCGGTAAGTATGGCTATATTTCGCGTCATATCTGACGAGCTGGGTGGTTCTTTGAAGGCGTCCCGTTGCTTCGCTGGGCATTCTTTGGGAGAGTATTCTGCCCTGGCGGCGGCAGGTGTGATTAATATCGCGGAGGCAGCAACCTTGCTGCGGATTCGGGGAACTGCCATGCAGGAGGCTGTGCCGCTGGGCATTGGGGGCATGGCTGCTGTTCTTGGTCTTGAATATGAGGATTTGGACCAGATTACCCGCCACGCGGCTGAAAACCAGGTTTGCTCAATCGCTAATGATAACTGCGCAGGCCAGCTGGTGATCAGCGGTCATTTGCCAGCGGTGGAACGGGCTATGGCCCTGGCCACTGAAAAAGGGGCTAAGCGTTGTATATTGCTGCCGGTGAGTGCTCCTTTTCATTGCTCGTTGATGGAGCCTGCGGCTGTGGTGATGAAAGGCGCTTTACAAAATGTAGATTTTAAAGCACCATTAGCACCGATTTTAACCAACGTCACTGCTGATTACGAGACCGATCCCGATCGGATGCGCAGCAATCTGGTGACTCAGGTGACTGGCCAGGTGCGTTGGCGCGAGAGTATCTTGCGACTGGGTGGTGGCGAGGTGACTGATATACAAGAGGCGGGTGCAGGTAAGGTCCTGACAGGCCTTAATAAGAGAATTGTTCCAGATGTAAACGTCTCGGCGATTAATACGCCTGAGGATCTGGAAGAGCTGCTAGCATGAAAGGAAGCAACAACTCATCTAGCACGTCATCTACGTGCGAAAACCTGCGCTCCGGTGCTCGACTTTCACACGTAGCTAACGCACTATCTGAGTTGTTATAAAAAAATGTCGAACATTACAAAGGAAGCATGAATATGTTGAATCTGACGGGTAAAAAGGCACTGGTGACAGGGGCCTCGGGCGCTATTGGGCGGGAAATTGCTATATATTTGCACGAGCAAGGGGCGGAAGTCTGCTCTACGGGTACCCGTGTCGAGCCGCTGAACTTATTGGCGGCGGAGCTGAAGGATCGTTGTTTTGTGATTCCTTGTGATTTGGGTAATGCCGAAGAGACGACCCAGCTGGTGGACAAGGCGGAGCAAGCCATGGGACAGGTGGATATTCTGGTGAATAACGCCGGTCTGACGCGCGATGGTTTGATGGTTCGTATGAAGGACGAGGACTGGGAGAAAGTCATGGAGGTTAACCTGGGTGCGGCTTTTCGGCTGTCTCGTGCGGCTTTGCGTGGCATGATGAAGAGGCGCTGGGGGCGTATTATCAATATCACGTCAATTGTCGGTGTGACTGGCAACCCTGGGCAGGTTAACTATGCGGCTTCAAAAGCTGGTATGATTGGTATGGCTAAGTCTTTGGCTCTGGAAGTGGCGAGCCGTGGGGTTACTGTTAACTGCATTGCGCCTGGATTTATTGAGTCGCCGATGACCGATGTATTGCAGTCTGATCAGAAAGATGTGCTAGTCAGCCGCATTCCTGCGGGGCGTATGGGCTCGCCGGCGGATATTGCTGCTGCCGCATTGTATCTGGCAAGTCCTGCGGCTGCGTATGTGACAGGGCAGACGCTGCATGTGAATGGTGGTATGGCGATGATTTGATTGCAGATCATTGTAGTATTCCTTAATATTATCAAAATATAGATAGTATAGAAATTTTCTTCTGGTCATTCCCGTCAGGGTGTGTTAGACAGGAGACCAGGTACGCTATGAAAGCTTGCAAGATTGAAAAATTCAATGTACATTGCAGCAATCATAGGCGGTTGTCATTTTATGTAAATGAGGTAAAAGCATGAGCACTATTCAAGAACGCGTAACGAAAATCGTTGTGGACCAACTGGGCGTTGAAGAGTCCAAGGTTACTACAACAGCTAGTTTTATTGACGATCTGGGCGCAGACAGTCTCGACACAGTTGAGCTGGTTATGGCCTTTGAAGAAGAATTTGGCGTTGAGATTCCTGATGACGCGGCTGAAAAAATTCAGACCGTTAAGGATGCAATTGCTTACATCACAGAAAACGCCGCAGCAGCGTAACTAACTTTAGGGGCCTTTGAATGCGCCGTGTGGTCATAACAGGAATCGGTCTTGTCACTCCTTTGGGTGGCGATACGAAGACTAGCTGGGATAACCTGATTGAGGGAAAATCGGGTGTCAGACATATTGATATGTTTGATGTTTCTGATTTGCCAGCAAAAATTGCCGGGTTGGTTCCCTATGGTGACCCCGCGCTGGGCCTTTTTAACCCTGATCAATGGCTTGAGCCTAAAGAGCAACGGAAAGTAGACCGTTTCATCGTTTATGGTATCGCAGCCGCTGGTCAGGCTATTGAGGATTCCGGTTGGAAGCCAGAAGATGAAGAATCCCTTTGTCGCACAGGTGTGATGATTGGGTCCGGTATCGGTGGCTTGCCCAAAATTTATGATACCTCTCTCATCTTGCGTGATGACGGTCCTCGTAAGGTCAGTCCTTTCTTTATTCCTTCCTGTTTGATCAATCTGACTTCTGGGCACGTGTCCATTAAATATGGTTTCAAGGGACCTAACCATTCGGCCGTTACGGCCTGCTCAACTGGGGCTCATGCCATCAGTGATGCGGCGCGCTTGATCCAATGTGGTGAAGCGGATGTGATGGTGGCTGGTGGCACTGAGGCGGCTGTGTGCCGTTTAGGGGTTGCTGGTTTTGCTGCGGCTCGTACACTTTCCACGAAATATAATGACACCCCGGAAGAAGCTTCCCGACCATGGGATGTGGGCCGCGATGGATTTGTTATGGGTGAGGGTGCGGGTATTGTTGTGCTGGAAGAACTTGAGCATGCGAAAAAACGCGGCGCTAAGATTTATGCAGAATACAAAGGGGCTGGTCTGACGGGTGATGCCCATCATATCACGTCACCTTCCGGTGATGGGGCTCGTCGCGCCATGGTGAATGCCATGAAGAACGCGGGCTTTAACACCGATGATGTGCAGTATCTAAATGCCCATGGTACGGCGACTCCTGTCGGTGATCCCATGGAAGCTGAGGCTGTTAAACAGGCTTTCGGTAAAGATTCAAACAAGATTGCTATTTCATCGACTAAATCTGCCATTGGTCACCTGTTGGGTGCGGCTGGTGGTGTGGAGTCGGTTTTCTCAATTCTGGCAATTCGAGACAATGTATTGCCGCCGACCTTGAACTTGCATGAACCATCAGAAGGATGCGACCTGGATTTCGTACCCCTTGTGGCAAGAAAAGCGAAGGTTACGAATGTGTTATGCAATTCCTTTGGTTTTGGCGGCACGAACGTTTCGGTGGCGTTTTCGGAGTATAAGGGTTAGGGCTGGCTGTTGGGAGCTTGGGCTTGAAGCCTGTTCTATTCGAATTGTATGGGATTTACAGTCTCATGCTCCAACATCTTTTTGCTGCAGGATCTTGAGTATTTATAAGAAAAATGGTGAAGGCTAGGGCCTCAAATAATTAATTGAGCCTCTCGCAGCCGTCATCCTGAACGGACGACCGCGAAGCGGGAGGTAGTGAAGGATCCAGTCAGATATGTGTGAGCGAAGCGAACCCCTTATAAGAACTCCGGCCCAAGTAAGGCAGTTTCGAGTGAGCTTCGCTCACGCTATTGCGCTGGATCCTGTCCAGCAACGCTTCGCTTATGCTGCTCGAGGATGACGTTCCTGGGGGCAGAATCCTAAATTAACTTTATCCTACTCTATAAGGATTGGTGTTCAAAATTGCGTAAATTCTCCTTCAAAGAACTTATCCTGTCGGTTGTGGTTGGCACGTCAGCCCTGTTTTTGACCCTTTTTGCTATATACTTCTTTGGTTATTATTCCAGTCCTGGTCCTCTTGAGGCAAAGAAAGTTGTCTACATCCAAAAGGGCAGTGGTCTTTCCGCTATCGCGCAACATCTTGGAAATGAAGGTATTATTGATCATCCGTTGTTTTTTGAAGCGCATTTGCGTCTTCGCGGCGTTTCTCACCACCTGCGTGCGGGTGAATTTGAGTTCCGGCCTCATGAATCTCCTGCTCAGGTATTCGAGACCCTATCTACGGGGCCCTTTGTTCAGCATGGGATTACGGTTCCCGAGGGCATGCGTACCAAAGACGTGATTGGGTTGCTTAATGCATCGAACCTCCTGACGAAGGAGGGTACGGTTGCGGTCAAGGAAGGTGAGATTTTGCCCGAGACCTATTACTATACCCGAGATGAGTCGCAAGCTGCAGTGTTGGATCGTATGAAACATGCTATGAACGCAGTCTTGGAAAAGGCGTGGCATCTGAACAAAACCGGGCATTTCCTGCAAAATCCGCAAGAAGTTCTGGTGCTGGCCTCTATCGTTGAGAAAGAAACAGGCGTAGCAGCGGAGCGTCCGCGTGTGGCGGCAGTATTCCTGAACCGCCTGAAAAGGGGTATGTTGTTGCAATCGGATCCGACGGTTATCTATGGTTTGGAATACGAACTGAACCGACCCGTCGAACAGTTATCTAAGGCTGATTTGCATATGCCCACTAGCTACAATACTTATCTCCACAAGGGCCTGCCGCCAACACCTATCTGTAATCCAGGGAAAGCTTCTATCGAGGCGGTGATGAAGCCCATGGCAACAGAAGACCTCTATTTCGTGGCCGATGGTACGGGAGGGCATGTGTTTGCTAGGACCTATGAGGAGCATATGGTCAATCACCAAAAATGGCGGAGAATCCGGGCTAGTCATAGTGAGTGAATTTGGATTATACTAGACCTCATGCTGGGGGATTTTTATCCGTCAGGGCTTGCGAGGTTTTCCATGAAATGTCGAGCTTTAGCTTGCCAATACAGCGATTAGACGATATGTCCTTTACTAAATAAATATTCGTCACGTAAGGAGCTCCGTTATGAAACCAAGATTTATAACTTTAATGGTTCTTTCCTCCGCAATGTTAACCTACGGTGCATTCGCGACCGCTGTCACAAGGCCAGTTACTGAAGAGCTTGGAGGTGCAGCTAGGGTAGCCGCAGTTACTCTTGTTGGCGCTAACAGTCCAGCAGCAAAGCCCTCTGGAGCTGAAGATGAAAATATAACTCATCTTTTCGATTTCTCGGATCAACGGCTCCCCGGAGATATGCGACGGATTTTGATTAAATATGCCGCTAAGGCTAAATATGAGGGTGAAAATGGAAGATATGGGAATCCCCTTCATTTAGCTCTTGTTTGTAGAGGATGGAATACTATTATTTCAGCCGATAAGAATGAAGTTGGAACGCCTTGCTGGAAATGGTTGCATGGTGTAATGACTCCTCAAGACGAACAGGAGCTCAAGATATTTCTAAACGGCAGATTGATCTGCAAACCGAATCCGGAAAGTGATGAAGGCATAGTAGAGCTAAGAATATCAGACCTAGCGCAGCCCTTATCTGGTGCTTTTAATTTATCCCAATGTAGTGATGTAGTAAAAAAATATTTATACATCGGTACCGGACTTCGCATCGGGGTGACAGATGCTCACGAAGGCATGGCTGAGATATTTATAATCCCCTGGTTCTTGGCTCATAAGCAGAGTCAGACGCCTGCAGGATCTTATCTTCTGCCAATAATGGATGGATGGGATCGGCAAGTTGCCCCTTATGGAATATTCTATCACTGGTGGGAGCATGGCAATCAACATTACGGATATTCTATATGGGCTTGGCCCGGCGACCCGTCTAAAAATACTTTGTGGGATGTCTACACAAAGAATTGTGTTTTGCCAGCTGTATGGATAGATGCGGGGTGCCCCGGCTGGGAGCATCATTCAGCGTTTTCATGTTTCGTTTGTGAACTAAAATAAGAATTATTGACAAGAAACCGAGGTAACTACCTCGGCGACGGGCATCCAACATGTATAGATCCGTGGGCAGAAGAACTTGAACGTATTGTTTAAAATCCTTTAAAGTCGACAAGCCTAACTTTAGCCAGGGCGCCCATTTTTGGATTCTGCGAGGCTTCATGTCCTGGGATCTTTATCTGGTGGGGTTTGTGAGGGCTTTCTGAAATTTCGGAGTCAGACTCCGAAATTTCAGAAAAGTCTTGAGACCGGCTGTTAATAAGGCTTAATCAGGGTTAGTAGATGCGTCGGTGCTATATTTATACAGGTTGCATTCAGTTGAGGAGGGTTGTAACAAATATGAATGAGTACAAATCTGATAACGTTTCTTGACATATTTTGTGGTCATCTTTATAACGCAACAGGACATGCCCTCGGTAAGGGTGTGTGTTTATATACAGGAGTTTTAGCATGAAAAAGGTATCTATGTCACTTGCTGCGTTCATAACTACTATGAGTGTTTCGGCGTATGCTTGTGATGAAAAAGTAACAAGTTCTTCAGTGCAGGGAGCTCGAGCTGATTTACCTTCTGCCAATGCTCATCCGATTGAATCGTATGATATTAATATAGCCGGTTTGGATAAAAAAGTGCTTTTTGCTTCCTTATTTGATGGAGCTCATGAAGTAGGGCGCGGCATTGGTATGGGTGCGGATGCTCACAAAGAGATTACACCGGGCGAATGGCGCGATGTTCTTGGAGCAAATTACATAATTGAATATCTTCGTGGAAGATCAATGCATGTAAATCTTAGTGGCGAGATCTTTAACTCATTTCTTTATGACAGAGATAACGGTCCTGGAAAGGCTCAGGCTATTATAGCAACTCTTAATTCAATGAAGCTCGATATCGTTGATCTCGATATCGCTGGTTTAGAAAAGCGAATGCTATTAAATTGTTTGTTTGCCGGAGCAAAAATGTTAAATCCTGAAACGGCAGGAGGAAATTGTCTTACATTAGAAGAGTGGGAAAATTTCGTTGCAAAAGGGCATAAGCAAGATGTTATTCGTGGGCTGCCAATGTATGTAGACCTGAATGGGGACACTTTAAATGCATCCTTATATAACAAGGCAAATGGTAATGAAAGGGCTCAAGATATTGTAGCAACCATACGTAAGTTGTTGCGTAAAAAGTAATAGGCTCAAATCTTGTTGATGCAGGAACTAACTGAGCATCTACTGAACGATGAAATGATTATGCCTTCTGCACAAAACTCGCCAGCACAATCTTAGACCCGGCGCGGTCGAAACTGATGTAGAGTTTGTCGCCGTCGACGTTGGTAATGGTGCCGTTGCCGAATTTTTGGTGGAAGATTCGGTCTTTAGTTTTGAAGCCGTTGGTTTTTTCTGGGGGGATGTATTCTATGGCGTTTTCGTACATGTCGTAGTCTTGGGACACATGTTGTGATTTTGTGATCTGGTGGCCTTGGTGCAGGCCTGGTTGGCGGATAAATTCTGCGTGTTCTTGTGAGAGTTCTTCCAGAAAGCGCGAGGGTGCGGATCTTTGCCATTGGCCGTGGATGCGGCGGTTGGCGGCGTAGGTGATGATGGCGCGGAGCTTTGCTCGGGTGATGCCTACGTAGGCTAGGCGTCTTTCTTCCTCGAGGCCCCTGATGCCGGATTCTTTTATGGAACGGGGATGGGGGAAGAGTCCTTCTTCCCAGCCGGCTAGGAATACTGTGTCGAACTCGAGGCCTTTGGCGCTATGCAGTGTCATGATGCTGACAGCGTCGTGGGTTGCGTCGGTTGCGTTCTCCATGACCAGGCTTACATGCTCAAGAAACGTCTGGAGGCTGTCATATTCTTCCAAGGCTTGGACGAATTCTTTCAGGTTTTCCAGGCGGCCTGGCGCGTCGGCGGATTTGTCATTTTGCCACATCTGGGTGTAGCCGGATTCATCTAGGACAATGCGTGCTATATCCGCTGGGATTGTGTCTTTGATTTGATGATGCCAGCGTTCGATGCTGCTTAATAGGGTCTGTAGGGACCCACGTGCCTTCCCTCGAATCTCATCGGTGTTGACCAGGCGTGTGGCCGCCTCATAGAGGGAGATATTTTGGTGGCGGGAGAGCTGGTGGATGGTTTGCAGCGATGCGGTGCCAATGCCCCGTTTAGGAGTGTTAATAATTCGCTCGAAGGCCAAGCTGTTGTTGGGCTGGTAGGCTACTCGTAGGTATGCTAATGCATCCCTGATTTCAAGGCGTTCATAGAAACGGGGGCCGCCGATGACGCGATAGGGGATGGCCATGGTTAGGAAACGATCCTCAAACTCGCGGGTTTGGAAGCCTGCGCGCACCAATACGGCCATGCTGGAAAGATGATTGTCTTTCCGGTGCAGGGTTTCGATTTCATCAGCTACGACTCGAGCTTCTTCTTGGCCGTCCCAGAGGCCGCAGACGTTGACCTTTTCGCCGCCTTCGCTGCTGGTCCATAGGGTTTTGCCGAGACGATCTCGGTTATGGGAAATTAGTTCCGATGCGGCGCCCAAGATGTGGGAGGTGGAGCGATAGTTTTGTTCCAGCCTGATGACTTGTGCGCCGGGGAAATCTCTCTCAAAGCGCAAAATATTGGTCACCTCAGCGCCGCGCCAGCCATAGATCGATTGGTCATCATCGCCGACGCAGCAAATGTTTTTCGATTTTTCCGCTAGCAATCGCAGCCACAGATACTGGGCCACGTTGGTGTCCTGATATTCATCTACCAGGATATAACGGAACTGGTCCTGGTATTGTTTCAAGACATCTTTGTGGGATGTAAACAGATCCACGGTTAGCATCATCAGGTCGCCGAAATCCACTGCGTTAAGGGTAGTGAGGCGCTGTTGGTAAAGCTCGTATACTCTTCGCAGGGGTTTGTATACGCCCGAGACATCTGAGTCGGGTACCTTTTCAGGTTTGAGTCCCTTATCCTTCCAGCGGCTGATGGTTGCTAGGATTGAGCGGGCGGGAAATTTCTTGTCGTCCAGATCTTCCGCTTCTAATACCTGTTTTACCAGACGCAGTTGGTCGTCGGTATCGAGGATGGTAAAGTCCGGGGTCAGGTGGACGTATTCCGCATGTCGCCTTAGAATTCGCACACATAAGGAGTGAAATGTGCCCATCCACATGCCTTCGGCAGGTGTGTCCACCAACTTGGCGACTCGCTTGCGCATTTCTTGGGAGGCTTTATTGGTAAAGGTAACCGCTAAAATCTGATTGGGCCATGCTTTGTGGCTCGCCAAAATGTGTGCGATGCGTGTGGTCAGAACCCGCGTTTTTCCAGTGCCAGCGCCCGCAAGAACCAAAACGGGCCCCTCAAGGGTCTCGACTGCTTGGCGTTGAGCAGGGTTTAGATTATCCAGATACATGGGTTCACTATGGGGCTCGTAATTGTGCGTCAAAAGTTGTTCAAAGGCCATATTTCTGTTATATTACATTATGGATGTTAAATCTCCTTTTTTCCAGAGCCAGAGCATGAAAATTAAAAGTGCACAAAGCTCCAGGCCTGCCTCCCCCTGCGAAAGCAGGGGGCCAGCGCAAAATGCGTCGCATAGCGACTCTGTATTTCTTCGAAGCTGCTACGCAGCGCATTTTAAGGGCTGGACCCCTGCTTTCGCAGGGGAGGCAAGCTGGGGGCTACTTGTTTAGCTGGATAGACTTCGTTCTCATGCGTAGGCTCTGTTCTCTTTTCTCAGGTCAATCTTGTATGGGTGGTCGCATATGAACTCAGAAAGCCTCGTGAGCCAAGGATCACGTAACCAAAGTCTGCGTCTTGCGGTTTTGATGATGATGATTTCTGTTGCAACCTATGCGACCCAGGACGTTTTAGTGAAGCTTTTGCCGCCCGAGATTCCAGTAATTCAAATTTGTTTTTTCAGGGCTGTGTACGCCTTTATACCCATTGTTGGATTTACATTGATTGAAAACCCCAAGACCGTTTTTAAAACCGAGCAGTGGGGCTTGCACTTCTGGCGCTCGCTGTTTTCCTGCCTTGCCCTTTATTGCTTCATCGCTTCATTTCGTTTAGTGCCTCTGGCTGAGGCCTATACCTTAACCTTTTCGTGTCCTTTGTTTATGACAGCTTTATGTATTCCCATGCTAAGAGAAAGAGTTCCTTTCTGGCGTTGGATTGCGGTTATTTCAGGGTTTGCCGGTGTGCTAGTTATGATGCGTCCAGGTTCGGGTATCCTTGAGGTGGGGGGAATGTTTGCGCTGTCGGGCGGCTTTTTCTATGCGATCTCTCTTATCTTTGTGCGGCAGTTAAGTCATCATCATCAGGATAGTAACACTCTTATTGTTGGGACTTTTACGGTCATGAGTGCGCTGCTTACCCTGCCCTTTCTTCCTTTTGTGTGGCAGCCCGTGGATGTGGATGTTCTTCCTAGGTTAGTTCTTATTGGCGTTTTGGGGGGTACTGCCCAGTATGCGATGACCCAGGCTTTTCGTATGGCGCCGGTGTCTCAGATTGCGCCCTTCGATTATGTTTCTCTGATTTGGGCGGTTGGCTTTGGCTATTTCATTTTCCACGAGATTCCCGATTTCTACATGATAGCTGGCGCGGTATTGATTATAGGTAGTGGCCTGTTGATTTTGAAATCTGAAAAGTTGCAAACAGCCTCATGACCAAGATTGATAAGTATTTGGATGGTAAGGTCCTTCTCAAACAACCGGTCAAAGGTTATCGTGCGGGTATTGATGCTGTTTTATTAGCAGCCTCTGTTCACCCCGTCAAAAGCCAGCGGGTGTTGGATGTGGGGGCGGGTGTAGGTGCGGTGATGTTGTGCATGTCTTATCATCATCCAGAAGCTCAGATAATAGGCCTGGAGATACAGCCAGAGATGGTGGGGCTGAATCAATTCAATATCGCTCTCAACCACAAAGAAAGTAACGTGCAAGTCTTGCAGGGCAGTATTTTTAAGCCTCCCGTGGAATTGGAGCCTAATAGTTTTGATCATGTGGTGACCAACCCGCCTTACTTTGATTTTGGGGAAAAGGCGTTAAACGAGGATAAGGCTAAATCGTTATCTCGTCATGTGGCGGGGGCTGATCTCGAGTCTTGGCTTGATGCGTCCATGCGGATGGTAAAGCCTCGGGGCTATTTGTCGTTGGTGCATCGGGCTGATCAGCTGGACGAGGTGTTGAGGATACTCAAGAAAAAAGCTGGTGGGATAAAAATATACCCCCTTTGGCCGGGTCAAGGGCAGGCGGCGAAGTTGGTTATTGTACAGGCCCGCAAAGGGGTGAAGACCGAATGTCAGCTGCTGTCAGGAATGGTTTTGCATCTGGAAGACAAGAGATATACACCCGAGGCCGATGGGATCTTTCGGGGGCTCGGATGCGTTAGTTTAGCTTAGACCCACGGGTGGTTAACCATAGTTACCAACCAACGCTCGTGAATTTAAATTCAACCCTTCTTTCACTTCCAATACGCCGTTGCAATTTTTCATGTCGATGCCATTTAGGTCTAAACTTTGGATGCCCATATTCTGCAGTCTTTCGACAGATTTCCAAAGCAGAAGGTGGTTAGCATTCTTTTCCATGCCTTCGGCAGAAGTCCACGTTAGATAATAGGTTGCGGACATGCCATGGCTTAGAACAAGTGCGCCCGCGAGGAATGGTTCAATGACCATAACTTTTGCAACGAACATGGGTTTTTGATTGTTGAACAAGAAAGAACGGATAAAGTCTGCGGATGGTCCATCAAATCCATATTCCTTCATGGATTCGGTATATTTCTCTAATATCCATTCCATGGAGACAAAGTCATCGCCAAAATAGACTCTGAGATCCCTTTTCTCAGCTGCGGCAAGTGCTTCGAGCCATTCCGGATTAATACTTTCCTTGAGATGTTCCAGGTCTTGTGTCAGATCCAAATAATTGGTTGTTTGGCCTTGTTTAAGAAGGTTAAATCCTAAATCTTTCATCATCTGGCGGTTTTTGGGAGAATCTTCTATCTCGGGTAGGATCTGGAGGGAGCAGCCTATACTTCTTTCAAAAAAGGCCTTGATAAGTCTTAAGGCCTGGGCTTTTTCTTCATCCGTCGCAGGAGATCGAGTTTCGATCCATTGAGGCCCCCGGATTATTTGAGTTTTAGTGATGGCGCCTAAAAAACTCTTCTTCTGAAATGCTTGAACAATTCCGATAGGCTTTACGGATCGATATATAACGCCACGCCTGGGAATCATGTCTGTATGCTTATAGACGGCTTCACCATAGCCCCAGGTATGTAAGTAGCAGCTATTGGGAACCAAGGACAGTAAACCTGTCCAGCGGTCCTTGGATGTCTCATCCCAAATAATATATATCGCTTCGTTATTCATAATCCACCCTCACTCAATAATAAGTATGGACGATAAAGATTGATGAATCGTTTATGGTTAGTAATGTTTCTATTAGGAAATTTGTTACTGCTCTTCCGGTTTTGGATACTTCCGGGGATAGGTGTTTTCTTCATCTTTTGGTGGAAAAGGGCCGCCTCGTTTACCGCAAGCGGATAGGCCTAGGCCGCAGATGACTAAAATGAGGCAAGTGACTATAAATTTTTCTTTCATTTGGCGGAAATCTCTTTAAATTATTTATTAGTAACTGAGTGATAGTATGCGAAGCATAATGCAAAATGCAATTGCTAGTTTCAGTGGTAGTCAGTAAAGTGTGAATTCGTAACATAGCTGTAACAACTCACAGGCACGTCATCTGCGTGCGAAGGCCGATGCCCGGCTTTCGCAAGTAGCTAGCGCAATGCCTGAGTTGTTACGAACATTATGGTGGATTAAATATGACGCAAACAATCAAAGCTAAGGTACTTATTATCGGATCGGGTCCAGCAGGTTACACTGCGGCCATTTATGCGGCCAGAGCAAATCTGCAGCCGATTATTGTTCAAGGCATGGAGCCCGGTGGTCAGCTTATGACGACGACGGATGTGGAAAACTACCCTGGGTTCAGTCAGATTATCCAGGGCCCCTTCCTCATGGAAGAAATGAAGACCCAGGCGGAAAGCGTGGGCACGAAAATCCTGTTTGATATGATTACAAAAGTGGACTTTAGCAAGAAGCCTTTTACTTGTCATGGCCAGGACGGGGATATTTACGAAGCAGAAGCGGTTATTATTGCAACGGGTGCGCAAGCCATCTGGTTGGGAAATGAAAGCGAGCAGAAGTTCCGGGGCTTTGGTGTTTCCGGTTGTGCGACTTGCGATGGATTTTTCTTCCGTGGGAAAGAAGTGATGGTCATCGGAGGCGGTGATACGGCCGGGGAAGATGCTTTATACATGACCCATTTCGCGACCAAAGTTTACCTGGTTCATCGCCGCGATCAACTGCGGGCGGAAAAGATACTGCAAGACCGTTTGTTCGCAAACCCTAAGATTGAGATTATATGGGATTCGGTTCTGAATGAAGTTATTGGAACAGAAAATCCCAAAGCAGTCACCGGTGTGCGTATTGAAAATGTCAAAACTAAAGAAACGCGGGAGATCGCCGTGGACGGTGTATTTATCGCCATTGGTCACAAGCCAGCGACGGAAGTGTTTCAAGGCATTATCGATACCGATGAGGCCGGCTATATTAAATGTGCGCCAGGGTCGGTTAAGACAAATATACCTGGTGTGTTTGCGGCTGGTGATGTGCAGGATAAAGTATACCGCCAGGCGATTACCGCGGCCGGTCAGGGCTGTATGGCAGCGCTTGATGTGGAGAAATATCTGGCAGAAGAGGGATCATGATGACTGAAGCGTCCGTTCTATTTGAAAAGCAAGATGGTGGCGGTTGGATAACACTGAACCGTCCCCATGCTTTAAATGCCCTTAACTTAGAGATGGTTCAGGCTATCACTGAGAAATTGATTCAGTGGGAAGCGGATGATGATGTGAACTATGTGGTGATCCAGGGGAGCGGGCGTGGTTTTTGTGCGGGTGGTGATCTGCGGGCGGTTTACGAGGCCATTCAGAATGGTAATAGTGATGCTGCTGTTGAATTCTTCAAGGTTGAATATCACCTAAACTTGATGATTCACAACTATTCAAAGCCTTATATATCCTTGCTGCCTGGTATTACTATGGGTGGGGGTATGGGGCTTTCTATTCATGGTACCTATCGGGTGGTCTCGGAAAATTCGGTTATGGCTATGCCGGAAACTGCTATTGGGTTATTTCCCGATGTGGGGGCAGCCTGGTTTCTGAATCGTTGCCCAGGTAAGTCTGGCTTGTATGTGGCGCTGACTTCGGCACGGATTAATTACCTGTCGGCGCTCTATATGGGGCTTGCGACTCATTATGTGCCTTTGGCGGGTTTGGACGGATTAATAGAGGCGATTCGGGAGAGTCGTGGACAGAACTTGGCGCAAGTGCTGGAGACTCATCAGCAGAGGCCTGAGGGAAGATCTGTGATTCAGGAAGAGCAAAGTCTTATTGATGGCTATTTTAACCAGAATTCGATTGAAGAGGTATTTCAGGCACTGGCATCCAGCAATTCGATTTTTGCGGCCACTAATCTGGAGGCTTTAAAGTTGAGATCGCCTTTGAGTTTGAGGGCTGCGTTTGGTTATTTAAAGCGGGCCGAGAATATGAGTATTGAGGACGTCCTGGAGCAGGATTTGGAATTTGCACGTGCATGCATACAAGCGGATGATCTCTACGAAGGCATCCGGGCGACGCTCATTGATAAGGATCTGAAGCCAGTGTGGAAGAGCGAGGCGATCGTTATTTCTTTGTAGCTATTCATCGAATGGTGAAGGGATGTTACAATCTCCCAGCTTGCCTCCCCCGGACACGCGGTGGTCCAGCGCAAGATGTGTCGCGTAGCGACTCTGTCGTTCTATTGGGAGCTGCTACGCAGCACATTTTAAGAGCTGGCCCACCGCGTGTCCGGGGGAAGCAGCTGGTGATGCCATACTAACCCCTCTATCATCTTGGCTCTATGTTACATTTCTCTTTACTAATTTCGCTATGCTAGGTATTTTGAAACAACTATTTTGCAAAGGATTTGGAAATGGATAAACGTTCTGATGATCTGATCCACGAAGTTGAAGAGCAACTGAAGTGGGAGCGTATTGAAGCGATCTCAAAAGAATATGGTACTTACATTGTCGGTTTTATTGTGGCGATCATTCTCCTGGTTGGGGGATATGAATATTGGGGTCATTCCACGGTCAAGCACCAGGAAGCCTTGTCTGAAGTTTATACAGATGCCCTACAGCTCATGGGTAAAGGGCAGACAACAGAGGCCCTTGAAAAGCTCAAAACGATCAAGGATGACAGCACTGGATATAGCATGCTGGCTCGATTTGTGTCTGCATCGGTCTTGCTGGATAATCCTGAAACAAGGCCTCAGGCCATAGAACTTTATCGAGACATGGTGAAAACCGGCTCCCTTGATCGCCGTTATCGCACCCTTGCGATTATCTATTTGGTGCAAGCTGAGCTAGATACGGCTGATCCTGCGGAATTGGGTAAGCTTCTTGAGGAAGCATCCATCGGCACCAACATGTGGCCTGATACGACGGCTGAACTGTCTGCCCTGGTTGCCTTGCGGAAGGGCGATATCGAAGGGGCCAAGAAGACGCTGGGCGAGCTGAAAGAGGATAAACAAGCCTCCCAAGGGATTCGCTTGCGCGCAAGAGCGCTGCTTGAACAGTTGCAACAACAACCGGCAAAGTGAAGGTCTAAAATATGAAGCGTGGTATCCTGTTACTCCTACTGCCTGCTCTGATAGGCGGCTGTTCAAAACTTGAACAGATGGGTCTTATTAAGGGTGAGAACAAAGTCATGCCTGCGGGCGAGCGAGAGTCCGTCTTGCTGACGGAAGAGACAACTGCGCCAGCGGCTGCTAAGGACGTAGGGCCTGTGGCATTGCCAAAAGCCGAGGTTGTGAAGCAATGGCACCAGGCAGGGCAGAATGCAGCCCATGCGGTTCCTCACGTGCAACTTGCAAAGGACATCAGTCCTGTTTGGGAAGCCCAGCTGAGTGCGTCGTCGAACCGTAATCAACGTCTGCTTTGTGAGCCGATCGTTGCGGATGGGTTGGTTATGCTTTACACGCCTGATAGCTATGTGACGGCTTATGACGCCTCTACCGGTCGTCATAAATGGTCATTCCAGATCCAACCTGAAGAGTCTGCGGAAGCAAACTTGGGCGGCGGGCTCGCTTATAATGATGGAAAACTGTTTGTAACAACGCCATTTGCTGAGCTATTTGCTATCGAAATGAAGTCAGGCAAGCCACTTTGGTCGGCCAAGACGAACAGCCCTTTACGTAGTGCGCCGACGGTCAGTGACGGTCGTGTATATGTGGTGTCCCTAGAGAATGAGCTAACGGTTTATGATGAAAATACCGGTAAATTGTTGTGGAAACACGAAGGCGTTTCAGAGAGTTCTGGGTTGCTGGGCGGTTGTACGCCGTCGGTACATAATGGCGTAGTCATTGTGCCTTATTCCTCGGGAGAGGTATATGCCATTCAGGCGGATAACGGTTATCCCCTTTGGACCGAGACTGTATCATCAGCTTACAGAACTGATTCTATTGCTGGTATGCCCCATATCCGGGCTAAGCCTGTTATCAAGGACGGTGTGGCCTTTGTGGTCAGTCAAGCAGGTCGTTGCGCAGCTTTTGATGTGCGTGCGGGTGAGATGATCTGGAACCGCGACTTTGGCGGAGCGGAAACGCCTGTCGTTGCGGGGGATTCTCTGTTTATGGTGACCAATGATAACTTTGTGATCTGTTTGGATAAATCAACGGGCAAGATTCGTTGGACCAAAGCTTTACACAAATGGACCGATGAGTCCCAAAATAAGGGACGGATTGTTTGGAATGGGCCAGTGCTTGCGGGATCGAGGTTATTCTTAACGGGCTCTCATGGCACACTGTTGGCGCTCGATGCTAAAGATGGATCTAAGGCTTATGAACATACGGTATCCGGCAGCGTGGTGATTCCTCCGATTGCGGTGGATGGTACGGTGTACGTGGTAACTGAATCTGGATCCCTGGTAGCGTTTCGTTAGAAAGTAGTATTTGGACTTATGAGTAAAAAAGTAGCTATCGTTGGTCGCCCGAATGTGGGTAAATCCACTTTATTTAACCGTCTGGTGGGCAAGAAGCTTGCGTTGGTGCATGACTTGCCGGGTGTTACCCGGGATCGTCGTGAGCACCCCGCTAAGCTGGGTGACTTGCGTTTTGATATCATCGATACAGCCGGTTTAGATGAAGGCGAGGAGGATGAGCTGTCGCTTGCCATCTGGAGCCAAACCCAGCGCGTATTTGATAATTGCGATGTGATCCTTTTTGTTCTTGATGCTATTGCGGGTCTTACCCGTCTTGATGAGCACTATGCGCAGATGGTCCGCCGTATTGGCAGGCCCGTTATTTGTGTGCTGAATAAAGCTGAACGGGGTCAGATCCATAACGTCATCGGCGAAGCATCGGCCCTGGGCTTTGGTGAGGTTGTTGCAATCTCTGCGGAGCATGGCGAAGGTTTGGCGGATCTGTATCAGGCTTTGCAGCCTTATTTATCTGAATCTGAAGAGTCGGGTGTTGATGAACCCCTGGATGCGGAGGCTCCTCTCCAGTTGGCTATCGTTGGGCGGCCTAATGTGGGCAAATCGACCCTTATCAATAAACTCATTAACGAAGATCGTTTGCTGACAGCGGATATGCCCGGGGTGACCCGAGATTCCATATCTGTGGATTGGTCGTATAATGGCCGGAAGATGAAGTTGATCGATACGGCCGGTATCCGCCGGCGTAGCAAGGTTGACTCTCAGCTGGAAAAGCTCTCGGTTGCGGATGCTCTGCGCGCTGTTGATTTTGCGCATGTGGTGGTTTTGGTATTGGACCACGAGACGCCGTTGGCAAAGCAAGATGCTATCATCGCCAACAAAGTTATCGAAGAGGGCCGGGTTCTTATCATTGCCATCAATAAGTGGGATTTAATTCCGAACAAGGAAGAGTATCTTAAGGACGTGTATCACACTTTGGGGCATGTGTTGCCACAGGTGAAGGGTATTCCTTGTATCCCCATTTCTGCGAAGCTGGGTAAGAACCTCACCAAACTTTTGGATGAAGTGTTCACTATGTACGATCTGTGGAATCAGAGGATTCCTACGGCCAAGCTGAATCAATGGCTGGCGCAGACTATATCCTACCACCCGCCGCCGGTATCGGGGCGCAATCGTATCAAGTTTAAGTACATGACCCAGATTAAAACCAGGCCGCCGACTTTTGTGCTGTTTGTCAGCAAGCCTACGGAGGTGCCGGATAGTTATATGCGTTATCTGCAGAATACTTTGCGCCAGGATTTTAATCTTCCTGGGGTACCTTTGCGGATACTGGTTAAGGCGCAGGATAATCCTTATGCGGATAATGATTAGTTTGGTTTCTCCCTCAGGGGGTAAAGTTACCGATTCCTGCTACTACTGATCAACATCCATCGATTCAACAATCAACCTAAGTTCCTCTCGCTTTTCCAGTCCCAGTGGCGTTATCGCGTATGTGTTCGCCCGGCCGCGTCTTTCCATGGTTACCCAACCAAACTCTTCTAGTTTGGGAAAGTAAGCTTGGTTATAGGTTAGATCTCGAATATCATGTTCGGCTTTTTTTGCTCCCAGACGTACTAGATATTCAGGGCAGGTATGGTATTCTTCCGGCTCGTGCATTAAATCTAGCAGGTCTAGAAAGATGTGTTTTTTCCTCAGAGTACGGATATTGACCTCTATGAGTTTGATCTGGCGTTGTTTTTTAGTGGCGTCAGGCCCATCTACGTTGCTTTGTTGGCTATTCAATTTTGGCAGAGCTTCCCGGCCTTTGGTGGTTATCGTGTAGGTCTGCGCTTCACTGTCACGTTCAATCCAACCCCGGGTTAATAGAACCTGTAAGTTCTGGCTTAAGTTTTTACTCTTGGGTCCTTTGCCCCATGTTATCCGTTTTATTTGCTCTCGCGTAAGAGGCCGGTTGCTGGCATTAATTGCTTCTAGAAGAAACGCGTATTTGTCTGTCTTCTTAAGTCCTTTTAACGGGTCAACAGTTTCATCTGAATCCTTCTCGCGGGGGCGTTTTTTTGATGGTGCGTCAAGCGCCTGCTTGTGGGGATAGAGTTGGGCTAATGCGAAAACTCCCTTGGCTCCTAAGGCGATCTTACCATCGTTGCGATTTATCCAGCCTAGCTGGGTATATTTTGTAAGAAAACGGGTAATCGACGCGCGGTTTGCTGGGGGGTTGTCTTCGGGCATGGCTAGAAGGAGGTCGTTGATTGAGCAGGAAGACTTCTTCTGGATCGTATCCAAAAAGGTAAGTAAGTGAGCAGGGAGTCTGCGGTCCACTTCACGTTGAGGATCATCCCAGTGCTGCGAACCAAAGAGTATCTTGAGAACGGATATTTCATTGTCCGTCCACGTCCGCGGTTCG
This sequence comes from uncultured Alphaproteobacteria bacterium, assembly GCA_963780985.1. Lineage (GTDB taxonomy): Bacteria > Pseudomonadota > Alphaproteobacteria > JAGOMX01 > JAGOMX01 > JAGOMX01. Next base: position 20,537 of record CAWAEF010000015.1, read on the forward strand.
GGTTGTGCTATTTGTGGATCGAGTGGGGCTTCATCCTCAAGGGAAGCAAAGTCAAGTGGGCCAAGCACTAATTCATCGAATCCATCGAGTGCATCGAATTCAAATTGTGAACATGCGCCGCTCCCGATGATGCAACAGTATGCTAATATGTGCACTAGATAGGGTTTACTCATCATCACTCTCCTTCGATTTCTTGCTGCTTGCCTGGTTGGGACATATGGACACAATAGTTAGTATAGAAATAAGTGTGCATTTTTTCAATATTTTATAGATCACCTTGTAGGATCTATGCATACAAACGAAGTATATGAAGGAAAGCACGTACTTCCAGCTAGTCTCTCCTGGATGCGCAGGGGAGGCAAGATGGGGTTTCGTGCGTTTTTAATTTTCATGCGTAGGCCCTGAAACTCTTGACCGTTAACCTTTTTTTCTTTAGAAATATAGCTAAATGTCAAAGGGGGATGCTAAAAACAAATGATCGTCGTATTCGGTTCTCTTAATATAGATATGGTTTTATCGGTTCCCGTGATTCCTCGGCCTGGGGAGACAGTTTTGTGCCCTGAGTATAAGTTGTTTCCTGGTGGAAAGGGTGCCAACCAAGCGGTTGCGGCTGTGCGTGCGGGGGGTGATGTTCATATGTATGGTCGAATCGGCGATGACGATTTCGGGAGAAGGGCTCTGGCTTCATTGCATGAGGCTGGTGTTGACTGTACGGGTGTTGTTAAGACTGAAGCATCTACCGGCTGCGCTATGATTTGTGTGGATACGTCGGGCGAGAACATGATTACGGTCGCCAGTGGCGCCAATCGTTTGGCTAAGGCAGCGGATGTGCCCGATAGTGCTTTGACGCCCAAGACAACTTTGGTGCTTCAGATGGAAGTGCCCGCAGAGGAAAACTGGGAGCTCGTTAAGCGTGCCAAAGCGAGGGGTGCGCGCGTTGTATTGAACCTTGCGCCTGCGCGTTCTGTTCCTGAGGATATTTTAAAATCGCTTGATGCCTTGGTCATGAACGAGGTGGAAGCTTCGTTGCAGGCCATGTATTTAGGTTTTGACGGGGCCTATCCAAGGGCGATCGCTCGAAAGCTTACGGATATGTTCGGTCTTACGGTTATTGTTACGCTGGGTGCTGAGGGGGCTTATGCAAGTTCTCCGAAAGGGAATTGTAATGTGGAAGCCATGAAGGTCAATGCGGTGGATACGACGGCGGCCGGTGATGCTTTTGTGGGTGTTTTGGCTTTATCCCTGGACGGTGGGTTGGGGCTGCCGGAGTCCCTTCATCGGGCCAGTGTAGCGAGTGGCTTGGCATGTTTAAAAGAAGGTGCTCAACCGAGCCTGCCAAAAATCAAAGATATCGAAACCGCCTTGCAAGAGATCCCAGCGCCAAAGCTAGTTGCGTAGCACGAAAAAACACCGGTCCGAAGGCCGGTGTCTGATAGCTACTTAATGCGACCATTTCAAAACACTCCATTGGGCGGTGTAGAATCACCTCTCCCCTTGTGGGAGAGGTCGGCCGTAGGCCGGGTGAGGGGTATAAATATTGCTTATTGGTATCCCTCACCCCTACGCTTCGCTCCGGACCTCTCCCACAAGGGGAGAGGTGAAATGGGGTTTTGAAATGGTCTCTTTATATTATTTCTTCGCTTTCTTCCGCTCGACGACCCCAAAGTTTACTTGGTCGGTCATTACCAGGTATAGGTAGCCCATGGAGGCCAAGCTTGGTATTGATGCGAAGAGTATAAGAAGCAATAGAAGCACGCCTCCTATCACTATGCCGACGACCGGGGGGAGGAACACGAATAGCGGCGTCAGCAATAGTCCCACAACAAAGCTAACAATCCATGCGGCTATGCCAACGACTACGGTCACGAAAAGTAGGGATAGCACCATCAGCCACCAGCTACCTTTGGTTAGGGCTCGTGACTCTCTAAGGCTAGTGCCTTTGTTTAAGGATGCCGTGACCGGGGCCATCAGCCAGCGTGGAACCAGAACAATAGTGGTGATAATTGTGGCCAGGTACACTAGCAGCAATAATAGGCCCACAGCTCCTGGCACATGTTCGTTAATCTGTCCCCCATGTAATGCCATGCCAGATTGCAGAATGGCCGCGCCGGCGGTCAGGAAGACTAAGACTAGGAAGGGCAGGAATATCACAATCACCATCAAAAAGATTTTTATGTTTGCCCAAAGGTAGCCCATAGATCTCGATCCGAAGATAGCCGTTATGACAGCCGTGTCCGCATGTTCATCCAGGATCGCGGATCGTATCATACCTACCCTGAAGGGGAGTATCGCAAGAAAAATGAAGATACCAATCAGGATGAGCGCTAAGATCAACCCTCCAGTTATGCCTGTTCCATGAACGCCAGGAACTCCAGTCCCCTCTCCCCACGATGGTATAGAAAATATTGCTACCGCATGATTCAGCAGTAGCAGCATTACAATAATTGCCAAGGCGACGAAGATAAATGTACTGAAGAATAGGCCCCTGATTTTGGAAAAATGACTGAAAGGAAATGTCAGTGCATTTCCTATTACAAACCCAAATTTTTGACCCCACATAGTAGACCTCCTATTTATACTTCTACTGTACTCATTATAACTAAAACATATTAATTCTTGATTTAATATGATTAAAAATGGAGCTAAAATCAAAGGTGTCTGTCTGATGCGCTTCTAATAACCAAGAAGTTCAAAGAGTGATGGTAGCCACCAGCTTGCCTCCCCTGCGAAAGCAGGGGGTCTTCGCTATCCCAACAACCTACCGGTCATTGCGCTAAATCGACCCCATAGAGGGGGTGTAGGTTACTCTGGATGACAGTGCTGTAGGCTTGTGGGCCCAAAATTAGAATTGCTGTCTTTTTCATCTTTGAATTGTCATCTGGGCTCAGCTATGGTAACCATTGAGTATGACTTTTTTGAAGGTATGATCCAATGTCTCAAGCAACTTTACTGGCGTTTCCAACGGATGTTAAAAACGAGCCCTACCAGGTTTTGGCTCGCAAGTATCGTCCGCAGAACTTTACGGATTTGCATGGCCAGGATGTGCTTGTCAAGGTGTTGACCAATGGTTTGAAATCCGGAAAATTGCCCCAGGCTTTTATTTTTACGGGCATTCGTGGTGTGGGCAAGACAACTACGGCGCGCTTGCTGGCGCGGGCTCTGAACTGTACGGGTCGGGATCTGGCTGAAAGTGTTGATCCTTGCGGTAGTTGTGAGAATTGCTTGGCTATTGCCCAGGACCGGCACATCGACGTGATCGAGATGGACGCCGCCAGCCGCACAGGTATTGACGATATCCGTGAGGTGATCGAGGCGGCCAAGTATAAGGCTGTGATGGGTAAATATAAGGTTTACATCATCGACGAAATTCACATGCTTTCAAAGAGCGCTTTCAATGCGCTGTTGAAGACACTTGAAGAGCCACCTGCGCACGTTAAGTTTATTTTCGCCACTACTGAGATCCACAAGGTTCCCAAGACGGTGTTGTCGCGGTGTATGCGGTTTGATCTGTCTCGTCTGAGTATTAAGACGCTGAAAACTCTTTTTGCAGAGATTGCTCAAAAAGAGGGGTTCAGCATCGACGATCGCGCTTTGACGCTGATCGCGCGGGCGGCCGATGGTTCGGCGCGGGATGGTATTTCTATGCTGGACCAGGCACGGACTATGGCGTTGGATGCGATCACGGCTGAGACGGTACAGCAGATGTTGGGTCTTTCTGAAGCGGGGCAGATTTTTGACCTGTTGCATGGGGCTATTAAGGGCGATGCCAAGCAGGCTATGCAAAAGGTGGATGAGCTTTATGCCATTGGTGCTGATCCTTCGACGTTACTGAATGAGTTACTGAACCTGGTGCATACTTTATCCTGTCTGAAGGTGGATGCCAGCTTGCTGGATGACCTGGGCTTGACCGAAGCCGATGCCGTATCATGTAAGGCCCTGGCGGAGCAACTGACAGTTCCAACCCTGACCCGGGTGTGGCAGGTCCTGATGAAGGGCGCCGAGGAAATGCAGCTGGCGCCGTTGCCACTGCAAGCTTTGCAGATGGTTGTGTTGCGGTTGGTTTATGCCAGCACATTGCCGTCTTTGGAAGATATAGCGAAAGCTGGATTAGGGTTTGAAGTCGCAGCGCCGAAGCCTCAATTAGCAGCGGTAGAGCAGCATCAACCAGTGGCCCTGCAGGGCCCTATCGAGAACTTTGAGGCATTGGTGGAGTTAGTGGCCAAGAATAAGGAGCCACTGCTGTACGCTTACTTGAAGGCGGATGTGAATCTTGTGTCTTTTGAGCAGGGCAGTGTTGAGTTGAAGCTCAATGAGAGGGTGCCCAAGGATTTGCCCCTGAAGCTGTCACAGTTGCTGAAGACGTGGACAGGCGAGACTTGGGTTATTGTTGGCAACAGCATGGCTGAGGCGCAACCCACATTGCAGCAGCAAGAACGCGAGCAACAGCAGCAGGAAATTGAGGACGTGAAGAGCGATCCCCTGGTTGCAAAAGCGCTGGAAGCGTTTCCAGGCGCGGTGATTGAGGCGGTTGAATAAGTTGTAACAACTCACCTAGCACGTCATCTACGTGCAAAAGCCTGCGCTCCGGTGCTCACGTACCCAAAAGTACGCTCCGCTCCGGTGCTCGACTTTCGCACGTAGCTAACGCACTATCTGAGTTGTTAAGAAAGAGAAGAGGTATAGAAGATGAATTTTAAGAATATGTTAAAGCAAGCACAAGAGATGCAAACCAAGATGATGGCGGCCCAGGAAAAGCTGGCGGAGATCACCGTTGAAGGCCAATCTGGTGGCGGTATGGTCAAGGTGATTGTCAACGGCCGGCACGAAGTGCAGTCGGTGAATATCGATCCCAGCATCGTGGATAAGGACGATGTGGAGATGCTCGAGGACCTGTTGGTGGCAGCTATTAATGATGCCAATCACAAAGCCGAAGCGAAGGCCCAAGAAGAGATGTCTAAGGTCACAGCCGGCATGCCCATGGGGGGTATGAAGCTGCCTTTTTAGGTAAGAGAGAAACCGGAAGATAGAAACCAGAAACCAGAAACCAGAAACCAGAATTTAGAAACTAGAATCCAGAAACCAGAGTCCAGAACATGGATTTTGAATACTGGTTTCTGGATTCTAAATTCTGAATCTTGAATTCTAAATTCTGTTTTCTGTTTTCTGGATTCTGGATTCTGGATTCTGATAATGACTGACTTACAAAACCTAATCGATCGATTGGCTAGGCTGCCGGGCTTGGGGCCGCGTTCTGGGCGTCGGGTTGCTTTGTATTTGCTGAAAAACCGGGGGGATAAGCTCAAGCCCTTGGTGGATGCTTTGCAGAAGGCTGATGAGAAGCTGACCGATTGTGCCGTTTGTGGCAATCTGGATACGGAAAATCCTTGTTCCATTTGTACGGACGTGAAGCGGGATCCTACGGTTTTGTGCGTGGTTGAAGGGGTTGCCGACTTGTGGGCGGTTGAACGCTCGGGCTGTTATCGTGGTCATTATCATGTATTGGGCGGGACACTTTCCGCTCTCGAAGGGGTGCGTCCCGAAGATTTGCGCATTAGAAGTTTGGTGACGCGGGTTCAACAAAACAATATCCAGGAAGTCATTCTAGCGCTGAACGCCACGGTTGATGGACAAACCACGGCCCACTACATCATCGATCAGCTGGACCATATGCCCGTCCAAGTCACGGCCTTGGCTCAAGGTGTGCCGTTGGGTGGGGAGCTGGACTATTTGGATGATGGTACACTGCTGACGGCTATGAATTCTCGGCGTAAGATGGGTAGTTAGGGTTTTAAATCATTAATTATGCCCCAGCCCCCGTCATCCTTCACTACCTCTCGCTTCGCGGTCGTCCGTTCAGGATGGCGTTTGCCGGGGGCAGACGATTACATTCAACCCACCCGTTTTGCATAGGAGCCGGGGTACTTTTTATCATTTCCTCTTCAGCAAGGCGTATTTAAGTACTTCCGAAATGTGTGAAACCGGGATTATTCTCATCTGATCCTTCACTTCTTGTGGTACATCCTCTAGGCTGTCAACGTTGTCCTTGGGTACGAGAGCAATTTTCATGCCGGCCTCATGGGCGGCGATCAGCTTGTTCTTTAAGGCGCCGACGGAGATTACATTTCCCAATAAGGTTAATTCGCCGCTCATGCATATATCTTTCCGAATGGGGATCTCGCCCAGGGCGGATACCATGGCCGTGGCGATGGCGGCACCTGCTGATGAGCCGTTCTTTTCCGTTTCCGTTTGTAGGAAATGTATATGAACGTCTTTGTCCGTAAAATGCTCATCTTTGAGGTTGTAGCTCCCGGTCAGCATTTTAACAACAGTCCAGGCGACTTCAATGGATTCAAGCACGCTTTCACCGAGATTGCCGGTTCCTTGGGCTTTGCCTGCACCTTTAGTTGCTGCCACTTCTAGGCCGCTGAGGGAGCCACCGCCGCCTCCATTTGCAAGAATTGAGATATATCCAATGGTATCTTTTTCTGCAACTTTGTGAGGAATGCGATCGGACCGTCCCAGAATAGGCTGAAGCATATGAGGCTCGACCACCGTTGTGACGCGAGGCCTTCCACTTAACTCATTTTGCGTGACCACCGCGCGGCAGATCTGACTGATTTTGCGTTCCAGCTCGCGGACGCCAGCCTCGCGGGTGTATTGGGTAATAATATTCTCAAGGGTTTCTTGCTTGATGACGACTTCACCTTTGCGCATGTTGTTCTCTAACATCTTCTTCGGAACAAGATATTGTTCTGCTATTGCCAGCTTTTCCATGTGTGTGTAGTTGTCTAACACGATTATTTCTAGGCGATCTCTGACAGTTGGGTGAATTTTAGTAGCGTCGTTAGCGGTTGCGATAAAAAAGACCTTGGACAAATCAAAGGTTACCCCGCTAACATATTGATCTTTAAACGCATAGTTTTGACCGGGATCAAGGACTTCTAATAAGGCGTAACCAGGGGATCCGTTGGTTCCATTTTCGCCCAGTTTATCGAGCTCATCCAGACACAAAACGGGGTCATTCACACCAGCTCTAGTTATGGCTTTTATTATCTCTCCTTGACTGCCTCCCACATAGCCAGGAGCCCATCCTTTTATGGTTGCTGCATCATTAACGCCGCCTAAGGCCAATCTTTGGAATTTCCGGCCCTTGGCTTCGGCTATGGCTTGGCAGATCGTTGTTTTGCCGACACCGGGAGGGGCGACAAAGCATAAGATGCTACCTCCGGCGTCTGGCTTTCTTGATTCAACTGCTAAAGATTGAATGATCCGTTTTTTGATCTTTTCCAAACCATAATGATGCTGTTCTAGAATTCTTTTAGCTTCTCTGATGCTGGGGGCAGCTCCTGAGGTCTTGTTCCATGGGAAAGCAATAATAACCTCGAGTTGGCTTTTTTTAATGGCGCCGGCTTCGGATCCGACTTCCAGGTCGACCAAATCTTTTGCCAAGTTATGGGCGTATGTATAAACCTCTGGTAGGGATTTTAGATGTTCTATTTTTTGCAGCCATTCGCCGATCTTGCCGCTTTTGTGTTGCACACGACCCAACACATCTTGAATCGAGTGGCCGTTTCGTATGGATTTCTCAGCTTCGTGCTGTTCTTGCAGATGTCGCAGAAAAGCTCTGCCCTCGTTATTTTCTGGGTCAGCGAGATCTTCTTCCTCATCGGCCTGCATATCTAAATTGTCCCTGATATCGTCCAATTCTTGCTTCTTGCGTAAAGCTAGGTGACGAACCAGTTGTCTCGCTTCGGGATCTAGTTTCATGCCCTTGGCCGATGCTAGGATTTCATCGATATCTTCCACATCCAGCACATCATCATAATCTACAAAGTCTGGCTGATCATGATTCAAAGCCTCTGGGGAAAAAAGCTCATCTGCTCCCCTTGTGTTCTTATCTAATTCTGCATAGGCGCCTTCCTTGTACCACCGGCGGGCTTTACGTATTTTCTTGCCCGTATTGGCTGGAGCTTCTGGAAGGTTATCCCAGTTTAGGGCTGGATCTGTTGGCTCTCCATTATCTAACTCTTCTTCGTTTTGGCCTGCATCCCTTTGTCTTTTTTTCGCACTGTTATTGCTGGAATTTATATGTTCAATAACGGTCGGTTCTTCTTCATCATCATCCGAGTTGAACCAATTACTAGCCGTCGGCTGCGGATTCTTTCTTTGGGGCACATTAGTCACCCCTGCAGGTCCATTATTGCGCTCAGCCGGTGCGGATGACTTTTTACGCGGTGGAGCCTCAGGATTGTTGCTGCTATCCCATGTAAATGGCTGCTGAGGTTCTGGAGCTTGCTCATCATCTGAAAAACTAAAATAACTCGACCACACGTCGGTGGTTAAACATGTGCTGAAAGCGAGAGCAAATAGCAGGGAATTGCATTTTCTGTGAGACATGCTGAGACTCCGTTAGTTTAAGAATGGACTATTGGTTAAGCGCAGCAGCCTGGGAAAGGCTGCTGCTTGTGGGTTTACTTAAAATATGCCGCCTATAAGATCGTCATCGTCGTATTTATCCGCCGTTGATTTGGCAACGATATCCATTGGTTCGGCAAAGCCTTCATCGTCTTCCTCATCCTCGGCAGGGGCTTTGGCACGCTTCTTGGCTGAGGGTCTTGCCATTGGTATGTTGTCGTTGGCAGGAATTTCTTTAAGTTGGCTTCCGCGTAGATGGGCATATACCTTGGCCAGCAGATCAGAGTCTATCAGAGCTCCGTGGCCGTCTTTGCGACTATCTCTGTTTACACCAAAGAAGTCACACAAGGCATCTAGTTTAAAGCCACTGATATCCTGGCCCTTATGAAGAACTTGTTTAGCCAGGGCATAGGTACATTCCCAAGTGGCCTGGTAATCTAAGAAACGAGGATTGCCATCTTGATGCCTGTAAAGACCGGTTTCAACCAGATCCCGTGCCAGGTTCAAATAGCCTGTGATTAGACTTAAGAGTGCACGGTCGCTTTTGTTGTAAAAAACGGAGCTTCCCTTAGAAACCCTTTCCCAGTTAAAGATCTTGTTCCAATCTATTTCGAGGAATGTGAACTTTTTGATGATTGATACGGCTCGAATTTGCTTGTCAAATGTCGCCTTGCGCTTTTTTTCACTTTCGGTAAAATTGTCGTTGCTTGATATATCGACGTTTTCAAACTTGTTCCAGCCAATATTCTGTGTCTCTCTTTGATTTCTACCCTGGATTTTCAACATTTTATTATAGATTTCTAACAAGGCGCTATTCACGGCCTTGGCGTAACCTTTTACATTGGGTTTGCCCATGCTTTCAGGGGTAGGTATGAAAGGTACATCAAAATGCCCGGTGGTTTCATTGAACAACCCACCCTCCAATAACAGTTTGCTCTCGTAAATATAAAGCCAGATGGCCGTCGAAATCCTGCTTTGAAGCATGTACAGTCTTTTTTCTTTGAGACTGGGCATCTCGTTAATCAAGGCGAGCTGTGTGGTTAAGAATGCTTTATTCTTGGGATGTATCTGACTTGCGGGGGATAACAGCCCTTCAAACTTCTTCCCTTTTAAGAGCGTTAATAATTACGGCGCGTTCAAATTCGGCTTTCATATACCGATAGTCAAAGGGCGCGTTGTGGGCGACGATTTTATCAGCCCTCATCAAAATCCCTGAGATTTCTTTGGCCACGTCTTCAAAGCGAGGGCATTGTCTGGTCACGCTGCGGCTTATATGGTGGGCCTTGAAAGCACCCACGTTGCTGTCCTTGTCAGGGTTGAAGATTGCTTCCCAACGTAGTTCTTCTACCCCGTTAACCATCATTAGTATACCCAAAGACACGGCCCGGCCTCCTATACGAGCAGAAAACGAAGTGGTCTCATAGTCTATAAAGGCAACAGCCTTATCTCTAAAGTCATCGGTCATATGAACTACTTGCAGTTTGTAATCCGATTTTACGTGGTGACTAGGTTGTGCTTGAGGCGCAGTGACGGCTGAGGCGGCTGGTTTTTCTCGCTGGCGCTTAGCGGATGCTTTTGGGAACGTTGATGGTCTGCTATTTGCAATAGGTTTTGTGCTACTGATAAGGTCATCTAAAGGGTCATACCCTTCTTCATCCTGTGGTTTGGAAGCAGCTTTGCTCTTGTTGCCTTTCGGGGTGTCAGTGCCCTCATAAGGGTCGCCGTCATTGATAAAGCTGTCGCCTTCCAAATCTTCATATTCATCAAGTTGTTGATTAGCAGATGGTTTGCTTTTTCCAGCAGGTTGTGTGCTAGCGATCAGGTCATCTAGCGGGTCATACTCTTCATCATCTTCATTCTGTGGTCTGGACGCAGCTTTGCTAAATTTGCTTTTTAGGGACGTTGCTTTTGGGGTGACAAAATTATCAAAGGGGTCGTCTTCATAATTAGTATATGGGTTCTCATCGTCATCGATGTCTTCTACCTCTTCAGCAAAGCCGACATACTTTGACTTTGACGGCTTGGAGCCTTACCTAGCCGTGCGTTATCGTTGGCTGAGCCCTTAGAGCTAGCCCAGGAGTCAAATCCTATGTCATCCGGCTGTTTCTTGAGTGAGCTTTTAGGTGGTAAATTACCAGCAGGCTTGCCTGCCGTATTTTGGCGTGCGGCATTGGCTGCTATGCCCGCATAAGTGCCCACGCGAGCGGCGTTTCGTTCTTGTATAATGGTGCTAAGTTGCTTCATAGAAGACTTGCGTGCCGGTACTGCGCCAGAGGATACGGGGGCTTGGTTTGATTTCTTTATTGCGTCAGGCCCTTTCTTAAAGGAAGAAATGCCGTTTTCCGCTTTTACAAAGGTCTTTTGGTTTCTAATGGGAGCGGTTGGTTTTCTGTTGGTGTTGGCTTCCTCAGCGGAATCACCTGCAAAGTTGTTGCGGCCGAAACCAAAATCGTCGACATCGTAAGACCGTTGCTTATTTCCTCCGTTGCCAGTTCTATTTCGAGCGGTATCTTGGTCGTCTTCCTCTGGCTGGGAACCATAAAAGTCGCTGGGGCCGTACTGGTCATATGGTACAGCCGCAGGGGTATCATCCGAGAAGCCGCCCCAGAAGCCTTCGGTTGGCCTGTTGCTTGCGTTTGATGGCGCGTGGACAGCTAAGAAAGTGAGTATGAAAGATAGGGTTGCTAGAATTTTGATGCGATTTGACACAGCTGCTCTCCTGGTTTATGTTTCCATTTTTTTCTATAGCAATCTGTAATATGTAACTGATCTGCTTAAAGCAACAAGGCGAGGTAATCGTACAGACATATACGCATTAATAGGGTAGAAATAGGCTTAAGCAAAAGTATTTGCGCATCTATTTATTATATGTAATGCCCTATAAAGCTAATTCTATAGCAATTTACTCGGTTATCAACAATTAATTAACGAAAAGGTTAACGATTTATTTATAGCAAGAAATAACAAGAACTTATTTGCTCACATAGGCATAACCACTACAGTATACGCGTTAACCTTTATTAATAAATGGTTAATAAAAGGTTAACGAATAGGTTGTGGCACATATAAAATTGTTCAGTTAGGACAATTTTATATGTGCCACAACCTATTCGTTTAAAATTGTTCAGTTAGGACAATTTTTGTTCTAAGCTCATGGGGCTAATTTGGGCAACACGTTTGAAAAGGGATATATGAGATGACAACCTATAAATACTGCATCATTGGCCTATTAAGCCTCTTCCTCAACATGTCGGCATTTGGCTCTTTGCCATCAGAAACTATTTTGGAGCCGCAGCAAAAAAAGGCGCAAGTTGCTGCAGTGGCTGTTCAGCCTAAGAGTCTATTTGATATAGATCTCATACATGGAAAAGGCCACAATCTAGAGACAGTTAACACCTATTTAGCTGTGCGCAACAAGGTTAATGAGCTTTTGGAAAGCGGCGTAGACGCCAGTGACATACACGTGTGGACCGATTGGGATGGGGTGATTAACGGACCTGGCGCTTGGGAACAGAAGCTGTTCAGTGGAGAGTATGTATGCCCCACGACAAGACGAATGCTCTTAGAACATGAAGTGGATCATCGCTTGCGAGATGAACATGTGCTGGGGACTCATGAATACTTGCGTAATCTTGGGGTTAAGATAACGGTCATCACGGCAAGACCACCGATAGTTGACACGGAATTAGGGGAATTAGCTTCCTTACCTAATCTCATGGATGTACGTCACCCCGAAGACCAGAGCAAGATACATTATGACGTCATCGCAGCTAGCATCCATACAGTTCTCTCTCAGATGCCTGACGAAGATATATTAATCAAGGCCGCGGATAAGAAACGTATTATGCAGAACAGGTCTCGTGTCAACCTTACGGGACAGCCAGGACTTGACGAGAACTTTGTTATGGAGGTTGATGGCCATAAAATCGTATACCATGACGGGTTCAGCTTTGTGGGGCATGATAAGGGGCCTGCTCTGATTGCTCTGAAACAGAAGCTAAGGTTGCAGGCTAAGCACCATGTGATTATCGACGATAGTCCGCGAGCGCTAAAATCCTACATAAAGGTATTGGACCTTATTGAAGGCAAGGTGCATATGCTGCATTTCCCTGTGCCTGGGCAATAGATAATACTCCGTCATGGCAATGCCTTGGGCTTCATGAGGCATTGCCAGGCGGTCTTACTGAGAGGAATGAATTTGATAAATTAATCCTTTTTTCATAACAAGCAAGTTATCCTTTAAGTAAGGATAAAAAAAAGGTGCGTCTTGGATCGAATAAAATCCGTCTGTGTCTATTGCGGTTCTTCGAGCTCAGTTGATGGGGTCTATAAAGAGGCTGCTCGACATATGGGTGAAATCTTTGTCAGAAATGACGTCCGTCTTGTATATGGTGGTGGCGATGTCGGTCTTATGGGGATTATTGCTGACAGTGTTATGAATAACGGCGGCAAGGTTACCGGTTATATTCCCCAGTATCTAAACGAATTTGAGAAGGCTCACACCGGCATCAGCGAGTTGTTTATTGTGGATTCCATGCATGAGCGTAAGCGCTTGATGTTTGAGCGGTCTGATGCCTTTGTAATCTTACCTGGTGGTTTTGGTACTTTGGACGAGATCTGTGAAATTATTACCTGGCGGCAGCTCCGCCTGCATTCTAAGCCCATTGTATTTGTGGATATCAATAAATACTGGTCGGCGCTTTTTGAGACTTTCGTTGATCATATGATAGCGGAAAAATTTGTGCGTCCTGAACATAAGAAATTTTACAAGGTCATCGAGAATCTTGATGAAGTTCTGCCTTCCCTAGTAAGTCAACTGGGCGGTGACGTCCCCGATCGAGTATCTCGCTTACTCTAATGTCCACAGTCTGAATAGTAATGTCTAAAAATGCGTTTGATATACGAAAAACGTTGACGAATATCGTTTCTGGGCATAGATCTATCTCTATCGAGTAATCATAACGAAGTGAAGCGACCTGTGAATAGTTTAACAACCAATAGTCTTTTCCATTTGAAATCTAGCTTCGAGCCAGCGGGTGATCAGCCCACTGCTATAGCCGAACTGGTTGAGGGCCTGCAAAAAGGTGAGAAGAACCAGGTATTGTTGGGCGTGACTGGCTCTGGTAAGACTTTTACGATGGCTCATGTGATTCAACAGATGGGACGTCCCGCGCTCATTCTGGCTCCCAATAAGACTTTGGCGGCTCAGCTTTATGGAGAGATGCTGGAGTTTTTTCCTGACAATGCCGTAGAGTATTTCGTTTCCTATTACGATTATTACCAACCTGAAGCTTATGTGGCGCGTACCGATACCTATATCGAAAAAGAAGCGACCATTAATGAGCAAATCAACCGTATGCGGCACTCTGCAACCCGTTCATTGTTGGAGCGACGGGACGTGATTATCGTGGCATCGGTTTCTTGTATCTACGGTATTGGTGATGTGGAAGCCTATGGAAACATGATTATTCCCATTAAGGTGGGCGATAGGATAGATCTGCAAAAACTATTGCCCCAGCTTGTTGAGCTGCAATATAAACGCAATGACATGGACTTTGCCCGAGGCACTTTCCGAGTACGGGGAGATACCCTGGAGTTGTTTCCTGCGCACTTAGAAGACCGGGCCTGGCGACTGTCTTTCTTTGGTGAGGAACTGGAGGCCATCCACGAGATTGACCCCTTGACCGGCGAGAAAGTGCGCAGCCTGGATGAGGTAAAAGTCTTTGCTAACAGCCACTATGTGACGCCCAAGCCCACTATAGAGCAGGCTATTAAGGCCATTCAGGTGGAGCTCAAGGAACGGCTGGCTGATCTTGAGAGTCAGCATTTGCTTGTGGAAGCGCAAAGGCTGCGGCAGCGGGTGACTTTTGACCTGGAGATGCTGCAGGCGACTGGCATGTGCCAGGGCATTGAGAACTATTCCCGTTATCTGACGGGCCGTCAGCCAGGGGAGGCTCCGCCGACACTGTTTGAGTATTTGCCGAAAGATGCCCTCCTGTTTGTGGATGAGAGCCACGTGGCGGTTCCTCAGCTGGGTGCCATGTACAAGGGAGACCGGGTCCGCAAAGAAACACTAGCGGAATATGGATTTCGCCTGCCATCCTGTAAAGACAATCGCCCGTTGAAATTTGAAGAGTGGGATGCGCTGCGGCCCCAATCTATTTTCGTATCCGCAACACCTGGGCCATGGGAGCTCAACTTGACCCACGGCGTGTTTGCGGAACAGCTTATTCGTCCGACGGGATTGATCGATCCCGTATGTATTGTGAGACCCACCAAGCATCAAGTGGATGACTTGATATACGAATGCCAACAGGTCGCAGCCCGGGGACAACGGGTGCTGGTGACCACACTTACCAAGCGCATGGCCGAAGCCCTGACCGAATACCTGACAGAAGCGGGATTGCGTACTCAGTACATCCATTCCGATGTGGATACCTTGGAGCGCATCGAGATTATCCGGGATCTTCGCAGGGGTATTTATGATGTATTGGTGGGTATTAACCTCCTGCGTGAAGGCTTGGATATCCCTGAGTGTGCTTTGGTTGCTATACTTGATGCGGATAAAGAAGGTTTCTTGCGTGCCAAAACTTCTCTGATCCAAACTATAGGCCGCGCCGCTCGTAACGTGGATGGGCGAGCCATTCTTTATGGCGATAAGATGACCGATTCTATGATGGCAGCAATCGGTGAGACAAACCGCAGGCGCGAGAAGCAACAAGCCTATAATGCCCTGCATGGCATCACGCCTGAAACTATCCGGAAGTCTATTGGGGATATTTTATCAAGTGTGTATGAGAAAGACCACACGACCTTTGAGATTGAAGGTGAGCCCCATCTGGTGGGTAAAAATCTGGAGACCTATAAAAAAGATCTGGAGAAGAGAATGCTAGAGGCTGCTTCAAATCTAGAATTTGAGGAAGCGGCCCGTCTTCGGGATGAACTCCATCGCTTGGAAACGGCGGACCTGGGATTGACTTTTCGACGGACAACAGGGAAAACGAAGTATAAAAGGAAGTGAAGTTTTGTTTAATGAGAGTCACAATCTAAGTGAAGTGCAACTAAAATGCAACTAAAGCTTGCCTTGTTAGATTTTGCGTCGTAAGCTGCTTATTATAACAGCAATAAAAAACGGCGAGGTAGTCATGAAAAATAACAATAACATGCTCAAAACATTTGTATATCTGGGTTCTTCTGCTTTCATTCTTCTTTCAACAGACGCGATGTCCGCGGGTTTAAATGCCCTAACGGTCGGTGCCAAACAGGGCGGTGTAGGTGGAGCCGGTATTGCCGTTTCCTTCGATCCGACCAGTGGTAGCTCAAATCCGGCAACTATTGCTCGTCTTGATAATGAGATTTCGATTCAACCTGGTCTGGGCCATCTGCCCCAGAAATCTGATTCTACCAATGCATTTCTGACGGGTCCATTTCTCTTTCTGCGTCATACAAAGCCCATACATGGCCATACAAAAGTGACGCCGGCTCTTTTTGGCGGAGTAGTGTTAAAAGTCAATGATCAATTTACCTTTGGGATCAGCCTTAACGGCAACGTCAACCTGGTGAATTATAAGACAGCCATCAGTACACCTGTTGCAGCTGTTGCAACCGCTCCAAGCTATGCGCATTCAGCGATTGCCTTATTAAATAATACCATAGCCTACAAATATTCCCCGACCCTCAGTTTTGGTGCCTCAGTGATCCTCGGATGGCAGACTTTCAAAGCAAATCCGACGCTTTTCCCGTCCACTGTTCTTTCAAAGGGAGCTAACGAACGGGATGAATCATGTGGTGTTGGTGGCCGAGTGGGCGTACAGTGGGATCCCCATGAGATGGTTGGTCTAGGGCTTGCTGTAACGACTCCCATAGCCTTCGGAGATCTTACCAAGTACAGTGATTACCTTGAAAAGAATACGAAATATCCTTGGGTAATCGCCGGTGGCTCCATCTTCCATGTGAACAAGCAGACTGACGTTCTTTTTGATATTATCGGTGAATTCTGGGGTAGCAGCTCAAACTTCCGCTACAAGCCCCTCAAGTCCGCTGGTTGGAAAAACACCGTTGAATTTAAGCTCGGTTTGCAATACAGGGTAATGGAAAACTTGCCTCTGCGTATTGGCTATAGGTATGCTCCAACCGTTGTTCCAAAAAATCAAATTTTGTTCAACTCATTCTTTTCAGCTGCAATCTTTGCTGAGCATGGGGTGACCGCTGGCTTCTCCTATAAATTTGAGAAGAGTTTCGAAGTCGATTTTGCTTTTATTCACCGCTTCAAGAAGTCCTTTACCGATCCGGGAACAGGTACGGCTGGTTTAGCGGCTAAAAATCTAAAGTTGTCTGGTCAAGAGTATGCGTTCTTGCTTGGTCTCAACTACAAGTACTAATCGTAACAACTTATCTAGCACGTCATCTACGTGCGAAAGCTTGCGCTCCGGTGCTTGACTTCCGCACGTAGTCAACGCACTACTTGAGTTGTTAAGTAAGATAAGTTTAAGCCGAGGAAACTGCGCCTCGGCTTTTTTACAAACTTCCATCAAATCCGCTGATTTGGGATTGACTTTCGGGCGCACATAAGCAGAGAATAGCGGAAAAACCAGGAGACGCTCGTGACGGTAATTCCCTATATCCACGCTTCATGTGTAGAAAAAGATGGCCGAGGTATTTTGTTGAAGGGGCATTCGGGAGCGGGGAAATCCTCCTTTGCGCTGGCTCTGATTAATCGGGGATTTACCCTTGTGGCCGATGACCAGGTTCTCGCATCTGCCAAAGATGATCGATTGCTGGCGGAGCCAGCGGATGCCCTCAAGGGTCTATTAGAGGTCCGAGGTGTCGGTCTTCTCCGAATGCGCTATTCACCGTCTTGTCAGATACAGGTCCTGATTGATCTGGTGCCAGGATTCAGGTCTGAAAGGTTGCCATCTCCAAAAACTCAATTGCTGCATGGACTTCCCATACGATCTTTTCAAATAAATCCCATGGATCCCAGAAGCATAGAAAAAGTCCTGGTGTTGTTTCACCCGGACTTTCAAGGTTTCTATGAGTCAGAATCCGGAAATCAGATTTTAGAATCCAGAATCCAGAATCTAGAATCCAGATCAGAATCCAGATCAGAATCCAGATTCCGTATTCTGGATTCTGGATTCTAGACTCTGGATTCTGTTTAGAACGGCGATACTATATCCAGTATCTGCTGACCCCATGGGGCTTGCTGGATGTCGCTGAGCTGGCCACGGCCGCCGTAGGCAATTCTTGCCTCAGCTATTTTTTCATAAGAGATCGTGTTCTCTGCCAAAATGTCTTGTGGCCTTACTACGCCCGTGATCAGCATCTCTCTTACCTCGTTGTTCACCCGGATTTCTTGCCGTCCAACTATAACCAAATTACCATTAGGTAGAACTTGGGTGACGGTTGCAGCGAGTTTGAGGTCTAATGATTCTTCTCTTTTAATGGCACCTGTTGCTGTATAAGTTGGGTTGCTATCAAAGTTGATAAGGTTCTTAGGATCCACCGCCTTGGGAAAGATCTTTGACAGCTTTGATTCATAGCCGAGTAAATTTGGGGCATCGATATGCTCAGTGGTTTGCCGTGTTGTGTCGGTTTCATTTTTCCAGTCGGCTTTTTCTTTAAACTTGATGAGAATAGTCAGAATGTCGCCCACATCTTGAGCGCGTTGATCCTTAAAGAATGAACGGGCTCCTGTTCTCCACAATGAATTTTCTGCTTGCTCCTCGACCATGGGCCTTGGCATGGGCATCGTGACTTTATTGTATTCCTCACTGGACTCAGGGTTACGTATCTGCGTTAATTGAGGCACTTGTCCCACTTGACCCAGTCTTTCTAGGCCACTACAGCCACTCAAAGCTAGGAAGGTCAGGGCTAATAAAGGTATGGATAAAATTCTGAGCATCTTTTACTCCGTAGCCGTTACAGTGTTCATTTGGGGAATATCAACTCGCACTTTTTGGGGACCGATGACGGTCGCATGTAGGATGCGCTGGGAATCCACATTCATCACCTTAACATAGGCATCCTTGCCACCATTTTCTAGGGCCTTACCTTTGGCGGTTATGCTTATATAAGGGGATGCTGCTACGATGCTGACCGCCTGATTACGAAGAACCAAGTTGGGGATACTGACATCATGTTTGTTCAGGGGGCGGTTGGGCATCAGATCTTGACGATTACTGGACGCACCCACAAGACTTGTCTCATCCATTATGGTGGCCTGATTGACTTGCGAGCTCAGCACGGTCTGCCATTCGACGTCTTCCGGTTGAATCGTCTCTCCCCGATGCACAGTCCGGGTTAATACGGGAACGGAAGTGAGAGCAAGGATGCGGCCATTCACCTTCGTGCGGCTAAGCTCTTTGCTGTCATGTTGAAGTACCACCGTTGCTGTAAATCTGGTTTGCTGGGAATTAACATCCGCATTTGTAACTAACATGTCTCCAACTTTTCCTTTAGGGAAATGCAGTTTGATGTCGCCATTGTCTAGTTTTATAGAGAATGAATCGTTCTTTAAGATTTGAACAAGGTGATCTTGAAGAGCGTGTTCCACATCCTCAACCGGTATTACTTCGCTGGCGCCAATGACTTTTATGACCTCAAATTTGCTTTGAGGTGTATAGGGAATCCCATATTTATGGGCTACCGCAGACAGCCATTGTTGATTGAGCGTGATGGAACTTCCTGGCTGAGGTGTAAGGATTACCTTCGTTGTCGCCAACTTCTCCGGGACATCAGGAAACAAGTCCGCCAAGGTTACGTAAGAGGTCTCGATCGTGATGGCATTGGACTGGGGTGCCGTCGCGAAAACAGTGCTGCTCATAAACGTTACGAGGAGAAGTCTAGTTAAGTATTTCATCATTTATCTCATCAGTGCTTGTAGGTTTTGGTCCATCTGCTCGACTGCCGTCATGGATTTCGTATTCATGGAATATGCCCGCTGAGCTTGAATAAGGGCGGTGAGCTCATTTACAGGTTTGATGTTAGAGCTCTCCAAAGTATACTGTCTAACGCTACCAAACCCTAAAGCGCCAGCTACTCCTGTTGTTGGTGCGCCTGAAGCAGCTGTTTCTTTGGATATGCCGGCGGGAATTGGTTCAAGACCTGTAGGGTTTGGAAATGTATCAATCTCGAATTGCCCCACCAAAGTAGGTGCAACCTGATTTTGAATGTTCGCATATACCTGGCCTTCAGCGTTTATGTCAATGTTAACCGTATTGACGGGTATGGTTAATGTTGGTTTTACTTCATAACCATCCATGGTCACAATTTGTCGATTCGCGTTCAGCGTAAATCTGCCGTCACGGGTATAGCCTGTATCTCCGCTTGGCAAGGTCACCGCAAAATATCCTTCTCCTTGAATCATAACATCCAGGGGGCTGTCGGTTGCTTCCGGATCGCCTTGAGCCATAACGCGTACGATACCTGCAACGCCCACACCCATACCCACGTATGTGCCGGTATTGTTGGTCGTTCCTTCAGCAGATGTGGGCGAGCCTATGCCCTGGTAGACTTGATAGCCACGGTCTTTGGCTACGGCAATGCTAGATTTTTCTGCCGTGACGTTCATCTTGGCGATGTTGTCAGCGATCACGCGTACGTTGAGCTCCTGAAAAGCTAAACCGCTTGCTGCTGCTGTTAAGGCTCCGATTGGCATAACAAGTTCTCCCTATACTTTCAATGGCTGCAGCAAGCTTTCGATTTGCTGTCCAGATTGTTCTCTATAAGTATTGATGACATGGGTATCTTGAGTATCCTGTCTTTGCAGATCAATTAATTGCGCCATGGCTAGTACGGCGCTTACATTTGAGCCCTCAACACCACCTTGCAGAATTTGATAGTCGGTGGCAGGTGTGGGATCGGTGCTGGATTTCATCAGCGTGTCTTTTGTTTTTGTCAGGCTTTGTGAATCGGCAAATTTAAATACGCCAATTGTTGCAAGCACCTGCCCGTTTGCTGAGACGGTACCGTCCTCGGCGATCGAAATATTATTCATTCCGGCAGGTATGACGATGGGGGCGAAGTTCGCATCGGTAACAGGGAGCCGAGAAGTGGTTTGTATAAGTTGTCTGTCTTGATTGAGCTCCAAGTGTCCATTGCGCGTAAACTGTTTTTCATTATTGGCACCTTGTACCGCAAGGTAAACATCGGGTGTTCCAATAGCGATGTCTAAAGCGTTGCCTGTGGCTTGAAACTCACCGGCGCTTACGTCTCGATGATTCTTGTTGTTTACCGCAAAGGAAAGAGCAGACATAAAATTTTTGCTCGGCTGGTATTCCGTGACGATCGCCTTCTCCCCTTGGTAACCAACCGTAGAGACGTTGGCAATGTTGTGCGTTACAGTTTGTAGGTTGCGCCGGTTTGTCAGCATGTGTTGAGCTGCAAGTATGGCTGGGCTGTCAACAATAGGCATGTCTTTTTCCTCCAATGGATCTTAACCGATACATGCGAAATTGATGCCAACCTTAAAAAAACAAATGAAAAACATAGTGATGTAAAATTTGTTCTTAATATGGCAGCGGAATTAAAAATAGATTGATAACGTGAGGCAATCAAATGCTATAATATCCCAAAAGAATGTAACAACTCAGATAGCATGTCATCTAAGTGCGAAAGCCTGCTCTCCGGTGCTCGGCTTTCACAGGTAGCTAACGAACTATCTGAGTTGTTAAGAAAAAGAAGTATGTAGATGGGGTAACTCAATGGCTGAAGAAAAAAAAATCGAGCAGGCAGAGGTAGCTGAGGGCGAAGAGCCTGAAGGCAGTGAAAATGATAATGAGTCTGGAGCTGAGGGTGAGGGTGAGGGTAAACCCAAACGTAATCTCAAAAAACTGATTCTGTTTATTGCTGGGCCGCTTCTATTAATCGGTATTATCGTCGGCGCACTTTATTTTTTTGGAGTAATTGGGGGAGCTTCACCAGAGGTTAAGCCTGAGGACAAGAAGCCCGAGGCTATACCTATTGCCGAGCAGCTCCATGATGTCTTTAGCTACAATTTGCCATCCATGCTTATTAACTTGCGCACTACAGGTCGCAGAACCAGCTTCTTAAAAGTTACTATAAGTCTGGAAGTTAAGGGCAATGAAGAAGTGAAGAAGGAGATGGAGCAGCTGAAGCCACGTATTATTGATCAGTTCCAAACTTACCTGCGTGAGCTTGAAGTGGATGATCTGCAAGGGTCTGCGGGCTTACAACGCCTGAAGGAAGAGCTGTTGGATCGAGTAAATGCGGTAACTGCGCCTATAAAAGTACAGAACGTACTTTTTAGTGAATTCTTGGTGCAATAGGAGGGCTCATGTCCACTGATAAAAACGCGCTGAATCAAGAGGAATTGACAACGACGGATTCCATGGCAGGGCATGTTCTTGAAAAAGAAGAGGTAGATGACCTACTTCAAGGTGCCAATTCTGATGGCAAGGGGCTGAGAGCGCTGGTCCAGACGTCAACGGTTTCTCTTGAGCGCTTGCCCATGCTTGAGGTTATCTTTGATAGGCTGATGATATTGCTTTCGACCAGTTTGAGGGCTTTCACTTCCGATAACGTGGATTTGAAGGTAGAGGAGATCAAGTCATCTCGATTTAAGGATTATCTGGATAATGTGAAATTACCGGCCATGTTTAATGTGATCCTGCTGAAGGAATGGGATACCATGGCTTTGCTGGTTGTTGATAATGCGATGATATACACAGTTGTGGACGTATTGTTGGGCGGGCGTCGCGAGGAAGTTCATGATGTACAAGGCAGATCTTACACAACCATTGAGCGAGCGCTTAATGAAGAATTTATTCGGGTGATATTAAAGGACTTGTCCCAAGCATTCGAGCCGGTCGAAAAGGTAGAGTTCACTTTTGCACGGGCCGAAACCAATCCACGTTTTGCGATGATCGATCGTCCGAATAATGCGGGGGTTATTGTGCGTGTCAACCTCAAGATGGATGATCGAGAAGGGAAATTTGAGTTTTTCTTCCCGCACTCATCCATTGAACCTGTTCGTGAAAAATTGCTCCAGACTTATATTGGTGAGAAATTCGGAAATGATAAAATCTGGGAGAATCACTTGGCCAGAGAGGTATGGGGTACAACCATCGAAGCTGAGGCACTGTTAGATCAAGTCACCGTCAAGCTATCTGACGTTCTAAAATGGAAGAAGGGCTCATCCTTGCCCTTGGAGACGTTTGAGGGGGCGAATATTGTCGTCAAATGCGGAGAAAGGTCCTTGTTTTCAGGTAAGATTGGCAACGTGCGCAAGCGGGTGGCTGTTCAAATAGAAGAAAACTTTCTAACAAAGGAAAAACAATCATGACATCATTGATCTTAGAGTTGGTGACCATAGGCTTGCTGATTGCGACCATCTGTTATGCCTATATCCTGAATCGTAGAATCCAGTTGATTCACAGTAACCGGGACGAGCTTGGGAGCCTTTTAAACGGCTTTACGCTATCTCTATCCCGAGCCGAGTCTAGTGTGGAAGCATTGCGAACCTCTGGTTTTGATGCTATAGCCACTCTGAAGGCCAGTTTGGAGGAGGCGCACGCCATTCGGGATGATCTGCAATTCCTCGTCGATAGAGGTGAAGACATTGCTAACCAACTGGAAAATGGTATCCGCAAGAAGCGCGATAGCAATAACGTTAAACCATTTTCCCAACATCTTGGTTCGGCATTGCCTGATAACACCGTCGATATCAAAGATTACGTTAACAATGAAGGGGACGATCAAGTTATCTCTGACATGAAGAAGAAGCTGATCGGTCGGTTGAGGACTTTGAAATAACCTGATGAGCAAGCGCACCTTTTCAATCCTTTCTCGATTGTTGACGCCGGCTTTCGTCAAGCTCAGATTGCTGCAGGTGTTGCTGGTTTGCGCCGTCCTCTTGGTATTTGTAAAACTCGAGAAGGTTTACAGTCTTTCTGCAAGTATTTTCGTGCATTCTGCTAAGGCGGGAGAAACGCCTGATAAAAAGCCGACTCAGCCAGCTGCGCCAGCTAAACCTGAAACTGCACCATCACCAACGCCTGCACCTGCTGCTTCTGCTGCGCCTGCCGCGCCTGCCGCGCCTGAAAAACCGGCCGCGGCTACTCCAGCAAAATCGGAATTTCCTACGGAAAAACCTAAGGAAGGTTTTAAAGCAGAAAGTTTTGATATTCTTGAGTTGAGTCCTGAGCAAGTGGAAGTGCTTAGGACGCTCTCAAAGCGACATCGGGATTTGGTGCAAAGGGAGCGTTCTATTTCTGAGAGAGAGGCCACCTTGCAGGCCATAGAACAGCGACTGGATCAAAAGACCGGCGAGCTGAAGAAAATTCAGGAATACCTGCAGCAATTGTTGGGACAAAAGACCGAGAAAGAGCAAGAAGCTCTTAAGAAGCTCGTCATTGTTTATGAAAAGATGAAGCCAGCAGAAGCAGCGACTATCCTGCAAGGGTTGGACATGGAAACCCTTCTCAATATCATGGATTCCATGAAAGATGGAAAGGTATCTGCGATTGTCGCTAAAATGGAGCCCAAGCAGGCTCGTGTGCTGACCATTGAGTTGGCCCAGCGTCGCAAAAAGCTTGAAGAAAGAATGAAGATGGAGCATGATGCCAATGCGGCAAGTCCTGAGCTTACTCCGGCTGCAGCCCCCGCGGGGGTAGATCCTGCTCACCCGGCAGCACAGGATCCAGGAAAGCCAGTGCCATCGGCACAGCCAAATCCAGCAGCTCCCGCAGGACCTCCAGCAGGAGCTCCAGCGGCACCTCCAGCAGCAGCTCCGGCTAATGCTCAAGATTCGGCCTCGCAGCCTAAGAAGTCTTAGTCTTGCATATGTCTCTCTAGAGATTATTAAAAGGAATATTGAAATGAAAAGATTGTTAAGTGTGTTAAGTCTTGCATCCTTTCTATTGATTATCCCAACTGAGGCTCATGCGAACGTGGGTCTGCCAATGATCGTCGTCATTTGGCCCCTGTTTTGGGTGGCGATAATTCCTATTATTCTCATTGAGTGGTTTGTTATGAAACGGCGGCTACTGGCAATTCCTTCGAAAAAACTATTATCTGCAGCTTCCCTGTCAAACGTCTTATCTACATTATTCGGAATACCCATTGTTTGGGCTGTATTGTTTTTCCTCGAAGTTTGTTCACCGGGTGGTGGTGGTACTTACCCCGGTCTGAGTTTTCCTTTGCAAATGATTTTGAGTGTGACCGTACAGGCTCCCTGGTTGGTCCCTTACGAAACTCAATTATATTGGATGATACCGGCAGCATTTTTGTTCTTACTGATCCCGTTCTATTTTGTCTCCGCGTGGCTAGAAAGCTGGATTACAATTATATACTTGAGGAAGAATTATGGTGAACATGTAGGTAGCGTTAAACAGGCGGTTTGGAAAGCTAATTTGTATTCATATTTGTTTTTAGGCACATTTGGGCTTTTGGCAATTAAGATAAACCTTTTGGGGGCCTATATTCCGAGTTTTGTTCCTGCATTTATTTATAAGTCTATAGCTATGTTTTCTTCTATGATGATGTCGCTGATAAGGTGGTTGATGGGTCACTGAAGTGGCGGTTGCTTAGGTGTCTGAATCACCCTACGACCTTCACCAGAGCATGCCGCTTTTTGCCGGCGGATAGTTTGATTGCTTCATCGTTGACCACATCTGAAGCTGTTATCTGTCGTTCCTCATCTTCAACGGGCTGATCATTCAGGCGTGCGCCGCCGCCACGGATTAGGCGTCTAGCCTCTCCTTTACTGGTGGCAAGACCAGTTTCCACGAGCAGATCTAGCAAAGAAACACCGGGTATTAATCTGGTGTGACTTATAGCAATAGAAGGCAGGGCCGAGAGATCGCCGCCGGCTGAATGTTCGAATAAATTCTCAGCGGTTGCGCGAGCTTCCTCGACTGCGTGGGGGCCATGGAGCAAGCATGTTACTTCATCGGCAAGGACCTTTTTCGCTTCATTTATTTCTTGATCTTTAAGGGCTTCGAGTTTTTCGATCTCGCTGATGGGAAGCTCGGTAAAGTATCTTAAGAACCGTCCCACATCGGCGTCCTGGGTGTTACGCCAGTATTGCCAGAAGTCGTAAGGGGAGAGTTTGTCTGCCCGTAACCACACAGCCCCACCAGCGGTTTTACCCATCTTGTCGCCGGAAGACGTGGTGATGAGCGGCGTCGTCAAGCCAAAGAGGTGTTTCTGGGCGACTCTGCGTCCCAGCTCGACGCCGTTGACGATATTGCCCCATTGATCGGATCCGCCCATCTGCATTACGCAATTCATACCGACTGCTAGTTGCACAAAGTCATAGGCCTGCAGGATCATATAGTTAAACTCGAGGAATGTGAGTGGTTGCTCTCGTTCCAGGCGTAATTTAACGCTATCGAACGTCAGCATGCGATTAATGGTAAAATGTGGGCCAAAATTACGCAAGAAATCGAGATAATTGAGTTGATCCAGCCATGTCCTGTTGTCCACGAGAACTGCATCCGTGGGGCCTGTGCCAAACTGAAGATAGGTGTCGAAGATTTCCGATATGGAGACCAGGTTGTGATTGACCTGTTCATCGTTTAACATCTGGCGGGATGTATCCTTGCCAGAGGGGTCGCCTACCTTGGTTGTAGCACCACCCATGAGCACGATGGGTTTATTACCTGTTTGCTGAAAGAGCCTGAGAAGCATGATAGGCAATAGGCTGCCTACGTGCAAGCAATCGGCTGTGGCATCGAATCCGATATAGGCAGTAACGGGGCCTTTTAATAATTCCTGGTCTAGGGCTTCAAGGTCCGTGCCCTGGAATATAAACCCCCGTTGGTCTGCTTGTCGTAAAAACTCGGATTTGTAGGTTGTCATCGTTGTTCCATAATTCATCTATATAGCAAGGAATCTAACATAATGTTATACTGCTCTCAAAACAAAACAGGGAATTTTTTTATGTCTTCTCATCAAAAGTCAGAGCCCGAGCATCCTTTTGCTTGTCCACCGGAAGAATTAATGAAGATGTCCCAAGAATTCTGGGCACTCAACAAGGAGATACAGGATTTCTTGGCGGCTTCATCAAAGCCTGATAGTCCAGCTTTTGCGTCTTCGCAGCAGGTTCTGAATTTCATGGGTCATGGACAAATCTTCCTGGATGCTTATCAAGAATTGCTCGAAAGGCCTGAGCAAATCAAGGAAGCCACGGAAAAACTCATGGCTGATTCCTTTCAGTTATGGCAAAGCAGTTTGCAGAACATGGGGGCAATAAGCTCGACGCCCGTGATTTCGCCCGATGTGGGGGATAGGCGGTTCAAGGATCCTCTTTGGGGGGAAAATCCGCTGTCGTCTTATCTCATGCAGGCCTATTTGCTCTACGCCCGCTGGATAGATTCCGTGGCCGAGGACTTGGAAGGGTTGGATGATGCATCCCGGCGCAAGTTCAAGTTCTATTCAAGACAATTTGTGGACGCGGTGGCGCCTAGCAATTTTGCTTGGGCTAACCCCATGGTTGTGAAGAAAACTCTGGAAACCAATGGGGAAAACCTCATTAGTGGTATGCGGAAATTCCTGGAGGACCTGAAAAATGGCACGTCTCTGGTCAATATAGAAAATACCGACCGAGGAGCATTTAAGATCGGGAAGGATCTGGCAAGCACCCCCGGCAAAGTTGTCTTTCAGAACGAGATGATGCAACTGATTCAATATCAACCTACTACCAAAAAGGTAAAGAAGACCCCCCTGTTGGTGGTGCCGGCTTGGATTAACAAGTTCTATATTCTTGACCTTCATCCAAAAAATTCTTTTGTGAAGTGGTTGGTGGATCAGGGTAATACGGTCTTTATTATATCCTGGGTAAATCCTGGTCCCGCTCTTAAAGATACCCCTTTCGAGGATTATCTGAAAAAAGGTTCATTAGAGGCTATCCGGGTGATGCAGGAAATTACTGGGGAGGAGTCGGTTAATCTGATTGGCTTTTGTTTAGGTGGCATATCTTTGTCCATGTTGCTGGGGTACCTGCAGAAGGACGCCAAGAAGATGATTCAATCTTTGACGCTGATGGCCGCTCCTTTGGATTTTTCTCAAGCGGGCGAGATGACCATTTTTACGGATCGAGATTATTTAAAAACAGTCGCCAGTCGTATGGACGAGCTTGGACTCCTGGACGGGCCTGCCATGGGTGCCACTTTTAATTTGCTGCGCGCTAATGATCTGATCTGGTCAGCTTTTATCAACAATTACTTGTTGGGTAATGAACAAACTCAGTTCGATATGCTGTACTGGAATGCGGATACGACGAACCTGCCTGGCAACATGTTTAATTTCTATATCCAGGAAATGTTCGTCAAGAATGCCATTATGAATCCTTGTCAAACCCAGATGATGGGGCGTGATGTAGATATATCCAAGGCCGAAGTCCCCGTGTTTTTGTTCGGTGCTCATGATGATCATATTGCACCCTGGAAGAGCATGTATGCGGCCATTCCTAAACTACACGGCCCTGTAAAATTTGTCTTGGGCGCTTCAGGGCATATAGCTGGCGTGGTGAATCCTCCTCAGCTCAATAAATATGGCCATTGGGAGAATGATGACTATGCCCAAGATGCGGCGCAATGGTTGAGTCAGGCCAAATATAGCAATGACTCCTGGTGGCTGACGTGGGCTAAATGGATCAAACAATTCCCGGACACAGAAATCGATGCCAGTGCTAGAATTCCGGGTTCAGCTGGATATAAGGCTCTTGAGGATGCGCCAGGTTCGTATGTGTTAGTTACTTCAGACCAGGCCTTGCGTGGCAAGGGCTGACAGGATATCCTGATAGTATACTAAAACAGAATCCAGAATCCAGAAACCAGAAACCAGAAACCAGAGCTACTTGCTCGGAACTGTGGCGCTGGATTCCGGCTTCTGGATTCTGGATTCTGGATTCTGGCTTCTGGTTTCTGGATTCCGGATTCTGTTTCGGTAATCGTTCTAGGGAAAGTACATCATGTCTGACACCGTTCGACCACTACCGGGTATTTTGAACATCAAGCCCTACATTGGGGGCGAGGACATCATTCCCAAGGGTTATACCTGCAAGGTTTTGTTGTCATCCAATGAAAACCCCTTTGGTCCGAGTCTTCGGGTTTTGCAGGTTATTAAGGATGCGGCCAAAAGGGCCCATGTTTATCCCAGTGGCTCCTCCCGCATATTAAAGGAGGCCATCGCTGAGTTCCATGGGCTGGATAAAGATCGGATCTTGTGCACCAATGGCTCGGAAGATGGCTTGACGTTGTTAATCCGGACCTTCGCGGGGGTCGGTGATGAAGTGCTTTTCAGCGCCCATGCATTCTCTTTGTATGGAATCGTAAGTCTTGCGGTGGGAGCAACGCCAGTGGCAGCACCTGCTCGCAAATATAATATCGATGTGGACGCGCTTTTGGCTGCGGTGAGTCCAAGAACAAAAATCGTCATTTTGGACAATCCTCGCAATCCCATCGGTAGTTATATCGGTCGAGATGAAGTGCTTCGTTTGCGGCAGAATTTACCAGATCATGTGCTGTTAGTTCTAGATTCGGCTTATGCTGAATATATGACTGCTGAAGATTATACGGCCGGCATTGATTTGGTGGATCAGTTCGACAATGTGGTCATGACACGGACATTCTCGAAATTTTATGCCCTTGCAGGGTTGCGGCTAGGTTGGATGTATGGCCCCGCTCAGATTATTGATTGGGTTAATAGGATAAGAGCACCATTTTGTTGCAACTCAGGCGTACAGGAGGCCGGCATCGCGGCACTTGTGGATGTTGAGCACCAAGATCTGGTTCGCCATCATCAACAAACCATGCTTCCCTGGTTTATGGATAAACTAGGTACGCTGGGGTTGAATTATGTGCCGAGTGTGACCAACTTCGTACTGGTTGAGTTCGAGAGTGAGGGTCCTTTTACAGCGGATGCCGTTTATCTGCGGTTGGCGGAAGATGGTTATATCGTCCGGCCTGTCAAGGGATATGGTTTGCCAAACCACTTAAGGATTACTTTAGGGGCCCAAAAAGATATGGAGGCTGTGGTTTCTATCCTGGAGTCGTTTTTGGATGACTATTTGCCCAAATATGGTATAACTGCATAACTTATGTAACTCTTCAGCTAGCACACCATCTGCGTCGTCAGATCTGCGCTCCGGCGCTCACGTATGAAGAATGCGCTCCGCTCCGGTGCTCGATCTTCCTAGCATCTGGCGAACTATCTGAAGAGTTACCCGTAACTACTTGGGTAGTTACTAACTTATTACTGTGGATAAAGAATGACACCTATTCAGCAGAGCTCATTGCAGCGGATTATGTTTGTTATGACACTCATCCTATTCTTATGGCTGTGCGTTTGGTGGGCGTTATAGGGCAGGGCATGAACCATATTCAGAACCGATCAAAGTCAGAGTCTTCCTCTCAGGTTGTTATTTCCTGTCAGGATATTTGTGTGGATTACCATGAGCTACGGGCGCTGGACAATATTACGGGGCAGTTCTCTAAAGGATCCCTGACAGCTATTGTTGGTCCAAATGGTGGCGGTAAGTCTACATTCCTGAAAGTATTGGCCGGAGTTCAGAAGATGGCTTCAGGCCTGGTCGATATAGAGAATATCAAGCAGAATAGTATTGCCTATCTCCCTCAATCGCCGGATATCGATCGCAGTTTTCCCATTACCGTTGGTGATGTGGTCGGTATGGGCTTGTGTGCCAGTGTGGGGTTTTATCGCGCATTTTCGACGGCCGATGTTGAGAAAATTAATCAGGCTTTGGCTGAGGTCGGCTTGGAAGGTTACTTAAATCGTCCCATACATTGCCTATCGGGCGGACAATTTCAGCGGGTGCTGTTTGCTCGTATCGCTTTACAAGATGCCAGCGTTATTCTTCTGGATGAGCCGTTTGCCGCCATTGATGCGTCGACCATGGATATTCTCACTGATGTTTTGCGCCAGTGGCAGACCATGGGTAAGACCATTATTACGGTGCTGCATGATATGGATATCGTTCGGGATTATTTTCCGGACACGGTTATTTTGGCTCGCTCAGCCATAGCCTGGGGTGCGACCGAGGATGTTTTGACCCGCGAGAACTTAAGGCGAGCGAAGGTTTACTGCGTTTCATGGGAGGCGGCCTGTGCGCCGTTGCCACTCAAGGAACGCAAGCTAAAACCAGCCATAGCGGAGGCTTAATGTACGAGTTCTTCATTGAGCCTTTTGCTGACTATCTATTCCTGAAACGGGCCCTGGTGGCCTGTCTTGCCTTATCGTTGGGTTGTGCGCCGGTGGGCGTTCTGGTGGTGCTGCGGCGCATGAGCTTGATGGGGGATGCCCTATCGCACTCTATTCTACCAGGCGTGGCTATCGGCTTTCTGATTTCGGGCTTGTCTTTAACAGCCATGAGCATCGGGGGATTTATTTCCGCCCTGGTTGTGGCCCTGTTAGCGGGTGTTGTTTCAAGAACGACCCTGTTGCGTGAAGATGCGAGCCTGGTTGGTTTCTATCTGATCTCTTTGGCATTCGGCTCGCTGATCGTTTCCTTAAAGGGTAGCAACGTCGATCTGATTCATATTCTTTTCGGCACAATCTTAGCCGTGGATGAGCCTGCCTTGATGCTGATTTCTATGATCACGACGGTTACGCTTTTGGTGGGGGCTTTTATTTACCGTCCCTTGATTATGGAATGCTTTGATCCTGAATATATGAGGTCGCTGGGTGCCTGGGGTGGTTTCTACCATGGGGCATTTATAGTACTTATCGTCCTTTGCATGGTTGCAGCATTCCAAGCGTTAGGTGCGCTGATGGCATTGGGTATGATGATGCTGCCGGCCATTTCAGCTCGATTCTGGGCACGGGACATATGGAAGATGTTCCTGGTTGCGTTCATGATTGCCATGGCTTCTGGATATATGGGCTTGTTGATGTCATTCCATTTTAAATGGTCTTCTGGTCCTTCCATCGTATTGCTGGCTGGTGTTTGTTACATCTTTTCCTTGGTGGTTGGCCGTTATGGCAGCTTAAGGCAGAGGCTGGCATGAGATATCTTTTAGCCCTAGCACTTACAGTTCTCTTGAGCTCGCCCAGTATGGCAGCTTTGAAAGTGGTCACTAGCTTCAGCATTCTTGCTGATATTGTAAAGCAGATTGGTGGAGACCACGTGGCGATTGACAATATCGTTGGCGCTAACGAGGATGCCCACGTTTTTAATCCCGCACCCCAACATAGCGTTATGTTGGCCAAGGCCGATGTGGTGGTCGTTAATGGTCTCGGCTTTGAAGGATGGATCGATAGGCTGATTAAGGCATCTGGATTCAAAGGGCTGGTGATCGTTGCGAGTGAAGGTGTTAAGCCTATAAAACTGGAAGAAAATACATCGACATTTCATCAGGGATCCCCCCAGGATCCCCATGCATGGCATAGTATCCCGCTGGTTATGAAATACGTGGACAACATCTCAACTGCTTTGCAGAAGTCAGATCCCGAGCATGCCAAGGAATTCAAGAGGAACGCCACGTCTTATAAACAAAGGTTAAGATTTTTGGATGAATGGGTGAAGGATGAACTAAGTCGTATTGATCCCAAAAAACGTAAGGTGATCACGGCCCATGACGCTTTCCAGTACTTTGCCCACGAATATAAAATCGCATTTCTGGCACCCCAAGGGGTGAGCACCCAAGCAGAGGCAACCCCTGAAGCGGTTAAGGCATTGATTGACCTGATTCACAAGGAAGACATTAAAACCATATTTGTAGAGAATATAACCAACGAGAAGCAAATGCAGATGATTCGCGAAAGCACGGGCGCCCGTATTGGTGGCACCTTGTATTCCGACGCCTTGTCGGATGTGGATGGGCCTGCGCCTGACTATGTCTCGCTGATGAAGCATAATGTATCCTTGATTATATCTTCGATGAAGTGAATGATCTAAAAAGACTTGTGTATATAAGGTAATATGTGGATATTGTAATGATGAAACACAAAGGGAAGAAATGAGCAGCGAAGTCCAGATTTACACCCCGGAAAAATCCCTTAAATTAAGGGGCATATTATCCGTTCTCAAAGAGTTCTTTGGCGACCTGGCTGATGCCTACTTTACTTCTGGCTATAGTGTCTTGAGTGCATACTATGAGATCAAATCTCGTTATGAGACATCCGTGTTGGGTCCTTTATGGATGGTCTTGAGCAACATCATTTTTATTTCTGTTATCAGCCTCATCTACAGCTCAGCTTTTGGTATCCAGCTTAGTGATTATGTGCCGTTCCTAACGGCGGGGTATTTGCTATGGATGCTGATGGTGAACATTATACAGGATGGCTCAGTCACTTTTATTTGGTATGGGCACCTGTTGAAAAATAATAAAATCAGTCCGCTGGTGATTTATAGCAGACTCTTCTCTCGTGCCGTGATTATATTTGCTCACAATATCCCGGTTATCTTTTTAATCGTCCTCTATTACAAAGGGTTTGTTTTTAATATTCCTGAACTGCTTTTTGGGCTAACGCTATTCGTCACCTGTACGTTCTTTATGGGGCTGGCCATTTCCATTATGGCTTGTCGGTTTAGAGATATTGCTTTTGTATTGCCCTCAATCTTTCAGGTACTGATTCTCATGATGCCCATACTGTGGAAGCCTGAGATGATTACAGGGCGCAAAACTATACTGCTAGAGGTTAACGTCATCTATCAGCTGCTAGAGATCGTACGGGCTCCCATATTGGGAGTGTTTGTTCCATTGCATTATTATATTAATTGCCTGGCGCTGTTGGTCGTATCCTTTTTGCTTTCGGCTTATTTATACGTGGGTAGCAAAAACAAACTTGTTTTGTGGTCGTAAGGGGGGCATATGAGTTTTTACGTAAAATTAGAAGACGTGCACTTGCGATTTAAAGATATGAAAAGCACAGATCTGTCCTTGCGGCGCCTTGCCGTAGGACAGCTGATGACTTGGTTCGGCAAAAACAAAGCGGAGCCGGCCGAAGACAAGATGCCAGAAGTCCTTAGGGGCATCAATCTTGAATTGCGAGATGGTGTCAAGCTGGGTCTTATCGGCGGAAATGGAACTGGTAAATCGACGCTGTTACGGGTTATTGCAGGAATATACCGACCTACCGCTGGCAGGGTTGAGGTTCAAGGGCGGGTGACGACCCTTCTCAATTCAGGATTTGTCCTCGATCCACAGCTCACAGGCATTGAGAATATTCGTCTTGGTTGCGCCTTGTTGAAAATACCTAACAATCAAGTCGCAAGCAAAATTGAGGAAATTGTCGAGTTTTCAGAATTGGAAAACTCCATTCATCAACACCTGGAACATTTTTCCGATGGGATGCGCTCACGTCTTGGATTTGCGATCGCCACGTCCGTACAGCCCGAGATTCTGTTGATAGATGAAGCGATCGGCACGGGCGACAAATTCTTTATCGAAAAGGCCACGGCCCGTATTACCCAGCTTATCGAGAACTCCTCCATCCTGGTTATGGCCAGCCATAATGAAAGCATAATGCGGCGCATATGTAACAAAGTAGCCCTCATCAGAGACGGCAAGGTCGCTGACTTGGGCGATGTGGATGAGATGCTCGGTAATTATACCGAGGCGGCTTAGGAGGCCTCCTCCAGAGTCTGTGCCCATTTGGGTGCAAGAAACTTGAAAGGTTCTGCGGGCTTAAACAGCGCAGATACTTCCCCTGCCATGATATCAGGGCCATCGAGTTTAAGACTCACTGTTTTTGCCCCGGGTTCAAAATTTAAGTTTTTAAAATCCACCCAGAAAATTGCTGGGTTAAGTACGGATTCAAAATAGTATCGTTTCTTATCGTGATCAACCACAGCTCGCCATAGGGTTGAAGCGATGTTAGGTTTATCCGGGTCTTCCATGCCCAAGGGCACACCTATCGAACGCATCTGCGAAAATATCGCTGCGACTGCTTCTTTATCTTTATATTTAGGCGATGATTTGAGATTGTAACTGGCGCGGACAAAGCGATCAGCAGCGGTAATTGTGCCGGGGAGCATATTTCTTCCGCCAATAAGCTCCCAATAAGTATTTAATGCGAGCTGTTGATCATAGGTAGGGGAGTTTGTCATCACCGTATATTCTGGGCTATGATGAATCACAATCTTACCGTCAATGTATTCAAATATGGCTGAGTCACCGCTGGGGTCCGATACCGAGAAATGCGCAGTACCAGCTTTTCCATTGGGAGCGAGAGCCGTGACGACGGTTAATGGATCCGATTTAAATGCATTCACAGCCTCAGCAACAGTCTTATAATTATCCAAAATATACTGAAGCAAAGCTCCCAAAGAAATCTGTGGTCTTTTGCTTTTATCTGGGTCGCCGTAATCGGATTCAGAAAGGTATAGTAAATTGGCCGCCAGGCCAGCTTCGTTCAATCCATCGCAACTGGCTAAGTTGTACATGCTGATAATGACGGATCCATATTTGGATGACCATTTGATTGAGTCTTTACCAACGCCTCCATCACGATTCATACCTCTGGGAAACACCCACCAAACTGGCTCGATATTCATGTCGCTCCAGTCCATGCAGCGCCCTAAAAGATAAGTATTGTTACCGGTTTCGTACAGGACTCTAGTACACATGATTCTCTCCTTTTAAATATCGCCCTTCAAAATGAAGTGTGCGGGTTTTAGGTAATGAATTGCCCTTTTCTACATAATGGCTTAAATGTATTAAATAATTCTTGCCTTGATGTTTCTCTTTTCATTAAATTTACAGCTAGTTTAAATAGATAAATGATTTATGGGGTTCTTTTGCAAAACCCGTGGGGGTAGATATAATCTTCCGCCTCCGGCAGAGGTTATCCTGAACGGACGACCGGAGTTATTCGCTCCGGTATATTTGCATGTGAGTCCTTCCAAACGATACCCTCTCCATGCTATTCTCTAACGAATCAACAATAAGAATGAAAACGTGGCAGCACAGATTACCCCTTGGATCCTATTTAACCTCTTTGTGTTAGGCGTATTGGCGTTGGATCTGGGGTATTTTAACAAACATGCCCATGTTATCAGCCGGAAGGAAGCTGCCCTTTGGAGCTTATTCTGGATAAGTCTGGCGCTCATTTTCTGCGCTGGTATTTATGTATGGGAAGGGGAAATATTAGCCCTTGAGTTTTTGACCGGCTATGTCATCGAGAAGTCCCTAAGCGTTGATAATCTCTTTGTTATTCTGTTAATTTTCAAGATGCATAACATCGCTCGCGAGCAGCAGCATCGAATCCTGTATTGGGGAATTTTGGGCGCTTTGGTAATGCGGGCATTGATGATTCTGGCCGGGATACAATTGATCGAGCGATTTGACTGGATGTTATATGTGTTCGGTGCTTTCTTGATTTATGCGGGCATATCAACCCTTTTTGATCGTCTACCACCCGGGGAAGAGGCGCCAGAGAATCCTTTGCTGACCTGGATCAAGGATAAATTGCCACTAAAGGAAGATGATCGTGGCCAGCGGTTTTTTGTTAAAGAGAACGGCAAGCTATATGTGACCCATCTGTTTGTGGCACTGATCTTTATCGAATTTGCGGATTTGCTGTTTGCGGTAGATTCCATTCCGGCCATATTGGCCATCAGCCGGGATCCTTTTGTGGTGTATACGTCTAACATCTTTGCGATCTTAGGCTTGCGGTCCTTATATTTCCTTGTGGCCGATATCATCCCCAAATTCTATTATATCCACCATGCCTTGGCGGTGATCCTTATCTTCGTGGGCATAAAGATGCTGGCCCAAAATATCTACCATATCCCAATCGGTTTCTCCTTGCTCTTTATATTAGCCGTATTTACGATGGCGATCGTTGCGTCTGTGCTCCGTCAAAGGTTGAAGGCTTAACCGTAGGTAAACAGGATTTTCCCGTGCTCCTTCAGCCATCGACGGTGGTGCTTAAATTGAGGGCACAGATCCTTCACGATGGACCAGAATGCCGGGCTGTGATTCATTTCGATCAGATGTGCGACCTCGTGGGCACAAACGTATTCAGCAACTTCAAGGCCAGCAAAGACCAGTCGCCATGAATAGGCTAGGTTGCCGTCTCTTGAACAGCTTCCCCAACGACTGGATGTATCTTTAATATTGATACTGGTGACCTGCTTGCCAATTTGAGCAGCAAATTTCTGGCTGGTCTCAGTGACGTATTTGTAGATGTGTGAACGTAACCAATCCTTTGTGAGGCCGGGTACGATGATGGGGTCAAAGCCTTTTACTTCTATGACCTGATTGTCTGCGGTGACGCTGGGTGATTCTTGGTATGAATACCGTATGAGGTGAGGGACCCCCAGGATGGGGATCTGATTGCCCTGGACTAAAGGCGTGTTTTGCTCTAGATGGGAACAGACCTTGAGCAACCAGCCCCTGGATTTTTCGATGAAGGCCATGATCTCGTGGGGCATGGCGTGGGAGGGTCTGGTTAAGTAAATCATGTTTTGGGAAGGATGAAGCCTAAGAGAGAGTCTCTTGGATCGTGGATTCTCACGTACCTGAATATTGATGCTCAAATCTGAAATTTGAAGGGTGATATCCTGTCGGTTCATTGCAGATCTTCCGATGACCATTGCCTTTTTCCTAAACTCAGGTAAAGTGAGTGTGTATTTCAAACATCGACGCCAAAAAACAATAAGAAAGGGTTGTTGATGCTTACCAAGCTTTTAGAGCGTTTTCGCATTGAACACAAGTTAATTCCTACCGGGGAGGGTAAGGAATTGCTGCTGTTATTGCGCAATTCATCGCACCTCAAACAGCTTTGGGGTTTGGTGCTCGCCAATATTATTGCCATTGGCCTTCTGGGTGGAATTTTGGTGCTTATGAGCAGTGAGACTGCCTATTTAGTCCTTTCCGTCGCAATAACATTTTGCGCGGCAAGCGTGGTTACCATTTCGGGGTATACATGCTGGTACTTGGTGACCTTGAATCGACAGCTCAGTAATGTCTTAGAGGGGGCCAATGATTTTTATCAAGGCATTATGCTGACTGATAAGCGGGGATTCATCCAATACTTCAATAATAAAATGCTACAGTCTTTTGGTCATCTGGACGAGAATCAGCTAGATACATTTACAGAATCCTACATACATCCTGACAGTGTTGCCGATTTCTTGAAGCTGCGTAAGGCAGCGCGTTCTAATGAGGAAGCTACGGCAGCTATATTGGTGGGCAAGTCGTCTGTAGCGCCTGAATTATGGCATGTGAGAGTGATGCCACTGAAGTACAGTAGTGGCTTTGTCTTTTGGATTTTTGATTCGCATGCTGGCGATGTGGCCGATCAAAATGAATCAACGCTGTCCTCAGCCTACACGAATTTCCGAACCATATTTGAACAAGCACCCATGGGGATTGTGGTTCTTGATCATGAGGGAAAAATAAAAGCAACCAATAGGTTCTTTCAGGAGGAATTATGTAAGATGCCGCTGCAACCGCAGCAGTCTTTCTTTGATCTCCTGCATCCCAATAGCCGTCAAGGGGCGATGGATAACATTGAAAGAATTATGGCTGGCGAGATGATTTCTATGCCGCTGGAGCTCCAGTTTATCGATGATAAGTCCGCACAGATTTCTGCCTTTGCCAGCAATATAGAGGATAAAGAAGTTGGGGGCGACCCTAAGCCCAAATCTAAAGGCGTGATCTTACATTTCTTCGACAGCTCCCAGCAGAAAGTCCTCGCGGTTCAACTGGCTCAGTCACAGAAAATGCAGGCGATGGGTCAGCTGGCGGGGGGCATTGCCCATGACTTTAACAACTTGCTGACGGCAATTATTGGTTTTTGTGATCTCCTGCTGCTGCGCCATTCTCCGGGCGATCAGTCCTTCACGGATATTATGCAAATCAAGCAAAATTCAAACCGAGCCGCCAATCTTGTCCGACAATTGTTGGCGTTTTCTAAACAACAGACTCTACAGCCACAGATGTTGAATGTGAGCGAAATATTGACGGAAGTTTCTGTGTTGCTACAGCGACTCGTGGGCGTGAATGTCGATCTCAACATTGTTCACGGACGAGACCTGGGCTTTATTAAGGTCGATAAAGGTCAGTTCGAGCAGGTTATCATTAACCTCGTGGTCAATGCCCGGGATGCTATGGATGAAAAGGGGCTTATCACCATCAAGACTTTCAATAGTACCTTTGCGGAAGAATTTCACATCCATCACGATGTCATACCTGTGGGCACCTATGTGGTTATGGAGGTGGAAGATACCGGCAGCGGCATTTCAAAGGAAAATATGACGCGTATTTTTGATCCATTCTTTTCCACGAAAGAGCTTGGTCGAGGCACGGGCCTGGGGTTGTCTACCGTCTACGGTATCGTTAAACAAACAGGCGGGTACATTATCGTAGATTCAGAAGTCCATAAAGGCACAAAGTTTAAGGTGCTATTCCCCTATTACGATCCTGCAGAGCTTCTGGCGGAAGCTGAAAAATCGAAAAAGCAGGAGTACTCAGGAGATCTGACGGGTAGTGGTTCCATCCTTCTTGTTGAGGATGAAGATGCTGTTCGACTGTTCGGCGCCAGAGCCTTGCGGGACAAAGGATACCGCGTCGTAGAAGCTCGGGATGGTCTTGAGGCTCTTAACTACCTTGAATCGATTACCGATAATCCCGAAAATAAGGTCGATCTCCTGATTACGGACGTGGTTATGCCGGTGATGGATGGTGTTGAGCTCGTCAGGCAGGTTCATCAGATACTGCCTGATCTTTCTATAATTTATATATCTGGCTATGCGGAAGATTCTTTCCGGCAAAAGGTTGGGGAAGAGTCCAATATACATTTCTTACCAAAACCCTTTAGTTTGAAAGAATTAGCGCGTAAAGTGAAGGATGTGATGACGGAACATGGCGGCCACAAGGGTGCCGGCGACGAGCTTCACATTAAACAACTCAGCTAGCACGTAAGTAACGCACTATCTAAGTTGTTAAGAAAAATAAGATGTATGTTTAAAGGGAAGGATTTTTAATGCACACCGTTCTAAGTATTATGCTCTATCTGGCCTTGGCGGCAACAGTGGTTACTCTCGTGATCGGGGTTACCGGTATGCTCAGAGCGCAGCGTGAAGGCGATCAAGAAAAAAGCAACAAATTGATGCGCATGAGAGTTCTCTTTCAGGCCATTGCATTAATTATAGTTGCACTCTTGTTGATTACGTCCCGTCACGGATAAAATTTGTTGGCAAGAAGGTCTTATATTGATAAAACATCAATGAGTTATTAAAGGGAACATTATGATGGAAAACGTTTTACCTATCCAGAATCCAGCGGCCATGACTTTTGAAGTGGCCATGCGTGAGTTAGAAACAATTGTTCGTAGGCTGGAAGAAGGTAAGGTCGATCTAGAAGATGCCATCGCTCTTTATGAGAGGGGTGACATGTTGCGTGCTTTTTGCGATACTAAACTGAAAGAAGCCCAAATGCGGGTGGAAAAAATCGTTGATAATAACACTGGGGATAAAACAACAGTACCTTTCGACGCTAGATAACAACTCATCTAGCACGTCATCTACGTGCGAAAGTCTGCGCTCCGGTGCTCACGTACCCAAAAGTACGCTCCGCTCCGGTGCTCAACTTTCACACGTAGCTAATGCACTAGCTGAGTTGTTAAGAAAAAGAAACTGGGAGAGCTAAAATGGACGTCATTTTAATACCACTATTTAACCTGATCATGACTGTACTCGTTATGTATTTCTGGATCGTAATTCTGTCGGTTGTCATGAGTTGGTTGCTTGTGTTTGGGGTCGTGAATACCGGCAATCAGTTCGTATCAACTTTGAGCGACTTTTTTTACAGGGTGACTGAGCCCGCATTAAGACCAATACGCAGGATTCTGCCCAATTTGGGGGGGCTAGACATTTCTCCCCTGGTACTGTTGTTAATCATTCATTTTTTGGAGCAGTTCCTAGAACTGCTGTTTAGGAAGCTAATATAATTGGAGTTCTTTAAAACACAATGGCACATTTAATAGATGGACGAGCTTGTGCGCGGCAGATCAAGCATTTGATCGCGCAGGAGCTCGCCGAGCTTAGTCAGTTTGGTAAACCAGGGTTAGCAATAGTTCAGATCGCTGATAATCCAGCGAGTAAAGTATACGTGCGCGCTAAGATTAAGCAGGCAGAAGAAGTGGGCTTGTCGGCTCACACCTTACATTTTCCTGAATCCGTGACCCAAGAGCATGTATTAGCCCTCATTGATACACTCAATGGGGATGCAAGCATTAACGGCATTATTGTGCAGTTGCCTCTACCGGCGCATTTGGATCCCTTGGTGGTTGTCAATCGCATCAGGTCTGATAAGGATGTAGATGGATTGTCTGTTATCAACGCAGGACGTCTTTCTATGGGGCTTGATGGTTTTGTGCCATGTACGCCTCTTGGCTGCTTGATATTGTTGCAGCGTCTATTCGAAAGTCTTGAGGGTAAACACGCCGCTATTATTGGCCGATCCAATTTAGTAGGAAAACCCTTGGCCCAGTTATTGCTGAGCAAAAACTGCACAGTCTCTATTCTCCATTCTAAAACAGTTCATCCCGAGGAATTAACCAGGCAAGCAGATATCGTCATTTCGGCCGTGGGCAAGCCTCAGCTTGTTACGGGGGATTGGATAAAACCTGGTGCTGTCGTATTGGACGTAGGTATAAACCGCTTGGGTGAAAATATGTTAGTGGGTGATGTGGATTTCAATTCCGTGGGGCCCATTGCCGGCTACCTGACGCCAGTGCCCGGTGGGGTGGGGCCTATGACAGTTGCCTGCCTATTATTAAATACGGTTCTCGCCATGGCTAAGCAAAACAATCTGAAACTGAAATACCTACCTTCAAACCCAGTGGATGGTGTGCTATGTCACTAATCACGCCTGATGAACTTAAAATCTTATGTGATAAGAGTAAGGGGCGTTTATTAGGCCTGGACGTGGGTTCTAAAAATGTTGGACTAGCACTGTCGGATAAAGGTCATATTATTGCAACGCCTTACTATGTGCTTGAGCGATTAGGTTGGAAGAAAGATTTGCCATACTTGGTTAACTTGATCCATGCGCAGGATGTTGTTGCATGTGTGGTAGGCTGGCCCATAAATATGGATGGAAGCATAGGTGAACGATGTGCTTATGTCATGGAATTTTATGAAAAGATGCAAGAGGCCATCGATATCCCTGTCCTTTTTTGGGACGAGCGTCTGTCAACCATTGCGGCCGAGCGCGTTCTTCTGGAAGCGGATATGTCCCGCAAAAGACGAAGTGAAGTGGTGGATAAGATGGCTGCCAGCTACATCTTGCAAGGAGTATTGGACAGACTACGCAAGATGAGTTAAATTACCCAAGAACAACTCATCTAGCACGTCATCTACGTGCGAAAGCCTGCGCTCCGGTGCTCACGTACCCAAAAGTACGCTCCGCTCCGGTGCTCGGCTTTCGCACGTAGCTAACGCACTATCTGAGTTGTTAGGAATATAATGCTTATTTGTTCGGATATTGAATATGACAAACTACGTCGTCGCCGCTCTTTATAAATTTGTACACCTGCCTGATTACAAGCAGCTGCAAGAGCCTCTGCTTTCGTTGTGCCGTGAACATCAAGTAAAAGGAACGCTATTATTGGCCGAAGAAGGCATCAATGGCACCGTTGCTGGTAGCCGGGAAGGAATCGATGCGCTGGGTGCTTTCCTGCGAGAGGATGGCCGTTTCGAAGGGTTGGAATACAAAGAGTCCTTTGCTGAAAAGCAACCTTTCTTCAGGATACGCGTCAGACTAAAAAAAGAGATTGTGACGTTGGGCGTGCCTGGAACAGATCCAGTCAAAACTGTTGGGACGTATGTAGATCCCCAGCAGTGGAACGAGCTACTCAATGACCCTGAGGTCGTTGTGATCGACACGAGAAATAAATACGAAGTAGATGTGGGCATTTTCAAGAACGCCATTAATCCTGAGACAGATTCATTCCGTGAATTTCCAAAATTTGTAAAGACGAACCTTGATCCTGCAAAGCACAAAAAAGTTGCTATGTACTGCACGGGGGGAATTCGATGCGAGAAAGCGTCGTCCTTCATGTTAGATCAGGGTTTCGAAGAAGTGTTTCATCTTAAGGGCGGTATCCTGAAATATCTGGAGAATACACCTGAGGATGAAAATTTGTGGCAGGGAGAGTGCTTCGTCTTTGATCAGCGCGTTTCGGTTGTTGAAGGTCTAGCGCCCGGTGAGTTTGACCAGTGCCACGGGTGCCGCCATCCGATTAGTCTTCAGGAGAAAGAATCCGAAAAGTATGAATTGGGTGTTTGTTGCCCCCATTGCTATGATACAATAGATGCACGTAAGCGCCAGCGAGCAGCCAGCCGCCATAAACAGATGGTCTTGGCGAGGCAGCGTAATCAGCAACATCTCGGGGCAGAACTTAAACGTAATTGAGGGATAAGAATCATGTCGCTACCGATACTATATTCTTATTTAGATAGCCCCTATTGCATGCGCGCGCGCATGGCGATTGCCCGCTCAGGTGTTAGTTGTGATATGCGTGAGATAAACCCGAAATCCATGCCTCAGGCCATGATGGATTTATCGCCCAAAGGATCAGTGCCGGTTGTGCTTTTGCCAGAAGGAAAGGTCTTGGATGAAAGTATCGACATCATGCGTTGGGCCTTGGGCCGGAACGATCCTGAAGGTTGGTTGAATCATCCTGAGGATGAGGTTCACAAGCTAATCCAGATTAACGATGAGCAATTTGTCCAAGCCGTGCTGCAATATAAATATCCCGAGCGTTATGAAGATATATCCGTCGAAAAAGCCCGTGACACGGGTTTTGAGTTTTTGAAAGACTTGGAGGTTCGAATTGCTGCCAAGGGTTTTGTCATAGGGGAAACCGCTTCCTTGGCGGACATCGCAATCTTTCCTTTTGTACGCAAGTTCGCGTTGGTTGATTGGATGTGGTTTGATGATTGTGGATTGATCCGATTGAAAATCTGGCTCAATTATTTTATGGACAGCGAGCTGTTCAGTGTTGTGATGGAAAATTACTCCCCCTGGCAACCAGGCGATCCCGTTGATGTATTCCCGATCTTTGATTCAAACAAAAGAACTTCTGCTTGGGCTTGAGTGCTAACTGTCTTCTGCTAGCATTTAATTAAAATTATGTATTTTACATATGCTGTTTGGCCTGTTAGTATATCCTTAACCTATCCGCTCTATAATTCGAGTGCGAAGTTGATTTAAACCTATGAGGAAATGACATGAAGAACGTAAGCAAACTAGCATTATTGGCAGGTCTAGCTCTCCTGTTTTCAGGCGAAGAAGCATCTGCTTGGTGGAAGAAGGGTGATGCAGGTAAAGCTGCTGAGACCAAGAAGGAAGAAACTACAACAACAACAACTACTACAACTGCAAAGACCGCTGATGCTGCAAAGCCTGCAGACGCAGCAAAGCCTGCAGAAGCTGCTAAGCCAGCCGAAGTTGTTGTTACTCCAGCAACACCAGCTACGCCAGCAGTTCCAGCTGAACCTGCTAAGCCAGCTGAGCCTGCTAAGTAATAAAAATAATCTAGCTGCTTGAAATCTTCGGCAGTTAAGTTAATTAAAGTGGCGGGTTTTCCCGCCACTTTTTTTGCGTCCTAATCCATCACAAACCCTTGGCCGCGATTAGATTTTTTATTGGGCTTAACCGCACCTTTAGGCTGCTCTTGTTTGTTACCCTTTTTGGCCTGTTTCTTGGCCTTAATCTCATCGGCTCGAGAGAGCCCCGTTTTTGGTTTCTTGCCGAGAATCATCGCATAATAATCATCGATGCTGCCATCGAATTTCGTGACTTGCTGATCAGCCACCAGCCAATAGCGGTCAACCGTGTGTTCAAG
Source organism: uncultured Alphaproteobacteria bacterium (assembly GCA_963780985.1). Taxonomy (GTDB): domain Bacteria; phylum Pseudomonadota; class Alphaproteobacteria; order JAGOMX01; family JAGOMX01; genus JAGOMX01. The sequence continues at coordinate 64,739 of CAWAEF010000015.1, forward strand.
GATATAGCGATCGTGGGTAATGAGGATCACTGCGCCATTAAAATCATTGATAGCCACAATCAGACTTTCACGGCTGGCCATGTCTAAGTGGTTGGTAGGCTCGTCCAAAATCAAAATATTTGGTTTCATGGCTGAAATCACCGACAGATTTAACCTTGCCTTCTCACCACCAGATAGGCTTTTAACCTTAGTGATGGCCATATCTTTGGTAATTCCAAAACGGCCCAGCTGGGCGCGAACGGCCTCGGGCTTGGCACCCTTCATGTGCTGTGCTAAATGATCGTAGGCTGTCAGATCGCCCTCCATGGCATCGATCTGATGCTGGTGGAAGTAGCCGACCTTTAGCTTCGGGTGATGAATCACATCCCCTGACATGGGCTGTAAATAACCGGCAAGGAGGTTGGCAAAGGTCGTCTTACCGTTACCATTCCGCCCTAAAAGCGCAATACGATCTTCCGGATCAATACGACAGCTGAGGTTTTTTAGAACGACCTTATCTCCATATCCTACAGAAGCCTTTTCCATCGTAATCATCGGCGGAGAGACATCATCGGCCGGCGGGAACGAGAGTCGTACGTTGCTCTCGTCTCTCAATACCGATAAAGGTTCAAACTTCTCGAGCATCTTGATGCGGCTTTGTACCATGGAGGCCTTTGAAGACTTTGCCCTGAAGCGGTCAATAAAGCCTTGGATGTGCTGGCGCGCGGCTTGCTGCTTTTTAACGGCGGCTTCCTGCAGCAGCATATGTTCCTTCTGAGTTTTCTCGAAGAAATCATAGTTACCGTTATAGAGCTTTAAAGATTTATGGCTCAGATTGTAGATTCGGTCCACCACTGAGTTCAACAAGTATCGGTCATGGCTGATAATCAACAGGCTCCGTGGATAGCTTTTCAGATAAGACTCAAGCCACGCTGTTGCTTCCAGGTCCAAGTGGTTGGTGGGCTCGTCCAGAAGCAGCAGGTCCGGTTCACAAAACAACGCCGCGGCCAAGGCCACACGCATACGCCACCCACCTGAGAATGAGGACAGGGGTCTGTGTTGTTCTTCTTCGGAAAAGCCTAGGCCTAGGAGGATCTTGGCTGCCCGTGTAGGTGCCTCGTAGGCATTGATGTCAATAAGCTGCTGATGGATCTCGGCCAGTCGGAATGGGTCAGCATTACATTCCAACTCGTTTAGAAGATCATGGCGCTCCTTGTGGCTCTCCAGCACAAATTCCAAAGGCGTCGCATTGGTGGCAGGCATTTCCTGGGCCACCGTGGCGATCTTAACTTCACCTTGAAGTGCCAGTTTGCCTTCATCCACATGGATCTCGCCGCAAATTAGTTTGAAAAGGGTCGTTTTACCACTACCATTGCGCCCTACTAGGCCCATGCGGTGGTTGGATGGAATGTGGACGGACATATTCTCAAATATGGTCCGGCCAGCGATACGGTATGTGACGTTTTGAATATCTAACATTGTCTTTCTCAATCATTTCAGGACGATCATGATAACACAAATGTGCTGAATAGGTTACTGAATTTAGTTGTATATATGCGCTAATTCATCGGATAGCGAAAGATTTAGACATCTAGTTTCTGAATTATGTTACACTCCGGGCATGAATCAGTAATGGAGTTTATTCATATGGATAAGATCTTAAATCTTGATGGGCATGTGGTGATCTTTACAAAGCCACGATGTCCTTATTGTGATAGAGCTAAGATGCTCTTGAAAAAGAAGGGTGTGAGCTATCTCGAACATGACGTGGGAGATGACCCCGTACAACGGGAAGAGCTGGTGAGGATTACCAATGGCAGCAGGACAGTGCCCCAGATATTCGTAAATGGTCAATATGTGGGCGTATGTGACGATCTGTATGCTCTTGAGAGCCAGGGCAAGTTGGATCAGGTTTTAAAGACAAAGCCATGATCAAGTTTCTCTTGCGCTGTTACAACGGTCACGAGTTTGATTCCTGGTTTCTAGATAGTGACAGCTATGCCAAACAGCAGACCATGAAGCTGGTGGCTTGCCCCCATTGCGGAATTTGCGAAGTAGCTAAAGCCATCACAGCCCCCAATGTCATACGCTCCGCCAAGGGTGAGCACTCCCAACCGATGCTACATCCAGAGCAGCAAGCCAAGCTTATGTTGCGGGAGTGGACGTCCTTCGTGAAGAGTAATTTTGAAGATGTGGGTAAGCGCTTTTCAGATGAGGTGCGCCTCATCCATAATGGCGAGTCCGAAGCGCGCTCCATATTTGGTCAAGCCACTCTAGGCGAGGCTCTCCAACTGCATGAAGAGGGTATCGAAATTAACCTACTGCCAGAACTACCTACTGATTCCTAAGCAGGCTTTCTAGCCGCAAGCATATAATTTACCCCATCTCTTGAAGATTTTACCCATTGGCCCTGAAGCGGGTCGAACAATACGCCCGTATGAGCGAATACTTCCATACCGTTCTCATTCAAGGCTGAATTGAGTTCTTGGGGCGTCACGAACTTATCCCACTGATGCGTCCCCTTGGGTACCCACTTCAAGATGTGTTCTGCGGCAACGATGCCGAGAAGATAAGACTTCCAGGTCCTGTTGATCGTGCTGAGAAAGATCAATCCGCCTGGCTTGACCAGTTTTGTACAGCTCGCTATGAAAGAATTCACATCGGCCACATGCTCGACGATTTCCATGGCGAGAACGACATCATAAGTCCCTTGCTGGTCTTCAGCGGTCGAGAATTGGTAATCGATATCCAGGCCTGATTCTTCCATATGATGACGTGCCAAAGGAATGTTTTCAGCGGTGGCGTCGATGCCCTTAACCTTGGCTCCCATTCTTGCCATGGGCTCGGAAAGTAGGCCGCCGCCGCAACCGATGTCAATTACGGTGATCCCTTGCAAGGGTTTGTTCGCATTTTCCTCTGGTTTGAGGTGCTGAATAATATAATCCCGAATAAAAGCAAGGCGCAACGGATTGAGCTGATGTAAGGCTTTATAGGGGCCATTTTCATCCCACCAAGTTTGGCTAAGGGTCTTGAAATGCTCAATTTCTTTGGGATCTACCGAATTTATTGGGGCTGTGGCATGTGACATAACTGTATTTCCATCTCGTTGCTTTGTATGGAGATTAGCAAATTGTAAGGACAAAGTATCGAGATTTTCTTGCTGGTTTCCAGAATAAAGGTTATGAATGTAGAGCAATTCAACCATGAAGATAGAGCAATGGCATTAGTCGTACAAAAATTCGGTGGAACTTCACTTGCAAGTGTGGATCGGATCAAGAGTGTGGCGCAACGGGTGATTGCTGAAATGGACCAGGGCCACCAAGTGGTTGTGGTGGTTTCGGCCATGGCCGGGGTCACAAACCAACTGGTTGGTTGGGCGCATCAATGTGCCAATCATCAGTTAACCGCAACCGAATATGATGTGGTGGTGTCCTCCGGTGAACAAGTTACAGCGGGCCTCATGGCCCTTGCTCTTAATGATCTGGGTGTGAAATCTCGATCATGGCTGTCGTGGCAGCTTCCCATTCATACGGATAGGGCCTACAAAAACGCCAATATCGTCGATATAAACACCCGTGTACTGCAAGATTCTCTTGATCGGGGCGAGGTAGCCGTTGTTGCGGGCTTCCAAGGTATCAGCCCAGACGGAAGGCTTGCTACGATAGGCCGTGGTGGTTCGGATTATACGGCGGTGGCGCTTGCTGTAGCCATGAAAGCGAGTCGCTGTGACATCTATACAGATGTGGATGGCGTGTTTACGGCCGATCCTCGGTTGATAACGAATGCTCGGAAACTGGATCATTTGTCGTACCAAGATGTACTGGATATAGCTGGCCATGGGGCAAAAGTTCTGCAACCTCAATCCATCGAGGCCGCCCAAGGCGGCAACGTACCGATCCGGGTTCTGTCCAGTTTCAATAACAACGAAGGCACATTGGTTAGCACTTTGAGTCAAACCAGCGAATTCATTGCGGTGACCAGTCGTCGCGATCGGGCGATGTTTTCCGTTGAACTGAACGGTGATACGGCTGTGACCAGTAAGGAAATACAAGGCGTATTGACCGAAGCCTTTGTGGAAATTGACTACAATTGCCGTTTTGAACCGGCAGGTCAGACGTTAACGATCGTGGTGGCCCATGATGATTATGAGGATGCACAAGCGGCTCTTAACCAATATGCCCGCAACGTGAAAGCACGTGTGGGAGCCATTCATACTTTTTCTCGCGTAGGCCAGGTGGCCGTGGTAGGTCGTATGGGTTCTAAGGCGGAAGAAATTGTATGCAAGGTTCGTGAGATCCTCAATGAACGTGAGGTCGAGATATACCAGCTGAAGGCTGATGAGAGAGCTATCAGCATTTTATTGCCAGGTGAGAACATGGAAGAGGCGGTGAAGCTTCTTCATAAAGAATTTATTTTGAAACAGACGTTAATTAAGGATGTAGCGTAAATTATGAGTCATTTAAAATCGTTGATGCAGCGTGGTTGCGAATTTTTAGGTTCCGAATATGCGATTCTGGGCGGGGCAATGACGTGGGTGTCCGAGCGGAATCTGGTCTCAGCTATCTCGAATGCAGGGGGCTTCGGTGTGGTAGCTTGTGGCGCGATGCCGCCAGAGATTCTGAAAAAGGAAATTCAGGCAACCAAGGGTTTGACCTCTAAACCTTTCGGTGTGAACCTGATCACCATGCACCCCGATTTGGAGCAGCTTGCGCAAATCTGTATCGACGAAAAAGTCGGCCACGTGGTGCTCGCGGGAGGTTTGCCTCCGGCAACTGTTATCAAAAAACTGAAGGATGCGGGCGTAAAAGTTATTTGTTTCACACCGACGCTGGGTCTAGCTAAAAAGTTGATCCGCAGCGGCGCTGATGCTCTTGTCATTGAAGGCATGGAAGCTGGCGGACATATTGGTCCTGTATCTACAACCGTTCTGGCCCAAGAGATCTTGCCTAATATCCGTGAGGTGCCCGTATTCGTTGCCGGTGGTATCGGTCGAGGAGAAAGCATCGTTACCTATTTAGAAATGGGAGCAGCCGGTTGTCAGCTGGGCACCCGTTTTGTGTGTGCCACTGAATGTATTGCCCATGCAAAATTCAAGCAGTCTTTCATCCGGGCATCCGCTCGTGAGGCGGTCTTATCACCTCAAATAGATGCACGTTTTCCTGTTATTCCTGTCAGGGCATTAGCCAATGATGGCGTTAAGAGGTTTATGGAAACACAAAAACGTGTTATTGATGAATTTGATAAAGGACTGTTAACCCAGATTGAAGCTCAACTTGAGATTGAGCACTTTTGGGCTGGTGCGCTGCGCCGGGCAGTTATTGACGGGGATGTCGAAGGGGGATCGGTTATGGCTGGCCAAAGTGTCGGTCTGGTAACCAGAGAGCAAAGCACGGCAGAAATTATCGCCGAGTTGTTGGAACAAGCCACTCATCTTCTACAAAATCGTCAGCAGGAGGTTCTAGCAAAGGTAGTTTAATTGCCGATACATGACGCACTAAATCACACAGACCAGGGGCGACTGATGCGTCGCTTGCGCGAGGTATTGGGAGGCTCTAACCTCTCGGCCCAAGAAAAACTCAATCAAATCGTGCAGATCATATCGAGCGAGTTGCACAGTGAGGTGTGCTCGATCTATATCAAAAGTTCAAGCAATGTCTTAATTCTTTTTGCCACGCATGGGTTAAATCCAATGTCAGTCCACTTCACCCGTTTGAAGGTGGGAGAGGGCGTCGTCGGAGATGTAGCCGCAAATGCGCGCCCATTGGTTCTTTCAGACATTAAATCCCATCCAAATTTTGCCTATCGACCAGAAACCGGTGAAGATGATTTTCTGGGCTTCTTGGGCGTTCCAATCTGCCGGGGCGGCCGACTGTTGGGGGTTCTTGCCTTACAGACCCGTGCTAAAAGGTATTACTCCTACGAAGAAGTGGATATCATGCAGACCATCTCGATGGTACTTGCGGAGCTCATTTCCTCTCAAGAATTACTGCCGTTGGAGGTCTTGCGAGCCGAGGAGAGTTTGTCTTGGATTCAAACTGAATTCTCGGGGTTTGGCCTAAACCAAGGCATCAGCGAAGGTATTGCTGTCTTTCATCAAATATTTCCCCATTACAGTCGTAAAACGGCTGCCAGTATTCATAAAGAAAAGCGTCGCTTGCATAAGGCCATTGTGGCTATGCAGGTTTCTTTAAAAGGTTTGTTCGACAGGGGTGATCTGGATAAAAGCGGCGATCACAGGGAGGTTTTTGAGGTCTATAGGATGCTCGCCTTTGACCGTGGTTGGCAGCATCGTCTCAATCAGGCCATTGAGCAAGGGTTGTCAGCTGAGGCAGCCGTTGAAAAGGTCCTTTGCGACATGAAGCGCCTGATGAATAAGACCGATGAGGCTTTCTGGCAGGCCCGTCTTATTGATTTTGAAGATCTCAGCGGGCGTTTGTTGCAATATTTATCCGGTCATATGCACAAAAATCCCAGTGTCTCCAGGGACGAAAAAATTATCGTTGTCGCCAGAAGCCTTGGCCCTGCGGAGCTGCTCGATTACGAACCCGGCAGCGTGGCGGGATTGGTTATGGAAGAGGGTATGCAGGCAGCTCATGTGGCCATTGTTGCCCGTGCGCTTGAAATACCCGTGGTCTCCCGCGTTCAGGGCATTTTGTTAAAGATTGAGCCTGGCGATAAGCTCATCGTCGACGGCGATGACGGCAAGGTCATTGTAAGGCCCGGCGGCAGTTTGATGAGCGTTTATAGATCTAAGATACAGGCCCGTCAGAGTGCTGCATTAAAAATGAAATCTTTGATTGCGGAGCCTGCCATCACGACAGATGGCGTCAAGATCGCACTGCGGCTTAACGCAGGTCTACCTATGGATGTGGAGCGCCTTGATAGTTTGGGTCTTGAGGGTATTGGCCTTTATCGGACGGAAATTCCTTTTATGTTGGAAAGTTCTCTTCCCGATATCAACACTCAAAGGGCCCAATATCGAGAAGTGTTAAGCAAAGCCAAGGGCAAGCCTGTGATCTTCCGGACTTTGGATGTGGGCGGAGATAAAGCTGTGCCCTACATTGAAATGCCCAAGGCAGAAAATCCTGCCATGGGCTGGCGTGCCGTACGGATTAGTCTAGACCGCCCAGCTCTCTTTAAGGTTCAAGTTAGAGCTTTGCTGCAGGCAGCTGCGGGCGAAGACCTCTACATCATGATCCCCATGGTCACAACGACCCGCGAATTCATGAAAGCTCGCAAATATATTGATCAGGAGTACGAGCAAGCAAAGCAGAACGGCGATACGATGCCGCTGTCCCTTAAGGTCGGCGCCATGCTGGAGGTGCCATCTATTGCTTATGAGCTAAAGACTTTGTTACCTCTGGTTGACTTCGTATCCGTGGGCACCAACGATTTATTGCAGTTTTTCTACGCGACCGACCGCAGCAATATTCTATTGAATAAACTGTATGATCCTTTGTCTTATGGTTTCTTGTCCTTTTTGCGGAATATTCTGGATGCTTGTCGTCAAGAACAGGTGCCATTGCATTTATGTGGCGAGCTCGCCTCGTTTCCCGTAGAGGCTATGGTATTGCTTGGTCTAGGTTTTCAGTCCTTATCCATTGCTGCTGCATCGGTGGGGCGCGTTAAACTGATGATCCGAAGTCTTCATTTGGACGACTTCCAATTATACCTGAACCGCTTAATTTCCCAATGTTCTAGCAATATACGCCACGAATGCCAGGCATACGCACTGGATCATGGAATACATCTATGAGTAAGGGTTTTTATCTGTTGTTTTCATGTGGATACGGTTTTTGTTGCTTAAATGCAATAAATGTTTAATAATATGACGACTCTAAAAAAGTAAAGGCAGGTACAGACATGCCATCAGCAGCTCTTAAGAACACGGAATATGTGGTCGACGAATTTTCTTCATTGATTGATGATTCGAGTACGACAGTGGGATCTATTTTGATATTGGCCCGACAGGCTCGTCATGAGAGTCTTGAAAGGGTTTCGAAATCTTTGAGAATTTCAGAGGCCTATTTGGCAGCTCTGGAAGTTGATGATCGTGCACGCATGCCTGAGATGGTCTATACCATTGGGTTCTTAAAGACTTATTCCCATTATCTGGGTCTTGATGCGGAAGCCATGGTGGCGAAGTTTAAATCGCAATTTACCCAGAGCCTGAAAGCTGAAACTTTGATTTTCCCTGTACCGGCGCCTGAGCGGAGCATTCCAAGTGCGACACTAGTCTTGCTCGCCAGTGGTCTGGCCATGTTGATCGTAATTGCTTGGCTGTATTTGCGACCTAGTACGGAAGTAATCGATGAGTTCCAACATCTTTCCCCGGTTGTAACTGGGGAAACGGATGCCGAATTGATGGCGCCTGTAGAAGAGATCTCGGCAAATGCTAAGCCTGAGGAAAATAAGGTTCAGCAGCAAGAAATTATCAGCGATCCAAAAGAGTATACTCAGGCTCACCCAATCTTCCCGGTACCTGACATCAGACCCTATGAAGAAACGAGAGCTTTGAAAGTCCAGCTAAGAGAAAACGGCATTTACTTGGGAGAAGGAAAAACTTTTACCATTCATGCCAAAGAAGATAGCTGGGTTGAGGTACGCAATCAAAAGGGTGAGGTTCTATTGAGCAAGACCCTTAAGGCGGGCGATTCGGAAGAGCTTCCTGCCGTACCAAACCAGACATTATCAACCGGTAATGCGGGTGGTATTTCTTTCTTTGTGAATGGTCGGTATTATTCAGGTTTGGGTAAAGATGCTGAAGTCATGAAGGGCAAGATACTCCACTTTATGCACGCTCCGGTCGAAGGCTAGTTATCCGAGATAAGTTGCGCGTTTACCCAGCCTTGTGGGACGTTTTTCTGGACAGGCACATTCCTACTGGCTTTTTGCTATAGAAAAATGTAAAAAATGATAACTACTCACCAAATATTGGCAGGGGTTGTAACATTTCCCAGCTTGTCATCCCCGCGAAGGCGGGGATCCAGCGCAAAATGCGTCGCGTAGCGACTCTGTACTTTCTATATAGAGCTGCTTTGCAGCGCATTAACAGAGCTGGACCCCCGCCTTCGCGGGGGCGACAAGCTGGGGACTTGTGCCATCCTATCCGCCATTTTGATGAGTAGCTACTAATACCGAAAATATAACGATTAGAGGATAAATAATCTTGTTTCAACCTGTTCGCGGCACCCGAGATTTGTTGCCAGATGTATGCCAAAAATATCGTGCTGTTTTGAATGCAGCGGAAAACGTTCTCAGAACCTATGGCTATAACCCAATTGAAACGCCAATCTTTGAGTTTGCGCCTGTTTTCCAACATATGGGCGAGACCTCGGATGTGGTGACGAAAGAGACATACACGTTTATGGACCGGGGCGAGCAGGAGATAACCCTGCGACCCGAAGGCACCGCAGGCGTTGTGCGAGCCGTTATTTCCAACGGGTTGACTCAGGAAACCCCCTTAAAGTATTACTATCAGGGCCCTATGTTCCGTTATGAACGCCCCCAAAAGGGCCGTTACAGACAATTCTATCAGCTGGGTGCTGAATTGCTTGGCGTGCAGCAGAGTCTTGCGGATGTGGAAGTCATAGCCATGTGCCACGAAATCCTTCAATCTTTGAAACTTGACGGTGATGTGGTTCTTGAAATTAACAGCCTTGGAGACACAGAAAGTCGCAATGCATATCGCGCTGCCTTGGTCGAGTTTCTAAATGATCATCGCACCAATCTTTCAGAAGACAGCCTGCGTCGGTTGGAGTCCAATCCGTTGCGCGTGTTGGACAGCAAAGACGAAGGCGATATTAAAATTGTCGCCGATGCGCCTTTATACAGAGATCACTTGAATGCAGAGTCTGAAGACTTCTTTGCCAGTGTCCTTAAAGGGCTTGATGCCTTGGGCATCCCTTACGATCTGAACTATCGAATCGTTCGTGGGTTGGACTATTACTGCCATACGACCTTTGAGTTCACGTCTAATGCACTGGGCTCCCAAGGTGCCGTATGTGCGGGTGGCCGTTATGATGGCCTAGTTCAACAGATGGGAGGCCCTGCAATGCCCGGCGTTGGTTGGGCGGCGGGAATTGATCGCTTGCTCTTGTTAAGCCAGCTGGAGAGCGTTCAGCCGCGTCCGATAACGCTGGTACCCTTGGGTGACCATGCGGAGGAAAAAGCCTTGGTGCTTGCCTATGAATTGCGCAAGCAGGGCATCATAACCGATTTGGGGTATACGGGATCATTAACTAAGCGTCTTAAGCGCGCCAACAAGCAAAACGCTCGTTTGGCGGTGATCTTCGGAGATGATGAGCTAGCAAACAGCCATGTAAGCGTTCGTGATTTAGATAATGGCGAGCAGCAAATGGTCGCGCTTCACGGCTTGGTGGAATTTTTAAAAGTAAATCGATAGAGAGTAGATTCTGTGAGTTTAGAAGCCAGTTTAAATAAGATACTAGTGCGGCACGAGCAACTTGGCGAGCAATTGGTCAAGGGCAACGAGATGTCTACCCAAGACTATGCCAAATCCTCGAAGGAATATTCCGATTTAAACGTTATCGTGGATTCCATAAAGAGCTTGCGGTCCGCAGAGGCTGAGCACAAGGGGCTGAAGGAGGCTCTTAACGAGCCCACCCTTGATCCCGAGCTCAAAGAGATGATGCTTCAGGAAATGCACGAGCTTGAGGAAAAAATTCCTTCTCTAGAATTGGCCATCAAAGTCCTGCTGCTGCCCAAAGATGAAGCGGACGAACGCAACGCTATTCTTGAGGTCAGGGCTGGTACCGGGGGTGACGAGGCGGCCTTGTTCGCTGCTGATCTCCTACGCATGTATCAGCGTTATGCGGAAATCCAAGGCTGGCGCTTTGAGCTGATGGAGGCCAGCGAAACGGGTATTGGTGGCATTAAAGAAGCGACCGCGACAATTACCGGCCGCAGCGTGTTTGCCAAGCTCAAATACGAATCGGGCGTGCACCGAGTTCAGCGCGTTCCCGATACGGAGACCAGCGGCCGTATTCATACATCGGCGGCCACGGTTGCGGTATTGCCCGAGGCAGAAGAAGTGGACATCCACATTGACGAGAAGGACTTGCGTATTGACGTGTACCGCTCCAGCGGACCTGGTGGCCAGCACGTCAACACAACAGACAGCGCCGTGCGGATTACCCACATACCTACAGGTGTGGTTGTCGCTCAACAGGACGAGAAGTCACAACACAAGAACAAGGCCAAGGCCATGAAGATCTTGCGTGCCCGTCTGTACGAGGAGCAACGCCGTAAACTCGAGGCGGAGCGTGCTGCATCCCGTAAGAACCAGATTGGCAGCGGTGACCGGTCCGAGCGCATACGTACCTATAACTTCCCTCAGGGCCGGGTAACCGATCATCGTATTGGTTTGACTCTGTATAAACTTGAAGAAATCCTGAACGGTAATGCCCTCCAGGAAATGATCGATGCCCTGATCACAGAAGATCAGGCCAATAAGCTTTCTGATATTGGGATATAGCCAATAATATGCCGGGTGTTATGATTGTTAAAGATTTGCTGCGTGAGCAAACCACACGCTTGCAAGAAATTGCAGAGGATTTGGCTCCTTTAGAGGCCCGGTTACTTTTGTGCCAAGTGTTGCAATGCCAGCGTGAGGATTTGATTTTAAAACCGGACAGGCAGGTCAGTCCCGAGATGCAAGCTACCTACATGGCTTTCATTGAAAGACGCCTTGCGGGCGAGCCCATAGCGAAAATCTTGGGGGAAAAAGAATTCTGGGGACTGCCTTTCAAGGTAACCACCGAGACCTTGGACCCCAGGCCTGACTCAGAAACCCTCATTGAGGCCGTTTTAGAGCGTGGCGTAGGATCTAAAAGGATTCTAGATTTGGGTACAGGTTCCGGCTGCTTGCTATTATCACTGTTATCTGAGTTAAAGGATGCTTTCGGGCTGGGTGTTGATGTATCTCCAGCCGCTTTAAAGATAGCAAAAGCCAATGCTTGTAATTTGGAGCTTGAGCAACGGGCGCAATTCGTGCTAAGTGATTGGGGAGACAATGTCAACGGAGAGTTTGACATAATTATCTCGAATCCACCCTATATATCGCTCGCAGATTATAATGAACTAGCGCCAAGCGTCAGGAACTATGACCCTCGGCTTGCGCTGTTAGGCGGCGAGGATGGCCTGGATTGTTACAGAAAAATAGCACCAGTCATCCATAAACACTTGGCACATAACGGTTTTTTTGCTATTGAGTTTGGTATTGACCAGGAACGGCCCGTAGAGAATATCCTGGAAGAAAATAAATTAAGGGCGTTAGAGTTTCGTAAAGATTTGGCCGGTACAATTAGATGTATCATAGGAGAACGGCGCTGAGCGGCCGTTCAAAAATTTCGGATAAAACATAATTATAAAATCTGGGGCTAATTTATAGCTATTTCCCATTTCGGGAATTCCAGAAAAAGTGGAGTTATTTTAAAATAATGAAGACATATTCAAGACCATCGCAAACGCGATCTAATAACACAGGGCGTTCAGATAACAAGCGCCAGGATGCCCCTCGCGAGCAATCCAGGCCTAGCGTCAGAGGCAATCCCAGGGAAATGCATCAAAAGTACCTGAACATGGCCAGAGAGGCCATTCAGTCCGGTGACATTGTAGAAGCCGAGCAGCACTATCAGTATGCAGAGCACTATTACCGTGTCTTTTCTGACAGATCGACTTTCTCAAGTCCTGCCCCCCAACCGGCGAGCAGCTATTCCCCGGCCAGAGCGCCAGACAGCCCTAATCGAGAGCTTCCGCGAAGTGCACCCTTGGTGAACCAGCCGGTGGTAACTGCTAACGGCTCAGATACGACACCAGATACGAAGTTTCCTATGGATACACCCCTACCGCACTGAGGTGGGCGTGCACTTTGGGGCGTGACAAGCTGATGCAAAAAGCTTAGTCTAGGACTATCCAGGAGGTATTAAATGGATATGTCGAATTACACCCAAAAGCTTCAAGATCTTTTACAAACAGCACAAAAACTAGCTCTTCGCAACTCGAACCAGCAAATAACCCCGGAGCATCTGCTCGCGGCCGCCTTGGATGACCAAGGTGGCGTGGCCAAGATGCTGCTTGAGAGGGTAGGTGCCGATGCGGGGATTGTCTTCCTTCAGGCAGAAGCTGAAATCAGCAAGCTGCCCCAAGTTCAAGGCTCAGGCCAAATTTATATGCACACGGATAGTGCCCGCATCCTGGATAAGGCCGAGCAACTGGCAAAACAGGCTGGTGACCAGTTCGTCACCGTTGAGCGTCTGCTGCAAGCACTCGTCGAGTCGAAACCCAGCAAGGCGGCAGAAATATTATCAAAGGCCAACGTAACACCAGAAAAACTCAAAGCAGCTATAGACTTGATGCGCAAGGGCAGGGTGGCCGATAGTGCCTCCGCGGAAGACAGTTATGAAGCCTTGAAAAAGTACGCTCGTGACTTCACAGCGCTTGCCCGGGAAGGCAAACTTGACCCCGTCATCGGCCGTGATGAAGAAATCCGTCGTACGATTCAAGTGCTATCCAGAAGAACCAAAAATAACCCCATCCTAATTGGCGAGCCGGGCGTTGGTAAAACAGCCATCGTCGAAGGCCTTGCCATAAGAATCGTCAATGGGGACGTTCCCGACACCATCCGTGATACCCAGCTAATGGCCCTTGACTTGGGAGCCCTGGTCGCCGGCGCGAAATTTCGCGGAGAGTTCGAAGAACGCTTAAAAGCGGTCCTTTCAGAAATATCCCAGGCTGGTGGTAATATCATCCTGTTTATCGATGAGTTGCACACTCTTGTGGGTGCGGGAGCCGCGGAAGGCGCGATGGATGCGTCCAACATGTTGAAACCGGCCTTGGCAAGAGGTGAGCTTCATTGTGTAGGCGCCACCACCTTGAACGAATACCGGAAGTACATTGAAAAAGACGCCGCATTGGCCCGTCGCTTCCAGCCCGTATTCATTCCTGAACCTACCGTAGAGGATACCATCTCTATTTTGCGGGGTCTGAAGGAAAAGTATGAGGTCCATCATGGTATCCGCATAACAGACGGAGCCATCGTTGCGGCAGCTCAACTGTCCAATCGATACATCACCGACCGATTTCTGCCCGATAAAGCGATCGACCTGATCGATGAAGCCTCGAGCCGGCTGCGCATTGAAGTGCATTCCAAGCCAGAACAGATAGATGAGCTAGATCGCCGCATTACCCAGCTGAAGATCGAAAACGAGGCGTTGAAAAAGGAATCGGACAAGGCATCGAAAGAACGTCTCGAAAAAATCGAAGAAGAGTTAAAGGAATTAGAGACAAAATCCAAGGCCCTGACGGAGGTCTGGCAGGAAGAAAAACAACGCGTTAACATGGCGCAAAAATGGAGCGAAGAGCTAGATAAAGCCCGTAGCGACCTGGAAAGAGCACAGCGCGATGGCGAGCTCGGTCGTGCAGGTGAGCTAGCCTACGCCATCATTCCCGATTTAGAAAAGAAGCTGGCTTCTCAAAATGACGAGTCTTCAGAGAAACAGCCAATGATTAACCCAGAGGTAAAAGCAAGCGACATCGCTGCCATTGTCTCCCGTTGGACCGGAATTCCCGTTGACAAAATGCTGGCAGGCGAGCGGGAGAAGCTGTTGCACATGGAGCAGATGCTCCATACCCGTGTTATCGGCCAGGACAACGCTATCGCGGCCATCAGCGAGGCCGTGCGGCGTGCGCGCGCTGGTTTGCAGGATCCCAACAGACCCTTGGGCTCTTTTCTATTCCTGGGGCCCACGGGCGTTGGTAAGACTGAACTCACCAAAGCTTTGGCAGAGTTCCTGTTTGATGATGACACAGCCCTGATCCGTATAGATATGTCTGAATACATGGAAAGGCATGCAGTCTCTCGCATGATAGGTGCTCCTCCAGGGTATGTAGGTTATGAAGAAGGTGGCGCCCTGACCGAAGCGGTCCGCCGCAGGCCCTACCAGGTCATCCTGTTTGACGAGGTCGAAAAGGCCCATCCTGACGTGTTTAACGTATTGCTGCAGGTGCTCGATGATGGTCGTCTCACCGATGGCCAAGGGCGTACCGTTGATTTTCGCAATACTTTGATCATCCTGACTTCCAATCTAGGCAGTGAGGTCCTGGCTTCCTTAGCCCCTGGCGAGCCCTCAGAAAAAGCCCGTGAGGAGGTCATGGACATCGTTCGCTCGGCTTTCCGCCCCGAATTCCTTAACCGTCTTGATGAGATTATTCTGTTCGATCGGTTAAGGCTTGAGGATATGAAAGGCATTGTGGAAATTCA
>CAWAEF010000015.1:85000-97125 GCA_963780985.1 uncultured Alphaproteobacteria bacterium
CCGGTGAGATCAATCATGGCAGACAGTCCTCGGGTGCTAAGGTCCGGGGACGAGAGGGAAACAGCCCTGACCGCCAGCTAAGGTCCCTAAGTTATGGTTAAGTGTGAAAGGATGTGGAAAGGCCAAGACAGCCAGGAGGTTGGCTTAGAAGCAGCCATCCTTTAAAGAAAGCGTAATAGCTCACTGGTCTAGTTAAGCTAGTCTGCGCCTAAAATGTAACGGGGCTTAAACCATACACCGAAGCTGCGGGTTCGAAAGAGCGGTAGCGGAGCGTTCTGTAGGCCGATGAAGGGGGACACGTGAGTGACCCTGGAGGTATCAGAAGTGAGAATGCTGACATAAGTAGCGTAAAAGAGTGTGAGAGACACTCTCGCCGAAAGTCCAAGGGTTCCTGTGCAATGTTAATCAGCGCAGGGTTAGTCGGCCCCTAAGGCGAGGCCGAAAGGCGTAGTCGATGGGAATCAGGTTAATATTCCTGAACCTGCTAGAAGTGACGGAGGCCGAAAGCTGTGCATGCTTATTGGATTGCGTGTGCAGCCTGGGACTCCCAGGAAATAGCTCTAGCATTATAGACCGTACCCATAACCGACACTGGTGGACTGGTAGAGTATACCAAGGCGCTTGAGAGAATGATGTTGAAGGAACTCGGCAAATTGCTCCTGTAACTTCGGAAGAAGGGAGACCTGTCACTGGGCAACCAGAGATGGGTGACACAAGCCAGGGGGTAACGACTGTTTATCAAAAACACAGGACTATGCAAAATCGTAAGATGACGTATATGGTCTGACGCCTGCCCGGTGCTGGAAGGTTAAGAGGAGGGGTGCAAGCTCTGAATTGAAGCCCCAGTAAACGGCGGCCGTAACTATAACGGTCCTAAGGTAGCGAAATTCCTTGTCGGGTAAGTTCCGACCCGCACGAATGGCGTAACGATTTCCCCGCTGTCTCCAACATCAACTCAGCGAAATTGAATTCTCCGTGAAGATGCGGAGTTCCTGCGGCTAGACGAGAAGACCCCGTGAACCTTTACTATAACTTTGCAGTGAGGTTAGGGGTAACATGTGTAGGATAGGTGGGAGACTTTGAAGCACTGGCGCCAGTCGGTGTGGAGTCATCCTTGAAATACCACCCTTGTTACCTTTGATTTCTAACCGAGCCCTGTGAAACCAGGGCCGGGACCCTGCATGGTGGGTAGTTTGACTGGGGCGGTCGCCTCCTAAAGAGTAACGGAGGCGCGCGAAGGTAGGCTCAAGCTGGTCGGAAATCAGCTGTTGAGTGCAATGGCAAAAGCCTGCCTGACTGCGAGAGTGACACCTCGAGCAGAGACGAAAGTCGGTCATAGTGATCCGGTGATTCCAAGTGGAAGGGTCATCGCTCAACGGATAAAAGGTACTCCGGGGATAACAGGCTGATCTCCCCCAAGAGTTCATATCGACGGGGAGGTTTGGCACCTCGATGTCGACTCATCACATCCTGGGGCTGAAGCAGGTCCCAAGGGTTCGGCTGTTCGCCGATTAAAGTGGTACGTGAGTTGGGTTCAGAACGTCGTGAGACAGTTCGGTTTCTATCTACCGTAGGTGTTGGAATATTGAGAGGGCCTGTCCCTAGTACGAGAGGACCGGGATGGACATACCTCTGGTGTACCAGTTGTGTTGCCAAATGCAACGCTGGGTAGCTAAGTATGGAATAGATAACTGCTGAAAGCATCTAAGCGGGAAACTAGCCTCAAAACAAGTATTCCCTGAGAATCGTGGAAGACGACCACGTTGATAGGCCAGATGTGGAAGCACGGTAACGTGTGTAGCTAACTGGTACTAATAATTCGATCGGCTTGATTCGCATTAGATTTCCTCTGCGTTTAGAAAATAGAATAAGCTCTCCGTCATAGTGAGGGGCATCTTTTGGGACGTCCATTTTTCTTAGCACCTCGGTGTTGAGTATTATGTGATTTTCCCTTGCTGAAGGTGCTCTTCTCTATGACGGAGAACTGAGTAAGCTCTCCGTCATAATGAGGAGCGCCAGCTTGGGATATCTAGAACTTGATCGGCACTTCGGTGTTGGTTATGTTCTTCATACTCCCTTTAAACTGTCGCTTCTCTCTATGACGGAGACAAAAAGCTCTCCGTCATAATGAGGAGCGCCAGCTTGGGATATCTAGAACTTGATCGGCACTTCGGTGTTGGTTTTGTTCCTTATACTCCCTTTAAACTGTCGCTTCTCTCTATGACGGAGAACTGGATAAACACTCCGTCATAGTGAGGAGCGTCATTGGGTGATCCGTATTTACATTACACTTCGGTGTAAGGTTAATACGATGACCCCGCGGCGGCGCTCTTCTCTATGACGGAGATCTCTTAAAGATTTACCTTGTGTAGGTTTAGAGAGAAATGTTATATCTTTGAATAAGTTGGATTTGTTTTTAAATGGCCTGGTTGTTATAGCGAGGGGGAAACACTCGATCCCATCCCGAACTCGAAAGTGAAGACCCTCAGCGCTGATGGTACTACGTCTTAAGGCGTGGGAGAGTAAGTCGCGGCCAGGCCTTTTAAGAACAAAGATTACTCATAGGCTACTTATTTACTGTCAAATCCATTAGATATCCTAATCACATATATTCCGAACCTTATAATTTAACTTCTTATATAAATCGAGTGGGTGAATATTATGCTAGGCTGAACACATTCGAAGATAATTCCCAAGCGAATACTCCCGTCCCCCGTCATCCTGATATGCTAGGCTGAACACATTCGAAGATAATTCCCAAGCGAATACTCCCGTCCCCCGTCATCCTGAACGGACGACCGCGAAGCGGGAGGTAGTGAAGGATCCAGTAAGACATGCGTCGCGAAGCGACTCTGCTTTACATGGCCCCAATCATCTTGTTTGTTATCATCTAGACGGCTGGCTAATTCACTTACTTGTTTGGTATATTTACTAGCAGAGTCGCACAGCGATACATATCTGACTGGATCCTTCTCTGCCGCCCGCTTTTGCAGTCGTCCGTTCAGGATGACGTCAACCGGGCGTAGAGAATCACATTTTACCCCCTGTTTTGCTTAAGAGCCATCATTCAAATGGTTTCTTTTAGATACGATTTGGACAGTGCTATCTATATCTCATTAATTATGTCTGTTTGCCTTTTTTGATAATGATCAAGTTCACCGTGGCCTAGATGGAAGAATACTCTCACAAGCGGTCGTCATCCTGCACCGACGTCCTCGTGGCGGGAGGTATTGAGGAATGCAGTTAGACATGAGTCTCGTAGTAAGAGTGACCTCTACCTTGTCCCTAATAGTCCTACTTACCTAATGAAAATCCTCCATGCCTGTGGAGTGTTTTCATTTAGTGAAAACAAGAACCTATTGCAATAAGACCCATCTACCCTTGACAGAACGCTCAGAGCCCACTATTTGATATTTTATAAGACAGATACTAGACCTCTGTTTATATAAGTTTATTTCTAGTGGAGTTTGCAATGTTAAAATCTAAAGTGAGAATTATCTTTTCCGCGGTTATCTTTATATTTGTACCGATAAATCTTTCCTTTGCTAGTTATTCCGACAATAACGACAGCTCTGATCAGACATATAAAAACTCAGCAGTTCAAAAAGCCACCTCCTCCCATAAAAGAAATCGGAAGGCATCCCGTGCCAAACTATTAAATGATGCAAGGGAATCATTTAAAAAACACAATGCTTCTTTTCATAAGCCCAACTCGCAAGACTCTCCGCAAGAAGAGAGTGGTTTTCAGGGATGACCTCACGGACTCACCTTTGAAGAAGAGTGCTGCCGTAGGCGCACTAAAGCCATCCTTAGACAACTATTCAGACTTTGATCAGGCTTGTCTGACGCTTCTTGAGGCTGTCGAGAGGGAAAGGTATTCATCGGAGCAAGATTCTGCGGCAATGATACCTGCTGTCCCAGATGACCCTGACTCTATATCCGCCTTCATTCAGGCAACTGTCGCGGCGGAGCAAGGATATCTGGGTGAGAAGCTTAAGTCTCTCAGTTGTAGATATCTATCAACTCACGAGGAACATCAAGCTCACCTTTTATCATCGATTAGCCGGGCATCAACTTCGATTTTAATTACCTCATGGGCCTGTTATATTAACGATCGAAATGGTGGGGGCCTCATCAATGGGCTGCGAGATGCAGCCAGAAGGGGTGTTAAGACTTATTTGTACTACCAGAAGGGCTCAGAAGTAATTAGTCTGCAAGCCGGATCACATCCCAGGATGTTATGGTTAAAGAATATCCAACAGAAGCAATTAAACATCCATGCTAAAATTCTTATGGTTGATGATACTCTGACAGTGGGGTCCTATGACTGGTTGCAAGATCCGAATCAAACCAGGTGGGGTCCCTCTGAAAATGAATCAATCTGTCTTGATCCATCAATAGGTCGCACTTTCAAAGAGGGAATCTGGTCTACGATCAGATCATATAGAGCATTATCATTTAACGCCCATAAGGTTAATTTATTCGAGAAAAGATTTGATGGAATAGTTCCTGTGTATGTTCAGCCCGCACAAGATCATAAGGTCACCCTCTTGACCACGCCGCCACAACATAGAATGGAATTCTCAAATGCCTTTGAATTAGCGCAAAACAGAATAATATTTACTGTTTTTTCTGTGACGAGGCTGCCACAGTTATTGGAGAGTTTTCTTCCTTTGGGATCACTATTGGGCTGCTTGAAGCGAGGTGCATCAGTCACAATTATCTATAACCAAGAAAAGAACCCGGCAGATGGAACCCTTCACCAACACCTCAGTTTTCTAGATCCTGCATATAGGCCGCAAATAACGTTCATCCCTATGCCAAACATTCACCAGAAGACACTTATTGTGGATGACAGCACGTATATGATTGGTTCCTATAACTTCTTGAGTTCGGCCGATAGTCTGTTGGATGATTACAACTATATGGAAACTTCTGTCGTATTTCGTGGTGGCGCTGCACAGCTCCTGATCAAACAGTTCGAGCAAAAGTATTTTATAGCTGCCACTAAATAGCTGTCCTTTTAGCGCGCCTATTGTAGCTGCGTAACAAATTAACGGACAAAGAATGATTTATCTACATTGATGGTCGTAATGAGCATCAGCTATAGCTGCTTTATTATCTGGAATGAATTCCCGAATAGAGCAAAAAATATCTCGTGTGCGCTCATAAAACCTAGATCCCCATTGACATTACCTCGCTCCTCATTCATAAAATGACCTATTATCAAAACCATAGGATTCTCTAATGTCAAAATTCAAAAGTAGGCTTAAGTATTTTTTTAATATCGCCCTTGTTGCCGTATGCCTTTCATCCCCGAGTTCCGCCTCATCCTCTTTACCCGATGTGTCTGAATACAAACGCCCCCTCATCATTGCAAGCGCAGTTGCCGCTGCAGGAGCAGCGTATTACTATGGCGCGACCCCGGATGTCAGTGCCGTTATGGAAGCAATGCCATGCGCGGCGGAGGAGATTCTTAATGCTTCGTTAGCTCCGGACATGCCTTATTTCTTTGTGAATTCCACGAGCCTCTTTCAGGTAGCAGTCGAGATACCCTCGAAAGCGGCGGGCTGGACATCTCAATTAGTCGGATGGATTCCTGAGTGCTATAATCGATTGGCCTACACAACCTACGCTGAAAGCCAGAGTTGTCTGGAATATTGTTTCCGCAGGTTGGCAACCATAGGTCGTACAACGGATGCATGCCTTGCCTTCGTTCGCTGCTTTTCCAACGGTACGCAAGTTCTAACCTGTGATTTTTACAGGGATAAGTGGTACGCAACTGTGAATGCAATCTACAACGCTTCTGCAGATATGCGGTCCATACCACCAGTCACAGATGGGGTTCTACATCATTTGCAGTATAGTCATCAAAACCTGACTTTCCATTGGGATTATAAGTGGAGCCGTCCATTCTTCAAATCCCTCCTAAGCTTCTGGGGAGTGTAAGTCCTAAAGCATTCGAGGGGATCAATTCCTTGCGCCGCAAAGCTATCCTTAACTCTGCCTCTCCGCGCCCGTCCAAATATGAGACGCATGCGGGGGCAAATTTATTGATTTGGAGTGCCAGTAAGCACACGCCGGAAGGTTACTGAGATTCGTCGCTTGGTCACGTTTGTAACTCCGTGAAAATATGGGGCATGGCGGTACGCCCCTCCAGTGAGAAAACCGTCCCTTGCTTTTCTTTCAGAGAATATACGGGCTTTAAATCCAAGGGCGGTATAGGATCTTCCCCCTCATAGTGTACGAAGTAGAGATGCCCTGTGGCGTCAGGCTCAAGGATGACTCCATAAACATTCTCACTAAAATAAAAGCCATGCCTTCCCGAGGACTGATAATCGATATCAGCATGTGGCTCAAGATGATATCCTGGCTAGTAAAGAGAAATGATGAAATTTGAGAAACTTTCGGTTGGTTTTCCTAATGTCTCGCACACCTCTTTCCCCAATTTAATTAAAAATTCAGGTGGGTCTACATATTCAAAAACCCCGTTCTCCATTTCAAAATAACTATACCCATACTCCAAGGTTTTACGCTTAGTCCTTAGGTCGCTTTGAAGAGTCACATCTTGTCGCAGTTCTTTTACAACGAGGGCGTAGTAGTAATCAAGCTTCTCAGGATCGAGCTTTGCAATGGGAAAAGCTTCCTGTTCATAATATGGGTCAGCAATTTGCTGAGAACTAATGTGCATCTTTAATAAATCCTTGGGTTTACAAGCAAGCGGACTTAGGCTTGGCAGAGCTAAGATCCTCGGCCAAGCTTAGTGTGGCCCGTCCCTTGTGTCAGCTTAAGATGTTTAATAGCTGCTCAATGAATCCCGGCGTAGTTATCCATCAGAAAAATCACCATCCTCCCCTGACTCCGACAGAAGAATCATCACGCTCCTCCCCTGACTCCGAAGTTTCCTCTGATGAGTCCTGGTTGCCCCAGGTAGATGTAGGGCTGGATCTTACATCGCTTGTGTCGCGGGCATCTCCATTCTCGGGGCTTGGTTTGACATCTTCGTTACCGCGGATGTAAGCATTTCTTGGATGCTCAACTTGCGGGACTTCTTCGACTTTTTTCTCAACTTCAAACACCGTGACCACGGGCAGATATGCCGCCAGCGGGAATTTCTCGCCTGTTCCGTCTTCAAACAGATCAAGCTCAAAATTCTGGTACATCACACCCGCAGGATTGATGGGCAACAAATAGGACTGCACGTTCCTAAATTTGCCTGTGTAGAATACATCCGTACAGTCTCTGCCGAGCATGACTTGGACGCTGCGACGATCCATGCGAAATTCCGAGAAGTCAGGTGCGCCCAAGAGCAACATGTCTGCATTGGCGTGATGAAGTAACCCATGGTCCTTGATGATCTGAAGGTGCTCAGCTGTAGCATTAAAGGGGCCTGCATATATCTGTTGCGGTCCCTTTTGGTAATCTGCTGTAGATTGTGCTTGGTTGTTCAACGAAAGCCCAGCACAATGCCCAAGTGGGCACTGGCTACCTAAATCCAGACTAAATATACACAATGAGTACTCGTGAAAATAGGCCGAACTGCAGACAGCGGCAACATGCGGCGGTTGTTTTGTAATATGTGTAGTACCACCCCAATTGGGTTCGCCATATTCATCTTTTGGGACGCGGTACTCTACATCCTCCAGTGGGTATGACTTGCCTTCCGTCAGATACACACATGCAGTAGTATTACCTCTCTTGACTTCGGTGTCTTGACGAAACATGAGGCTATGTTTATCAATGGGTTGATCGTTTATCTTATCAGTAATCCTAGCGCAGCCGTCATAACTTGCTCGCTCCAATTGTTCATAAAGGCTATCAACACTTGCAAAAGGTCCATTCAGGCAGAGGACATCTGGTTTTTGTTGCTGTACCAGAACGCTTAAATTTGTAACCATATTTACATCATCTTGGCCGGGGCTTGGCACGCGATCTTGGCCGGGGCTTGGCACGCGCAATGCCATGACTTTAAACTGCAGAGGTTCGGACTGCGACGCATGGGCCAGGGGTAACGTAAGGAGCGTAAACAAAGTATATAAGATCTTTTTCATGGTGGGCCTCTTTACTTATTATTAAAAATCTCTCTTGCAGAAAGGATCGCACACCTTTTTTCCGGACGCAACCGTATTAATTACGTATAGACATAAAGGGATTCATGGCTCAAAATATGAATTCTAATGTCCTTAATTCTGGACTTCTCCGGCTACTTATTTACTATCTCCGCGATTTCTGTTACTTTCCTATTTATGATGTTGCTTGCTTTATATGCTAACCCCAGTTCCGAAAGGTGTTCCCATGTACATATCTTTGAAGCTTAAGTCTATTTTCATTCTGGGTTTGTTCTTACTGAATCCTGGTGTATCCCTTGCTGTAGAACATTCTCCAAAGACCGTCGGGCTTAAAACAGTTTATTATTCCGAGACAGCCAATCAAACCCCGCTCATAGGCAACATATATTATCCCGTTGATAAGGAAGTCAAAGGAAAACCTGTGGAAGGACCGGCGTCTCTTGCCATGCAAGCCATAGGTGCTCCTGTCAAAGCCTCGAAGAACCCTTACCCCCTCATCATCCTTTCCCACGGCTATGGTGGCTCTAGGGATAGTTTAGCTTGGTTGGCGCAGTCTTTGACCGGCGCGGGCTATATGGTGGCGGCGATTGATCATTTTGGGAATACGGCATCCTTTGATGCCCCAAAACTAGCGCTTCAGCGATGGCTCCGCCCTCGGGATATAAGCGCTTTTCTTGACAATCTTCTGAAAGACCCGGAGTTGGCACCCCTCATCGACACGAACCGCATCGGTTTTGCAGGTTATTCCTTAGGCGGCCTAACAGGCATTTGGCTTGCAGGCGGTATAGCTGACCAGTTTACCAAGCCCACGGTTGGTAAATCGCCTATCTATGAGCTCGCTCGCAATGCGACCCAGAAAGATGTGGATAGCATCGATTATGAGCAATCCCACAAATCATATAAGGATCCGCGCATTAAGGCTGCTTTCCTGATGGCACCAGCCCATGGTCAATCATTCAGCACAAATGGTCTGAAGAATATCGAGATTCCTGTTTTCATAGTGGTTGGTGAAAATGATAAGTTGACGCCTCCGGCCCAACATGCGGGACATTTTGCCAAATCTATCCCAGGTGCCGGTTATGAGGTATTCAAAGGAAATGTCTCTCACTTGGTATTTCAAAACCAAATACAACCGGACAAAATCAAGTGTGTCAGCCAATACGAGTACGAAGTTGATCCTTCAGTCGATGTTAAGGCGCTTCACGAAAAAACAGCGCAGTTGGCCATTGATTTCTTCAATAAGACTCTGAAATAGACGAAAGTTCTTTACAGTCTATAAGACACCCCATCCATATTGTTAACAAGATGGATGGGGGAAGAGTGCCGCCTTATTTGCTTTTAGCGTCTTGTGTGAGAGTTGGGAGGAGCGCTTTAGCTTCCTTCTCTTTTCGCACGATGTTCCAAACCGCCCTAAACGTTCCATCTTTAGAAAAACGATAGATAGAAATGAGAAGCGTCACCACGGAAATAGGAAAGGCTAGGCGTTCAAAAGTTTGCATACTGCTTGCCGCGATATCAGAGACATTATAGGGCTGTAGCATCTGGGGTAATTCAGCCACAATATCCGCCGTGGCATGAATCAGCATATTGGCAGCAAAGAGTTTGTAGGGCAGACCACTATATCTATTGGCGTCTAAGACGGCGTTAGCAGTGGCAAAACCAAGGGAGAAGAGTCTTACTTTTTGTATGAAATGTGCAAGTATAAAGAATCCCTTGAATTCAGAAGCCGTCATAGCTGCCTGTGTCCCGGCGTAGGCGACGTCCGTTCCAAAATGGAAGAGAGTGGCTTTGGCTGTGCGACTGATTGTATTTTGGCTGTGAACAACAGCTGCTTTTCGAGGCGCTAGCCCCTCCTCTGGGACTCCTGAGGCATTGCAAACGGCTACATTAGAAAACAATAAGGCTATAGCTAAATATTTACGTATGTTCGTCATTTTCTTTCTCCTATTCGATTTGATTACACTGGTTCTTCTTTAAAATGTAATGTATAAAAACACAGATTCCGAGATTTTACAATTACTTAATTATATCTTTACTGACAACATACGACCGATATCGATATGTAGCCTCGGCTGCTGAAACCATCGCTCTTGTGCTATCACAGCAAACTGAATAAATGGCTCTTATGCAAAACGGGTGGGTTGGATGTAATCTTTAGCCCCCGGTAGACGTCATCCTGAACGGACGACCGCGAAGCGGGCGGTAGAAAAGGATCCAGTTGTAGATGTGTCGCGTAGCGACTCTGTTTATAAATATGCCAAAAATACTAATGAAACAATCAGCTATATACATGATCTCAAGTAGGCTGGGTGGGGCCATCCACAGCAGAGTAGCTTCGCGACACATGTCTAACTGGATCCTTCCCTACCGCCCGCTTCGCGGTCGTCCCTTCAGGATGATGGGGGTCAGGAGTATTCGCTTTGCTTACTATCCTCACTTGTGTATAACTTAGCATACCGATTTCCCACCTGTTCTAGATAAGAGCCATATACACATACAATAACCTTGACAAAAACATTATCGACAAATATATATCCCTATGTCAGCCATTAGAGGTGGCAAATTAAATGAATATGGTTATAATAATATGAAGGAATGCATTATGTTCAGGTCTAAGTTCTTCATTGCAATGACAGCTTTCTCTGCGATCCTCGCAGGGCAAGTCATGGCTTCAGAAACAGTGGTTGATAATGCGGGGCCTGCAAGTAAAACCCTACTCAAACTCGTACCCACACAGCCTCCTCTTATACCAACATCTCTAGACAGCTGCCCTCGGACCCTTATATTTGATTTCGCAGCCCGTTCTCCTGTCTATGGGCGTTTTGACCACGAGACTTTGCGGAGTCTCGAGATGGTCAACATCGCAACCGCCGAGCAAGTAAGGGCTTACCGGAAGCTGAGGCATGTATTGCCAAGAATAGTCATATCTATTCCCACCCAAGCCGAATTACTTGAGATGCTCCTTCTCAGTGATTTAATTGAAATGTTCCGCCTAAGTGATGTTGCCTTACCTCAGAACAATGGAATGAAACCCCTTCGGTGGCAAATCCAATCCACGAACCCTATGGGCCTACAAAATATGGCCTTAAGTGTTATCCATGATGAATTGAAGGCTGACGGGTCTGCAATTACTTTTCGTAATTTTTATATAGGCAAGCAAACTGAAAATTCTCTCAGGTTAATTTGTCAGCTTTCGTACGACAGGCGAACCTATAATTCTAGAAAGGGTTATTTGCAGGGCAATAGTGACAGAGAGTTGATCTCTATAGAACTTAACAGGACTATTCTGCTTCCAGAAAATGCAGATGTAAATTTTTCAGTCTTAATGCCAAGGCCCGTGAGCCAAACATAACTTCCAACATGCTGCTACATTTAGAGACAATACTTTTTATTATCCTTATGCGAAGAAAGAAGATCTTACTTTTAAGTTGGATCAGAACGCAAACAATGGCCAATTAGCAACGGTGGCCGAGGTCAGACCACCGTTGGTTAGCACAAGCCCTGACGATTCTATATCTCTATCCCAGGAAGGCTCTTCACTTACAATATCTGCACCAGGGCGAGAAAAATTAATTCAAATGCTAGGGGGTGCACACGCTAACTCTGCTCAGGCAGATTTGTCGAGCCCAGAGGGTTGGAACATTGTCGCAGGAAGAAGTTGTGACTTTCACATTTTAGGTGGCAGTCCTTACGACTATAATACAAAGCAAACGCATTTACGAAATGGTGTGCATCCAAAATTAATGAGTGTGTATCTGAGGCAGGTTAATGGCAAAGCATCTCTGTTGTGTGAATACGTATACAGATATGTAACGGATTTAACTTTTAGGAACAAACATCCACAGGATTCATTTACAATTTTATACAGACAGCAGGTAACGCTTCCAGAAAACTGTGTCATCATTTTTCCACCAATTCAGGCGCATGTGTTGGCGCTGGCCCAGATGATCAGTAAAGATAACAGTGTTGAATTTAGAGTGGATAGGCTCTACCAAGAAATAGACAACCTAGCTGATGGTTTCAAATTTGTCTGTGCCTACAAAATTTTCAATCTGG
>CAWAEF010000016.1:0-12288 GCA_963780985.1 uncultured Alphaproteobacteria bacterium
GAAGGCTCTATTGGGCTGGGGAGTGTGACATGGTCATTTATGAAGTAAACTTGGAGATTGAGTCCAGTATTTATGATGATTTCTTCCTATGGCATCAGGGTCATATGGCGGAACTCATATCTTTGCCTGGATTTCTAAAGGCGGTGGTTTATAAGGATGCGGCAAATGTAAACCAGTTGTCGGTTCACTATCACTTGACCAGTATGGATGCATTGGATCATTATTCTACCCATCATGCACCCAAGCTGCGTGCAGAGGCTGAGCAGAAATACCCTGGTCAGTTTAAGGCCTGGCGGCGCATACTGAAAACAGAATCAACTATGGAAGCGTAGAAATGGTAGATAAACCTACTCTCAAGCCGGATAGACCCTATTTTTCTTCTGGCCCTTGTGCGAAGCATTTGGGCTGGTCTGCGGCTGACCTTTCTAGTGCTCTGGTTGGCAGGTCTCATCGCTCCAAGGCAGCATTGGCTCGAATTAAGGAGGCCATTGATAGGACGCGTGAAATTTTGCAAGTCCCCGATGATTATCTTATTGCCATTACGCCCGGTTCAGCCACAGGTGCTATGGAGGTGGCTTTGTGGAACCTCATTGGTTCGCACGCTGTCGAGATTCTTGCCTGGGATGTGTTTGGCAGGCTGTGGGTAACCGACTTGCAGGATCGTATGGATATTCCTAATATCCGCGTGCCCGAGGTTGGTATAGGCTATTTGCCCAACCTGGAGAAGGTAGACTTTTCTCGGGATGTGATCTTTACCTGGAATGGATCTACCAGCGGCGTATGCGTGCCTAATGGGGACTGGATTGCGGATGACCGCCAGGGACTGACTTTCTGTGATGCAACGTCGGCGGCGTTTGCCTATCCCTTGCCTTGGTCCAAGTTGGATGTCACGGTGTTTTCTTGGCAGAAGGCTCTAGGGGGAGAAGCTGCTCACGGGATGTTGATCATGGGGCCGCGAGCCATGGAGCGTCTCAAGACTCATACACCCTCATGGCGCATTCCGTTGCTACTACGCCTTAAGAATGACGGGCAGATTATGATGCCCATATTTGAAGGGTTTACGGTGAATACGCCGTCTATGCTTTGTATTGAAGATTATCTCCTGGCCATGGAATGGGCTGAAAAGCTGGGTGGCGTGCAGGGGCTTTTGGAAAAAAGTCTCGAAAATCGCGCGGTCATCGAGAAATGGGTTGCGGATAGGGACTGGATCCGATTTACGGCCAAAGACCCGGCTACCGTATCTCATACAACGGTGTGCCTGGAGTTCATTGAAGATTGGTTTACCATGTCCAATGCCAGTATCCAATGGGGCGTGATCGATAAAATCTGTGCGATCCTTGGAGAGGAGAATGTGGCCTATGACATCAATAATCACCGTCATGCCTTCCCGGGCTTACGGATCTGGTGTGGCCCTACCGTAGAAGCTCGAGATATTGAACGGCTGCTGCCGTGGGTTGATTGGGCTTATCAGTCTGTTATTAAGAACGCGGAGTCGGGAAGCTAGGGCGCGGAAGACAGAAACCAGAATCCAGAATCCAGAATCCAGAATCCAGAAACCAGAAACCAGAATCCAGAAACCAGAAACCAGAATTCAGAATCCAGGGACCAGAAACCAGAAACCAGATTCAGAATTAAGAAGACATAAGTTTTGCACTTTGATTCAAGGTTCTGGATTCCGGATTCCGGATTCCGGTTTCTGGTTTCTGCTTTCTGGATTCTGGTTTCTGGTTTCTGGATTCTGGTTTCTGGTTTCTATCTTCTGTCTTCCATAAAAAAAGGCTAGCGGTTTCCCGCTAGCCTCTCAAATAACCTGTACAGCAATTAGCCGTTGAGGATGTCTTTGAATTCTTTTCCTGGACGGAAAGAAGGAGACTTGGACGCAGGGATGTTAATCTGAGCGCCTGTCCGTGGGTTTCTGCCAGTACGTGCAGCACGCGCAGTTACTTTGAAAGTACCAAAGCCTACCAAGCGCACTTCGCCGCCCTTCTTTAATGCCTTCTGGATGTGACTGATCACAGAATCCAAACACTTAGTTGCGTCCGTCTTGCTTAGATTAGTATCTGAAGCAATTGCAGTTACGAGATCTGATTTATTCATAATAGTTACCTTTCCTTATCTAGTTAAAAGACTCTTTGATCATGGACGGGTTTTTTAAAAAAATCCAGCAAATAATTGCGTAAAACCCCCCTTTTTGCAGGTTTTTTTAAAAAAACCTCCAACTTTGCCCTAAATTCAATGAATTAGTGGCCACATTTTTTTGCTTCTGTGCCCCTTATTTAATGGGGGTCTCATAGTTAATGGCGTAAATAACTTTTTCCATTACAGTTGATCTATGTAAAATGAGGCTATGAAAACAATAGACATGTCATTGCGTTATGGTGGCAATGTGAGTGGTTCTAGCCTGTTTCTACTATTTTTCATTGCTATGTTGGGTTCTTCTCTCACTTTATCCATATAAAACTCTTTTGCTCTTGCGGTTCATTTCATCATAAATCTTGGTGGCCAGGCCATTAATGTGATCGACGAAGGTGTCATTTATATAGGTATAAAACTCCTCCCGGTCCGCAAAGTCTCTTGTCTCCTTAATCTTTTTATCAATCCCACTGGGAACGAACGACCAATCCAAAGTTAGTACGCTATATGGAAAGGCATATTTGTCGGTCATTTGGTATCTGTAGGCTTGTAGGTCCAAGGGAAAGATGGCGTTTTGTCCTGCCACCTTTTCCTTGTCAGGATCATCTTTCATTGCCTGCAGGTCTTTTGGTAGCTTCTTTTTCTCTAACATCTCATCCACATATTTGCTTTGCAGGGATGGGGGTAGAAGGCTTGTATTGGCCAGCTCGGCTTTCAGCAGGCCTCGTTGGGTCTCAAAATCTTCGTAGCTTTGCCTTACCTCTCGCAGAAATACCAAGTGGCTCATCTCAAAAAAATCTCCCGGATCAGGCAGGTTATAGGGCCGTAAATAGTAGTTGTCTGCTTCATCAGGGCGATTGGTAATCACAAGCGTGAGGGTGCCAGCCGTTGTTGCTAGATTTATGGGCAGAGAAAATGTTCTTTGCAGAGCAATCGTGCTTGCTTCAACGTTCTGATCCTCATCGTCGTATGCGGAGGCAGCTGATTTCTCGAGGTCAAATAAGGTAAGGCCAATCATATACAATTTTAATATGCGCTTCATTCATCCCTCCCACATCTACTATCTAGCTTCATTAGAAAGGAAAAAGATAAATGCGGTGTATATGATAAATAGACAAAACGGTTTCATAATTGTGAACAGAAAGTTAATTCTGTGAAAAACTTGACAGTTTGCAAAATAATACCTATATGAATATTAGAGTATGTGGGCGTATTGCCGCCTAATGTTGAGTGGTGTTCTAAATGTTTAAATTAAAACTTGTATTTGGTTTTTCGTTGATGTTGTGTCTTAACCTGGTGCCCAATGAGTCGGGGGTTGATGATCCAAACGACGACAGTAACCGGCCCAAAGGTGGCAGGGCAATTAAACGTTTGAAAAAAGCCGCAGACCGTCGAGACCGTAAAAGTCTCATCCAAATAGATTCCCAAGATAGGCAGTAGTTTCTTTTTCCATACCCCCCAACTTTTTTTCAATAATTCTCATTCTTTAGAGATCTTTAAGCAAAATCTTGGTATAATAATACTATGGGGTAAAGTGATCCTTGAGAAAAATAAGAAATTTATAGGGGATAATTATGCAGTTAGTTATAAGCGGCGTACACGTCGACGTGGGCGATGCCTTTCGTGAGCATGTTGAACGTACAATAGAAGCATTCAATATTAAAAACGAGCTTAATCCTATAGAAGTCAAGGTGCAGATGACCAAGCCGGTCGTCTACCAGTTTGGCATTGATATATCCTACCAAATGGGTCGAGGATTAGTCATTCACAGCCATGGCGAGGGAGAGGATGCGCATTACTGTTTTGAAACGGCTATGCACATGCTGGCAGAACGCATTCATCGCCAGAAGCGTCGTCTTGTGGCTCATCATAGACAAGCCGGAGCACGTCTTAACCCGGAAGCGCCTTAT
This sequence comes from uncultured Alphaproteobacteria bacterium, assembly GCA_963780985.1. Taxonomy (GTDB): domain Bacteria; phylum Pseudomonadota; class Alphaproteobacteria; order JAGOMX01; family JAGOMX01; genus JAGOMX01. Next base: position 4,044 of record CAWAEF010000016.1, read on the forward strand.
TATGTGCTGGCGGCGGAAGAACCTGATGCTATTGAGGACGCTAGCGATGAGTCATTGGCGCCCCCCGTTATTGCTGAATTTAAGGCTGAAATTCCGACCTTGACTGTCGGTGAGGCGGTGATGCGTTTGGATCTGTCTGAGCAGACGGCGATGATGTTCTACAATGAAGGGCATGGCCGGTTGAATATGGTTTATCGTCGGACTGATGGCAATATCGGCTGGGTCGATCCCGCTTAAGGGTCACAACTCATCTAGCACGTCATCTACGTGCGAAAGCCTGCGCTCCGGTGCTCACGTACCCAAAAGTACGCTCCGCTCCGGTGCTCGGCTTTCGCACGTAGCTAACGCACTATCTGAGTTGTCTGGAGCCAAGTACGTTATTTAAGTGCGAAAGCCGGCGCCCGGCTTTCGCACTTGGCTAACGCGCCATCTGCGTTGTCATGTGTAATAAAGTGAATGTTGCAACTAGCGGAGATCTGTTCTGTTCGGTTCCCTAGAATATGACAACCCTTTTGGTTAGTGTAGGGTTAAAAATATGCCCCTAGAAGGCCGGCCCAGCCGGCGAGCTCATCTCCTCTCCCCCCTGTGCCGCCTTTACTTTCTGGGCCTTGGTGGAGGTGGGCTTTTAGAAATAGATCCACGTCAAGCTGACATAATTCTTTAAATTCCCAGATAAGTGCATCGGCGGGACATTGTTTTTTGCTGATCAGATTTTCCAAGTAGGAAAGATAAATCGTTTCGTCCTGTCCGCCTCCATTCTTACATCCTCGATTGATCAAGCCCTGTTTGGCTAAATTTACGAACACGGATGCTGTTACGTCTAGCGGTTGCCCTCGGAACTTGGCTTCTAGACCTGATCGGGTCGCGTCTGCTTTCAGTTGTAGGCATTCCTCGAAGCTCCAGTCCCGGGTTAGTTCATAAGCCTCATCAAGGGTGTCTTGATCGTATAGCAGGCCTGTCCAGAATGCAGACAGTGCTTCCATATGTGAGACAGAGCCGCCATCGGCGCCACGGGTTTCAATGTATTGCTTGAGACGTACTTCTGGGAACACGGTGGTCAAGTGGTCTTCGAAGTCTTTCATGAGAGGTATCTCGCCCTCTCGGCCGGGAAGTTTTCCTGCCATGAAGTCTCTGAAAGATTGGCCAGCGTGATTGTGATAGATGCCGTCTCGATAAACGAAATACATGGGTACGTCGAGTGCGTAATCTACGTATTTTTCAAAGGTGAAGGGCTCGTTAAATATAAATGGCAACAGACCGCTACGGTCGGGGTCAGTGTCAGACCAAATGTGGGCGCGGAAGCTTTTAAAGCCAGTGAGTTGTCCTCGGAAAATGGGTGAGTTGGCAAACATGGCTGTGACCAATGGCTGTAAAGCATAGGCGACGCGCATTTTCTTGCCGCAGTCTTCTTCCGATCCATAATCCAAGTTTGCTTGAACCGTACAAGTTGCCGTCATCATATCCAGTCCGTGATCGCCGCGCTTGGGCATATAATCTCTCATGATTTTATATCGGCCTTTGGGCATCCAAGGCATGTCTTCACGCTTTGTTTTGGGGTCAAGGCCTTGACTTAGCAGGCCGAGCCCTAGGACCTTAAGGTGTCCGTACAGCTGTTTGTGATAGGAATGGAGTTCTCCCAGATTTTCATGAAGGGTTTTGAGTGTGGCGCCCGATAGCTCGAATTGTCCTGCGGGCTCAAGGGTTAGGAATGCTTTGCCGTTGGTGACGCTGATGACACGGTCGTGTTCTATAATGGGCTGCCAACCATCGTTGATGAAAGCTGTGAGGAGGGCTTCTATTCCCCTTTTTCCCTCATAGGGTGCTCGGACTAGTTCTGTCATCGAGAAGATGAATTGCTCGTTTTCGGTGCCTATGCGCCAGTCGGCTTTATCCTTGCAGCCCTGTTCGAAATGGCGAACTAACTGAGCTTTATCTGTAATAAATGATTCTGTGCGCATGACAACCCTTTTCTGAGTCTCGCTTCTTTACCATCATAATGAGTATCATATTTTTAAATGGTTAACACCCCCGAAAGAAATGTTGCTCTTCTCCTCAAATTCGGGTACAAACACTTGTTAGAGTTTAGGTAACTTAGGTGTAAACATGGCAGTTCCAAAGAGAAAAACGTCGAAATCCAAGCGTAATATGCGTCGTTCGCATCACGCTTTAAAGCCAACTAGTATGGGTGAATGCTCAAACTGTGGTGAAATGAAGTTGCCCCATCATGTATGCGGCGCTTGCGGTCATTACAATGGCCGTCCACTGATCGCCCTCAAGGCGTAAAGTATAATAAGATCCAAGGGGTTTAGGTCTTGGCTGACAGGGTTGTGCGCTTGATTATAGCGGGCAGTCCTGTTTGTTTATCTACGGATAAGGATCCTTTAGGTCGAGTTATGTCATTTTAGTAACTTGGTTGCTTCGCAAAGCGAGCAGCTTGGGAGGGCTCTGGATACGGTTGAGGTTGTTAATTGTATAGGGCAAAAATGTATGAATATTAAGCTGGCAATAGATGCGATGGGCGGCGATGATGCTCCTGATATGATTATCGGGGGGGTTGGCCTTGCGCAGAAGAAATATCCGAGTGTATTTTTCCTCATTTTCGGGGACGAGGCGCAGATACGGCCTTTAATAGTTAAATACAAACTGGACCAGGCTCGTCTGCGGATCATTCACACAAATGAAGTCATTACGGGCGATATGAAGCCGAGCGCAGCTTTGCGTGGTTCTAAATCTTCCAGTATGCGTCTTGCTATCGAAGCCGTCGCTGACGGTCAGGCAGATGCTGTTGTGTCTGCCGGCAATACCGGCGCGTACATGGCCCTTTCAAAGATTATCCTTAAGCCCCTAGCGGGCATTGATCGTCCTGCTATTGCAGCTTCCATTCCCACATTGTTAGGCAAGCGCGGCGTTATGCTCGATTTGGGTGCCAATGTGGAATGCTCCGCTGAGAACCTCGTGCAATTTGCCATGATGGGGCAGGTGTTTTCTCAACAGGTTTTGGGAAATACGGTTCCTTCCGTTGGCTTGCTCAACATTGGCGCTGAAGATCTTAAAGGCAATGCGATCATTAAAGAGACCCATGCCCTTTTGAAAGAATCGCGCTGGGTGAGCAATTTCCAGGGCTTTGTCGAGGGCACAGATGTGCTGACGGGCAAAGTGGATGTGATTGTGACCGATGGCTTTACCGGCAACGTGTCTTTGAAGACCGCGGAAGGTAGCTTCACGATTTTCAAACAATTCCTCATGGCTAATTTCGGACGCAATTGGTGGACTCGTCTAACTTATTTGCTAGCACGTCCCGTGCTGAAGGCTTTTAGTGCGCAGTTCGATCCTCGCCAGAACAATGGTGCGCCCTTTTTGGGTCTGAACGGTATTTCCGTGAAGAGTCACGGTGGCACGGATGCTATTGGCTTTTCATATGCCATTGCGGTTGCCATTGATATGGTGGACCGGGACGTGAACAAGCTTATCCGGGAAGGTCTTGAACAGTGGCATGCCGATATGGGTAGCCGAGGCCAGGATGCTGTAGTTGTACCATTAAGAGCTCAGGGATAAAATGTCGATACGCTCTCAAATCATTGGTGTTGGATCCTATTTGCCCGAGCGCAAAATCAGCAATCATGAATTGTCTCAGACTGTGGATACCACCCATGAGTGGATTGTTGAGCGTACAGGTATCGAATTCCGGCATTTTGCGAGCCATGACCAGAAAGCTTCGGATCTGGCAACAGCGGCGGCGCAAGAGGCGTTGCACAATGCGGGTATCAAGCCTTCTGAAATTGATCTGATCGTTGTGGCGACATCTACTCCTGATGATAATACATTCCCATCTACGGCGGTTTCGGTGCAAGCCAAGCTTGGCTGCAATAATGCATTTGCCTTTGACGTGTCCGCCGTGTGTAGCGGCTATTTGGTAGCGCTTTCGACAGCTGACAACTATTTACGCACAGGCCAGGCTAAAACAGCCTTGGTTATTGGTGCGGAAAAGCTTTCGGGTATCCTTGACATGGAAGACCGTCGGACTTGTGTCTTGTTTGGCGACGGGGCAGGGGCGGTGATTCTGCGGGCGGAAGAAACCGATGATGAACGTGGTGTGTTGGGTGTTTATATGCATTCCGACGGCCAGTTCCGGGATATTTTGCATCTGAATGATAAGTGTGTCATTTCCATGGAAGGAAAAGAAGTCTTCCGCCATGCGGTGAATAAGCTCACGGAGTCGGCTTTAGCGATCCTTGCCAAGCACCAAATTACTTGCGAAGATATCGATTGGTTTATACCTCATCAGGCGAACGTGCGAATTATTAACGCCATCGCCCAGAAGTTAAATCTTCCCCAGGAAAAGATTATCGTAACCGTTGACCAGCATGCTAACACATCGGCTGCGTCTATTCCCCTGGCATTAACCCATGCTATCAAAACAGGCCGAGTCAAACGCGGCGACCTGATTCTGCACGAGGCTATCGGAGCAGGGCTGGTATGGGGATCCGCTCTCGTTCGTTATTAAGAGGCCCTCATGACCTATGTCGTTACAGAAAATTGCATCAAATGTAAGTACACCGATTGCGTCGAAGTATGCCCCGTGGATTGCTTTCACATCGGTGACAACATGGTGGTCATCGATCCCGAGACATGCATCGATTGCGGTGTATGCGAACCAGAATGCCCTGCGGAAGCTATCAAATCTGATAATGCGGAGGATATGGAGACGTGGGTTGAGTTTAACCAACTCTATGCCAACCAATGGCCCCAAGTAAGCCGCAAGCAGGCGCCACCAGCGGATGCTGATCAGTGGCTGAATGTGCCTAATAAGTTGGACGAGCACTTCTCGCCGGCGCCGGGTGTTGCTGAAAAAGTTTAGGTAGCTCCTATGCAAAACGGGTGGATTAGATATAATCCCCGTCGCCGTCATCCTGAACGGACGACCGCGAAGCGGGAGGTAGTGAAGGATCCAGTTGTAGATGCGTCGCGCAGCGACTCTGCTTCTAAATCTATCAAGCAAATAAATGAAACAAGCAGTGGTCTATATGATGTCAAACAAGATGCATGGGACCATCTACAGCAGACTCGCTGCGCGACACATTTATAACTGGATCCTTCACTACCGCCCGCTTCGCGGTCGTCCGTTCAGGATGACGGGAGTCGGGAATCTTCGCATTGACGTTATCAATCTGGATTCTTAATGAGACCTAATTTATTATCACTTTTAATAATATCTCCTTGACAACATACCATATTCACCCCACATTTATACTAGTGGCGTACACATGCCATGGGTTTAACTATTTGAGATTGAATGAATGTCCTTTAGCGACGCTTACATTTTTCAAGTTTCTCTACTCGGTGGCCTTCTCCTCCTCCGCTAAGGCGGAGCATATTCATTACCCAAATCATATCTGGAATTATACCCCTCAATAAAGAGGAATGAATTATTTTAAAGGAGAAAACTTATGTCTAAATCGAAAACTATTGCGTGGACTGTATGGATGATTGCATCCATCTTCTATGCGTATCAATACATCTTACGGGTCATGCCCAACGTTATGTTGGATGACATTATGCAGCAATTCCACATGGATGCGGCTCTGTTTGGCCAGTATGCCGGCGTTTACTACATTGGTTATGTGCTTATGCATTTGCCTATCGGCATTATGCTGGACCGTTATGGTCCGCGGAAAGTGATGTCTGGCTGTATCTTGTTGACGGTTGCCGGTATGCTGCCCATCATCATGTCCGATAACTGGGTGTTTCCGATCATCGGTCGTGTGTTGATTGGTATTGGCTCGTCGGCGGCGATCTTGGGTGTCTTCAAAATTATCCGTATGACCTTTGCGGAAGAGAGGTTTACCCGTATGTTGAGTATCTCAGTTACGATCGGCTTGATCGGAGCCATTTACGGCGGTGGGCCGGTGGATAACATGTGTACTAGCTTGGGGTATCAAGCGGTCATCAAGATATTCTCAGTCGTTGGTATCGTTCTGGCAGCTGTAACGTATATGTCGTTATAGATCGAATCGACCTCTCAAAAAAGCGTTGTGGCCGATGTCAAAACAGTCTTTACTAACAGTCGTGTCATCTTCACCTGCCTTTGTGCTGGTTTGATGGTGGGGCCTTTGGAGGGATTTGCCGACGTATGGGGAAAGTCCTTTTTAAAGCTGGTTTATGGCATGGAAGAATCTGGTGCTAGTTACTTAACCTCCATGATCTTTACGGGCATGTGTTTTGGGGCTCCTGTTTTCAGGTTGATTGCTGAAAAGACGGGACGATACTTGGGCTCCAGCCATGGGCTGGTATCTTAATGTTTGCAACCTTCGCGGCTCTTGTTGCGGGCTTCATGACCGAGGCAAGCATTTTGTGAGCTTCGTGATTGTTGGTGTCTGCTGTGCGTACCAGATCTTGGCTATTTACAAGGCATCGACTTACGTTCCAGAACATGTGGCGGTCAACCCAGCCCGTGGCTAATATGATCATCGATGAGCTTTTGGCTATGCCCTGCATACCTCTATTGGCTTTGTGATTAACGCTTTCGGTGGAGCCCATGATGCACAGGCATTTGTTCTGTGGCGTCACCATAATACCCATAACCTTAGCCGCAGGCATCATTGGCTTTGGTGTGATAGCTTACAAAGATGCGCAATTGAAAGGAGCAAAAAATGCCGTTTGAAAACAAAATAGTAGCCGTTATCAACAAGGATATTGATACGGGTGTGGCTATGAATGCGCTGGCTCATATGACCATAGGCCTTGGGGCTCAGCTCGACAATGAGCGTTTGAGACTGAATGATTATGTGGACAAGGATGGCAATGTTTATCCGAACATCTCCCAGATCCTGTTTATTATCTAAGGGGTAAATCCAGTGAGATCAAAAAGACGGTTATTGCTGCGCAGGAGCAGGGCATCCAGGTCGGCGTTCACGGACACCATGACCGGTGGTGGGTATCAAGAGCAGCTGGACAAACCCTTCAGACACCTCAGGAACAGCTCGTCTTTTACGGGGCGGTTCTGTTTGGACCATGGGATGCGGTGAGTCAAATCACGAAGCGTTTGTCCATCTATAAGTAGGAAAGAATGCCTGCTGGAGATTTATTTTACAGCAGGCATCTTTATTTTTCTCCGCTGGGTAATTGACAATACGACCCAATCTGAGCTATGCAATAATAATATAAAATTGCAGAACAGCTGGAGTGTTGAAATGAGACGTTGGCCCTTTAAGCCCACAAAAAGCCTTGTTGGCCCTTGGTCTGATTTTATCGGCATGTGAGTCCGATCCTGATTTTATCCCACACGAGACTTTGCCTTTGGCGGACTACATTCTTGTGGAAAAATCTAAGCGCACCCTGAGTCTGTTTAACAATGACCAACTGATTAAAACCTATAGAGTTGCTATTGGTAAATCGCCTGTGGGCCACAAGGAAAAAGAAGGCGATCACAGAATTTCAGGCGCGGCTGACGGCGGGGAAGTTTGCAGTGGGCGAGAATTCGGCGATTCAAGAGATCGCCAAGAAGACGCAGGCTGACTTCAGAGATGCGCTGGCCAATGACCTGAACACAGCGGAGGCGCTTGCGGCAATTTTCGAGATGGTTCGCGCGGGGAACACGGCGATCGATCAGGGGCAGTTTTTTACGGCGGACCGGAATGCGATTCTGCCGGCGTTGAAGCGGTACCGACGCGGTGTTTGATGTGATCGAGGATCGCGACGCGGAGACGACTCGGCGCGCGCTCGAGTGGGCGAAGGAGACCGGCAGGATGGCGGACGTGGCGCCGGAGCTGCTGGCCGCGCAAGCCCTGACCGATGAGGCGATCGATGCTATGGTGGCCGAGCGCACGGCTGCCAAGAAGGCGCGCAACTTTGCCCGCGCCGACCAGATTCGCAATGAGCTGGCGGAGAAGGGCGTGGTCATTGAGGACTCGAAGGACGGCGTGCGCTGGAAGCGGAAATAGTCTCCAAGCTGCTAGCGGCTGGCTACTAGCTCGGTGGTCTTTCCGTCCGACTGGTTGAATCAGACTTCACAGAGATTTAAACGACTCCGTCATACATATAGATCAGCCCGCCACGGCGGGGGGATCGGGACCAACGGGTTCGTAACCTGATCGATGCTGGCTTCCCCCGAAAGCCCCCAATCCAATATGAGAAGGCACAACCCTATGGACGCGAGCGAAGTGCAGGACCTGAAGGAGAATCTGGAGCAGGGAGCGAAAGAAGAGCCCATGCGGCCGGTGGCCTTTTCGATGAGCGTGCTGGCCGT